>NZ_CP098455.1:2476121-3095151 GCF_023702635.1 Spongiibacter taiwanensis
ACCTCGTTGCCGCCCTCCGAAGCGCTACGGAACGATCCCGAGGGAATGGTCAGCTCCGGATGCTCCCAAACGGTAACAGTCAGCACGTCCCCCGTGCCGATACGGTAGACGTAGTTTTGAATATGCTCGTCGAGGTCCTTGCTGCTTTTCGGGGCAGAGAATGGTTGGGATTTGATATGGCTCAGCACCGTCGCATTAATCGGAATATATTCAATATTGGTGCTGGCTGGCGCGTAGTCCTCTGGTGTATCGTCGAACCACACCGAATTCATCCGGCTCATATCGCTGCCGGGTACCACGGTACAGCCTGCCGAGATCGCGCTCAAAATGAGCACAGAGGCGTGTAACAGTTTCATTGAGCAATCCCCATTTGCATGCAGTGCAATCTATGTAAATTCTTTATCAGTTGGGCGGGCTTACCAGCGCCACACGGTCTCAATAAACAGTGTATTTACGCCGTCGTTCCCCAGGCCAGCCACCCGAATATCGTCATCAACATAGCGGTAGCCAACCTCAATCTGGCCGTTAAGCACGTTGGCGGTGTAGCTGACTTCGGCCACCGCGCCCTCTCCGCGAAAGCCAGTTCGCTTGCCGCCGTCGGGGTTTAGGGTCAGGTTGGACAAGGTCATTTTAGCCAAATCGCGATTGGGCAGCAGCAGGGTTAAGCCAAGGGTGTTGATGGTGCTGTCGCTATCAATGCTTGCTCCTATCGTGCGCCCTTTGTATCGATAACCGCTTTCGTAGACAGCATGCTCATATGAGTAATTGAGACGAGGATTGTTGCTTAAAGCACTCGCTCGGGTATCGCTGCGTTCAAAGAACCATTGCAGCGTGTGTTGCCTCGCCACAATGCTGCCGTCCAGTCCGGCAGTGTAGATATAGCGAGATGGCGCATAGCCACTCTCGTCCTGTCCGATGAATTGGCCGTATGCGCCTTGACTCCCCCATGGCACCGCGACGCTTATTTTGAAATCCAATCCAGCCAACTGGTTGCCAGGCTCGTTCTCAAGAGTGATACCGCTGTCGCCCCGGTTGTCTTTACCGACCACTAAATCGGCAAAGCTACTGAAATCCTGCGGCCTGCCATCGCCGCCCCATTGGGCGGTGCGGGTGGCACCCAGCTCTAACCAGTAGGCCGGTTTGACTGAGAAACGCATGCCCAGCAGTTTGGCGTTGGGCACCGCTCGGTTGGACTCCAGCTCGCCAATAAAGGCTTGTAGCTGCCAGGGGCCGAGCCACGATAGAAAAAAATTCTCAAAGGGAAGGGCTTTGTTGCGAGCAATAGACAGTGCCGGCACCGGGCGCGCATTGTTGGACAGGATAGGACTGGACTGCCAGCCCGGCCCCCACCAACGATCAATCGCACCAATCGTCAGCCCCCAGTTGCCAAAGGCGCCAGCCAGGTAGCTGCCGTCCAGCTTGCGATGCTCCCAAGTGTAATCCGGCACGTCGTAACTGACTTGCAGCTCACCCGCCCAGCGCCGCCCCACAAAACCGGCGCTCACGCTGGCAAATTGCGGCGCATTATTGCTGTCGCCAAAGCCGCCAAAGGCAGTCACTTCCTGATCAGCAGTACCAGCACTCAGGGTGACCTGGGTGGGCGCGCTGTCTTGTTCGAACTGGGCGAGGAGTGAGTCAACCGTCCGCTGCTGTTGCGGGCTGAGCTTGCGATTTTGCGCCAATCGCAAATCCGGCAGAATG
Source organism: Spongiibacter taiwanensis (assembly GCF_023702635.1). Taxonomy (NCBI): domain Bacteria; kingdom Pseudomonadati; phylum Pseudomonadota; class Gammaproteobacteria; order Cellvibrionales; family Spongiibacteraceae; genus Spongiibacter; species Spongiibacter taiwanensis. Next base: position 2,477,823 of record NZ_CP098455.1, read on the forward strand.
CTGCCCCACATCAACGGCCACTGGGTGATCGGGCTTCGGATAAGGCCCTGGCTGGCCAAATACTCAACCTGCAGGCGGGCACTGAGATCGTCGGGCTTGATCCACGGCGCCGCCAGACTCGGGCCAGCCAAGCCAATGGAGGCCAGAGTGAGAGCGCGAAACAACTTGCTGGGCATAAATCTTCCATGAGCGATTATCGGAGTTTTCTCGTTGCCGCCCGTCATGCAAAGCAGACAGACCGCTAGCGCAGCAACGAAGCCCGGCAATAATACGAGGTAAAGCCGAAGGTTGCTACCGGGCCGCATGTAACCGCAGCCCCGTTGTTGTGCACGCAAGCAGAATTTGTGCCAAACAAAGCACCCACCCCAAAGCCAACCCCGCTACCGCGCCGCCGCAAAACCACCCCTATTACCCCAAAGATAATATCCTAATGCCCCGTCTCCGAACCCGATCACCGAACCCGTCGCCCCGGCCTCCGAGCCGGGGCCTAGCAACCCCGCGCACCCTCTTAGCGTTCTCTGAGCACAGCGAAGAGCCCACGAACAAAAGCACCACCCCAGGCCCCCACGCGGCAACCACCAACCCCGCCCACCACCCGCCAAACGCCGCCCCAAAATCATCCGCCCTCCAATCCCACCAAACGAGAACACCTCGATACCTGGCTGAAACATAAATGTAGTAAGTTGCTGCGACAATCATGACCCCAAAGGCGATGGCTTTGGCCCGCAACTTGCTTTCTCATGAACGTCTCCCAATCGGCCAAATCGAAGGGGAGCGGACAATGACCCCCACGGACAGGGGGTGGCGTCAGTGGCCCGGTAAGGAAACAATTTCTTACCAATTCATTAATGCGGAAGCATTAAATTTCTGAAAAGCCGTTGGAATCTGACCGATATTGGCGCAAAATTGTTGCCTTTTTTGGTGCAGAGGGGCGCAGGGTGGTGCGTCGTGGACATCGGCGGCAAGCGCCGGTGTCTTCAGTCAAGTAAGTATTGGTGCCAAAAACCAGGAAGTGATGCGAAATGAGTGCGCGAGGGAATTGCTGTGAAATCTGAGCCAATCAATGCAGGGCAGGGTGTGCAGGTCGGCGGCTTTATAAAACAACACCATTCAATGGTGACAGCTGCCCATCAACTGGCCGATGTACTGGTCATCTGGGGTTTGCTCGCTGGCTTGGTGTCGCTTGCCGACTACACTTGGGGCATGGGCTACCAAATCGCAGCCTTCGTTGCGTCTATCTGTTATCACATTTTCGCTCATAAAAACGGCTTGTACTTTTCCTGGCGTGGCCAATCGTTATTTACTGAAGTAAAGACCGTCGTTACCACTTGGTTGGTTGTGTTGGGTACCCTTCTCACTATTACCTTTTTATTCGATTTGACGGAGGAGTATGGTGGTGCGGTCATGGTTGCTTGGGCCGTCGCGGTGCCCGTCGCCATAAGCCTCTACCGCATTTCCGCCCGCATGGTCCTGCGTGAATTTCGCCGCGTCGGCGTCAACACGCGCCGAGTAGCCATCGTTGGCGCGAAAGAGCCCGGTATCAGTCTCGCAAACAGCATTATTGGTAGCCCGTGGATGGGGATGACGGTCGCCGGATTCTATGATGACCGGGTGCCAATTGGTCATTACCCCCTGTTGGAAGAAGATGTTCAGGTTGTTGGTACGACAGAGCTCCTTAAGCAACAGGCCCGTGCAGGCGAGTTCGACGATATTTACATCGCTCTGCCCATGCGCGAAGAGGAGACCATTAAAGAGTTGGTCGAAGAGCTCGCCAATAGTTCTTGTTGCGTTCACATCGTGCCAGACCTGTTTACCTTCAAAATGCTCAATGCCCGCAGCCGTGAAATCGGTGGCCTGCCTGTTGTCAGTGTCTATGACACCCCCTTCGATTCCTTTGATGCCGTGATCAAACGCGCTGAAGACGTTATTCTGAGTTCTATCATTCTGTGCGGCATCGCGATCCCAATGCTGATTATCGCTGCTGCAGTGAAACTTAGCTCCCCGGGTCCTGTCATCTTCAAGCAGCGCCGCTACGGCATCAATGGCGAAGAGATTATGGTGTGGAAGTTCCGCTCTATGACCTGCTGTGATAACGGTGATGTGGTGGTTCAGGCCACCAAAGACGACTGTCGCATTACCAAAGTGGGTGGCTTTTTGCGCCGTACCTCGTTAGATGAGCTGCCCCAGTTTATTAACGTGCTACAGGGCAAGATGAGCATTGTGGGGCCCAGGCCCCATGCTGTTGCGCACAACGAGTTGTATCGAGACAAAATCAGCGGTTATATGCAGCGTCACCTGGTAAAGCCGGGTATTACCGGCTGGGCTCAGGTTAACGGCTGGCGCGGCGAGACTGATACCCTCGAGAAGATGGAAAAGCGGATTGAATTTGATTTGGCCTATATACGAAGCTGGTCGGTCTTTTTTGATGTTAAAATTGTGTGGCTGACACTGATAAAAGGTTTTTTCGGAAATCACGTCTATTAAGGATATGGTTTTTGTTCAGATCTTTTTGGCGTTAATGGGTCGGCATTGGCTGTAGGTAAATGGTTGGCCGAGCTGTCAAATTGGGGCTTTTGCTGGGTGTTGTCGTTGCGCCCGGGTGCAACTTGAGTATATGAGCTTGAATTGTTGCCAATGCGTACTTCATCTAAATATATAGATCTTTCTGGGTTGGTGCTGTTGTAAGAGTAAATGCCCCAGCCTGGATAAGGGCCATAGTCGTCCTTGTATCCGAGATTTATATTGCTATCGCTAACAATTAGCTGACCATCTACCCAAAGTTCTATCAAGCCCTTGTTGTTAACGCTGAATTTAGCGTGAACTACAAAATCAGTCCATTTGTCAAGTAAAGAAGAAAGGTCGCCAATTTCAAAGCTTTTCCGGTTTTGATTTAAGTTGAAGTTTTTTTGGGATATTTTCTCGGTGTCGTATGTATATCCAAATTTTAATTTTCCGTTTCGCAATGATAGCCCAATAGGCGGTGAGCGCCATTGTTCATTTAAATGGTGATCGGGCGTCGCGTGAACTTGGAAAATCAGCGCGTTGTAAGGGTCGTTGTCAGTGTAAAAACTTGATGGAAGAAGAATGCTGAACCCATACCATCTCTCTAGGCCTTCGGTGAATGAAGGCTTTCCAAAAATCACCATAGCTTTTTTGCTGTCGTTGCTCTCACCAAGGAGCTCCCGTCTCCAGGTTAATTTTAATGAGGATTGCCCTGAGCGTGCGAACGATGAAGAGAATATAATGGAATCGTCTTTATCCTGGCGTTTAGCTCTTGCCCATTCTGGTCCAGAATTCTCGTCTAATTTGCCTCCATATATAAATTGGAACTGCTTTTCTTCGAATCCTGTTGACCAAATAAGATTTTCTCTCAGGCTTTGTGGGGAGGTTAGGCGAAGGGTTTCTTCTGATATGCGCCTTTGCTTGGCGCTAACGTCCGCTATTCGTTCTTTATTTGTTTTTATTTTTTCTTCAACAACTTGGCTACAAAGAATGTTTGCGCTAAAACAGCAAATAAGGGCTATTGGTAAGGTGGTGTTTTTAGAATGAGTCACGGGCCCTATTCCTTGAAATGGAGTTCAAATTCATTGATTAACATAAAACTTTAAGTAAGTCCATATCCAGTAGTAGGGTGGGGCAATTGAAGCGTATCGTATGGCCGGCAGGAAAATGTCAAAACCTGAAGTAATTTATATTACAAATATGTATCCCTCTGAAGAGAGGCCTTACTATGGCACTTTCGTCCAGAACAGTTTTAAGAAAATCACTCAGCTAGGTAGATATGCCGCAGTTATCGCATTAAATAATAATAAATCAAAGCTGATGTCATATATATTTTTCTACTGTAAAACGTTTTCTCGCCTGGTGCGATTTGACGGAATTGCATATATTCATTATGTGACCCATAGCGCCCCCCCGGCCTTGGTGGCAAAGCTGTTTAATCCAAAGCTCAAGATCATCTTGCACTTTCATGGGAGCGACGCATTTCCAGAAAAAAATGAAGGAAACTTTAGGCGGAAAATAAAAAAAATTATCGCGAAGTCAGCGATAAGGCTAAGTTACAAAATAGTGGTTCCTTCAGACGAGTTTAAGGGAAAAATAGTAGAGGCTTATGGTATTGACGGCGGCGCAGTTTTTGTAAACGCATCGGCAGGTGTTGATGCAAGTTTGTTCAAAAAAGGCGCTCGCAAACAGCGATCAGCGGATGAAAGTTCGAAGAAAATACTTTTCGTTGGAAGAATGATTGATGGAAAGGGCGCGTTACTTTTTGCAAGAATTTTAGCAGAAATTTTCAAGCTCCCAGAAATGTCTACTGGAGTTTCTGTAACATTCGTTGGGCAGGGGCCTGAAAAGCAGTCAGCGCAAAAAATTCTGGAAAATCACATAGCCTCTGGCTCTGTTGGGTTCGTAGATTTTGTGAGCCAAGCAGAGCTGGTTAGATATTATCAAGAAGCGGATATATTTATATTTGCGTCGACCCGAGAAGGGGAATCTTTAGGGCTTGTTCTAATTGAAGCGATTTTTTGTGGCGCGGTTCCGATAGCATTAAGAAATGTAGCCGCTAGCAGTATCTTAAAGTCGGACTCTTCAGGGTTCCTAGTTGCGGAAAGTGAAAATGATATGAAGGAGAAGTTGGTAAAGCTTCTTAGGTTAAAAAGAGAGGAACTTGAGTTAATTAACTCGGAGCTAATCGAAGAGAACAAAAAATATGATGCGGAACAGGTTGGCTTAAGCTTAAATGAAATTTTACAGTGAGTAGGTGGGCATCATGCGTGAAGAAAAAGTGAAAGTTCTCATGGCTGCCTCTTTTGGGGGGCACTATAAGCAACTTATGCGTGTATGCAATTTGCTAGATTCAGAAAAGTACGAGTTCGTGATTACGTCTACAAATAAATTTTTGTCTATTGATGGAAAAAACGCAGAATACATTCCAGATTTGAACGCAAATGAGATTTGGAAGGTAATTATTTGTATGCCGCGATGCTTTTATATTTTGATGAAGTACAGGCCTAGTTATGTTGTATCTACTGGAGCGCTACCAGGATTGTGCATGTTGATATGCGCAAAACTTCTGAGGAAGCGGACTGTATGGATTGATAGTATTGCCAACTACAGCAGTCTCTCCAAATCAGGGAAATATGCCAGGCGATGGGCCGATTTATGGGGCACGCAGTGGGAGCATCTGGCAAGCCAAGATGCGAAGCTGACATATATGGGGAAGGTGCTGTGATATTTGTTACCGTTGGGACCCAGTTGCCTTTTCCTCGCTTGATCGAAAATGTCTTGGAGGAAATTTCTTTAGGGGTGAGGCCGGAAGAGTGCGAGGTGGTGTGCCAGTCTGCGGATGTGGGCTATAAAGTTGAAAACTTTTCCACTGATTTGAAGGTTAAATTAATACCGTACTTATCACCTGAAGAGTTTTCGAGCAATATTGCAAAAGCTCAATTGGTGATTTCTCATGCCGGTATGGGAAATATTTTGACATGTCTCGAAGAAGGGAAGTGTGGACTATTTTTGGCGCGATCTAGTAGGTTAGGTGAGCATAGGAATGACCATCAATTCGATACGGTTAATAGCTTTTTGGGAAAGTTTTCAAATGTAAAGCTTTTTACTGAGGAGAGCGAATTTCGAAGTGCTCTGCAGTATGAGCTAGAAAGAATTGGAAAAGGTAATGTCGAGAAATGTGTGGGGAGTGGCCCTTTGGAAAGCGGCGATATGCTCAAATGTAAAAAAATTCTCGAAGATTTTTTAAAATGAAAAATCTAGTTCCTAAAAGTGGGAGAGTCTCGATATTAATTACTAACTATAACTACGAAAAATATTTACGGGAGGCGATTGATAGTGCGCTAGCGCAAAAATATCCCGACATTGAAGTAATAGTAGTCGATGATGGCTCAACAGATCGTTCACGAAATGTAATCCAATCATATGGTGAACGTATTCGTGCAGTTTATCAGGAGAATGGCGGACAATCGAAGGCATTCAATTCCGGGTTTGAGGCTTCTACTGGTGAGTTTATATTTTTTCTGGATGCGGATGATGTCTTTTCGCAAGAAAAAGTTTACCAAGTTGTAAAACTTTTTGAGCAAGAGCCTGAAATAGGCTTCGTTTTTCATGCTGTAGAAAAATTTAATTCATCATCAGGCCTTGTTGAAGGAAGGACGCCTTTACAGATTGAGGGGATAGTTAATGAAAAAAAATCATTAAGGCACAGAGGGAAACCGAAAATTTTTCTTCCTCCGACGTCGGCGTTTTGTTTTAGAAGAGATTGCTTGAATAAAATATTTCCAATGCCTGAGTCTTCTGGTATTGGTATTTCTGATAAATACCTGGGAATACTAGCGTTGTCTATTAGTTCTGGTTATTACAGCAATAAGATGTATGCAAGACTTAGATTGCACGGGAGTAACTTGTATTCTGGCGAGGGAAGGAACTATTCTAAAATTTATTCAATTGGTTTGGAAACTGCGGTAAGGATTTTTGAGAGGGACCAAACTTTGTGGAAATATTCTGTGAAATTGCTTGCCAGGGCTGAAGCTACTAGGATGGCGCATCTTCTTAGTGAGGATGGACATGCTTGTGGAAAGCCAGACTTTCTGAATAAGCTGACCCGCTATCGTAAATTTTATTACTATTGCTATATTTTCCCTCTGTATTTGAAAAGGAAGTTACGATTTTCTTAAAACTCTTCGATAGAGTAGTATCAAAACTCGTTTGTATCATCTACTAATATACCGCTGGCAAATATGTTTAAATTTTTACGAAAGGTCAGGTCCTCCGATTTTGTTCTGGTCTATACCATGGGTAAAGTTGGTTCAAGTACTGTGGAGGGGCTAGTATTAAATTCCTACCATACGCATACATTTTATGGAATGCCTCCTTCCTTTCCTTACCATCTCTATAAGTATGGGCGGCTAAAGATATTGCTTAGAAAATATTTTGTGTACCCATCGAAGCGTCTGATTCTATATCTGAATAGAAAGAACGTGACCATAGTGACGTTTTTTCGGGATCCTGTGGCACGTGATCCTTCAATGTTCTTCCAGGATCTCCCTTATTGGCTTACGTACTACATGTCGAAAAGTGGAGTTAAGAGCCGGAGTGAGGATCCTGATTTCCTAAGGGTTGCGTTTAAAGAAATTTTTCCTCGAGATTACCCGGAGCGATGGGTCAGGTTGGAGCTGTGTAGGCTTGCAGGAATAAGATACGAAGATGCATGCTTGGGTGGTGAGCCATTTAAAGTAATCGAGTCGGGTCGGTTTAGGGTTTTTATTGGTCGTAGCGAGAAAATGGAAGAATGTTTGAAGGCATTGATCCCCTATTTGAATTTGAGCTCTAAAGTGGTAGATGAGGACAAAAATAGAGGCTCAAAAAAATGGTATGCACAGTTATATCGAGAGTTTTGTTTGGCTGCTGAAGATGACATCAAAGATCACTGCTCAAAAGGCTTTAGGGATGACAATGGATACAGTTAAGAAGGTCTCGCCTGACTTTATTGTCGCGGGTGCAATGAAATCAGGTACTACATGGCTGCACAGAACTTTGGATAGATTGGAAAATGTTAAGTTTCCAGAGCAAGAAATCCATATTTTAGATTGCAATGATCCTTTTGTTCATCCGGATTTCGTAGCTGCGGATAGTAAGGGTTTGGTTTTCCTTGATGCTTCTAATCTCAGCTGGACTTCAGCGGTTGAAAAAATTGGAAGTGCTTATTCAGCTAAGCATTTAGTAGGTTGGGATTCAACTACGCTATTCCATTCTAAAATTAATTTTAGGAATCTTGCCGAAGCTTTTCCAAAGCTTAAAATTCTAGTGGTACTAAGAAATCCTACAGAAAGAGCATTTTCTCACTATTGGCACCTTGTTCGAACTGGACGAGCGACGTCTTCTTTTGAGGGCGAAATATCAAGAGGTAATTTAGAGTTGCTTGATCGCAGTATTTATAGGGATCAAGCAAAAAAAATTAAAGAGGCATTTGGAGAAAGGGTCTGCTTCATGCTGTATGAGAATATTTTTAAATCTCCGGAAGCTGAGTTCGACAGGTTGGCTGATTTTTTGTGCATTGGTTCAAATAAAGTGAAGAGTATTCTAAATGACTCTTTGGGCTCAAGGGAAAACAGCGGAATGTATCCCAATTGGCTTTTCGGCTGGTTGCTCACATCTAGAGTTTTTAAGGGCTTGGAGAGGGGGCGATACTCTAAAGATATATTAGTTGGTGGTGTGATGCCTGCAGGTTTTAGATATTTGCTTTACAAATTGAAAATAGTATTAATGGTCGTTGGCGGTCTTGGGTTCAGCAGGACAAGGAAGAGGTGTATGAAATTATCTACTAGGGAGTACTTGAACCGCTATTTTCGCGAAGCAAATTATGATCTGGATGAGATTATTGGCTTGCCGTCTTCACAGATTTGGTATTTATGAATGCAAGCAGTTGAGGTTGGAGAAAATTTCGGCGCATCTAAGAAGTTTGGCAATAATGAACGGCTAAGTTATCTCTGGTGTTCATGCTTGTTTTTAGTCTGCTTTTCGCCAATTCTTGAGGCCGTATTGTGGAGACGGCTTGATGTAATTGATGAGTTGGTGACGGTTCTATTTCTATTACTTTTGCTATTTAAACTGCTAAAAACTGGAGTGGCTGGCAAGGAATTTGTTTTCTTCTTGGTTCTTATTGTTTCCGTCGTATTTTTTAGTCTTATGCTTGGCAGAAATCGAAGCGCTGTGGAGGTGGTGAGTCAGGCTTTTTTGATGTCAAAATTATTTGTGTTTTTTTTATTCGCTAATGAATTTGTTCATCAAAAAGTTGCTTTGGCTTTCTTTAAGATTGTTTTGGCGATCACCTTTATTGGGGTTGTGATGAACATCCTAAATCCTCAAGTATTTCTTCATCTCGGTTTGAATGAAAAAATTCGCGAAGAATTCACGTCGATTAATAGAGTTGGTGGATTCCAATTAAATGCGAATAGAGTGGCGCATCTATTTGCCTTATTGTCATTTGCGTCCGCTGAAATGCTCGGAATGCGGAAGAAACTATATTTTGTTTTGCTAATTTTCGCTGCGGTGGGTTTGGTTTTTACTGGGGGGCGGCTTGGTATGGCATTGTTTGTCATCGGGCTTTCGTTGAAAGTTCTCTCCGCATACAAATCAAATATACGAATAGTCATATGGTTTTTGGTGTCGCCTGTTTTCGCATATATCGCATTTTACGGCGCCTCTATCATATTCTTCGGTGAAGAGGGGTTAAAAAATGATATAGGATACTTTCGGTTATTCCTATTGACGGAGGGTGGGCGTCTTGCTCTTGATTATTTCCCGTTTGGCAGCGGGTTAGGTACTTATGGAACGAAATTTGCTTATGACGTGGGCGTCTATCAGGAGACCAGAGTTGCTGATACATTTTTTTACCGCGCTGATACAGCTTTATACGACTGCAATGTTGCCTCTTTGATAGGTGAGATGGGCTTCTTCTTCGCTGCTATGTTTTTAATACTTTTGTTTCGTTTGGTATCCAAAACCAAATGGAAGTTTGATAGGACAATTTGGCTTGGGGTTTTGGTTTTTGTGAGCTTTTCATTGTTTTTTGAAAGCTTTTTAAGCAATTCAATTTGCGCAGCATCTTTAGTTCTTTTTCTTTTCGGGCTTGAGTCAGCCTCGAAAAAGGAAGAGTAAGTGGTATTTCAATTGAAGGAATCAAGTTTTGAAACCAACTAATGCGGTAAATGATGCTGTAAAACCAATTTTTGTATTTGGTTATTCCCGCAGTGGCACTAAATTTATGTGTAATCTACTGGAGAAGGCTACGAAGGGGAAAATCTCTCATTTGGGTGAGCTTCACTATTTTGGCCGTCTGTCTGTATCGCCTCAGGATACCATTGGATCTCTTCGGCAGGCAGAAGAGCTTATAGTGAAGCTCAGCAAGCAATACATCAAACGGATGGATTGTCCTTATTCATCTGCTCAGGAAATCCAAGAAGTGGTTGGCGATGTTTTGGTCAAGAATCAAAATATAAAGTTCAAATATCAAGTTTTGAGTATATTCATAAAAGCGTTGCAGGATGATTTGCAAGCTCTTCGGCTATGCGACGGAACGCCGAGAAATTCTTATTATATCGAAGAGATATTGACCGTATTCCCGGAAGCTCGATTAATATTCATGTTGCGCGACCCGCGCGATTGCATATTCAGTCAAAAGCGTAAGCCATTCCAAGTATGGGATAGGGGGGGGAAAGCTGAAGCTTTTCGACTGTTTTTTAATTATAACCCTATTCTTATGGCGAAGTTTTGGCGGTCGTCAGTGAAAAATTTAATGAAGTATGTGGGTGACGATAGGGTTCACCTCGTTAAGTACGAGGAATTGCTTTCTGAGTCCGCTAAAACGCTTAATTCATTAGCTGATTTTTTAAGCATTCCAGAAGAGGATTTGTCGGAATTTTCTGGCACTATCAAAGTTAATAATTCTAGGAAGTTTGTCGAAGGGCTTTCGCGGGGTGAAATATCATTAATTGAAAAAGTCGGGGGCGAGGAAATGAAATCTATGGGTTACGATTCCGTTGTTACTCAGCCCTTAGGGCTGGGGCTTGGGTTTTCTTATTTTTTCTGGCTTATTCGGTTGGTGGCTTTCTCGCCTTTCGTTTATATCCTTAATCTTTCAAAATTTTTTAATGCCGCCCACGAGATTAAGAAGCGTATAATGAGTTGATTTTTTAATGATATGACTAATTTCGGGGCTATTCGTTAAATGAATAATCTTTGGTTGATTTTGGGTGGGTGTCCAAGAAGTGGCACTACGCTGCTAAATTTTTTCCTCAATTCGCATCCTTTTATAAGGTTGTCTAACGAGCAAGATCTTTATAGAACTGCAAAAATAATTGATACCTGCTTCTATAGAGAAGAACATATAAACAAAAGAACCCCCAGAGGGTTGTCAAAAAAGGAGGAATCTGTCGGCGCGTATGAAGACGAAGTTGATGTTTCGACTATTAAGCGTGCTAAATCTATTTCTCCTACATTGACAGCTATGTACACCTCTTCTCTTCTTGGGGATCAAGAGGATTTGAGCAAGTTTATTATTGGGGATAAGTACCCGAAATATTACACGTGGGATTTGGACTTTGTCTCCTCTGTGCTTGGGGTGCCAAAATTTATTCACGTTACTAGAAATCCGTACGATGTAATTAATTCATGTATCCATCGTAGGGATATGGCGATTTCGGGAAATGATTGGTGGCCGATTCGATCTTCGTCAGAATATTTAAATGACTGGATTGATGCATGGAATTTTTCAAGTGAAAAAAATTTAAGTGACGATTTTCTACATATTAAATATGAGGATTTCATAGAAAATCCATCCGCCGTTTCCCAAAAACTAGCGAGTTTTCTGGATATTGAAAATCGCTTCGACATTTCAATTGTCAATGTCAGAAGGCCGGAGGTGGCTAGGGAGTCGCAATACAAAAAGTTGATTGAAGCTCACTTGGCAGAAGAGATCCTTTGCTGGGATATGGATGTCTATGAGTTGCAAAAAAAGTTTCCGGTAATAAAGAGAGCGCACGTTGGGCTTGATGCGGAAAGGCTTTCGTGCCTCTATCAAAGGAAAAAGAAGCAGTGGAGATCGAGATGAATCCTGTTGACTTGGTTCTCAGTAACGACTTTTGTATCGGCTGCGGGAATTGTGTTCACATTGAAAATTCCCATTATTCTATGAACATCAATGAAATCGGTGCCATTATAGCGACTGATCGATCGACAAATGATGCAGCAAGCAATTTCTCAAGTGAAAACGCGCTTGGCTCAGTGTGTCCGTTTGCAGACGAGTCTCTTCGGGAGGATGCAATCGGTCATGAGCTTTTTCCAAACACACCATTTAGAAGTCCCTATCTTGGGAATTATGAACTTGCATATGGTGGTCATGTCAAGGAAGGCGAATTCCGAGGCAGGGGTACGTCTGGTGGCATGAGCAAGTGGATAGGCGCTGAATTATTGAAGGAAAATAAGATAGATTACTTCATTCAGGTTGCTGCAACGGGAACTAATAGCCCTTTATTCAAATATATGATCTTCGACAGCGCAAGCAGTGTTCTTGATGGTTCAAAAGCTTGTTACTATCCTGTAAGTCTTGACGAAGTATATAAAATCGTCAAGAGTCATCCAGGTCGATATGCGATTACAGCAATTCCATGTTTTACAAAGTCGATTAGGCTGATGCAGAGAGCGGATGTCGTTATTAAGGAGCGGATTGCTTTTGTAGTCGGTATTATTTGTGGCGGTCTTAAGACCGCCAATTACGCGAAATTTATTGCGATGCAATATCCGATACCTTTTGACAAGGTACGCTCGATCGATTTCCGCCGCAAAACTAAAGATTCTCCAGCGCGCGTTCAGGCAAGCACAATCGCCTACCAGAATGATGAGGGTAATTTAGTCGATGAGTGGCGCCCGAATTCCAGCCTTAAAGGGCTCGACTATGGGATGGGGCTGTTCAAGCCAAAAGCATGTGATTTTTGTGATGATGTTGTGGGCGAGCTCGCTGATATTAGTGTTGGCGACGCATGGTTGCCCGAATTCGTACGCGATTCTGACGGAGACTCGATTATTGTTATTAGGAATTCAGAGGTATCATTTTTGGTTCAAAAGGGTTTAAGGGAAGGGCGGCTGGCATTAAGCGAGCTCGACGAGCGGGACGTTGTTGCCTCACAAGCGGCTGGCTTCCGGCATCGGCGCGAGGGGTTGGTCGTGCGCCTTGAGGAGGAAAGGAAGGCCGGTAGATGGGTGCCTAACAAACGAGATTTTGGAATACAGGCGCATAAAATTTCTAAACAGCGAAGGGCAATATATAAGTTGCGTGCAGAAATATCTGCCGGGAGTCATGATAAATTTCTGGAAGCGTTGGAAGAGGGTTCAATAGAGGTATTTTTGAATTGGTTGGGCCCGATGCATGCGAAGTATAAGGATATTAATAAACCAAGCTTGATGCGGCGCGTCATCAAAAAAATTACTAAAGGAAGGATTGGCGGTGGGTGAGTCGAAAGTGCAGCCAAAAGTCTTAATCGTAACATTGAGTAAGTCATTGAATTACGGTGCATATCTGCAAGCATATGCTTTGCAAAGTGTTTTACAGTCTCGGCGGTTAGATACATACTTTTTGGATCTATACGATTTGAGACAGAATGTAAGGCGTTTTAAGTCGTTGTTCAAAAAAAATGACAGGAATTTTTCGGGATTAATTTTTGGGTTAAAAAAACTTTATCAATTTTGGCTCGCTGAAAAGAAATTTAAATTTTTGAAAAAGGTTGATGGAGATTTTTCTGCCGCGTTTTTTGGTGCCGATGAGATTTGGAGCTTGGTAAACAATACCTTCGTTAGCTGTCCGGAGTTCTATGGATTGAATTTGGAAGGTTTGAAAAAATACTCATACGCGCCTAGCGCCGGTAATACCACAGTTGAGATTGCTTGTAATAATAATGCCTTTAGAACTGGTGTGCGGGGTATTAATCGTGTTTCTGTAAGGGACAAAACAACTCAGCTTATAGCCTCTGAAATTTTAGGTAGCGCTGGAATTCCGATAGTGTTAGATCCAGCATTTTTAGCTGATTTTCCTAGTGAAGAATTTTTTCTGCCGTTCGATGAACCTTATGCGGTTGTTTATAGCTACGGACTGAGTAAGTCTCGGGCCGTCGAAATTCGGAACTACGCTGATAGGGCCGGGTTGAAGTTGGTATCTCCGGGTTTTAATAATGACTGGTGCGATCTAGTAGTGGCATGCAGTCCTTTTCAATTTCTGACGATTATTCAGCGTGCGCAGTGTGTTTTTACGGATACTTTCCACGGCACTGTTTTTTCAATCAAGTACGAAAAGAATTTTGTTAGTTTTGCCCGAGGGAAAAATAAGGTTGTTGATCTTCTGGAGAGGTTAAATCTTTTGGGGGCAGTTGTGGACGATGGTGATGTGTCGTGTATTGATGAAATAGTAACGTGTTATTCAGGTTCCTTTGATGCTTTGCGTAGTTTGATTGATTTGAGTAATAATTTTATTAATGAATGTGTAGCAGATATTTTTTCGGATGTCGGCAATTAACGTGCGAATTTTGAGATGAAAAACCGGAAAATAGCAAACGCTATTTTTGCATTGTGCGCAAAGACGAGCGGATTGATTTTTGCTCTGGTGTTGTCCATATTAGTTGCTAGGATTTTTGGTATCAGTGCCACAGGAATCATCACCTTGGGCACGTCATGCGGTACCTTGGTGGGATATTTTGGTTCTGCTGGCTTAAACCAGTCGATGACAAAATTTGTCGCTAGCAATTTGGTGCTCGGGAAGGGTGAAATGTTGGCGCCTGTCATAAGAATGGTTTATCTGTTCAGTTTTGGCGCTACAGTTTTTATTTCTTCTTTAATACTTTTGCTATTGGGCTTGAAAAAGGAAATGGCATTCGATGGCAATGAATACATCCTTTTTTCGGTTTTTTTCTTGGGGTCGGCCTTAAATTTTGCCTCACTTGCTTCTGTCGGTGTTGTGCGCGGTTTAAAGAAGCCTTGGCAGTCCGTCATGTTGGAGGGGGTTCCTGTTCCTCTGGTCAGTTTGATAATTTTGGGATTAGGTTTTTTTGGGGTAAGCGATTTCGATTTTTGGCTATATTCCATACTTTGGTTATTGGGTGTTGTAGGCGTAATAAATTTCCGACTGGTTATTTGTCGTTATTTCTTGCGGAATGTTCCGGGGGGACGCATACATCCAAACATTGAAATCCCAAGTTTAAAAGATATGCTGGTCTACTCTAGGCCATTCCTAATTGGTTCGATATCGACACTGGCGCTTGTCAATGTCGATAATATTATGTTGGGATTTATGGTTAGCAATGAGGACCTTGGTGGATATTCGATAGCTTATCGGTTGGCTGCTTTATTGATGATTTTGCAGGCTATAACTGATTCGTTCACCGCGCCACGGATAGCTGAGTTGGGTGCGCAAAAGAATTGGTTGAAAGCGATTGAAGTATCCTCAAAGGCTTGTTCTTATGTTATAGCGCTTGCATGTCCGGTAATGATTGTTTTTTTCTTTTTCGGGAAAAATATAGTAGGTATTTGGGGTGCTGAATTCGTTAGATATGTCGATGTTCTCTATGTGCTTTTGATTGGTCAGTTTGTCAATGTTGCTTGTGGTCCTGCTGGAAAAGTGCTCATGTACGGCGAGTTTGGCTGGCTTAGGAATGCCATATGTATCGGCGCGCTGGGTATTGATATCGCGTTGAACTATATTTTTATCTTGAAGTATGGCTATTTAGGGGCAGCAATTGCCACTTCATTTAGTATAGCTTGTATGCAGTTTTGCTTCTGGTTGGCAGCTGGGAAGGTTAGTCATTTGTATATTGTTCCCAAAGTTAAGTACATCATGCAGGTTTTAGGTATAAAGGGCTAACAGGTGTTCATCAAACTTTTCATGGTCTTTAAGCTCATGTTAAAAACTTCCCTCAAAAATTTTGTCTCTTCGGGCGCAATGTTTAGTCAGATAATATTGACTTCAAGTGCTCGAGTAGAGTTCGAGGCATAAATTTGCCCGCAGGAATCTGGAAGTTTTTGTGGAAGCATTTTGATTTCTGAGGAGCTCTATGAAACTTTTAGGTCACAGCTAAACGGTTAGGGCACAATTTTTTATATAATTCAATTTGGTTTTCTTTTATGAAAGTTACAGTATTTGGTATTGGTTATGTTGGGCTAGTTCAAGCGGCTGTGCTTGCTGATGTAGGGCATTCCGTTGTTTGCGTGGATGTGGACGCCGAGCGTGTTAGAGATCTTATGCAGGGAGGGATTCCAATATTTGAACCCGGCCTTGCCCCGCTTGTTAAGAAGAATTTCGAAGCCGGTCGTTTGCAATTTACTACTGACGCCGATCAAGGGGTTAAGCACGGCCGGGTGCAATTTATTGCGGTGGGTACTCCGCCGGATGAAGACGGCTCGGCGGATTTGAAATATGTGTTGGCGGTGGCGAAGACTATTGCTACACATATGGCGGAGTCGCGGATTATTGTCAATAAATCTACGGTGCCGGTGGGCACTGCTGATAAAGTCAGCGCCTGTATTGCGGAGGTGTTGGCTGAGCGGGGGGTTGAGCTTGCCTTTGATGTGGTTTCCAATCCGGAGTTCTTGAAAGAGGGGGCTGCGGTGGCGGATTGCCAGCGGCCTGACCGGATTATTATCGGCACGGATAACCCCAAGGTCGAAGAGCGTATGCGGGAGCTGTACGCACCGTTTAACCGCAATCATGAAAAGTTGATTGTGATGGATGTGCGGTCGGCTGAATTGACTAAATATGCTGCCAATTGCATGTTGGCCGCCAAAATCAGTTTTATGAATGAAATTGCTAATCTGGCGGAGCGTTTGGGGGCGGATATTGAAAAGGTGCGCCAGGGGATAGGGTCAGACCCTCGCATTGGCTATCACTTTATATATCCTGGTTGTGGTTATGGCGGGTCCTGTTTCCCTAAAGATGTGCAGGCGCTGGTACGTACTGCCGAGAAGGTGGGTTATGCGCCGGAGTTATTGAAGTCGGTCGAGGCGGTTAATTTTCGGCAGAAGAGTAAGTTATTTGCCAACTTGTCGGCGTATTTTGAGGGGGATTTGGCCGGGAAAAAAATCGCGCTTTGGGGATTGTCTTTCAAGCCAAATACCGACGATATGCGGGATGCGCCAAGTCGTGTCCTAATGGAAGCTCTGTGGAAGGCGGGGGCCTCGGTACAGGCGTTTGATCCAGAGGCAATGAATGAGACTCAGCGTATTTACGGTAACCGCAAAGGTTTGGCGTTGATGGGGACCAAAGAGGCGGCATTGAATGACGCTGATGCTTTGGTGGTGTGTACCGAGTGGAACGTGTTTAAAGCGCCGGATTTCGATTTGATAAAAGAGATGCTGATTAGCCCGGTAATTATTGATGGTCGTAATATTTATGACCCTGAATTGGTTGAAGGGTATGGTATTGCTTATTACGGTATCGGTCGCGGGCGCAGCGTTTGCTTAGTCTAGTATTGTCACAATGTGTTATGTTCTGGCTTTTAGCTCGGTGAGTAAAGTACCGATATGCGAACGATAGTTCTTGCGGGTGGTAGTGGTAGCCGCCTCTGGCCTGCTAGCCGCCGATCTTTCCCCAAACAGTTCTTATCATTGTGCGGTGAGCAAACCATGCTCCAGGCCACCATCGACCGCCTTGCGGGTTTGGATAACGACGGCATGGTGGTGATCTGCAATGAAGAGCACCGCTTTATTGTTGCCCAGCAGGCCGTCGCGATGGGCACCAATACCGATGCCATTATTCTGGAGCCCGAGGGGCGTAATACGGCGCCGGCGATTGCGCTAGCGGCCTTTGAGGCGCTGGATGGTGCTGCCGGTGAGTCACCCTTGTTGTTGGTGATGGCGGCAGATCATTTGATTGAAGATGTGGCGGCATTTCAGGCAGCGGTGGCCTTGGCCAAGGTGCAGGCGGAGGCCGGCAAACTGGTGACTTTCGGGATTGTGCCTACCTCGCCCCATACCGGCTACGGCTATATTCAGCGGGGCGTCTCGTTGGATGGTGGCGCCTTTGTGGTCTCGCGTTTTGTGGAAAAGCCCGATCTGCAGACCGCACAGACCTATGTGGATGAGGGCGAGTATTACTGGAACAGCGGCATGTTCCTGTTTTCTGCTCAAGTTTATTTGGATGAATTGAAACAGCACCGCCCCGATATTTATGCGGCGTGCGAAAAGGCCTACGCGGGCAAAACCCGGGATGCTGATTTTCTGCGTTTGGATAAAGAGGCCTTTGCCGCCTGCCCGGATGATTCCATCGACTATGCGGTGATGGAAAAGACGGATAAAGCCGCGGTAGTGCCCATGGATGCGGGCTGGAGTGATGTGGGAGCCTGGTCTTCTCTGTGGGAGGTGGGTGACAACGACGCGGAAGGCAATGTGCTGATGGGAGACGTGCTCACCCAGAGTACCCGCAATTCTTATGTTCGTGCAGAGCACCGTTTAGTGGCCACCGTGGGGCTGGAGGATGTGGTGGTAGTGGAAACCACCGATGCGGTACTGGTGGCGGCCAAGGACAAAGTGCAGGATGTGAAAAGCATTGTGAATACCCTGAAGGCGCAGGGCCGCAGCGAGTTTTTGCATCACCGCCATGTGTATCGGCCCTGGGGCGTGTATGACTCCATTGATAATGGTGACCGCTATCAGGTGAAGCGGATTACCGTTAAGCCGGGGGCAAAGTTATCTGTGCAAATGCATCACCACCGGGCGGAACACTGGATTGTGGTGTCGGGCACCGCCAAGGTCACTATTGGTGAGAACACGATTATGTTGACCGAGAACCAGTCGACCTATATCCCCATTGGTGAGGTCCACGCGCTGGAGAACCCCGGGGTGATTCCGCTGGAGTTGATTGAGGTGCAGTCTGGCTCGTATTTGGGTGAGGACGATATTGTGCGGTTTGAGGATCGCTACGGTCGGGCATAGATTTTCTCTCGTCATACCTGCCCCGGATCAGGCCAAAGGCGGGCTGTGAGGTGCTTTTGTCATACCGGCCTCCGAGCCGGTATCCAGCGGGGTTGCCGTTCCTTTGCGGCCGGCTCCTTCGCGCGGTTCTGAGTATTGTTGGATTCCGGGTCGCTGAACAGCGCGCCCCGAATGACGGTTTCGGGAGGTTGGGGGCTTTCCTCCTGCCAGCCCCGGGGCCGGGTTCGAGGCAGGCTATGTGCGCCCTTGCGAAACTTTTGTCATACCGGCCTTCGAGCCGGTATCCGGTGGGGTTGCGGTTCCTTTGCGGTCGAATCCTTCGCACGGTTCCGGGTATTGCTGGATTCTGGGTCGCTGAACAGCGCGCCCGGAATGACGGTTTCGGGAGGTTGGGGGCTTTCCTCCTGCCAGCCCTCGGGTCGGGTTCGAGGCAGGCTATGTGCGCCCTTGCGAATCTTTTGTCATACCGGCCTTCGAGCCGGTATCCAGCGGGGTTGCCATTCCCTAGAGTCCGTGCCCTCATGCTGTCTTTCTGCTGGCATCCGGCAGAGCGTTTAACATTGGTGAAACAGCATCTGAGGTTTTCAGCGGCATTACTTTTTAATTGCGAATCACTCTATTTTCTTTTTTCGTTGGTTGAGCGTGATCATAAATCGCAGTTCTGTGAATTCCGAGAGTTGAAACCGCGAATGAATTAAATAATTAAAATATTTGCACCAGATTTTGTTCAAGTTCGTAACAATTGCTGATTTATTGAGTGTAAGTGGATTTTTCGATGGCAGCGCATGGATCGCTAGGCTACGCTATTTGTGAGTTTCGCATTAATTGGTTAAAATCCGCGCCGCTTAGCAGTATTGCCAAGGAAACGCCGACGTTTTCACATTGTAGGCAGGGGCACTATTTATACAGGTTGGGGTCTATCGCAGCCTCTGGATATAAAAACGACTCTTTAATTGAAAACAAGGTTGATAAATGAATATTGAACAATTGCAGAAACAACTCGAAGCAGAACATAAAGCCCTGGATCAAAAATTCAAATTTATTTCTGATCTTCAAGCGTTGATGAAGAAACATGGCCAGAGCAGTGATGACCTGCTGGCTATTTTGACAGAAGGTGCTGCTGCGCCTGCTAAAAAAGGCCGTCCGAAAAAGGCAAAAAAAGTGGCTGTTAAGGCAGTCGCAAAAGCGAAAACCCGTAAAAAGCCCAGCCCGCGTCCTGTGCGCAAGTTTAAAAACCCGAAAACTGGTGAGGTTGCCGAGTCCAAGGCGCCCCAGGTTGATAAAACTATCAAGGCTTGGGCGAAAGAGCTGAAAGTCGATTGGCAAACCCTGGAGGTTTAAGGGGCGCAACGGGCAACCGGGTTCGCGGGAGGGATTCTTCGCGGGTCTGAGCACCGTTGAATTAGAAGGCGACTGCCAATGCAGTCGCCTTTTGTGTTTTCGGGGTTTTGGTGTTGGGTTCATTGATCAACAGTATTTGTTGAGTCTGGCGGAGCGGTTAGGCGAATTGCCATAAAAGTGGACCCTTCCCTAGCGGTCAGGGAGCGACCGTGTGGGAATGACGCAGTATTGGCTTTCTAATCAAGGTTGTCGCAGAACCCCACCTCCGACGCTTTCTGAGCCCCTTCCCCATCGTTCTCTGACGCGCAGCGGAAGAGTCCACGAACAACGGCAGTGGCTGTATAGCATGTGCCAATGCGGTGGACCCTTCCCCTCCGCGCTGCTTCGGGTCAGGGAGCGATGGGGAGGGGGTTGCTGGCGTGTAGCCTTCCCTCACGGTCAGGGAGCGATGGTTGATATTTCCGGGTCTCTGAATCCCATCCTCGATGTTCTCTGAGCGGAGCGAAGAGTCCATGAGCGATGGCAGGGTGTTGTTAGTCTCGTGCCATTGCTAGTGGACCCTTCCCTTGCGGTCAGGGAGCGATATGGTGGGGACACGTTGTGGGGTGCTCCGCCCCGACTGCCTTCCTCGACGTTCTCTGAGCGGAGCGAAGAGTCCATGAACGATGGCAGGGTGTTGTTAGTCTCGTGCCATTGGACCCTTCCCCTCCGCGTTGCTTCGGGTCAGGGCGCGACGGAGGCGGTGAGGTGGTGGTGCCCGACGGCTGCAATGTTTTATTTCACACTTGCCGACAGGGCCTGGAGCATTTTTGGCCGGTTATGGCTCAACCGAATCTGCGGGCTTCTTAACTTCAAAAAGGCTGTAGCGAACCTGGCCGGTATGTTTTGCTTTCAGCGGTTGCCAGTGATGAGGGATCGGTGGTGCTGCCTCGTCCGATGCCTCCTCCAGGTAAACAAGGCTGCCGTCTTTCAGGTGGGGCTCCAGCGCGGGTATTACCTGCTGCAACAAACCTTTGTGAAACGGCGGGTCGAGAAAAACCAGGTCATAAACTCGTTGATGCTGGCTTAGAAAGGTCGCTGCAGCGGTATGGTGTACGGCAGCGTCGTCGCAGGCTAGGGTTTTCAGGTGTTCTGCTATTCGCGTGGCGGCGGGGCGGTGGCTCTCTACCAGGTCGCAGTAGGCGGCGCCGCGCGACAGGGCTTCAAGCCCCAGTGCGCCGGTGCCGGCGAACAGGTCGAGGCACTGGGCACCGGGCACTTCGGCCGCTAACCAGTTAAACAGGGTTTCTCGGATTCGGTCCCCCGTGGGTCGCAGCCCTTCGGCGTCGATAATACTGAGTTTGCGCCCCCGCCACTGGCCGCCAATGATGCGCAGCTGGCCTTGCCGGGGCTTGTTCGAGGGCTTGGAGCCGGGTCGGGCTGCCATGGTGATTCCAGTGCCTGTCGTAATGAGAAGTGGTAGCATACGGCTTTTGTTTTTGCTGTAAACCTTGGTCTTGCTATTGCTCTGTCTGTGCTCCCCGGCGGGCGGCAATGTCGAGGTTCCGGCAGGAAGGTTGTCTGGCAATATTGCGTTGCCCCTTGCCCAGGATTTTTTTCACTGCATGACTGATCAGGATTCCCAGAACATAGGCCCCGAGAAGAAAAAGGGCTTGTTTGCCCGACTGAAAGAGAGTTTTGTCGGTTCGCCCGAGGAGCTTGCCGCCGCAGAAGGCTTTATCGATGACGAAGAGATCGCGCCCTGGCAGCACCTGGAGCTATCGCCGGAAGAGCAGGCCTCGTTATTGGTCCGCTTTCGTGAGGGGCTCAGCAAAACCGGCGCCCAGCTCGGCGAGGGCATGGCCAACCTGTTTCTCGGCCGCAAAGAAATTGACGACGAGCTGCTTGAGGAAATCGAGACGCACTTGCTGATGGCCGATGTGGGGGTGGACGCCACCCAGGAAATCATCGGCAATCTCACCCGTCAGGTGTCCCGCAACGAGTTGAACGACCCCGAGGCCCTATATATCGCCCTGCAGAAAGAGCTCAGCACCCTGCTTCAACCTGCCGAGCAGGAGCTGGTCATTCCGCAAAGCGATAAGCCCTATGTCATCTTGATGGTCGGCGTTAACGGGGTGGGCAAAACCACCACCATTGGCAAACTGGCTAAGCAATTTCAGGCGGGCGGCCGCTCGGTAATGCTCGCTGCAGGGGATACTTTTCGGGCTGCCGCCGTGGAGCAGTTGCAAGTGTGGGGTCAGCGTAATGATGTGCCGGTGATCGCGCAGCACACCGGTGCCGACAGTGCCAGCGTGCTCTTTGACGCACTGCAGGCTGCAACGTCTCGGGGCGTGGACATTCTGATCGCCGATACCGCCGGGCGCCTGCATAATAAAGACAATCTGATGGAAGAACTGAAGAAAGTGGTGCGGGTGTTGAAGAAGATCGACCCCGAGGCGCCCCATGAGGTGATGCTGGTGCTCGATGCCGGCACCGGCCAGAACGCCCTTTCCCAGGCCAAGCATTTTCAGGAGGCCGTTGGGGTCACCGGTCTTACACTCACCAAACTCGATGGCACCGCCAAGGGCGGCATCGTCTTTGCCATTAGCAAACAGTTGGGCCTGCCCATTCGCTTTATCGGGGTCGGTGAGGGCATTCTCGATTTACGCCCCTTCCGCGCCGAGGAATTTGTTGGCGCGCTGTTCGGTTGGCGGCGCACTGCGGCGCCGCAGACTTCGGAGAGAAATGCCTGAAGCTTGGCATCGCGATATTCGGCCAGGTTTGGCGGTAATCTGGGCCCCGGCTCGGGGGCCGGGGCGACGGACTTTGGGCTGAGCGACGGCCTCTGGGGCGGGCTAACGAGTGTGGTTTTGAGTCCTGGCGGCAGTGTACGCCCCTCCCGCCATTCCGGGCGCGTTGTTTGCGATCCGGAATCCAGCGCCTGCCCCGGACTTGATAGCGGGCGACGGGGGTTGGGTTGTACGTTGGATCGGCGGCATTCGCACCGACCGTCATTCCGGACGCGCTGTTTGCGATCCGGAATCCAGGTTCTCGGTGAGGTGTAACTATTTGCGGTTAACCAAGGATCGGTTATGCGCCAGCCGGCAGTATACATTTTGGCCAACAAACGAAATGGCACGTTGTATGTTGGTGTGACGAGCAACTTGGCCGCCAGGGTGTGGCAGCACAAACACAATTTAGTTGAAGGTTTCAGTCGGCGTTACAAAACGCATTTGCTGGTTTACTACGAGCTGCACGATACGGTGTATGAGGCGATTACACGGGAAAAGCGGCTGAAAAAGTGGCGCAGGGCGTGGAAGATCGAGCTCATTGAAAGCATGAACCCGGCGTGGCGTGATTTGTATGACAGCCTGCATTAGTGGCCCTGGCTGGTGTCGCGGCAGGGGATTTCTGGGCCCCGGCTCGGGGGCCGGGGCGACGGCCTCTGGGGCGGGCTAACGAGTGTGGTTTTGAGTCCTGGCGGCAGTGTACGCCCCTCCCGCCATTCCGGACGCGTTGTTTGCGGTCCGGAATCCAGCGCCTGCCCCGGACTTGATAGCGGGCGACGGGGTGGGGGTTGTACGCTGGATCGGCGGCGTTCGCCCCTCCCGTCATTCCAGACGCGCAGTTTGCGATCCGGAATCCATTGTGGCCCGCATCAGAGGTGATCGAAGGGTGCCTTTAGCTTGGTAACAGCCGAATTTTTATCAAAGAACTAGCGAGTCGCCATGATTCAATTTGATCAGGTCAGCAAGCGTTACCCCGGAGGCTTTGAAGCGCTCAAGCAGTTGAGCTTTCATATGCCGCGTGGCGATATGCGCTTTCTCACTGGCCACAGCGGCGCGGGCAAAAGCTCATTGCTGAAATTGATCATGATGATGGAGCGCCCCAGTGCCGGGCAGGTGATTGTGGGGGGGCTCAACCTCACCCGCCTGCCTGCCAGAAGAATTCCAGAGCTGCGTCGCAAGGTGGGGGTGGTGTTTCAGAATCACCAGCTTTTGTTCGACCGCAGCGTGTTCGACAATGTCGCGCTGCCGCTGATTATTGCCGGATATGCCCACCGGGATGTGGGGCGCCGGGTGCGGGCGGCGCTGGATAAGGTGGGGCTGCTCGACAAGGAGCGGCAGAACCCGATCAGTTTGTCCGGGGGCGAGCAGCAGCGGGTGGGCATTGCCAGAGCCGTGGTGAACAAGCCGGATCTGCTGCTGGCCGATGAGCCCACCGGTAACCTCGATCCGCAGCTGTCCGCCGAAATTATGCGTTTGTTTGAGCAGTTCAATCAGGTGGGGGTCACGGTGTTGATCGCCACCCACGATTTGGGCTTGATTGCCCGCATGCCCTACCGCTTGCTCACCCTGCGGCAGGGGCAATTGGTTACCGCCGGGGTAGCGCGCGATGACTAAGCGTCGTCTCAAAGCCCTGACCGACCCCGCGCCCGCTCGCAAGGAAGCCGCGCCCGGGGCCCGCCTGCGCAAACAAAGTTTTCGGGACCGCCTGGCCAGCTATCGCAGCCACCACCGGCAAGTCGGCATGGACAGCTTCAAGCGAATGCTGCGCCGACCGGCCACTACCTTGATGACCTGGCTGGTGATCGCCATTGCCCTGGCCTTGCCCACGGGTTTGCATGTTGGCCTGAATAACGTCAATGCCCTGAGTGGTGGCTGGGAAGGGGCGGCGCGGTTGTCGCTGTTCCTGAAAAAGGGGCTTGCCGATGGCGATGCCCAGGCGCTGGCAGGCCAGCTCAGTAGTGTCGAAGGGGTGGCCAAGGTCGACTACATCTCACCAGAGGTCGCGCTGGACGAGTTCCGCCAGGCCTCCGGCTTTGGCAAGGTGCTGGATGAGCTGGACGGCAATCCGCTGCCGGGTTTGTTGGTGGTCACTCCGCTGCATAGCCACAGCTCGGCTGAGGCGGTTGTGGCGCTGGAGGCCCAGTTCAAGTCGCTGCCGGCGGTGGATTTGATCAAACTGGATATGGAGTGGATTCAGCGGCTCAATAGCATCACCGAACTGCTGGCGCGAATGACCCTGGCTCTGGCGGCAATGTTGGGGTTGGGGGTGCTTTTAATTGTTGGCAATACCATCAAACTGGCCATTGAGGGCCGCCGGGATGAGATTCTGGTGGTCAAGCTGGTGGGTGGCACCAACGCCTTTGTGCGGCGACCCTTCCTTTATACCGGCCTCTGGTACGGTTTGGGCGGCGGGGTGGTCGCCTGGCTGCTGGTGCAGGCGGGGCTGATCTGGCTGTCCGGCCCGGTCAGCCGTTTGAGCGCCCTGTATGGCAGCGAATTTTCGTTGCTGGGGTTGGGCTTTGTCGACAGCCTGCTGCTGTGGCTCTTTGGGGCCCTGCTGGGGCTGGGGGGCGCTTGGTTGGTGGTGGGGCGCGAGCTGCGGGCCATTGAGCCCCGCTAATTGCTCGACGCCGCGCCAGTTGTTGCGACTGAGTATTTGCGTTATCTTCTAGGCCAGAGAAAATGAGGCTTTCGGCCTGAAATGAGCACTGGGTTTGGGCCGGCGAGGCTTGAACTTTTGTAGAATTCAGACTCTAATAATTGCCCGCCCATGATGGGTTTTCGTTCGATTTTAGGAGGATGTGCAATGAGCAGCACCCAACTGCAGCCGATGCAGCAGCTTGTGCCTGGTGGTGACCTCTCTGCATATATTCAAACAGTTTGCAGCATTCCGGTTCTGACCGCAGAACGCGAGAAGGAGCTGGCCGAGGAGCTATTCTACCAGGGCAACCTGGAGGCGGCCCGCCAACTGGTCATGTCCCACCTGCGTTTTGTGGTGCACATTGCCAAGAGTTATACCGGCTATGGCCTGCCCCAGGCTGACCTGATCCAGGAAGGCAATGTTGGTCTGATGAAGGCGGTTAAACGCTTTGACCCCGAAAAGGGTGTGCGGCTGGTGTCCTTCGCCGTGCACTGGATCAAGGCAGAAATTCACGAGTACGTGCTGCGTAACTGGCGCATCGTCAAAGTCGCCACCACCAAAGCCCAACGTAAACTGTTCTTCAATCTGCGCAGCGCCAAAAAAGAGCTGGCTTGGCTGAACAACGACGAAGTACACGCTGTGGCTGAGGACCTTGGGGTTGATGTGGCAGAAGTGCGCCGCATGGAAGGCCGCCTGAGCTCGGTGGACATCGGTTTTGACGCCGATGCCGACGACGAGACCGGCCCCGTGGCACCCGTGCACTACCTTGAGGACAACAGCAGCGATCCCGCGCTGGTGCTCGAAGCCGATGACTGGGAAGAGAGCAGCCATCAGCAATTGAGCTATGCGCTGAGTGAATTGGATGAGCGCAGCCGCGATATTCTGCAGGCCCGCTGGCTGGGTGAGAACAAAGCCACTCTGCATGAGTTGGCCGACCGCTATGGTGTCTCTGCCGAGCGCATTCGCCAGCTGGAGCAAGCGGCCATGAAAAAACTCCGGGCCGCGATGGAAGCCTAAGGCTGCACCGGCAATGACAGAACCCCGCTTCGGCGGGGTTCTTCGTTTCTGGCGACTGTTTTTCTACTCTCCCGCGGCTGTGGCCCGCGGGAATCTCGGTACGACCGCTGTGCAGGCCTCGCGGAGCATCGGTGCCCGCGTCGGAATCATGCTTATCACCTGCATGTAAAAAGACGAAGCGCGAAAGCCTCTCTGTCGCTGGGAAGCGAAGTTAGGGGCAGTATTTGTCCTCCGGGAGCGGATCTCCCTTTTGGTCGGCCGCCGGAATTTGTCTACAATAGCGCCTCTTTTCACAGTGTGGGATCGATATGGCCTCAGTGAGTCTGTTTGTTACCGCGATTTTCGGTTTTCTGGCCGTGGCTCTGGGCGCGTTTGGCGCCCATGGATTAAAGGACCGGCTGAGCGCCGATATGCTGGCGGTCTACCACACCGCGGTGCAGTACCATTTTGTGCATACCCTGGCATTGCTGGGTGTCAGCATCTTGCTGCACCAGGGGGCTCAACACGGCGCACTCAAAGCCAGTGTCTGGTTGTTTGCCGTCGGTATTCTGATTTTCAGTGGCAGTTTGTATGCCCTGGCCATCACCAATATCCGCATTCTCGGGGCCATTACACCCATTGGCGGCGTGCTGTTTCTGCTGGGCTGGTTGAGTTTGGCGGTGGCGGCCTGGAAGGGGCTGTCATGAGCGAGTTAACCGGCGAAAAGACGCTGCGCCGCATCCGCAGTTTTGTACTCCGTACCGGCCGCATGACCGAGGGGCAAAAGCGGGCCTACGACTTTCACTGGCCGAGCAAAGGCCTGGAGGTCGCTTCAGGCAGCCTGGACCTGACTGAGGTATTTGGTCGCGAGGCACCCACGGTGCTGGAGATCGGCTTTGGCATGGGCGATTCCCTGGCCGCGATGGCAGAAGCAGCACCTGACCACAACTTTATCGGGGTGGAAGTTCACCGCCCCGGTGTGGGCCGGTTGATGCACCTCATCGATGAAGCCGGCTTGACCAACCTGAGGGCTTACTGCCACGACGCGGTTGAAGTGCTCGAGACCTGTATTCCCGATGAACGCCTGAGCCGAGTGCAGGTGTACTTCCCCGACCCCTGGCATAAAAAAAAGCACCACAAACGGCGGCTGATTCAGGCGGACTTCGTCCAATTGTTGCGCCGAAAATTAAAACTCGGCGGCGTGATTCATTTAGCCACCGACTGGGAAAACTACGCCGAGCATATGATGGAGGTGATGACCGCCGCCGATGGCTTCAGCAATCAGGCCGGAGAGTTGCAGTTTTCGCCCAGACCGGAGTATCGGCCTGTCACCAAATTTGAAAAGCGTGGTGAGCGCCTTGGTCACGGTGTGTGGGACTTGCTGTTTGAGCGGGTGAGCTAGGCGGGAAGTATTCTCCTTAATGGTTCCTTACTACGTTCTCTGAGCGCAGCGAAGAGCCCACGAACGGAAGCAGGGCAGCGAGGCCTGTGCCGATACCGATGGACCCTTCCCTCACGGTCAGGGAACGACGATTGTCATTGCTCTTCGAGTTACCTCTTACTGCGTTCTCTGGGCATAGCGAAGAGCCCTCGAACGAAGGCAGGGCGGCGAGGCCTGTGCCAATGCCGATGGACCCTTCCCTTGCGGTCAGGGAACGATTGTCATTGCCCTTCGATCACCTCTTACTGCGTTCTCTGAGTGTAGCGAAGAGCCCATGAACGAAGGCACGGTGTTGGGATTATTCTGCCATTGCCCGTGGCCCCTTCCCTGGCGGTCAGGGCGCGATGTGGTGGGGGTTGGCGCGGAGCGGGGTGCGGAGTGAGGTGCTCTGCCCCGACCGCCTTCCTCGACGTTCTCTGAGCGCAGCGAAGAGCCCACGAACGAAGGCAGGGCAGCGAGTCCTGTGCCAATGTCGGTTGCCCCTCCCTTCGTGGCCGGGGAGCGTGAGTGGCGGTTGCTGACCAGCGCCTAGCGTGCCGACTCCGGCAATACCACCCATTCCGGCTCTTCGAACTCTCCCAGCGGCCGGATCTCGCAGCAATGCGCGGCGCTTTGAATGATAGCTTTGACCGTCTCATTCGGTTGAGACTCCATGAAATCACGCTGGGTTTTACTGTCCCACTCTGCAATCGCTATCAACACGCTGGGGTCACCAATTTTGCGATGCAGGCGGGTACCTCGAGCGCCCGGGGCCTGCTGGATAATTTCGCTGGCGCGAACCCAGGCATCGGCATATTCCTCGGCGGTGTAGCCCGGCTTAATGTGCACTTCAAACAGGTATTTCATGTGTGTCTCCCATCGCGGTGGCCATTTAGCATCAACATTTTCTCGCCTATTACGGTATCTAATCCCCCGATGGTTTATCACCCTGATTTGGCGGGTCGTCATCATTTAATCCCATACACGTTTTAGTGCGCGATTGCTGGCCTTGAGTGTGGGTTAACGCAATCGCGCGAGCCGTAAAAAGCATGGCGCCAATGAGGCTCAACTCGGGCCAGAACGGAGGGCGGATCAGACTGGATGCTCCCCAAGGCAAATAGTACTATTCGATAACATACCGTTCGGTTGGGTTATTTTTTATATTTTCAATAATAGTCAGGATATAGACCATGCAAAGAGAGCATCATCTGCTTAGCGTTAACGGGGCGAGGATTCATGCGGTGACCGAGGGGCAGGGCCCCCTGGTGTTATTAATTCACGGTTTTCCTGAGTCCTGGTACTCCTGGCGGCACCAGCTGACCGCCTTGGCCGAGGCCGGATATCGGGCAGTGGCCATTGATCAGCGCGGCTACGGTCGCTCCTCCAAGTTTTATCAGACCGAGGAATACAGCATTCACAAGCTGGTTGATGATGCGGTGGGTGTGGTGAAAGCACTTGGCGAAGAGCAGGCGGTGGTGGTTGGCCATGACTGGGGTGCGCCGGTGGCATGGACGGCGGCCTGGCTTTATCCCGAGACTTTTCGGGCGGTGGTGGGAATGAGTGTTCCCTTCGCGGGGCGTGGCTTGGTTTCCCTACCGGGTGCGCCTTTTGGCGAGATTCGCCCCAATGATATTCATCGCGATATCGCTGGTCCCGAAGCCGATTTTTATCAGGATTACTTCGCCGCCCGGTCTGCGGTGATCACTGAAATTGAAGCAGATGTGCGCAGCTGGCTGCGGGACATAGTGGTCATGCTCTCCGGCGATACGCCCGAGGCGTTCAAGCCGGTACTGGCCGGGCAGACTACGCTCGAAGGCATTCGCAATGGCGGGTTATGTATTCTCCACGGCAGTCGCCTTAAAGATAACCTTGTGCCCACGGAGACCCTGCCCGCGTGGTTCAATGAGCAGGACTTGGATTTTTACACTGCCGAGTTTGAGCGCTCCGGCCTGATCGGGCCGCTGAGTTTTTATAGCAACATCGACAGCAACTGGTTTGCCCTCGCTGAGTACGAGGGTCGCCCCCTGACCCAGCCGTCGCTGTTTATTGGCGGCGAATTTGATGTGGCAACCAACTGGGGGCGGGAAGCAATCGCGCGGGCGGCTGACCATTTGACGGATTTTCGCGGTAGCCACATTTTGGAAGGAAGCGGGCACTGGATTCAGCAAGAGTATCCAGAGCAGACTAACCGCCTGCTGGTAGAGTTTCTTGGTGGATTAAAATGAGGAAGGCGGTTGGGGCGGTGCAGCCCACAACGCGCGCCCACCATATCGTTCCCTGACCGTGAGGGAAGGGTCCATCGGCATCGGCACAGGCCTCGCCGCCCTGCCTTCGCTCATGGGCTCTTCGCTATGCTCAGAGAGCGTCGAGGAAGGCGGTCGGGGCTGAGCACCTCACAATGCGCCAACCTCACCACATCGTTCCCTGACCGTGAGGGAGGGGTCCATGGTAATGGCACAGGTCGCGCTGCCCTGCTTTCGTTCGTGGGCTCTTCGCTGCGCTCAGAGAGCGTCTAGGGAGGGGGCGGCGCGGAGCACCTCTCGCCGTGCCCCCACCATATCGTTCCCTGACCGCTAGGGAAGGGGCCTTGGTAATGGCACGGGTCTCGCTGCCCTGCCTTCGTTCGTGGGCTCTTCGCTATGCTCAGAGAACGTCGAGGAAGGCGGTTGGGGCGGAGCACCTCACAATGCGCCAACCTCACCACATCGCTCCCTGACCGTGAGGGAAGGGTCCATGGTGATGGCACGGGTCTCGCTGCTCTGCCTTCGTTCGTGGGCTCTTCGCTGCGCTCAGAGAACGTCGAGGAATGCGGTCAGGGGCGGGCGCCCCTCAATGCGCCGACTCCCACCATATCGTTCCCTGACCGCTAGGGAAGGGGCCATGGTAATGGCACGGGTCTCGCTGCTCTGCTTTCGTTTGTGGACTCTTCGCTGCGCTCAGAGAGCGTCGAGGAAGGTGGTCGGGGCTGAGCACCTCACAACGCGCCAACCTCACCACATCGCTCCCTGACCGTGAGGGAAGGGTCCATGGTAATGGCACAGGTCGCGCTGCCCTTCCTTCGTTCGTGGGCTCTTCGCTGCGCTCAGAGAGCGTCGAGGAATGCGGTCGGGGCGGAGCACCTCACAACGCGCCAACCCCACCATATCGTTCCCTGACCGTGAGGGAAGGGTCCAGAGATCGCCGTGAGAGGGGCTAGCCTCTGCTGTAGTTATACCTGCAAATACTTCAGCGCAATCACCGCGGCGGCGGTGCGATTCTCTACGTGGAGTTTGCGGAATAACTGTTCCAGGTGCTTGTTGATGGTCCGGGGGCTGGTGCCGAGGATGGTGCCGACTTCCCGGTTGGTTTTTCCCCGGGCAATCCACAGCAACACTTCGGCTTCTCGTTCGGTGAGGGGCAGATTTTCCCGGAGCAGTTCGATTTCGCTGGGCCGCTCAAGGTCAATCAGTTGCAGCAGAAACTCGCCGGGTTCGGTCTGGCTGATGTAGCGCACTTCCAGCGGTTTGTCGCCGGATTTCAGCAGCAGGCCTTTTTCTTTGTTGTAGTGGGGGGCAAAGATTTGCCGGAGCTGGTTGGGCAGGTCGGTTTCCAGCCACTGGCCATCCAGGCCGGAACTCTCCAGCAGATGAAAGGCCTGGGGGGTGGTCCATAGCAAGCTGCCATCGGCGGAGGCGGAGATCAGAAACTGACCGGCGGAATCCAGTGCGAGACGGGCGCTGAGGGTTAGGCGGGCATTACTGAGGTGGACCTTCATTCTGGCGACCAGCTCTTCGCCGCGTACCGGCTTGGTGATGTAGTCCACGCCGCCGGCTTCAAAGCCTTTGACGATACTTTCGGTGTCGCTCAGCCCGGTCATAAAGATCACGGGAATATGGCTGAGGTCCCGGTTGGCCTTTAATTGCCGACAGGTTTCAAAGCCGTCCATGCCGGGCATCAACGCGTCCATCAGGATAATGTCCGGGGTGATATTGGCGGCTATGGTCAGGGCCTGATTGCCTTCCAGGGCAACCAGCACGGTGACGCCGGCTTCGTCCAGGGTGTCGTTAAGCATGCCCAGGGTTTCTGGCGAGTCGTCGACCACCAGCACCACGTCGCGCTTGCGCTTGACGACGGTCACGCTACCTCTTCCTCCAGGAGTTTGATGAGGGCGCCGTACTGGAAGCTGTTGACGAGCTCCCGCAGTTGTTGCAGTGACGGCGGCGCCGCTGCGGATTCGCGTTCCAATTTGTCCAGACAATTTTTAATCCCCTTTGCATAACCTATTTTTGCCAGGCGAAGCAGTTCTGCGCGGTGCTCGCTGGTCAGCGTGGTGTGGTGCTCATTGTTATGCTTATCGTGGTGTTCTATGGCCCCGGCGGGGGGCACATCAATGGGTTTGTATATCCAGGAAATACCGCCGCGCCGGGCAAGCACATCCATCAGCTCGGCTACCCGAACGGGCTTCACCAGGTAGGCGCTGTGGGGCGGCGGCGAAATATCATCGGGCGGGGTGGCAATCGCATTGGCCGAAATCATGGCAATACAGGCACCGGGCAGCTGTTCCCGCAGTTTTTGGGCAAGGTGCCAGCCGTCCATGCCGGGCATCGAGACATCCAGCAAAAAGACGGAGGGCATGTTGTCGAAGTAGCGCAGCATATCCAGGCAGGTTTCACCGTCGGGGGCCTGGATAACCTCGAAGTCGAGTGGCGTGAGAATGTCGCTGAGCAGGCCGCGGTGGCTGGGTTCGTCATCGACCACAAACACCGTTTGCCGAGGGCCCTCGTAACCCCAGATTTTGCGCTCGGCGGGGGTCGCGCTGGTGAGTTTATTACTGCTCGGTAGCATTAATATGGTTTTGGCATGGGTGCCCTCGCCGGGGGCGCTTTCCAGGCTCAGATCACCACCCATAATATCGGTGAGCAGTCGGGTAATAGTGAGGCCCAACCCGGTGCCTGCGACATGGCGGGCGCCGGTTTTGCGAATCCGCTCAAAGGGCCGGAAGATGCGGGCCATATCTTCCTTGGCAATGCCCTCGCCGGTATCGACGATGGAAAATTCTGCCACCTGATTGCGATAGCTCACGGTGAATTCCACGCTGCCCTCGTGGGTGTATTTAATGGCATTGGACAGCAGATTGATCAGAATCTGGCGCAGGCGCTTTTCGTCAGTGCGCACGGTTTCCGGCAGGGGCGTTTTGCGGTCAAAGTGGAACTCAATGCCCTTGGCCTGTGCCTGCACCTGGAACATGCTCACGATCTGGTCGAGCAGGGTGCCGAGATTCACTTCCCCTTTGGCCAGGTCCAGGCGGCCAGCCTCAATACGGGAGATATCCAGCAAGCCCTCAATCAAATCCGCCAGGTGCTCACTGCTGCGCCGAATTACCCGCAGGGCGTCCTGGCGGTTGGCGGGGATGGCGGGGTCTTTCTCCAGCAGCTGGGCGTAGCCCAATATCGCATTGAGTGGCGAGCGCAGCTCGTGGCTAATGCCGGTGAGGTAGCGGCTTTTGGCTTTATTGGCGGCCTCGGCGGCTTCCTTGGCCTGCTGCAGCTGCAGGTCTGTTTGAATGTGGGCTTCGATTTCAGCCGTAAGCAGTTCGGTCTGGCGCTGGGTTTCTTCCTGCGCCACCCGGCGGCTGTCGTGGACCAGAGCAAACATCCAGGCGAGTACGCCGGACACAATCAGCAGAATAAAAAACACATTGCTCAAGGCGCTCGCAGCGGCAACCCTGTCCATGCCTTCGTCGATGGTGATCTGCACATAGACCACACCCAGCACCCCGGCAATCATAAAGCTGTTGAGCATAAACAGGCCGAGGAAGTGGCCCATGCGGGTATTCAGAATGCGTATCCAGTTCTGGGGCAGCAGAAAGCTCAAGGCGCTGGTGAGCTGCTCAGCCAGCCGGGAATTGTCTTTACACATATCGTGGCAGCGGCTGTCCAGGGAACAGCACAGGGAGCAGATTGGCCCGGCGTAGGCGGGGCAGCGGGTCATGTCTTCCACTTCAAAGTGGTGGTAACAGATGCAGCAGCGCACGTCTTTCTTGTCGCTGAAAATTACCGGCTCCCGGGCCAGATAGTATTTGCCGCCGGTAATCCAGGCCAGTACGGGGGCGCTGATAAAGGTGCTGCCCAGCGCGATAAACGAAGAGAGTGCTTGGGCGGTTGGACCGAATTGGTCCAGGTGGGCCATAAACCCAAGTAGGGAGGCGATGATCATGGAACCCACCCCGACCGGGTTGATGTCGTAGAGGTGGGCGCGCTTAAAGTCCATGGTTTTAGGGCGCAACCCCAACGGCCGGTTGATGACCAGGTCGGCCACCAGGGTGCCCACCCAGGCCAACGCCACAATGGAATACACGCTGAGAATTTCTTCCAGCACCCGGTAAATGCCCAGCTCCATTAACAGCAGGGCGATGGCCACGTTAAACACCAGCCACACCACCCGCCCCGGGTGATTGTGGGTGAGCCGGGAGAAGAAGTTGGACCAGGCAATCGAGCCGGCATAGGCGTTGGTCACGTTGATCTTCAGCTGTGACAGCACCACAAAAACACCCACGAGCAGCAGGGTCAGTTGGGGGCTGCCCTGCAGGTAGCCAAAGGCGGTGAGGTACATCCGGTTGGGGTCGGAGGCCTCGATCAGCGGGATGCCGTGTTGCAGCGCCAATACCGCCAGGAAGGAGCCAATCAGAATTTTGAGAATGCCGCTAAAAATCCAGCCGGGGCCGGCCATGATCAAGGCCGCCCACCAGCGCCGGTCGGGTTTGTCCTGATGGGGCATGAAGCGCAGAAAGTCTACTTGTTCGCCGATCTGGGCGACCAGCGAAAAGATCACTGCCGAAGCAGCGCCGAAAGCCAACAGGTTGAAGCCGGGGCTGCTGTCCTGGGGTGTGTACTGGGTCCAGGTCTCAAACGCTTCTTCTGCCTGGAAGGCGATGCAGATCAGCGGCAACAGCTGCAGCAGAATCCACACGGGCTGGGTCCAGACCTGAAAACGGCTGATCAGGGTGATGCCGTGGGTGACCAGGGGGATGACCACCACGGCGCTGATCAGATATCCGTATTCCAGCGGGATATGGAGGGTGAGCTCCAAGGCCAGGGCCATGATGGCCGCTTCCAGGGCAAAGAAAATAAATGTGAAAGAGGCGTAGATCAGGGAGGTGATGGTGGAGCCGATGTAGCCAAAGCCTGCACCACGAGTGAGCAGGTCGATGTCGACGCCCTGTTTTGCAGCATGGTAGCAAATGGGCAGGCCAGTCAGAAAAATCAGCGCACCGACCACCATGATCGCGGCCACCGCATTGGAAAACCCGTAGCTCAGGGTAATCGCGCCGCCGATGGCCTCCAGCGCCAGAAAGGAAATCGCCCCCAGGGCGGTATGGGATACCCGGGAGGCGGACCAGCGTCGGGCGCGCTTGGCAGTGAAGCGCAGCGCGTAATCTTCCAGGGTCTGGTTGGCCACCCAGCGGTTGTAGCTTCGCCGCACCCGAAACACCCGCTGCTGGGCGGGGGCGGTGTGGCTGGCGCTGGCGGGTTCTGGGCTGGTCATCTACATCGGTCCGGGAGGTTTGGCGCATGTGCCTGAAATCACTACTGCATGAGCGCGGTCGCCGATGGGTAGTGGGCCGACGGCGACCTCCTGTCACCACATGGACCACTACGCTCTGCAAAAGCTGAACCACTCCGCAAGAGTATTTGAATCGTGACAACCGCAGGGGGCTGATCGGCCAAAAAATGGGCCAAATGAGCCGAATGGCGTAGCAAAGTCATATAGATGAAACATAGCGGCGCAGGTAGACGGGGCATATACGTCATCTAACGTAAATGGGGGGAGTATCCGGCGAATGTTCTTCTTGCCGTCACCTAGGGAGACTTGATGCTGTCCTGAACCCGTAAACCCTAGGAGACAACAATATGCGCGATCAATACGATCACAGCCGACTGGGGCGTCGAACGCTCCTGAAGGCGCTGAGCTTGCTGCCCGCCGGAGCGCTGCTGGCCTCTCAGCTGTCCTTCGCGGAAGTGAACACCACCGGCCTGGCCGTTACTGACACCGAAGTTACCGTGGGCATTTTGCACTCCCTCACGGGCACGATGGCCATCAGTGAAACCGGCGCACAGGAAGCCGAAAAACTGGCCATTAAACAGATCAATGATATGGGCGGTGTGCTGGGCCGCAAAATCAAAATCATTCAGGAAGACGGCGCCAGCGACTGGCCGACCTTCGCTGAGAAGAGCCGCAAACTGCTGGTGAACGACAAGGTGGCGGCGGTATTTGGCTGCTGGACCTCGGCTTCTCGTAAAGCGGCGCTGCCGGTGTTCGAGAAAGAAAATGGTCTGCTGTATTACCCGACCTTCTATGAGGGTCTGGAGCAGTCCAAGAACGTGATTTACACCGGCCAGGAAGCGACCCAACAGATTCTTGACGGTCTCAACTGGGTAGCCAAAGAGAAGGGCGCCAAAACCTTCTACCTGATCGGCTCTGACTACATCTGGCCACGTACCTCCATGAAGATTGCCCGCAAGCACATTGAAAAAGTGCTCGGCGGCAAAGTCGTGGGTGAAGAGTACAAGCCCCTGGGCGACACCCAGTTCGGCTCGGTCATCAACAAAATCCGCCTGAAAAAGCCTGACGTGATTTACGCCGCGGTGGTGGGTGGCAGTAACGTGGCCTGGTTCAAGCAGCTTAAAGCCGCCGGTATCACTGCCGACAAGCAAACCCTGCTGACCATCTCGGTAACCGAGGACGAAGTGCTGGGCATTGGGGGTGAAAACCTCGAAGGCTTCTACTCCATCATGAAATATTTCCAGAGCCAGGATAACGAAAACAACAAAGCTTTCGTTAAGGCCTTTAAGGAAATGTGGGGTGACGACAGCGTGATCGGTGACGTGACCCAGGCTGCCTACCTCGGCCCCTGGCTGTGGAAAGCCGCGGTGGAGAAAGCCGGCTCCTTCGATGTGGACAAGGTCGTTGCCGCCTCGGAAGAGGGTGACATTGAGCTGACTACCGCACCGGAAGGCTACGTCAAACTCCACCCCAATCATCACCTGTGGTCCAAGGCCCGGGTCGGCAAGTGGAAGAAAGACGGCCAGGCGGAAGTGGTTTACACCTCTGACCTGATCGAGCCCGACCCCTTCCCCGAAGGCTACCAGTAAAGTGCTGTTTCGCCCCGGCAGTGCCGGGGCATGTATGACTTACCGCAGCCCGAACCGGGCTGCCTTGAAGGTGAATCAACACTCTGCCGGATTTGCATGCGCTGCGTGCCAGCCCGGCAGAATCCGCCCCGACTCCTCCGGTCAGGGCAATGCAATGACTTTATCCCCTTGTTAGCCGAATTACTCAGGGAGACGCAATCATGTTTGGTTACAGTTACGGCGAATTAGGTGCAATTTTTGCCATGCAGGGATTCGCGGGCATTAGTCTGTTTAGCGTCCTCTTGCTGATGGCTCTTGGTTTGGCAATTATTTTTGGTCAGATGGGGGTGATTAACATGGCCCACGGCGAGTTTATGGCCGCCGGTGCCTACACCACTTATCTGCTGTCTACGATTACAGAAAAGCATTTCCCCGGCTTTATGCCCTATTACTTTATCTTCGCCATCATTGCCGCGTTTTTTGTGGCGGCGATACTGGGGTACATCGCGGAATTCGCATTGATTCGATTTCTCTACAAACGCCCACTGGATACCTTGCTGGCCACCTGGGGGCTGAGCTTGATTATGCAGCAGGCCTATCGCTCGATTTTTGGCGCCCGGGAAGTGAGCCCGACGCTACCCGACTGGCTGCTGGGGAGTGTGCAGCCCACTGACATGATCGATATTCCCATTAACGGCATGTTTGTATTGGGGCTGACGCTGTTTATTACCCTCGCCGTGTTCTACCTGATGTTCAAGTCTTCCTGGGGCTTGAAGGTGCGCGCCACCACCCAAAACCGGCTGATGAGCGGTGCGGTGGGTATCAACACCAAAAAGGTGGACCGCTATACCTTTGCGCTGGGTTGCGGCATTGCTGGTGTGGCTGGCGCGGCGTTTACCACCATTGCCTCTACCGGACCTACCACGGGCACCCTCTACATTGTGGATACCTTCATGGTGGTGGTCTTCGGCGGCGCTGCCAGCCTGCTTGGCACCATCGCGTCAGCGTTCTCCATCGCCCAGGCCCAGTCCATTCTGGAGTTCTTTATCAGCGGTTCAATGGCGAAGGTGTTCACCCTGCTGACCCTGGTCATCATCCTGATGTTCCGGCCGGAAGGCTTGTTTGCCAGCAAGGTCCGTCGCTGATGCGGCGGGCAGTTTTCGCGATTACCTTTCCAGGGAGCGTTCTATGAATTTTGTTTACGAAAAATTGCTGGGTGGAAAAAACGGCACCGTGGCCTTTGCGATTCTGGCGGCGGTGATTCTGGTGCTCTTCCCCCTGATGCTGGATGCCTTCCGGCTTAACCTGGTGGCCAAGTACCTTACCTATGCCTTTCCGGCGGTGAGTCTGGTCTTGCTGTGGGGCTACGGCGGTACCCTCAGTCTGGGGCAAGGCATTTTCTTCGGTCTGGGCGGTTACGCCATGGCCATGTTCTTGAAGCTGGAGGCCTCTTCACCGGAGAACACGGCCATTCAATCCACACCGGGTATTCCGGACTTTATGGACTGGAACCAGCTCACCGCGCTGCCCTGGTTTTGGGAACCCTTCCAGAGTTTCACCTTTACGCTGATTGCCATCCTGGTAGTGCCAACCGTCTTCGCCTACCTGATTGGCGCGGCCATGTTCAAGCGCCGGGTGGGCGGGGTGTACTTTGCCATCATCACGCAGGTTATCTCGCTGATTCTAACGGTGTTGATTGTTGGTCAGCAGGGCTATACCGGCGGTATCAACGGTATCACTGACCTGCGTACCCTGAACGGTTGGGACATCACCAGCGATGGCGCCAAGCTGCTGTTTTATTACATCAACTGTGTACTGTTGCTGGGTGTGATCATGCTGGGGCGCTTTATTCTCACCAGCAAGTTTGGTCGTCTGCTGCTGGCCATGCGCGATAAAGAAGACCGGGTGCGCTTCTCTGGCTATGACGTGGCCAATTTCAAAATTTTCATCTTCTGCGTTGCGGCGATGATCTCCGCCATTGGTGGCGCCATGTTCACCCTGATTGTGGGCTTCATGTCGCCGTCCTTCGTCGGCATTGTGCCGTCCATCGAGATGGTGATCTTTGCGGCGGTTGGCGGGCGGATGTCGCTGATCGGCGCAGTGTATGGTTGCCTGCTGATCAACTTTGGCAAAACGGCATTCTCCGAGTCCTTCCCCGAGCTGTGGCTGTTCCTGATGGGCGGGCTGTTTATTGCGGTGGTGATGTTCTTCCCCAATGGCCTGGCAGGGCTGTGGGAGGACTATGGTCATCACCTGAAGAAGCGCCTGAGTTTCATCACCGGTCTGTTCAGTAAAGGCAAGCGGGATGACTCCACTCCTGAGCTTGAAGGTTCCAACTGAGTCTCCGAACTGGACATAAAGGAAAACAGCGATGACAACAAACACTGATTTTACCTTGGCGGTCGAAGACCTGACGGTGTCCTTTGATGGCTTCAAGGCGGTGGACAGCCTGAACTTCTACCTTGATCGCAACGAGCTGCACGTGGTGATCGGCCCCAATGGGGCCGGTAAAACCACGGTGTTGGATTTGATCTGCGGTAAAACCAAGGCGACCTCCGGCAGCATTAAATTTATGAACAAGGAGCTGACCAAACTCTCTGAGCACGAAATTGTGCGGGCGGGAGTGGGGCGCAAGTTTCAGACACCCTCCATCTACGAAAACCTCTCGGTTTATGAAAATTTGGAGGTGTCCTTCCCTCGCGGTCGCGGTGTATTTGGCTCGCTGGTGTTCCAGCGAGACGAGGAGGTCGATGCCAAGGTGCGCTCGGTAGCCAACGATATATTGCTGGGCGATTTTCTCGATACCGAAGCGGCCCTGCTCAGCCACGGCCAAAAGCAGTGGCTGGAGATTGGCATGCTGCTGATTCAGGACCCGGAACTGCTCATGCTCGACGAGCCGGTAGCGGGAATGAGCGTGAAGGAGCGGGAGCAGACAGCCGAGCTGCTTAACAAGATCAGTAGCGGTCGCTCGGTATTGGTGATTGAGCACGATATGGAGTTTGTTGCCCGCATCGCCCATAAGGTCACGGTGCTGCACCAGGGCAAGATTCTGGCCGCCGGGCCCATGACCGAAGTACAGAAAGACCCCAAGGTTGTGGAAGTTTACTTGGGGCATTGAGGATTGGCGGTCGCTGGCGGCCCATTCCGGATGCGGCCCGCCCGTGTTGAAGCGTGACCCAGCCCTGGACTCAACGAGGGATGGGTGGCTGCCTGCAAGGATTGGGAAATGAGGTGCCAAAGGGCGCAGCGTCGTTGAGGTGTGGGGGCATTGAGATTAGGTAGGTGCTCGAAGCCTGTTCTGGATCCCGGCTCGGGGGCCGGGATGACGAGAAGCTTGACCTCGTTTTAGACCCCGAAAGATCCGGGATTCAGTCCGAATCTCGCTAGTGTCGCCCCGGACTTGATCCGGGGCCCAGTGAAGCTGGCCCCAGTGTGCGAGCAATCATAGGAAGGTAGCTATGTTAAATGTGACGGGTTTAAAAGTGAGTTATGGCCAGAGTGAAGTGATTCACGGCCTCGACTTTGAAGTCCCCAAGAATGAAACCCTGGCGATCATGGGGCGCAACGGCATGGGGAAAACCACGCTGTTCAAATCCCTGATCGGCGTGCTGCCCGTTTCTGGGGGAACGATCAGTGTGGATGGCGTGGACGTGACCGCCAAAGAAAGTTACCAGCGGGTAGAGAGTGGCATTGCCTATGTGCCCCAGGGACGGATGATTTTCCCCAACCTGACCGTGCAGGAAAATATCGAAACCGGCATGGAAGTGTCGGGCCTGAAAAAGATACCGGATGATATCTACGCCCTGTTTCCGGTGCTGAAAGATATGCGCAAGCGCAAGGGCGGCAACCTGTCTGGGGGGCAGCAACAACAATTGGCCATCGCCCGGGCGCTGGTTACTAACCCCAAGGTCTTGTTGCTGGATGAGCCTACCGAGGGCATTCAGCCGTCAATCATCAAAGATATTGCCAATGTGCTTAACGAAATCAAAAAGCTCCGGGACATCACCATCATTGTGTCCGAGCAGGTGCTGAGCTTCACCATGGCCATTGCCGACCGGGTGATTGTTATCGATAAGGGCAACTTCATTCACGAGGATCTGCGCGACAACGTGGACACCGACAAGATCAAGGCGTACCTGTCGGTGTAAGGCTTGCGCGCATCTATAAAAAACGGAGGTCACAATGCGACACGGTGATATTTCCAGCAGCGCCGATACCGTTGGCGTCGCGGTGGTGAACTACAAAATGCCTCGCCTGCACACCAAGGCAGAGGTATTGGACAATGCCCGCAACATCGCCGAGATGATCAAGGGCATGAAGGTGGGCCTGCCGGGGATGGACCTAGTGGTGTTTCCCGAATACAGCACCATGGGGATCATGTACGACGGCGACGAAATGATGGCCACCGCCGCCACCATTCCCGGGGAAGAAACCGATATTTTCTCGGCCGCTTGTCGGGAGGCCAAAACCTGGGGCATCTTTTCTCTTACCGGTGAGCGTCACGAGGAGCATCCCCACAAGGCACCTTACAACACCCTGGTGCTGATCAATGATCAGGGTGAGATCGTGCAGAAGTATCGCAAGTGTATTCCCTGGTGCCCCATTGAAGGCTGGTATCCCGGTGATCGCACCTATGTCAGCGAAGGGCCAAAGGGCCTGAAAATCAGTCTGATTATTTGCGATGACGGCAACTACCCGGAAATCTGGCGAGACTGCGCCATGAAAGGGGCCGAATTGATTGTGCGCTGTCAGGGCTATATGTATCCGGCCAAAGAGCAGCAGATCATGATGGCCAAATCCATGGCCTGGGCCAACAACAGCTATGTGGCAGTGGCCAATGCCACCGGCTTTGACGGGGTGTACTCCTACTTTGGTCACTCGGCCATTATCGGCTTTGACGGTCGTACACTCGGCGAATGCGGTGAGGAAGATATGGGGGTGCAGTACGCCCAGTTGTCCGTCAGTCAGATTCGCGATGCCCGGGCCAATGATCAGTCCCAGAACCACCTGTTCAAATTGCTGCACCGGGGTTACACCGGCGTTTACAACTCCGGCGATGGCGACAAAGGCATGGCAGACTGCCCCTTTGAGTTTTATCGCAGCTGGGTAATGGATGCCGAGAAAACTCAACAACAGGTTGAAGCGCTCACTCGCAACAGCATTGGTGTGGCTGAGTGTCCGGTTGGGGAGTTGCCCTTTGATGGCAAGGAACAGGAAGCCGGCTGAGCGTGACCGTGTCGGGGGGGGCAGGTGACTATGCCCTACATTAATGACCGCCTGGCTGAGCAGGAGGCCCAGCGTAATATCAGGCAGTATCGGGAATCGCCGGTCCGACAGTCCCGTTTCTATTTCGACCCCAATGCGGTCATGGCGCTGCTGCGTGGCAGAATTCGCGGGCAAGGGCCGGCACTCTCGGCAATCGACGATATGCTGCAGGTGGTCAAGGCGGACATCGGTCCCGGCTTGCGCCCCCTGGCCGTGCTGTTGCTGATGGGCCCAACCGGGGTTGGCAAAACCGAGACAGCGCGGCTGATCGCCGAGGGCATTCATGGCAATGCTGATGCCCTGTGCCGAATCGACATGAATACCCTTGCTCAAGAGCATTACGCTGCCGCGCTGACCGGCGCGCCACCCGGTTACGTGGGCAGTAAAGAAGGCCAGTCCCTGTTTGATGGGGAGAAAATCAAAGGCAGCTTCGCCCGGCCGGGCGTGGTGCTGTTCGACGAACTTGAAAAGGCGGACAACCAGGTGGTCCGCGCGTTGATGAATGTGTTGGACAGCGGTCGACTCGTGTTGGCCAGCGGCGCGAAAGTATTGGATTTCAGCAATAGCATCATCTTGATGAGCAGCAATATCGGCGCTGCCGATATTGCCAAGCGGCGAGGCGTTCGGTACTTGCTGCCCGCCAACGAGACGCGTCTGGCGCGCCGGGCCCTTGAGTCGCGCTTTGACCCGGAATTTATCAATCGCATCGACTACATCGTTGCCTATCAACGCCTGGCGGGCACCGCGCTGATTGAGGTGCTTGATGTGGAATTGGACAAGTTCCACCGTCAGTTGGGGCGTCGCGGGGTGACGCTGGAGATTGACAGTCACTGCCATGACTTATTGCTGGAGCGCGTGGATCGCCGCTATGGTGCCCGAGATATTGCCAGACGCATTCGGCGACTACTGGCACCCCAGGTGGCTCGGGCAATGTTGATGTCACCGGATCGAAACCGTTTTGTGGCTATCTGTCAGGACGGACAAATTTCGGTTGCCGCGCAAGCGTGAGCAGCGCTTGAATGGCTCGGCCCCTGTTTCAAAGTCCCACCATCTCTGAGCGCAGCGAAGAGTCCATGAACGAGGGCAGGCAGGTGCGTGAAGACCTGTGCCACTACCGGTGGACCCTTCCCTGGCGGTCAGGGAGCGAGGGGTGGGGCGGAGTGAGGTATTTTGTCCTGAGTGCATTCCTCGGCGTCCTCTGAGCGTAGCGAAGAGTCCATGGACGAAGGCATGATGCTGGGATTGTTCTGCCATTGTCTGTGGACCCTTCCCGGGCGGTCACGGTGCGATGTGCAGGGGATTGGCGCGGGGTGAGGTGTTTTGCACAATGCATTCCTCATCGTTCTCTGAGCACAGCGAAGAGTCCATGAACGAAGGCACGGTGTTGGAATGACTTTGCCATTGCTCCTGGCCCCATCCTTTCCATGTTGCCGCGGGTTAGGGAACGATGAGATAGCGCAACGGTAAAGTGTCACAGCGGCTGAATGGCTTGGCGTAGAGGATAAAAGGAATCAAACGACGATGCTGAAAATCGTATCAGTTAATCGCGGCTCTCGCAGTGCAGTGACCTTCAATGATGAATCGCACGCTACCGGCATTTTTAAGACTCCGCTGAGCGGCCCGGTGGCGATAAATGAATTCGGCGTGGTGGGTGACGTGATCGTCGATACCAACGTGCATGGCGGTCATGATCAAGCGGTCTACCTCTACCATCAGGAGGACTACGACTGGTGGTCGGCTGAGCTGGGTAGGATTATCGAGTTTGGTGCCTTTGGTGAAAATCTTACGCTGAGTGGCATGAGCGATATTGATTGGAGAATCGGCGATCGGGTTAGCATCAATGATGTTGAGCTGGAGATCACCGCGCCCCGGGTACCCTGTTTCAAACTGGCGGTGAAAATGGGAGACACCGGCTTTGTGAAGATGTTTGCCAAGGCGGTGAGGCCTGGAGCCTATGCCCGCGTGCTGAAGCCCGGGGCTGTTACGGTAGGTGATGCATTTTCAGTAACGAAAACAGTCGCGGATTACGCCACAGTGAAGTCGGTATTTGTGGAGTGGCACGCCAAGGAAAAATCCAAAGCCGCGCTCGAAAAAGCCCTGGCCTCGCCGATTGCCTCAGTGCATCGGGCCAAACTTCAGGAGTGGCTGGATCAGGGCTAGCGCACTCACATATTGGTGTGTGGCCACTTATATCCATAACCGCACTCTCAGAGCCGAAGGGGATGAGTCCTCGAACGAGAGCTTATCCTGCCATTGTCCCATTGTCCCATTGTCCCATTGTCCCATTGTCCCATTGTCCCATTACCAATGGACCCTTCCCTGGTGGTCAGGGAGCGATGTGTTGGGGGGAGCGAGGAATGGTGTGGTGTGTTCCGAGTGCATTCCTCATCGTTCTCCGAGCGCAGCGAGGAGGCCATGAACGAATGCACGATGCCGGGATTGCTCTGCCGTTGCCTGTGGACCCTTCCCTGACGGTCAGGGAGCGATGCGGTTGGGGCGGAGTGAGGTATTTTGCCCCGACCGCCAACCTTGACGTTCTCTGAGCGTAGCGAAGAGTCCATGAGCGAGGGCACGATGCTGGGATTGCTCTGCCATTGCCGGTGGCCCCTTCCCTGTCGGTCAGGGAGCGATGCGGTGGGGGCGGAGT
The DNA here is from genome assembly GCF_023702635.1 of Spongiibacter taiwanensis. NCBI lineage: Bacteria > Pseudomonadati > Pseudomonadota > Gammaproteobacteria > Cellvibrionales > Spongiibacteraceae > Spongiibacter > Spongiibacter taiwanensis. The sequence continues at coordinate 2,522,488 of NZ_CP098455.1, forward strand.
GAGGTATTTTGCCTCGAGCGCTCTCCTCGGCGTTCTCTGAGCGCAGCGAAGAGTCCATGAGCGAAGGCACGCCACGGGGCTGTTACTGAGGCAATGCCGACACTACGTCAATTGACGTAATCCCCGGGGTGCTTTGCCGAATGGTGGCCTTGCCAGTGATTTCAGATAGTAGTGCTTCGACATCTTTCGTGCGCGGGGTGATGACAGCGGTCGCCGTTCATCTCGCCGAGGCAACCGAGGCTATCAGGAGAATCGCAATGGCTGAAACCATCATTAAGGTCGATCTAAGCAAGTCCGCATACGAGAACGAAAATATTCATAACCGTTGGCACCCGGACATTCCGATGGCCCAGATGGTTAAACCCGGCGATGACTTCATTATTGAATGTGTGGACTGGACGGGCGGGCAGATTGCCAATAACGACAGTGCCGATGACGTGCGCGACGTTGACCTGTCTAAGGTGCACTTTCTGTCCGGCCCTGTCGGTGTTGAAGGTGCCGAGCCTGGCGACCTGCTGGTGGTGGATATTCTCGACATTGGCGCTTTCGAGGAAAGCCAGTGGGGTTTCAATGGGTTCTTCTCCAAGCAAAACGGCGGTGGCTTTCTCACCGAGCACTTCCCGGAAGCGCAGAAATCGATCTGGGATTTCAAAGGCATGTTCACCAGCTCCCGTCATGTACCCGGTGTGGAGTTTGCTGGCCTGATTCACCCCGGCCTGATCGGCTGCCTGCCCTCCAAGGAAATGCTGGAGGAGTGGAACACCCGGGAAAAAGCCCTGTTTGATACCGACCCCGAGCGCACACCCGCGCTGGCGACCCTGCCTTACGCCGACACCGCGCACATGGGCAAGATGACTGGCGAGGCAGCCAAAGCCGCTGCCGCAGAGGGTGCCCGGACGGTGCCGCCCCGGGAGCACGGCGGTAACTGCGACATCAAAGATTTGTCCCGGGGCTCCAAGGTGTACTTCCCCGTGTATGTAAAAGATGCGGGCCTGAGTGTGGGCGACCTTCACTTCAGCCAGGGCGACGGTGAGATCACTTTCTGTGGTGCTATTGAGATGGCGGGCTGGATTCACATGCGTGTGAATCTGATCAAGGGCGGGATGGCCAAGTACGGCATCAAGAACCCCATCTTCAAGCCCAGCCCGATCACTCCTAAGTACGACGATTACCTGATCTTTGAGGGTATTTCGGTCGACGAAGAGGGCAAGCAGCACTATCTCGACGTGCACATCGCCTATCGTCAGGCCTGTTTGAATGCCATTGAGTACCTCACCAAGTTTGGTTACACCAAGGCCCAGGCCTACGCCATATTGGGAGTGGCGCCGGTGCAGGGCCATATCAGCGGCGTGGTTGATATTCCCAATGCCTGCGCGACCCTGTGGCTGCCGACGGATATCTTCGCCTTCGATGTGAACCCGACTTCTGATGGTCCGACCATTGAGCTCGACGGCAGCATCGATGTACCGCTGTCACCGGACAAATAAGGAGGGGCCACAATGCCGGTATACGATTACAAATGTGCCGACCACGGTCTGTTCAATGAGCTTGCCTCAATGGACAAGGCCCACCTCCCCTGCGCTTGCCCCCAGTGCGGCAAGCTCAGCGCCCGCGTGGTAATGATTCCGCCGGAGATCCTGGCCATGGCGCCGGAAAAGCGCAAGGCAAAGGCGCGCAATGAGCAGGCGATTCACTCGCCCCGACGCTCGACGGTGGATAGTCGGGCCGAAGCCGCTGACCGCCAGCAGCACGCAATCACACATGGCCACAAACATGGCCATAAGGGGTGTGGCTGCGGCGCTGAAGCGGGTAACCCGGATCGCAGCGCCCTGCGTCAAAAGGCAATTTACTTGCCCGATGGCAGCAAAGTGTTCCCCAGTCAGCGGCCCTGGATGATCAGCCACTAAATCTGCACGGCCTGGGCGATCATTGTGGAGGGATCGTCCCGGCCATCTCGCCAAAGGGAGGCGCTTGGGAGGAGGTATTCCGACGACCTCCTCCCTTTTTTTGTTTGAGTAGAGCGCGAGACGCGAGACGCGAGACGCGAGACGGGAGACGGGAGACGGGAGACGCAAACAGCGGGGCGGGAGAACAAGGTTGAGGCAGTGGTGGGGTGGGTCTGACGTCGGACGTCTGACGCGGCGTCTCCGGAAGATTCCAAGCAGCCGTCATTCCGGACGCGCCTCTTGCGATCCGGAATCCAGTGGGGTTTGACCATGGGAGCAGCTGGGCCCCGGCTCGGAGGCCGGGGCGACGATGAATAGAGATCGGCGTTGACGTAATTAAAGTGCGCTAAAGGCTTGACGTGCGCAGGCGCCAAATCATGCTTTTCCAGCCTCCAGCCTCCAGCCTCCAGCCTCCAGCCTCCAGCCTCCAGCCTCCAGCCTCCAGCCTCCAGCCTCCAGCCTCCAGCCTCCAGCCTCCAGCCTCCAGCCTCCAGCCTCCAGCCTCCAGCCTCCAGCCTCCAGCCTCCAGCCTCCAGCCTCCAGCCTCCAGCCTCCAGCCTCCAGCCTCCAGCCTCCAAAAGCAATGCGATTTGACGTTATTTTCTAACAGTGTCGCTGGTGTCACTCGCATAGGTATAAATACCTATCGCCCTGATTTTAAAAGATAAAAATTCATTGCGCTGAGCGCATTCGGCAGCCGCTATTTGACTTTGGTCAAAAATCGAACGGCTATTTTGGACTCGGAATTACATTTTTTTTTGGACTGGGTGATGATCTTTTCACAGATCAGCGGCGGGGAATTTTTGCGTTCCGCGCCATCATTATGGGGGTAGCCCGATACCATTAGTGAGGTATTGGTTGCCCGGTTCAGAAAATGCGCGTTGTGGAGTTTGGGTTCCCACAACGAAATTCGAGAGGCGGTAGCATCATGTTTGGTAAGCAAACGGCGATGAAATACATCTTAATGGTTTTGGTGGCCTGGCTAGTGGTGGGCTACTTTCTGGCACCGATCAAGTCGGATGCCCGGCCAAATTCGCTGGTGTTGGCGGATTGGTCGACCACGGAAGAGCGGTAATCATTTTGATGACACATTGTGCGCCCCACGTTTTTGCTTTGTTTCAAGCCGCCCCTGCTGGTGGTGCGCTGCTTGCGACGGCCATGCAGGCGCAAGTTTTGTTGGGAATTGGTTTTTGCGGCCAGAAGTGGTCACTGCAAAGCAGGAAGAGCTGGGGCTTGGTTGCGTTGGGAGGAATTAATATCGAAAGGCAAGGCCGCTGTGCGGGGCGGCGACTGGCGCCGCCGCGATGCGCCTGAGCGTGGTGGTACTGTCGTCCTGGATCATGCTGGCCTGGCTGCAGTGGCCAAATGCGGCGCTGAATCATTTGCTGGCACTGTTTACCGGAACCCTTAGCGAATAAGGCGGTACGCCGACGGCAAAGCGTTATATTTTCGCCAACTCGTCTTGCACCCAGTCAAAAACCGCGCCGTAGTTTTCCGGCAGTAGCGGTCGCAACTTCACCAGCGCCGTTTGAACGGCCTTTTTGTTCGGGTGGTTAATGTTGATATGACCCACCTTACGTCCCGGCCGCACGTCCTTGCCATACCAGTAGCACTGGCTGGACGGAATGTTGAGCCAATCAATGTTTCGCGCCACACCGATCAGGTTGATCATGACGCTTTGACCGCGCACTTCAGGTGCCTTAATCGGCAGCCCACTGACTGCGCGCAAATGCATCTCAAACTGGCTGACGCAGGCGCCGGCCTGGGTCCAGTGGCCGCTGTTGTGTACCCGGGGAGCCAGCTCGTTAACGATCAGCTTATCCTTCACCCGGAAGCACTCCATGGCCATTACGCCAATATAGTTGGCAGAATCCATGATTTTCCCGAGCATGGCTTCGGCCTGGCTTTGCAGGTGCTTGACCCGCTCCAGGGGGGCAACGGAGGCCATCAAAATACCGTTGCTGTGCAGGTTCAGCGTCAGGGGGTAGAACACCTTGTTGCCGTCGGCATCCCGGGCGCCCACCAGGGACAACTCTTCCTCAAAGGGGATTTTCTGTTCGGCAATGGCGGCGTCGAGCCAATCGCTGGGAATCTCATCGCCTTGGTCCTGGTAAAGCCAGAACTGGCCTTTGCCGTCGTACCCGCCGGTGCGGCGCTTAAGCAGAATATCCTCGCCAATTTCAGCATGGAGGGCTTCGGCGTGGCTGCTGGCGGTCACCGGTAGCCAGGGCGCGGTGTTAATTTCCAGTTCGTCGAGCATGGTTTTCTGGTAGAGCCGATCGGCAATCCGGCCAAATATGGCGGCATTGATAAAGCCGGGTTGGCTGCTGAGGTGACGGGTAAGGGCGGTGTCAGGCCACTGTTCCCGCTCGACGGTAACAATGTCGGCGGCGCTGATCTCGGGGAGGGTTTCATCTTCCGGTGCCAGCGGGTGCACATCCAGCGCCAGCGGATAAGCCGCCTGTTGCAACATGGCGCCCAATTGGCCGGCGCCGAGAACCCACACCTTGGTCATCCCGCGTTCCTCGGATCGGGATTGTCCAATACATCCTGGGTCTGCTTGGCCCGGAAGGCCTCCAGGCGTTTTGCCAGGTCGCCGTCATGCAGTGCCAGAATCTGGCAGGCCAGCAAACCGGCGTTAAATGCGCCCGCCACGCCAATGGCCAGGGTGCCGACGGCGATTCCTTTCGGCATCTGGACGATAGACAGCAGGCTGTCCAGGCCGTTCAGGGCTTTGCTCTGAACCGGCACACCCAACACGGGCAGGCGGGTTTTGGCGGCGACCATGCCGGGCAAGTGGGCGGCGCCACCAGCCCCGGCAATGATGACTTCAAAGCCCTGGTCGGCAGCCGATGCGGCAAAACTCATCAGCTTGTCCGGGGTGCGGTGGGCGGACACCACTTCTACGTGATGGGCTACACCCAGCTCGGTCATGATCTCGGTGGCGGGGCGCATGGTATCCCAGTCACTTTTGGAGCCCATGATCAGGGCCACTTTTCCAGTCATTGTCGCTGCCTCAGCGGATGAAAAACCGCCAATTATAAAGGAATTATCCGCCTCGGGCCGAGTCCTTATGGCGTCAAATCGCCGGTTTCGAGTGAAATCGGAGTGAATTTTTCACCAACGGGGTGTCTGCCTATACTCGCGCCGCATTTTTGGCGGCCCGAGCGCTCTTGAAATTGCCCTGGTGGGTCCACACATTTTGATCATATTTCACTTCATTGAGGAGCTTAACAAACAGTAACAGGAGGAAACGATGTATCTAGAGGCGTCGCTGCGTTATCGCGATCACAGCCTAAATCTGGGGCCGCAGGCCACAGATCCCTATCCAACCCGGCTGGCTGCCAGCCCAACAAATACGATGCTACCCCGCTTGGAGCCTCCCGCAGAGGAGGCGACCGATGACGGGCCGCTCAATGCCCAGCAAGTGGCGAACTTTGCCCGCGACGGTTTTCTGTACGAGCCGGATTTTTTAAACGATGCCGACGTGGCCAGTCTACAGCGCGAGCTGCGCGGTTTGCTGGAGTCTTCCGAATTTCACCAGGCCGACTACGCGGTGACCGAACCCGACAGTGACGCCATTCGCTCGCTGTTTGCGGTGCACTTTCTGTCTGATGTTTTTGGCCGGCTGGCACAGTCGCCAGCCTTGCTGGCCCGGGTGGAGCAGCTGCTGGGTGGCCAGACCTATGTCCATCAATCGCGGATCAATTACAAACCCGGATTTGCCGGCAAAGGCTTTAACTGGCACTCGGACTTTGAAACCTGGCACGCGGAAGATGGCATGCCCGGCATGCGCGCCGTGAGCGCATCCATCATCCTCACCGAGAATCACACCTTTAACGGGCCGCTAATGCTGATTCCCGGGTCCCATCAGCAGTTCTTGCCCTGCGTGGGGCCGACCCCTGAGGACAATTACAAACAGTCGCTTAAATCCCAGCGCATTGGTACGCCGCCCGAGGCGGTATTAACCGAATTGGTTCGGCGCCGGGGAATTCAGGCGCCGACCGGTCGTGCTGGCGGGCTGATTCTATTTGACTGCAATACCTTGCACGGCTCCAATGCCAATATGTCGCCGGACCCGCGCTCCAATATCTTTTTTGTCTACAATCGCCGGGATAACGCCTGCGTTCAGCCCTTCGCGGCCAGTCGGCCCCGGCCGGAGTTCTTGGCCCATCGGGCTGACGGGAGTTGGTCGGGACATTAATTGCGCGTTGGTGTTAGTGGCATTTATTTCCTGCCACTCTCTGTTTCATCCCGTAGCGCTTCCCCGTCGCAAAATGGACGGGGGAGCGGGCTTGCCGATCATAGGCTGCGCTGGTTGATCCTTGCGTTGAAGGCTTCCTGGCTTTCTTTGCGCTCGGAATAGCGATCGACAAAATAGTCTTTGCTGCCCCGGGTGAGCAGGGTGAATTTCACCAGTTCCTCCATGACGTCGACAATGCGGTCGTAGTATGACGACGGTTTCATGCGATCGTTGTCGTCAAATTCCAACCAGGCCTTGGCCACCGACGACTGATTAGGGATGGTCACCATCCGCATCCAGCGGCCCAGTACCCGCATCTGGTTGACGGCATTAAAACTCTGGGAGCCGCCGCAGACCTGCATCACCGCCAGCGTCTTGCCCTGGGTGGGGCGCACACCGCCCATGTTCAAGGGAATCCAGTCGATCTGTGATTTCATAATGCCGGTCATTGCGCCGTGCCGCTCGGGTGAGCACCACACCATGCCTTCGGCCCAGGCCGCCAGTTCGCGCAGCTCTTTGACCTTGGGGTGGTCCGGGTCGCTGTCGTCGGGCAGCGGCAGTCCAGAGGGATTGAAGGTTTTGGTCTCCGCGCCGAAAAATTGCAGAATGCGGGCGGCTTCCTCGCTGGCCAGCCGGCTGAAGGAGCGTTGGCGCAGTGAGCCGTAGAGCAGCAGAATGCGTGGCGGATGAGAGAGGGGCCGATACAACTTGCCCGTGTCGACAGGGTGGATCAGGTGGGTGTCTATGTTTGGTAGATCAGTGTTGGTTAGGTCGGTCATTGTGATTTCCGGTTGCCGCTTACTTTATTCAAAACAGTTCGAGAAAAATAAATCTGAACATGTCTGTTGTGTGTCGCTGCGATGCTGGTCGCCCAAGTGGTCATTTTCTGGATTCCCGCTTGCGCGGGCATAGCGGATATGTGCGCTGCGCAGTCTGTCCTTCCGAACCTCCCCTTTGAGTGGTGATTCATCACCCTGGTCCGGGTCGACGGCGTACCGCCTTGGTTTTCATCTCGATTGATCATGATGCGAAATGCGGCTTCTCCCGGCCTTTGCTCGGTGAGTTCATCGTCTTTCCCACCCAGGTGTACTGCTGTCCGGAATTATTTTTCTGTCGTCATGCTAGCGAATGCGGGCATCCAGAAAACCCAGCTACGTTAGCAATAACTGGATACCGCGCGTTCGCGGGTACGACGAAATTTCGGCAAGCCCTCTGGCTGGTCGTGCATTCAGACATTGCTAAATCAAGTCTCGCCCCCGGCACCCCGTTCAACGCCCCGGCTCGTCAAACCAATGCCGGGTCCGGTTGGCCAGGGCGACCAGTGACAACATGACTGGCACCTCTACTAACACACCCACTACTGTTGCGAGTGCGGCGCCGGAATTGAGGCCGAACAGCGAAATGGCCACCGCCACCGCCAGCTCAAAAAAGTTAGAGGTGCCAATCATGCAAGCGGGGGCGGCGATATTGTGGGGTAGCTTCAGACTTTTTGCGCCGAGGTAGGCGATGGCAAAAATGCCGTAGCTCTGAATCAGCAGGGGGATGGCAATCAAGACAATGGCCACCGGCTTGCTGATAATCGTCTCTGCCTGAAAGCCAAACAGCAGCACCACTGTGGCCAGCAGGCCTGAAATGGATACGGGTTTTACTGTGGCCAAAAATCGGTTCAGGCGCTGGTGGTCATTGGCGCTGTCCAGCGCCCGGCGAGTTAATACCCCGGCCACCAGTGGTATCACCACATACAGCACAACCGATAACAGCAGGGTATCCCAGGGCACACTGACATCGCTGACACCGAGCAAAAAGGCCGCAATGGGTGCAAAGGCAAAGATCATAATTATGTCGTTTACCGACACTTGTACCAGGGTGTAATTGGGATCACCTTTGGTAAGTTGGCTCCAGACAAACACCATTGCCGTGCAGGGCGCCACACCGAGCAGGATCATGCCGGCAATGTATTCGCTGGCGGTGGCGGGGTCGACCAGGTCGGCAAACAACACCCGAAAGAACAGCCAGCCCAATGCCGCCATAGTAAAGGGCTTGATCAGCCAGTTAATCACCAATGTCAGCAGCAGGCCCTTGGGTTTGGCACCAATGTCTTTGATGGCGGAGAAATCCACCTGCACCATCATCGGGAAAATCATCACCCAGATAAACAGCGCCACGGGCAGGTTCACATGGGCTACTTCCAGTGAGGCAATCAGCTGAAACAGCCCGGGGAAGAGTTGCCCCAGCAACAGGCCAGCCAGAATACACAGCCCGACCCAGACACTAAGATAACGTTCAAAAAGTCCCATCAGTGCGATTCTCCGGTGGTGAATTGGGGCGCGGGAATTTGCTCGGCAATGCTGGCCATCACGGCCTTGATTGAGGCTGCATCCCCGTTGCTAAGGTCGGTGGCCAGCAGCGCCTTAAGGCGCGCCTCAATGCAATCCATGACTGCAAAGAACGCCTCGCGCAAGGTGTTTTCATCCCCTTCCAGCCTCGACGGGTCTGGCAGCCCCCAATGTACTTTCGGGCAGTTGCCCATCCACAGAGGGCAGCTCTCGCCGGCAGCGCTGTCACACACGGTGATGGCCAGATCGGGTTGGTCGTCGGCAAAATCCTGCCAGGATTTGCTGCGCAGCCCCGCGGTGCTGACACCGCGCTCCGCCAGGAACTTGAGGGACAGGGGGTGCACCTCCCCCACAGGTTGGCTGCCGGCGCTGACCCCTTGCAGTTCGGCGCCGCCCACATGATTGCAGATGGCTTCGCTGAGAATACTGCGGCAGCGGTTATGGGTGCAGATAAAGAGAATTTTCATCGGTGGTCCCTATGGGCAACGTTGTGGGCGGCAGGACATGCGGTGGAGCCGATCACTGCAGGCCTTCAGCTGGGTCTGGTTGGCATCGACAGCAGCGCCCAGCACTTGCTGGGTCCACTCCGGCAGGCTCGGGCTCAAGGCGTAATACACCCATTGCTTGTCACGGCGGTCAGAGAGAATCCCGCAACTGCGCAGCTGCGCCAGGTGCCGGGAGATTTTCGGCTGACTTTCCTCAAGGGCCTCCATCAACTCGCAAACGCAAAGCTCGCCCTGCTGAAAAATAAGGAGGGTGGACAGCAGCCGCGTCTCGTCGGAGAGGCATTTAAAAAACTGAGTTGAACTGATCATGGGTTGTGCTGGTGATGAGTGACAGGTGGAGTTTATCGGAAGTTTGTATATATGTATATGCATATGTTTGTTTGACGGGAGACGGGAGACGGGAGACGGGAGACGGGAGAGGAAAGAGGCGGGCTGGGTAGATTGGGGGGGAATGGCCGGGCGCCGGGGCGACGAAGCGCGAAGTGGGTCTGACGTCGGACGTCTGACGCGGCGCCTTCGGAGGGTTCCAAGTATCCGTCATTCCGGACGCGTTTTTGCGATCCGGAATCCAGGAGTTTTGAGCATGGGAGCAACTGGGCCCCGGCTCGGGGGCCGGGGCGACGAAACGCTGAGTGGGACTGACGTCGGACGTCTGACGCGGTGCCTCCGGAGGATTCCGAGCATCTGTCATTCCGGACGCGCTGTTTGCGATCCGGAATCCAGTGGGGTTTGAACACGGGCGTAACTGGGCCCCGGCTCGGAGGCCGGGGCGACGCTGAATAGTGATTGGTATTGAAGTAAAAGAGCGCGATAAATGCTTGACGTGCGCCGGTGCCAAATCATGCTTTTCTAGCGTCTAGCGTCTAGCGTCTAGCGTCTAGCGTCTAGCGTCTAGCGTCTAGCGTCTAGCGTCTAGCGTCTAGCGTCTAGCGTCTAGCGTCTAGCGTCTAGCGTCTAGCGTCTAGCGTCCCTTACCTCGCCATCCAATCCTTCGCCCATTGCTGGGAATCCACCGGGAACACGGCCTGATCCCCAAACAGGGCATTGCGTGCGGCCATGTCTGCCACGGTTTCGGCAGTCAACACGTAGTTCTGAATACACTTGTATAGCAGCACGGTGGCCACTTCCATCAAGACTTGATCATTGCCGGTTTTCACGGCGCGGTTGACGCCGCCCAGATAGCGGCCAACTTCCTGCATGGTGCCGCGCATGCCCTGGTCGGTGCAGTCGGCCAGTTCCTCTAGAAAGTCGTCGCGCAGGGTGGGGTCGGTGGCCGATGCCGTCGCGGTATTGGCTCTGGCTAATAGCTCCGTCTCGATCTGCCCAACGGCGCTGCGATAAATCCAGATTTCCCGCCCGATCAGATACAGGGCGGCAGCGGCAGCGAGGCAGATGGCGGCGATAATGAGGGGGTGCTTGGCGCTGAATCGCATGGACGTTCCAATCTAGAGCGGGAGACGGCTGACTCCCCGGCGCAGCAGAGTATCCCATCTTCGTTGCATTCCTGTCAGCTCAGCGGTGTGCATTCCTTGTCTGTGTCGATGCCCTTGGCCAGAATGGGCCACTGCGGTAGCAATCATGTCGGAGAGAAAGTGAATGAAGTACCGAACATTGGGAACGAGCCAGATCAGTGTCAGCGAGCTGTGTCTGGGTACCATGACCTGGGGCGAACAGAACACCCAGGAGCAGGCCTTCGAGCAGCTGGATTATGCCCTGTCTCGGGGGATTAACTTTATTGATACGGCAGAAATGTATCCTGTTCCTCCTAAGGCCAGCACCCAGGGGCAGACTGAAATCATATTGGGCGAGTGGTTTCGCCAGTGCGGCCGGCGCGCTGATGTGGTGTTGGCGACCAAGGCTGCGGGTCCCGGTCACGCCCATATTCGCGATGGCAAAGGGCTGAACCGAGACGCGGTACTGCGCGCCATTGAGGGGAATCTGGCGCGTCTGCAAACCGATCATATCGACCTGTATCAAATTCACTGGCCCAATCGCAGCGCCAATTTTTTTGGTCAGCTGGGATATACCCACGCAGATGGAGGCGATGCGGAGGCAGAGCTTCACGACATTCTCGGCGCCCTGGCCGAGCTGGTTGCCCAGGGTGTGGTTAACCAAGTGGGCATCAGCAACGAGACGCCCTGGGGCCTGATGACCTATCTGCGACTTGCCGCCCAGTATGATCTGCCCCGGGTCGCCAGCATTCAAAATCCTTACAACCTGTTGAATCGGACCTTTGAAATCGGTCTGGCAGAAATGGCGATTCGCGAAAAAGTGGGCCTGCTTGCCTATTCGCCCATGGCCTTTGGTGTGCTCAGCGGCAAGTACCGGCATGGGCAGCGCCCGGCCGATGGCCGCATTACTCTGTTCGAGCGGTTTCAGCGCTATGCCAAGCCGGAGGCGGTGGCGGCCACCGAGCAATACTGCCAGTTGGCGGAGCGCCACCAGTTAGACCCGGCGCAACTGGCCTTGGCCTTTGTCACCCGTCAGCCCTTTGTGACCAGCAATATTATCGGTGCCACCACCATGGACCAGCTGAAAGCCAACATTGATAGTGCCGACCTGGTGCTAAGCGATGAAGTGTTAGCGGAAATCAATACGATTCATCAAGCCCAGCCAAACCCCGCGCCCTAACAGTACGGTGTCAGATCAGTGTTTCCGTCGCAGATGCGCTGATCTGATCCGCATCGTTAGAATCGGTAGCGCAGGCGCGCGCCGTATTCTTTGGGGTCACCGACAAAGACGGCGTTAATGCCCAGCGAGCTGCTGGCAAAACGGTCGGTAATGTAGAACTCATCGGTCAGGTTTTGGCCGTAAACTTCCAGGGTCACGTGTTCCCCTTCCCAGCCAAATCGCGCACCCAGCAGATCCCGGGCGTCGGCCATCATGAAGGGGGTGTTCTCCCTGTCAGTGAAACTGCCATCGGTGCGGGCCCAGCTGAGATCGGCGAACCAGCCAAGATGATGCTGATATTGCAGGGTGAGATTGGCGGTAAGCTGTGGCGCATTCGGAAATTCGTTGCCACTAAAGTCGACGTCGTCATCCTGGTAGTCAACAAACTTGGTGTCGGTGTAGCCAATGCCGCCAAAGAGGCTGAAGCCTGCGCCCAGCTCCCCGGAAAACTCCAGTTCAACACCTTGCGCCCGCGCTTCGCCCGCGTTGTCGGTTCTGAAGGTGGAGGCATCCACTCTGGTGCCGACTTGCATGTCGTCGTAATCGACTCGAAACAGGCTTGCCTGGGCATACCAGGTTTGCCAGGCCATTTTTACGCCGAGGTCGATGTTGGTGGTGTATTCCGGGCCGTAGGTGGGGGATTCGCCATCGCTGACAAAATCCACTGAACCGGCTCGGTAGCCGCGAACGGCAGTGATAAAGCTGCTTAGCGAGTCGGTGAATTGATAGCTCAGGGCCAGTTTGGGCAGAAATACCGTGTCATCGCTGGGCGCGGTGGCGTCGCTGTCGAGCAGTGGTTTTAGGAGTGGGCTGACGTCGCCGGGCACCGGGCTGCCAGTAACCGGGTCAATAAGTTGCGCCCCGGTGACAATGAACGCGCTCCGGTTGCTGGCGTCGTTTTGCTCGTGGCGAGCGCCTACAGTGAGCGTCAGGCGTTGGGTCAGGTCAATGTCTGCTTCGCCGTACAGGGCTTTAGTGTCGGCACTGCGGGCCGCCAGCAGGTCTGCATCGGCTTTGACTTCGGCGCCACTGAGGCTGTAGGGCACGCCGGTATTGACCGAACTGCCTGTCAGCTCATCTTCACTAAAATAAGCGCCCAGCACGCCACGCCCCCAATCCGGCCTCATATGCAGCCGCATTTCCAATGTGCGATTTTCGATTTTGGTGACATTGACAAATTGACCGCGGTCTTCCTCGGAGATGTCATAGTCGCCCTTACGGGCATTATCGGATTCGCTGCGGCTCGTCAGTATTTCCAGATCGAGCTGGTCGCTGAAGCGAATATTTTGCTTCAACAGCAGCAACTCACTGTTGTCGTTGTAAAAGCCATCCACATTGTCAGTGGATTGGCGGCTTTCAGCGCGCTCGGGTGGCAGGTACTCGTTGCCCTCCCGCAGCTTGGTCTGCTGGTAGGTGAGCATGGCGCTGTACCATTCGACGCCCTCCCAGGCCAGTTTGGCACGCTGCAAATACCGGTCTCTGGCCTGCCATTGGTCATCATTGAGGGTGGTGTTAGTGACTTCGCCATCGGTCTGATTGGTTTCCGCGGCATAGCGGAAGGCAAAGCCGCCGACCAAGGGGCCGCCCACCGCGACGCCAACCTCCCGCCCGTAGTCATTGGCGGCCCCAACTTTTAGGTGGCCGCTGTACTCCTCGTGGGACGGGTCCTTGGACTTCAGTACGATGGCCCCGGCCAGTGAGCCGGGGCCAAACGCGGTGGATTGAGGGCCACGATAAAACGCGACCTGCTCAATATCCCAGGTGTTGCCGACGCCTCGTCCTGGTTGCCGGGCGCCATCGATAAACACGCTCACCGTGGGGCGGCCGGTGCCGCCGGGACCAATACCTTCGTTGGATATGCCTCTCACCGAGAACTTGTCCTCTTTGGCGGCATTGACGTTTGGCGTGCGCAGCAGCAGGTCATAGAGATCCCGAATATTGCGGGCGGCAATTTGTTGCTCGCTAACCACGCTGATGCTGGAGACGGTCTCCAGCGTTTGACGCTGCAGCAAATCGCCGGTAACGACGACTTCTTCGATCTTGTGAGGAGGCTCATTGGCATAGACCACAGTGCTGGCAAGGGGGGGTAGCAGGGTAGCAAGTGCGGTGGCAAAGGGGCGGGGTGGCAAAAACATCACAGGGTTACCGGTGTATGCGCTGGTCTGCAGCGCGGGTTAATTGGTGGTGGGCGCGATAGTGTTCGAATGTTAAGCAGTCGCCAGCTATAATGCAAATGAGATTGAGTCGCAATTATTTTGGCTGGGGGCCAACGGCCGCACCTGTTGGATGCCCGTCTACCGCCTCCCCCAAAAGAACGCTGAAATCCAGGAACACTGATATCCAGGAACGCTGAAATCTAGGAATGCCGTAATCAATGGAACGCCTTTATCCTCTTCTCTGGCGCTGGCACTTTGTTGTGGGTTTGCTGTGCGCGCCGTTTTTGCTGACCCTCAGTATTACTGGCGCACTGTATGCTTTTCAGTCCCAGCTTGAGCCAGTGCTGGAAGCCGAGTGGCAACGCCTCGCGCCTTGTGCTGATTGTCAGGCCAGCGCGGTATCTGCGCAGATTGCTGCGGCCCAGGCCCAATATCCTGGTCTGGAGCTAGAGCACTACGGGCGCTACCGAGACCCTTCCCGCAGTGCCGTCGTGTTTCTGAAAGATGCCGCCAGCGACGAGCATCGCATGGTGTGGGTGAATCCTTATACGCTTGAGGTACTGGGCAGCCGTCTGGAAACCAGCGGGTTTTTTGCCACGGTGTTTCATCTGCATACCCGCTTGCTGGCCGGGGAGCCGGGCCGTTGGTTGATCGAGCTGGCGACCAGCTGGGTCTTTGTCACCCTGTTGATGGGCTTGCTGCTGTGGTGGCCCCGGCGGGCTAAAAAGGCCGGCGGCTGGGTGCCCCGAGTCCGCAGCCAGGGGCGCCGATTTTGGCGGGACCTGCATGCCGTCGGCGGCTTTTACCTCCTTCCGGTGGCGCTGGTGATTGTCTATACCGGATTGCTGTTTTCACCGGTGGCAGGCAAGGCCCTGCTGGCGGAAATGGCGTTGGCGGGGCAGATTCCCGACGCGTTTATGTCGCCCCCTAAGGTGGAGGCCCAGCCCGACCAAACGCCGCTTGGCATCGATGATCTGACGACAGACTTTCTCGAGGACGCTCCGGCGGCGGACTGGTTTATCAGCTTTCCCCATGAGCCTGGCGATCCAACCGTGATTAGCGTTCGAGAAGCGCTGCCCTGGAACACCCGCATTGTTTATTACAACCACTACTCCGGCGAGCGTTTGGCGGAGCTAAAGTGGGACGGCCTGGCGCCGGGGGCAAAGGCCTTGCTGCTGTTCTTCCCCCTGCATACGGGCTTGATACTGGGGTGGCCGACGCAGGTGTTGGCCATGCTTGTCGCCCTTGGGCTCGCCGGTCTGGTGGGCAGTGGTATTGGCATGTGGTGGCTGCGGCGTCGCCCCGGTGAGCTGGGCTTGCCCCGACTGCGCGAAGTGCCGCGACTGGGCTGGTTTTTTTACGCTAGCCTGCTGCTGTTGGCGGTGGCCATGCCGCTGTTTTGCATCAGTTTTTTGGCGGTTGCATTGGGTGTTTGGCTGGCCAGGCGATTCCGTTCATCAACCTGACCGCAGGGTGCTCACCGCGCCAAACGACTGGCAATGGCTAGCTGTGGCTGATGCGACTCAGCACGGCCTTGAGGTAGCGGGTCTCGGGAATGGCGGGGTGCACCGGGTGATCGGCCCCCTGCATGCCCTCGGCCAGAATCTGGGCGTGGCGATCAATGTGTCGGGAGCCGGCGCGAATTACTTCCAGCAGCTCCTCCCGGGGCATATGCATGGAGCACGAGCCTGAAATCAAATACCCGCCGTTGTTCAGCAAACGCATTGCCAGTTCGTAAATGCGCCGGTAGGCGAGGATGCCTTCTTTCTGATCTTTTTTGCGTTTTATAAAGGCGGGTGGGTCAACAATGATCACATCAAAGCGCTCGTCGGCTTCTTTCAATGATTTCATCGCGGTGAAGGCATCCCCTTCAATGCTGCTGACCTTGTCGGCAACGCCGTTGAGGGTGGCGTTTTCGTGGACCATATCCAGGGCCTTGGCGGAGATATCGCTGCACACCACATCGGCGGCGCCGAAGCTGGCCGCCTGCACACCAAAGCTGCCGACATAACTGAACACGTCCAGCACCCGCTTGCCGGGCACTAAGGGCCGCAGCCATTCCCGATTGGGGCGCTGGTCATAAAACCAACCCGTTTTCTGACCGCTGGCCAGCGGGGCGAGAAAGCGCACGCCGTTCTCAATCAGCTCAACGGTCTCGGGCACCTCGCCATAGGCGTTGAGCACCTCCGAGGGCAAGCCCTCCAGCTGGCGAACTCCAGCATCATTGCGCAGCAAAATAGACTTGGGGGACAGCACTTTGATGAGCGCCTCAATCACCCTGTCTTTCATGGCCTCCATGCCCGCCGTGTTGAGCTGCACCGAAAGATGATCGCCAAAGCGGTCTACCACCAGCCCGGGCAGCAGATCGCTTTCACCGTAGATCAATCGATAGCAGGGGTGGGCAAACAACTGTTCGCGCAGCGCCAGTGCATTGCGGATACGAGCAATCAGCTGGGGCCGGTCAAACTCGGCACTGCCCGACGATAACAGGCGAGCGCAGATGAGCGACTGGGGGTTTACATAGGCCACCCCCATGGTTTTGCCCTGGCTGGATTCCACCAGTACCTGCTCGCCCGGGGTAAAGGATTTGAGCGGCGAGGCCTGTTTGTCGACCTCATTGCTGTAGATCCACAGGTGGCCGCTGCGCAAGCGCCGTTCTTCATTTTTGGCCAGCCGGAGAATGGGGAGTGACATAGTGGAGTCCAGAACTATCGCGGGGGGAGTGAGGGCGGCATTATCCGCGATTTGGCCGGGGCAAATCTACTGGGAGCCAGCCCGCGTGGTTGCTCAGTCTCGGCGTGGTTTGCTGGGAATGGCGGCGGCTTGGCAGTCGGCTTTTGGTTTGACACTGTGATTTAGTGGTGTTTAATTAACTTGTATTAAGGCACCTCTGATTGATTCGGCAATGGTTCAGCGGAGCCTTTGGCGCGCACTGGCAAGGAGCAGCGCGAAGGTCAAGGGTGACTCTCCTTGATGAGCGGTACGACGCCTGAGCTATCGCCGAATCAATCAGAGGTGCCTTGCATAAAAAGACCGCAGAATAGCGGCACTGTTGGACGCGGTATTACCAGCAAAACTGAGTAATAAACAAATCACAGGATTTGTTGAAACGGCGTCGCCTGGGCGCTGACCACGGACCGTACGAGGGTATCAGCATGCAAGGGGGAGCACTCCGCCCTTGGCGTCGCATTTTGCCGCGCCTGATCTTTGGCTTAGGGATTAGCTCGTCGGCGGCAGTCGTCGTCGCGGATCCCTGGCCCTGGGGCGAACAATTCTACGGGGCGAAATTCCCGGTCTATCTCGAAGCCCACAACACCTGCAAAAGCGCAGAAACCATCCAGATCCAGGTCGTCGACCTGCCTTACCTGACCATTCAGAACAGCGTTAATGTCCCGGCGGAAGACAAGGTTCTGGTCAGCGGGATGGTGCAGTTGCCGCCTGAGCCGCCACCGCCGCTGATGACCGGATTGCCCGGGGAGCCCGGTTGGGGGCATGTGCCGGTGCCGCCCTTTTTTGTACCGCCGGGGCAGATGCCTCCGCCCACCATTCACCAGCCCAATTTCGGCTCGGTGAGCGGTTCAGTGGTGTTGACCTTTGCGGGCCACGAAACCTGCTCGGCCAGCCGGGTTGAGTATGTGGCCAGCGGTCATATGCACTTTCGCCCCCCCGAACCGGACAGCGGGCCCGAAGAAATTCACCGGACCGATGTCTGCCGGGTGTATTGGAACATTGGCGAGCCTCCCGCCAATCTGGGGGATGAAGATTGCACTTTGAAAATGCGCGGTTACGCCGACGAGTTTGTGAAGCGAATTCTCGCCCCCTACACCCAGAACGATCCCCAAGGCTGGCTGTGGCTCTCGGCGATTGATATTCCCTCGGCGTCGATTGACCAGCTTTTGCTGATGAAGGCCCGGGCCAGCGCCCAGACGGGCAACCCCGGCTCCGGCGACAACACAAGCGGTGAATACGCCGCGCGCTGGGAAAGTCACACGCCTGCGGCCAATCCCTGCGCCGCCTTCTGGGAGGGTAGTGCAGGTCTGGCCGGCCCGACGCCAGCCTGCGTTGAGCCCCTGCGGGAGGCGACATTGTCACTGGCTCGCCAGGCCGGTGAGGATGAGCAGGCTGCCGCGCAGATTCGCCGTCTGACAGGCCCAGAACTGGCGCAGCGCAAAGACGCGCTGCGCGGCCAGCTCGCCGCTCGCAGTGCACCGGTGCCCCCGCCCCCGGCTGGGGGCGATTGTGGCCGCGCTTGGCAGAAGCCCACCTTTTTGGAAAAAGACATGGCCACGGGCTGTCGGCAGGCTATTCAACAAACCGCCGGCCAATGGCGCGAAGAGATCGCCCCACTGGTAGCGACCCACCCGAAGGCGCTGAGCTGGATGCCCTCCAAAGAAACAATCCAGTCCATGGGCAGCAATGAGCTGTTGATGATCAAACGCCAAGTGGATGAGCTCAAGGGGAGGGCTGCCAAATGATCCTGCATCGTGTCGCCCGCAAGCCGTTGGCTTGCGTCTCACCCTGGTTGTTTGGTATTGGCCTAATTGCCCTGGCGCTACCCGCGCAGGCACAGCTTACTCAGGCCGAATTAGAGGCGGCGTCCCGTGCCGCTCTTAGCGATAAACCCGTTGGCGTGCCAGACCGGGCGCCACCCGAATTAGCCATTCCCCGGCCTGCACCAGAGCCGGCGCGTCAGCCCAGTGCAAGGGCTCAGCGGGTTGCTGCCGAGCGAGCAGCAGAGCAACAGCGCGTCGACAGTGAAACCCGGGCGCTGATCGGCCGCCTGCGAGAGTCCAACGAGTTCTATAAGACGCAGGTGGAAACCTATTCCGCCCAACTGCAAACCAATCAGCAGGCAGTACAGAATGCCGCTGCCCGGTTGGAGCGGGCCAAGAAAGACCTGGAAACCTACAACGCCAGCCGCAACCCGGTGGAGCGGTTTTTTGTTCAATCCAATCTCGAAACAGTGAAAGAGGCGGAGATCGCCGCCGCCGAACGGCAGCTTGCCCAGGCCAGAACTAATTTTGATGCCAGTCGCACCGCCCTGACCACCAGCATCGCTTCGGCAGAAGGCAACGCCCACGCCCTGCAGGTGCAGATTGCCAAGGTCACGCCAGAGCGTCTGGAGGCCGCCGAAGGCCAGCGTCTGGACGCCCTTACGCCGGTGTATCAGCAGTATGAAACCCAGCAGGCCCAGTTCAATGCCGGTCAGGCCAAGTTTCGCCAGGCCAATGCTGACCTGACCCAGCAGATTCAGACCGCCGAACAGCAGGGCAACAGTGATCTGGTCGACCTGCTCGAAGGCCAGCAGACCCAGCTGCTGGAAACCCACAATATGTGGAAGCGGGGCATGGAGACCGAGCTCGGTGGCTATCGCCGCGATCTGGAGCGGGTGTACGAGCAGAATCGCCAGGATGGCATTGGCCCCACCAGCACCTACGATCTGGAGTTTGATCTACGTCGTCGGGCGCGCAGCGAAGGTCGCGATCCGGATCAAGTCAGTTACGTCGATCAGGCGGCGGTCAGCAGTGCAGCCCAATCGGCGGATGCGGTGGCGGCCGGTGCCGGCAACAACACCCAGCACGTGAGCATCTTTACCGACCCCCTCAGCGGTTCGGCCTACCTCGAGTTTGGCACCGATGTAGTGGTGGGTAATGCCCAGGATATCGCCAAGGCCACCGATATTGCCGGTAATGCCCGGGATTTCTACACCGGCATAACCACGGGGGACTTCTCTGCGCTGGCAGACCGCCAGGCAATGGTCACCCGGTTTGGCTCCTACCTGAAAGGGGTGGCGCGCGGCGGCAAAGATGCGGTGGTCGACCTGGCGGTGTTTGCCAAGGAAGCGGGCATCACGCTGGCTGAAGCCACCCAGCTCGCGACCGGATATTGGACTGCCACCAAACCCACCGTGCTCGGCACCAGTCGTGTTGATGCACTGCACGAAGGCCTGGCCGTCGCCGATGCCATTTATTTTGATGAGGGCATCGGCACGGTGGCCATGGCCGACAAGCTGCTGACGGGCATCAATACCGCAGCAGGACAGCTCGAGCGGGGCGCCGAGAAGTTAGCAGGCCGGGGCGACAACAACCGCGCCATGGAGTACACCGGCTACGGCGCCATTACCATTCTCGACCCCACCGATAAATTGCTGGGCGGGGTATTTGGCTTTGCCAAGGATTTTCTGAAGGGCGATGAACTGGCCCAGGCCATTAACCGGCTCGATGACCTGAATCCCGGCATGTCCCGGGGCTGGGATGAGTTTCTCGACCTGCCACCGGGCAGCTCCGTGGTACCCGGTGGCGCCGCGACGCCAGGGTTTGCACCGACCCAGCTCGACAATATGGCGCCAGACTTTGGGACGCCGGTGTCGGTGCGCAGTAATGCTGACGGCTCCCAGTTAACGCTGGTTGATGCCAACGGCAATACCACAGTGCTCGACAATAAGCTGGGCGCCGGCTCCAGCTCCGCCGCCTACAAACTGCCCGATGGCCGGGTGCTGAAAGTCACCAAGGGTGGCGAGGGTGCGCTGGACGATTTCGGTTATGACGTCATTCGCAATATCGACCCCGACGGCAAAGTGATTGAAGTGCCGAGCCTGCACAGCCGCCAGACCATCAACAGCGACACTGTCTATAACTTTGGCGATGCCGCTGACCCTAAATTTGAAGACCTGAAAGGCGGCGGAGTGCGGGTGGTAGATGAAGCGCCCCGTTCCTATCGGGACAGCCCCGAGTTACACGGTCCCGATGGCGGCATGACACCGGCCCAGCTCGATGCCTACCACAAGGGCATGGAAGCGCTGAATTCCAAGGGTTATGTCTGGCTCGACAACAAAGCCGACAACTACACCTTTGCCGAAAATCCCGATGGCAGCCTGCGCCTGGTGGTGGTTGACCCAGGTGGCATTGTGCCCATGAAAGGCATGGACGCCGACGCGGCCCGGCGCATGCAAAACGCGATTGATGACCCCCAGCGGCTGGCTGACGAAATGGGCTTACCGTCAAAATTTACGCCCGAATCCTGGGGCGGCAACAACATGCATAGCCGCGGCGTGCATCACGGCAACCTGGCTGAATTGTTCGATGACCTGGTGGATTGGGATGAACTCAACCGCATCCTCAACCAGGGTGTGACCGACCCCGACAAGCTCAAGAATTATCAGACCCTGAATTTGTTGGGAGGCTCTGCCACCGACGCAGAGCGCGCTACGGCCTTCCCCTTTAACCCCATGAACGGCATTGAGGTGCCCGGCGTTGCCCGGCCCACTACGCCTATTGATGTACCTGAATTAAAGCGCCCCGTCACCGGCGGAGATGGCCCCATTGTACTAAGCCCCGAGCGCGGTATTAACCGGGCCCGGTTGGATGAATTGCAAGAATACGCCGATGCGCTGGATGGCCTGAAAGAAATCTATGGTCCCGGCGGGTACATGCCCTGGAATATGCTGTTCTGGGATTACAAGTTTCTGCGGATTATGGAAATGATCCGGGAAAAACTCGGTGATGAGGCAGCCGAACAATGGCTGCGAGGTGCCCTGGCAGCCTTTAACAATGGCGCCACGCCAGCGGGGCTGGAGAGCCCCTCGCCGCTGAATTTCTTTGGCGAAGGCATTGATCCGGCCACCGGGCTACCACCGGGACCGAGGCGCCCGGTAACGGGTGGTAGTGTGGGCATGGCGCCGGGTGAAGACGGCTCGGGAGACACCGAATACGCCATCGGTATTGGCGGCCCCTTCCCGCCGTCGGTGCCCGGCATGTTCATTACCCTGGCGCCGCCGGACAGCCGCCCAGAAACTGGCGACGGCCCCTTCATTTCATTACCCCCGGGCGAGGGTGGAGTGACCACCAAAATTCTGATTGTACTGCCCCAGACCGGCAACAACGGCTGGAATACCCGGGACCCGCTGATACCCGACAGCAATAACCAAAGTCGATTCTTTACGCCGGGCCCTACCCAGCCGCCCTCGACCGGTGGCGGTTCCGGTGGTGGCGGGCCGATGATCTCGGTAGTCCGCTTGGGCAGCGAGCTGATTCCGGTCAGTCGCCTGGTGGTCTCGCCGCCCGATGCCTGCCCCGGCGACCACTACCATGCCTTCAGCGGCGCGTTCAGCTGTCAGAACGTGCTGGTGTTCGACCCCAGGCCCTCGGAGTGCGGCTTTGGTGAGGTGGGTGTGGAGTTCAATGTGCCTGCCAGTCAATGCCCGTCAGCCCAATAGGAGGCCATCATGAATAACGACGCCTTCAAGGTGATTTTAGCCGCGCTGGTACTTTCCTCTTCAGCTGCCTATGCAGGGCACGGCAGCCGCGAGGTAGAGGCCATTATCGGACCCCATGTGCACCATCACGACCATGGCCACGACCACGCCTCGGGGCCTGACTACCAGCCTGTTCCCGTCGCGCTGGTGACCCAGCAGGTGGAAGGACTGCTGTCTCGCTGGAATACACCAGAGATGCAGCAAGATCTGGCGGAGTCCTTTCGCGATGGTCAGCGGTTGATGGAAAGCATGGATGTGGTGGTGCCCCGGGATGCCACCCTGCGACTGCTGTCGGTGCAGGGCGTGCAAACCCTCAAGCAATTCAAGCGCCCGGCCGAAAACGGCGAGCCCGCCCGTCGGGTCAGTATTGTGTCGGCCACGGTGTCTACCCAACTCGAATACCAGAGCCCGTCAGGTTTTATCCGCCTGCCCGGGGTGAATGAATTTGTGCTGGAAATTTCAGAAGAGCTGGCGCCATGAAAAATCAACGAATCTGGCTGCCACGCTCGGTAGCATTCGCCGCGTTCCCGGTTCTCGCTGTTGCCGGTGAATGGCAATATCAAGGCAGCAGCGGTGTGTTTCTGGAAAGCTACGATACCGATGGCGCCGCCGCAGCCAGTCCCTATCCCATTGAGGGGGATCAGCAGTACTACCAACTGAACGCCCACGGTCAGTATCGCCATTCGACCTACGAGCAAACCCGCTTTCAGTTTTACGGTGTGGCCAATGACTCGGCCTATCGCGCTGCTGATCAGGGGTTTATCCCCGAACGAATGAATCTGCGCCACGACAAGGGCGATGCCGATATTCCCTTCCGGGTGCAGGGCGGTGATTTTCTGGCTCACTTCAGCTACCTGACGCTGCAGCGTTCCCTCAAGGGTGTGCAGGTTGAGTTGCAACCGCGCTTTGATGATCCGGGTGCATTGCACTCGCTGGTGATGCTGGCGGGCGAATACGAATTTAACTGGCGGGATTTAAGCCTGGGTGAAGACTATTTCACCGGGGTGTCCTGGGCGAGTGATCTGGGCGAGGGTGGCCGCTATCTGGTCAACTATGTGCACAACACGCGGGATACCGACACCGCCACCGGCATCCCCGGTATCAGTCAGGATGTGCTGTCGGTCAGTGCCGAGCGTCGCTTTGCCCTGCCGGGCCAAGCCCTGACCCTGAACTCCGAAATTGGCTGGCTGGAGGGCGACCACAGCGGCTCCTTCACCAGCGCGCCAGAAACCAACAAAAGCGGGATGGGGGTCTTTGTTGAGGTCTTGGGCGAGCTGGCCGCCATGCCCTTGACCTACAGCCTCCGGGGCCAGCAATACGACAAGGATTATTTGCCCAGCGGCGCCGTGGTGCCGGGCGACCAGCGCAGCACAGAAAGCTATCTGGGGTGGCGGTTCAGTAACGGCCTCGGGCTGCGGGGCCGGGTGCAACGTTATGAGGATGGCTACGACTCCGCCACCACCACTGAGACCAACACCCAGGGGCTTACCCTCAGTGGGCCGCTTAAATGGAAGGGCAAAGCACTCAACACCTATGTGGACGCCTATCAGCAAACCGTCGAAGTCGATGGTGGCCTCACCGATCTGGAAAACCAGATTGTCACTGCCAGGCTGAGTGGTGCGATGAATCCAGTGTGGTTTGGGCGGGTGGAGTGGTTCTATCGCCACAGCGACGATCAGACCGCCGCTGACGCCGATGTGATTGACTCCCAGTACCAGATCAGCGCCGACCGCAGCCTGCGCTGGCGAAACACGCAGATCTATATCAGCCCCGGTGTTCGTTATCTCACCAGCAACGGCGTCAACGAAGGTGATCAATGGCGACCGACGCTGTCATTGCGGGCCCGCAATATGGCTCATGAACTGGGGTTTTACTACGGCTACCAACGCCAGGATTTTGATGTGGTGGGTGCTGCCGACAACGTGGTAGAAAACCTCTCCATCGATTACCGCTACCGTTACGGCCGCAACACCTTTGGCATTGAGGCCCAGTGGTATGAGCGCAATGTTTCTATGGCCGACGACACCCGGGCCAGCCGGGTGGTGGCTTTCTGGACATTCTCCTTTGATCAGGACAGCCTGCCGGGCAAACCCCAGTACGCCAGTGCCGTGGCCACCGGTCCGGTGCGCAGCGACGTGTTTGGCCTGGAAGCCTGGGCGCCTTTGGGCAATGCCTACCGGGCCCTGACCAACAGTGGCATCAAGCCGGAAAGCGGCATCAAACAAGGCAATCTCCGGGTGTTTGAATTGCGCTGGCTGGACAGCATCGACCTGCGTCAGCGGTTAGCCCTTAACGAGCAGGGCAACTCTCTGCTGGGCTCAACCCTGGTGATTGAATTTGACGATATCGGCAATACCGACAGCGCGCGGCGCAGCTACGATAAAGTGCGCGACCGGCTGATTCGCCGCTACGGCAAGCCGGATATGACCTACGAAGAAGGCCGCTTCGACAACAGCTTCATCACGGATATCAATCAGGAAAAACTGATCCGCATCGACGAGTGGTATACCGATGCCGGCACTCTGCGCTTCGGCATTCCCCGCCGCCTCGATGGCCAAGTGCGCATGGAACTGCAGCGGCAGCAAAATTTTGGCCCGGTGCAGGATACCCTGTGGAGTCTTGAGGCGCTGCGCTAGCGCCTTGGGTTGGTTGCCCGCCGAGACCGGAGCTTGCGCGTAAAAATGTGTATTCAATTCGGGCGAGTGGCGGGCGCAACCTCCGTTATCCTAAGCCTCTTCGAGCATCCCGCCGTACTTTGCGAGGCCTTCGGTTTGCTCGGCGCCTCGTCCCCATCGTGACTCTCGTTTTGCGGTATATTTATTTCGGCTGACGATCTATGCTCGGTTTGTCGGTCAGGCATGCCCGGTTTGCTGAAAGCAACTGTGCCAAAGTGCCGCGTTATCAATCACATGGGACAGTGACGAAATAAATATGGAGATCTCGTTATCTCACAAATCGTGCATGCACGATTTGTCGAAACGCGGCTAAGCTGCGTGGTAGCAATAATTCTATGAACAGCAAAGTGTTAGGCAGATTTCTAACGGTTTGCTCGCCGAGAAAGCGAGCGCGCTTGTTATTCGAATGTTATGAGTAAAGGAGTGCCAATTGAAAGGTGAACATATATATGTTGAGCATCCGAGGGATTCTCACTCGAGGATTGGCGGATTGCATTTTGTTTACTTTGATATTGCTCAAGATGAATATGTCAAATGCCTAGAAGTTGAAGCCATTGATGATTCTGGCATGCACGAAGGCGAAAAGGCAGAGTTGTCTTATAAGGCAACAGAGCACGCCGTTAAAGCAATTATCTTCTCTGCTCTTTGTGTAGAGGCTGCAATTAACAATTACTCTGGAATTCAATTGGGCGACAGCTATAGCGAGAAGCATCTTCATAGTATGGATGTGATTTCCAAGTGGGTGGTTATTCCAAAACTTGTATGTGGACAAACAATTGATAAATCTGGCCCAGCGTTTGGCTCTCTTAAGAAGCTTATTTCAGCACGCAATAAGTTGGTTCATAATAAGTCAAAAGAGTTTAGCCCGTCAGATCCGAAGTTGGCAGAGAGCCTCGAGAAAAGAGATGTAGCGTTTAAAGCTGACTTCGAAAATTCGCTACGCGCTCTATATCTAATGTGCATGGAGATGGATTTTCTCGTTGGACAAATGCACAATCCTATAAGGACGTTGGACAGTAAATTTAGCCCATTCTTAGAAATACCGGATAAAGCAAAACCACTATTTAACGAGTGCAAAAAAATTGTTCTTAACCTGCACTCATAACAAAGCCAGCCAGAGGGACCAAAAAACCGCCGCTTCGCTCTGGTTTTTCGGCCCCTGCTGGCTGCGTTGAGGCTGTAGATTTTCCCTTAAAATCCAGCATATTTTGCTTAAATCAGGCTCTCGCCCAAAAAGGGTCATCCCCGCGAAGGCGGGGATCCAGCAACGATAAAATCCGACAAACCTAGATTCCCGCTTTCGCGGGAATGACAATTTGCGCGAAATTTCTGACGTTAGTGTTATTTAGACCCTATTCACCCGCCTGAACCAGACTCTCCCGCACCTTAAGCCAAGCCTCAACCTCATCCAGCACTTTAGCCCGCTTTGCCTTACTCAAGCTGAGCTCGGCTCTGACCAGGCCATCGGCCACGCTGCCCGTAATCTGTTTGACCAGATAAAACCAGAAGTAGGCACGCTCGGCGTTCTGCTGCTGAAAGCCGGGTTCCTGGTAGAAGCGGCCAAGGGTGAGCATGGCATTGAGGTTCAGGGCTTCGGCGGATTTGGTCAGCCAGTGCAGGGCTTTATCCGTCTGGACCGGGGCGTTTAGGTTGGCGCCCGGCTCTACCCCCAACAGGTACATTACGCCGAGGTACATCATGGCGTTGGAGTCGCCCAAGGCGACGGCCTCGCGCAGGTATTGTTCGCCTTTGCTGGCATCGACGACTTGGTGGTCAAGGGTGAGGTTGAGGTAGTAGGCCCCCAGCACCACTTTGGCATGAGCGAAACCGGCAGCCGAGGCTTTGTCGAGCAGGGCGAGCCCTTCATTGATATTGGTAGTGACCCCGGTTCCGGTGAGTAAGCGATGGCCATAGTCGGTCAGGGCAGGGGGATAGTTTTGGTCAGCGGATTTCTTGAGCCAGCGAATGGCAATGTCATGGTGCTGGGACACACCCCAGCCGTTCCAGTAAGCCTGGGAGACCATCAGCTGGGCGTTGGCATCGCCTTGCTTGGCCGCCTCCATGTGGAATTGAACGGCTTGCCGAAGCTGCTCCGGGGTGGGCTCCTGAGCATGTCCCCGCGTTGGCAATAGTAGCGCCAACAGCAAAGGCAAGATTAAAAGACATAGTGCTGTGACGCTTTGACGACGATTCGATCTGCGCATAAACCCTGCGCTGATGTTATGCCCTGCCGGGGTGTCCATACCTTTTTCTCCTTTTATTGTCGTCGCTATGATTGGGAATGGTCACCATAAAAGCAACTCTTGTCAGATGGATTCGCGAATTGCGTTCAGCTATCGGCGTTGGCTGCTGAGGTCGCGTCGGACCCGGGTAAGCCTGCTTGCTGGCGTGCTTGCGGAGGTCATTGGAAAATGCACACCGGGCTTAGTGCGCGGTGGGCCTATAAACCGTAATCGATAATTGGAGGCACCATGAGCAGTAACAATCAGAAGTACCAGCAAGGTTTGGCAGTTCGCCGAGAGGTAATGGGCGATGCCTTTGTGGACAAGGCGCTGAACGCGGCCACGGATTTCACCATGCCTTTGCAAGAAATGGTGACGGCCAATGCCTGGGGCGAGACCTGGGTGAGGGATGGCTTGTCGCGGCAGACCCGCAGTCTGATCACCATTGCCACCCTGGCGGCGTTGAAAGCGTCAACGGAGTTAAAAGGCCATGTGCGCGGCGCGCTGCGCAATGGCTGCTCGGTGGAGGAGATTCAGGAGGTGCTGCTGCACTCTACGGTGTATTGCGGCATGCCGTCGGGGATCGAGGCCTTTCGCTCTGCCAAGGAGGCCATTGAAGAGTGGCAGGCAGAACAGGGCTAGGCTGAAGTGCTTGGCGTGCAAACTTTCGGCGGCAGGGGTAGTCTGAGGAAACTGTCTGACAAAAACAGGAGAGGCAATTATGGCAAACGAGGGTTATCACGAGCCGATTGACGAGTTGACTGATGAAACGCGGGATATGCACCGTGCCATTACGTCGCTGATGGAAGAATTAGAAGCGGTAGATTGGTACAACCAGCGCATGGATGCCTGCAAGGATGAAGAGCTGAAAGCGATTCTGAAACACAACCGGGATGAGGAAAAAGAGCACGCCGCCATGGTGCTGGAATGGATTCGTCGCCGCGACCCGACCTTGAACGACGAGCTGAAAGATTACCTGTTTACCGATAAGAAAATTGCCCACGATTGAACCGGTCTAAACCGGTGTGATGGGCGGCAGTTGCCGCCCATAAGTGGGCGGGCCGTATTGCGCCGGGAGCCGTTGGGGCTGCCGGGCGATGTTGGGTGATGTTGGGCGAGGCGGGTATGTTGACGACAGTCGCAAGATTTTCATTTCCCTATGAAGCCCAGATCGCCCGGGCGCGTCTGGATGCGGAGGGCATTCCCGCGTTTGTGGCCGATGAACAGACCATCAATATGCAGTGGCTGTTTTCCAATGCGCTGGGCGGGGTTCGGCTTCAGGTGCCCTCGGCTTATGAAGCCCGGGCCCGCGAGGTTCTCGCGGAGGACTTGTCGGCGGAGGTGGATGCGGAGCAGGGAACAGCGCCGGCACGTTGTGCCCGCTGTGGCAGTGAGAATGTGGCGCCGTTTCAGCGGGGGCGACGCTGGGCTTTTTTAGTATTTCTGGGGTTGGATTTTCCGCTGTTTCCGGTGAAGAACACGCGCAAGTGCAGCGACTGTGGTCACCTGGAGTCGCCCTAGCGGTTAAGGGCTTTTTGTTGCGCTGATAAGCAAATTTCGGGGGCTGAGACCGGGTGGGCAAAAGGCCTCTACCGCGCATTGATAACCCCTCTCCTGCAAATACAAGGCGCTATCGAACACGCAGCGCAATTCCAGTAGTCGTCTAAACAGCATTCTGGCCAGCTCCAGGCGTTCGGCCCGGGCCAGTAACGATTGCCCGAGCGCCCGGTAGTCTTCCTGGGCGCGCCGCAGACGGGGGGTGATGTCTTTGCGCTGCGCGTAGGTGTCAAACAGCCCTGCCAGATCGTCACCTTCCTGCACTTTTGAGCGGCCTGGGTGTTTGAGGCTGGGAAGGGGCATGGCGGGATCAAGGCCGTTGTCTTGTAATAAGACTCTGAACGCCAGCTGGCCGGCTTGCAGTTCACGTCGTTGATGGATTTCGCCCGCCCGGGCAGTGCAGCTTTGGCGCACGGCGCTGCGCAGGTCGTGGTTTTCTAGTTGAAGATTGCTGTCACGCAAGGGGCAGGATAAAGCGCGGTAACCGGCGTTGAAGCGGTGATAACAACAAGGCGCAAGGACAATGTGGGGGCATTGCTGCTCGCTGGTGCTGGTCAGCAGCCGTTGGTGGAGGCCGCCGCAGGCATGTAATGCCAGGATGGTGGTGGGCGGCGGTGTCAGGTATTGCCGGACCGCGTCGCTGAGAACATCGCACTGGGCGACGGTGATGCCAGTGCCCTCATAGTGCCGGTTTGCTGCGGCGACTAAGTCGGGGTCGATTTCGAGCCCGAGCACGGGCTGGCCGGTGAGCGAGTGCGCGGCGCGCCCCAAATGGGCCTTGCCACTGCACCACTCTATAATGGTGTTAGACTTCTGCTCCGTGTTTTTTTCGAGGTACCTTGCGCGACCAAGGAAATGCCGAATCTGTTGCCATTTTCTGCCGGGAATACCGCTGGGCGGCTCTTCTGAGGGCAGCGGGGCATCCCGCCATTGAAAGGGCTGAATGATGTCCTGGATCTGCTGGGCATCTGCGAAGCAATCGGCCGCGGTGGCGAGCAGCGCGCTGTCATCGGCTTGCAGTTGCTGTACCACCTGATCTGACAGGGACAGGAGCCGATGGGTAAGTTCTGGGTGATCCGGCAACCAGTCCGGGCAGTGAATGCCGTAGCTATGGCTGCGCCACAGCGCCTGATGCCGCAGCAGCAACGTGTCGATCTGATGAGCTTGGGCGGGGGTGATTGAGGGCATTGGCTCGATGGCAAGGCGCTGACGATGCGGCATTGTAGCGCGGGCGCCTGACGGGCTCACCCGGTTTTGCTGTCGCTCTCGGCGTTGCCGCTGGCCACTTCCTTGCGTAACACCTCGAGCAGTTCATGGCAGCAATCGCTCAGATAGTCCTGCAGGTCGGCGGCGGCATCGAGTTTGTTTTTTCCGGCCATTTGTTCGATATCGGCAGCGGCCTCGAAGAGTTTGGGGCAGTGCAACTGCCCCGCGCTGCCCTTGATAGAGTGGGCAAAAAACTGAACCTGTTCCCGGTCGCCATCGGCAAAGGCCTGCATCAGTTTATCCTCCAGGTCTGGCAGCCGCTGGAGCAGCAGGTCTACCAGTTTGCGCAGGGTGGCTTCCTGGCCGAGCACATTCTCCAGGGCCACATCGCGTTTCCACACGGTGTTAATGCCATCCTCGGCGGCCGGGCGTTGGCTGGGCTCCTGCTCTTCGGTCTCATGGGTCAGCCATTGCTGCAGACGGCTGCGCAATTCCTTGGGGTCGACGGGCTTGCTGATGTAATCGGTCATACCCGCCTGAACGCATTTCTCGGGGTCACTCTGCATGGCATTGGCGGTAACCGCGATGATGGGAATATCCCGATAACGCTCGCCGGCCAAGCCGTGTCGAATGGCCGCACTGGCCCGGTAACCGTCCATCACTGGCATTTGGCAATCCATCAGAATTAGCGAGTAAGGTTGCTCGTTAGATGCCTTCTCCAGAGCCCGAATTGCCTGGCGGCCATCGCTGACAATATCTACGGCCAGCCCCATGTCCTGCAGTAAGCAGGTCATGACTTCCTGGTTGACGGCGTTGTCTTCGGCAACCAGCACCCGGGCGTGACTTGGCCAGACGGTGACGTCGGTGGGCTGCTCCAGCGCGCGCAGCTCCTGGCTGGGCAATGAGCAGCGCTGGTTGGGATCGTTGGCAAATTCTTCGGCCAGTGCGAGCAGTGTGCTCCAGTTGTCACCGGTCAGCGGGCGCGACATCACCAGGTCAAAGCCGGTATTCATGCACGACGCCCGCGCATTACTGCGGATATCGGTCAGGGCAACAATGGGTATATTGCGCAGGGCACCGGTGTGGCGAATATCGGCGATGTTGCGCTGCTGATTTTCGCCGACAAAATCCATGATCAACAGGTGGCAGGCGGGCGCGGATTTGTCTCGTTGTAATTCGCGCAGGCGAAACTCCAGTTCGCGCAGCTCCATTGCCTGAAAATCGACACCCCAATCGTGCAGCTGGTGTTTGGCGGCGATGTGCTGGGCCTGGCCGCGACAGGCCATCACCACGCTCAGGGGTGGCCCGGCCAGGGTGGGCATCAGAGGCTGGGCTTTCTCCGATTTTTGCAGGCGCAGGTGGAAGCTGAAACAGCTGCCCTTGCCGACCACGCTATTGGCGCGAATATCGCCGCCCATCACCCGGCACAGGTTTTTGCAGATGGCCAGGCCGAGGCCCGTGCCGCCGTAACGACGGGTGGTGCTGGCGTCCACCTGGGTAAAGGGCTGGAAGAGTTGGCTGATTTTATCGGCGGGGACGCCGGGGCCGGAGTCGGTAACCGAGCAGGTAAAAATATGGTGTTTGCTGTCGTCTACCAGGCTTCCCTGAATAAGAATTTCGCCTTCGTGGGTGAATTTGATGGCATTGGTCAGCAGGTTGCTCACCACTTGTAGTACCCGATTGACGTCGCCGTGTACCAGGTCGACATCGATGGCGTGAAAGTCGGTGACCAGGTCCAGGCCCTTGTCCTGGGCCATGATCGCCATTGCCTCACAGCGCTCATCCAGTGCCCGGCGCAAGTCAAAGTCGCGTTGCTCCAGCTCCAGCTTGCCAGCATCCACCCGGGAGAAATCCAAAATGTCGTTGATCAGGCTGAGCAGGCTGTTGGCACTCGATTTGGCGATTTTGAGTTGGTGGGCATGCTCCTGGCGCAGGGGGGCTTTTTCCAGCATGCCGAGCATCCCCAGCAGGCCGTTCATGGGGGTACGGATTTCATGACTCATGGTCGCCAGGAAGTCGCCTTTGGCGCGGGTGGCCGCCTCGGCCTGTTCCTTGGCCCAGAGCAGCTCACGGTCGCTGCGTTTGCGGGCGTCGATGTCTTGGAGTGAGCCATAAACCCGTCGGCAAGTGCCGTCAACGAACTCTGCCCGGCCGGTGACTTTCACCCAGAGATCACGTCCCTGAGCGGTCCGGATTAACGCCTCGGCATGAAAGGGGGTGCCGTTTTCGATGGAGCGCTCCAACATTGCCTGAATTTTTTGCCGGTCCTCCAGGTGCTGAAAATGGCTAAAGCCCACCTCGAGGGAAGGCATTACCGATGGCGCTTCGTCAAAGATTTTTCTGGCCATGCTCGACCAATACAGGGTGTCGGTGGCCGGGGTATATTCCCAGGCACCGATACGGGCCTGCTCGCTCATGGCCTCCAGCATGTTTTGCTGATCGAGCAGGGCCTTTTCTGCTGCTTTGCGGGCGCTGATGTCCTCTATCATCGAGCAGGAGTACAAGCTGCCCTGGTTGTCTTGAACGAGTACGCCGCTGACCACAATGGGTAGGTGCTTGCCGCCCTTACGCAGCAGCTCATACTCGATTGGGCCGAAATGCCCGGCATCTTTTATCATCCGGTTGATGGTGGCAATTTCGGCAACGCGGTCGCGGGGAATGAGGTCATCGGTGGTGAGACTGGCCAGCTCCTCGGTGCTGTAGCCGGTCATGGCCTCCGCCGACTTGTTCCAGCGGTAGGGCTTGCCCGTCTCCAGTTTGGTCAATACGATGCCGATGGGCGCGTTTTCAAACAAGCCTTTGTGCAGCAGGTCTTCTTCCCGTTGCCGGCGGGTCAGCCTGGCGACCATCACTACCGGAACCACAATTAGCAGGCTGGCGGCGAGCAGGGTGAGGCGGATGGCCCATACCGCAGCGGGGTCGTAGTGCCATCCGCCATTGGGTACGGCGGCCAGTTTCCAGGTTTCATGGCTCAGCCGGACCTGGTCGATGACGGCCGCGCGCTCGCTATCGAAAAGCGCAGCATCACCGTAAAAGACCACGCTGTCGCCTTCGTCGGTGATGCGTTGTATTGCGACTTGCAGGTCGGATTGCCGGGGCTGCAGGCCGCTGGCGCTAAATAGTTTGTCGATATCCAGCACCGCAGACAGTGTTCCCCAAAGAGTGCTGCCGTTGTCATCGCTAATATAGACCGGAATGCGGGCGATCATGCCGGTGCCGCCTTGCACCAACTTAAGCGGGGGAGAAATGGAAATTCTGCCGGATTGGTGGGCGCGCATGACATCAACGAGCTGCTCTGGCTTGTCGCGAAAATTCAGCCCGAGGGCGCGCTCGTTACCCTTTACCGGATAAATGTAGCGCAGGATCAAATCTCGAGAGCCGCCGATGCTGCGCAGTTGGTTCTCGCTGGTAAACAGGGGAGCGGCCAGCTTGGCGAAGGCTTCCTGGTCCAGGTTGGGGTCGTGCTGGATGGCGCCAATCATGCCCCACAGCAGATGCACGTTACTTTGGATGTTGCCCGCGAGTTGGGCTCGCAGCACACTGACTTCGTTGGCGACACTGAGCCGAAGTTGTTTGACGTGGTCCTGGCGCACGAGGTGATCGATAAAAATACTGCCGGCAATCACCGCAAACAGAATTAATCCTAGAACCACTCTCTCTGCCCGGTTGATATTGGCCAGCCGTTGACAGGCCTCACCGTGCAAATTGTGGTGGATTCTGCTCGCTTTGCTCATGGCGTCGGCAACGGCCTTGGGGTGATCATTCGGGTTCCTCTAGAAAATTGGGGTTGGCGGCGCAAACCGGTGAAACTCAAGAAGTGGGTGCCACAACGGGGCCGCCCACTTAAGGGGAGCCGCTCCGTCAGACTAAATTTTGGCCCTTATTGAAACTATCAGTAATAGTCCCTAATCGATCCTGCGTCGTTTGGCGTAGATCGGCATTGCCCGTGCAATGAGAGTTGTGAGGTAGCAAGCAGGCCTTGTCGCCGGGGTGGGGTTTTATGGGGGCGGTGAATGGAGTGGCCGTGCCTTCACCCGTTCTCCCTCACGTGGCGCGCTCACCAGGGAATGGTTTTGCCCTGCCAGTCTACAAAGCGGGCCGCGCCGGGGGGCTGGGATTCGGTCTCGGTCATGGCGCGGAGTAATTGCTGCGCGACAAAGTCGGGGCTGAACAATTTCTCCGGAGGCACCGAGGCCTGGAAGGGGGCAGAGAGTGCGCTGTCGGTGGTGCCGGGGTGAAAGGCCAGCAGTCGGGCATTCTTTGCCCGCCGACCATATTCGATGGCTGCCGTTTGCAACCCCATATTGAGCGCGGCTTTGGACATCCGGTAGCTGTACCAGCCGCCCAGGCCATTGTCGCCGATGCTGCCGATTCGGGCGCTGAGCGCCGCGATCACACAGGGCTGTTTCCCTTTGGCGGCGGGCAGCAAAGCTTGCAACCACTGCAGGGGCACCACGGCATTACTGGTGAACAGCGCTTGCATGGCTTCGCTGGTGAGCTCCTCCAGGCGCTTCTCTGGCCAGATAGGGTTGTCGTGCAGGCGACCGTTGCAGATCACCACCCGGCTCAGTGCCGCCTGATTCAGACTTGCAGCGCAGCGGGCAATCGCTTCGCTGCTGTAATCGCATTGCAGGTGCCGATGGGGGCCGTCGAACTGTATGGCCAGCGTTGGCTGGCGGCTGACAGTGATCAGCGGGTGTGAGGTTGCAGCCAGCGCGGCGGCCACGGCCGAGCCGATCGCGCCGCTGGCGCCGATAACCAGATTTGTTGGCGGGTGAGGCATCGCTTGTCTCCTGTTGAAACCGCGGTCATGGAGTCGGCAAAGGGGAAGCCATGCCTAAAAGGCGTTACACTTTGCCGCCTCGGCGGTGTACGTCGCCAACACCAGAAACGATGACTGTTGCGCTGGCGCGGCAGTGTTATGGAGAGTGAGTTGATGCAGATTTGGGTGGACGCCGATGCCTGTCCGGTGGTGGTAAGGGAGATTCTGTTCAAGGCGGCCCAGCGTACCGGGGTATCGCTCACCTTCGTGGCCAACCAGATGGTTCGTGTACCGCCGGTGGCCAATATTCGCAGCCTGCAGGTCAGCTCGGGCTTTGATGTGGCCGACAACGAAATTGTCAGGCGCACCGAAAAGGGCGACCTGGTCATTACCAGTGATATCCCCCTGGCCGCCGAGGTGATTGCCAAGGGCGCTCTGGCCCTGAACCCCCGGGGCGAGCTCTACACCGCCGACACCGTGCGCAGTAAACTGAATATCCGCGACTTTATGGACACCATGCGCAGCAGCGGTGTTCACACTGGCGGCAGCGCCGCCTACGGCCAGCGCGAGAAGCAGGCTTTTGCCAATCAGCTGGATCGTTATTTGGCGCGGTTGCCGAAGGGGTGAGGGTTTTTGGGTCGGACGCTAGACGCTAGACGCTAGACGCTAGACGCTAGACGCTAGACGCAGAACGCAGAACGCAGAACGCAGAACGCAGAACGCAGAACGCAGAACGCAGAACGCAGAACAGCGATGTATATGTGGCTCGGCACGGTTCCATTTTGTCGTTCCCTGACCGTCAGGGAAGGGGCCACTGTCGGTGGTACCAGCGTTCGGGGAGCACTGCGCTATTGGTACCGGTACGGCATCGAGTGCGGTGCTTTTGTTTGTGGGCTCTTCGCTGCGCTCAGAGACCAACTGGGGACCTCTTGTATCGACTTTGTCGTTCCCTGACCGTTAGGGAAGGGTCCACTGGCTGAGGGCAATAATGCCAGCGAGCAGGTGCAATCCAATCAGTGTTAATTGATCACTGATCAGGGGCTTTTTTCGAAGCATCTAACAGCGCTTTCATGGTTTCAATATTCTTGCTGGGCTGGGTCACTGATAAATGATTGAGTAGCCAGGCGGGGATGGGGCCGTCCGGGTCCATAAACATGGTGGCGGTGACCTGGCTGCCGCCAGATTCAGTGGCCTGGATGCGCCATTCGTACCAGGCGTTTTTCAGGCGCTTGGCATCACCTGTGGACACGGTCTTGGGGGCCTCGGCATCTAATGTCACCGCATCGCCGCGGATCACAATCTGCTCGGCGCTGCGCTGGATGCGGGTTTGCATGACCATGTCCCGGTCCTTCACTGGCCAGGGCATATCGTAGTAGAGATAGAGCGTTCCCAGCAGGTCCTGTTGTGGCCCTTGCTGGGCAGGCGGCACTACCCAGCGGGCGACCTTGCACAGCTCGTCCCAGCTTTGGCGGCGAGCGGGGTTGCTGAGCAGGTCGGCGACGGCGGCCATGTCGGCATCAAAATGGCTTTCGATCTTGATGGCGTCGATGTTGGTGTCGGCCACATCCCGACGATAAACCCGCACGTTGTCGTCTTCGTGGCGCAGCTCCCAGTCAGCGCTGTAGGCGGGTGTTGCTGTAATGATTGAAGCGAGCGCGAGGGAAAATACACCGACGGAAAAGGCCCGTCTGATCCGCGTAGTCAGTGGTGAAAAACCGCCGCCCAAGCGTAGGTATAACAGCGGAAGTGATTTCCGACTGGGTTTCACTACGCGCTTCATAGCGAGAATTCGATACCCAGGGTTACCGACCGGGGCGGGTTAAAGATGGTCAGTATCCCTCCGGTATTCGGGGTATCGAACACCACGCCGGGTTCAAACTCGTTGGTCAGGTTGTTGCCTACCAGGCTGACCGCCGGTTCCCCCGGCAGTTTGTAAAAACGCATGTTCACACTGGCGCCCAGCAGCCCCAGTGCGGGGTG
Source organism: Spongiibacter taiwanensis (assembly GCF_023702635.1). NCBI lineage: Bacteria > Pseudomonadati > Pseudomonadota > Gammaproteobacteria > Cellvibrionales > Spongiibacteraceae > Spongiibacter > Spongiibacter taiwanensis. The sequence goes on from NZ_CP098455.1 coordinate 2,559,001, forward strand.
CTCGTAGGTGTGGGGCAGGTTGTTGTAGTTACGGTTCTGGTAGGTGTAAGACAGGGTGGCGGTGGTTTGGGCCGGGCCGGTTTCGCCCATCCACAACAGTAGCAGCGAACCTGAGAAGGGCGAGGTGCCGGGCAGTTCGGTGCCCTCCGGCGCGGGGCCCTGGAAGTCGTCAAAGAAGGTGGTGGTGCGGGCATCCACGTAGGACAGATTGAGCTTGGTCGCAAAGCCGCCGGGCAGCAGCATGTTCATCGCGAACTCCAGCCCCTTGTTTTCTGCGCCGCCGACGTTATCGGTGTAGGCAAAGGCTCCGGTGTAGTCCCGCTGTTGCACCTGCAAGTCTTTCCACTTCAACAGAAAGGCCGTCAGGTCCAGCTGCAGAGCGCCCTCAAACCACTCTGTGCGGGTGCCGATCTCGTAGTTCCAGATATCGTCCGATTCAAAGAACAGCGGCACGTTGGGGTCGAGGGTTGGGTTCTGGTTGGCGCCGGCGTAGCGGAAGCCCCGCACTGCTGAGGTGAAAAAGGACACTTGATCGGTGAAGCGCCACTGCAGGGTGAACTTGGGATTGAACACGGTTTCACTGATCTTGCCATCCCGGCGGCTCAGCTCCACTTCTGTGCCCACCGGCAGGCTGGTCAAAACCGGTTCGAGAATATCCAGCGGCGAGCCGGTGACCAGGGAGTCTACCGCGGTGATGCCGGTAACCATCACCGCTTCTGTGGTCTGCTCAAAGTAGCGCCCGCCAAAGCCAAATTCCCAGCGCTCGCCGAGGGTTCGGGTCAGGTCAAAGAACAGCGCGTGTTCTGTGGCTTCGACATCGCCCAGAATTTGCAAGACATTGCCGGTCTCGGCGGTGCCCAGGTTCAGCTCCAGGAATTGGTCGCTGAACACGTAAAAGTAACCGGCGACATAGCTCCATTCGTCGAAAATCCACCAATCCGATTCGGTTGGGGCGTTGGACACCACTCGCAGTTCGGCAGTGGGCTGGGACGACTCAACAAAGGTGTCGCCGTACAGCCCGAGGCCGGCGGTGGAGGTGCCAATAAACTGGGAGTAGTCCAGGCGCTGGGGATACTCTTTGTCCATATTGCTGACAATTGCCTTGATGCTGAAGGGCTCCAGGGCCCAGTCAGCGCTGGCCACCAAAATCTCGGTGGTGGAGTCGACCACATCGGGAAAGTAGCGTTCGCTGTGCTCCGGGCGTTGGTCATTGTTGGCAAAGGCGCCGTCGTCCTGGTGGGTGTCCCGGCGGAAGTAATTCAGGGTAAAGCTCAGACTGTCACTGGCGTCCCAGGTCACAATACCGCGAAACTGGGAGGCATCGCTGGAGTTGATGTCGTCCTCTCCCGAGCGCAAATCCTTCACGTAACCGGGGCGGTCAGATTTGCTGCCCACCACCCGCACACCGAGGTTGTCGGTGAGGGGCTGGTTCCACATCAGGTCATAGCGGTGTGATTGGCTTTCGCTGCGGGCGTGATCACCGACCTGGGCAGCAATCTTGCCGTAGCTGTCTTCCATATCGGGCTTGTTAGGCACGTAGCGAATGGCGCCGGCCAGGGCGGAGCCACCAAACAGGGTGCCTTGGGGGCCTTTCAGAATTTCCACGGTGCGCATATCGAAGGGGTCCACGTTCGGCTGGGGGCCGAGGATGGACGGGTTAACGAGGGAAACATCTTCGTAAAACAGCCCGAAGGTTCGGGTAAAGAAGGTGAAAAAGGTATCGGTGGACACGCCCCTGATAATGACCTGGGCGGCTTCCGGGTCGAGACCGGGGCTAACCGAAACCCCGGAGGAAAAGCGGGCAATGGACTCTACACTGTCAGCGCCGATATCCCGCAGAGCGTCGCCGGTAAAGGCATCGATACTGAGAGGAATGTCGCGCAGGTCGGCCTCGCGTTTGGTGGCGGTAACCAGCACCTCTTCAACAATACTGCTGCGTTTTTTGGGTGCTGCTTCATTTGTTGGTGTTTGATCTTGTGCGTGGCCGGCATTTACCAATGCCAGAGCAATACCTAGTACAGTCCCTTTCTTCACCATGAGAACCCTCCAGGTCGGTGATTGTTTTTATTTTTGGGAGTCGCTAGCCAGCGTAGTTTCGTGGCTGATCTTAAGTGTTAGTTTTCAATTTGTGGACTCCACCCCACGGTCGAGAGTAATCAGGGCTTACATTTCAGACAAGGCCTTCCGCATTATATGACTTCAGAGGTTATATTCTGGCGGCGCGGGCGAGCTTTCCCCCGCGCTTTTTCCTGTGTTTATGGGTGCCCGCCCTCTGCGGTGGAAAGTTACTGATCAGGCCGCACTCGTGATCAGAACTGATAATTGACCCCAAGACGCAGAATGGGCAGAAAGCGATACTCTTCCAGCTCTTTCTGAATTTCCCGCTCTTCTTTTTTCAGTTCTGCGCGGCAGAAATCGGTACTCTGGCAAATGCCGGTGGAGCGCATGGTGACGTCGGCTTCGCCGAGATAGAGCACACCCAGGTCGGCGGTGAAGTTGATGCCTTTCTCGGGACGGGTCCCCCAGCCAACACCGAGATAGGGTGAAACTGGCTGGAAGTCCACCGTGGTGCGAATTTCTCCCAGCACCAGGGGAAGAAATACCGAGTCGCCAAATTCGCAGGTCTCAAAGCCGGAGATCAAACTCAGGGCCCGGCATCGGGTTACGATACGGGCGTCGCTGTTGTTGAGAAAGGCGCCGATGCTGAGGCGGAAGCGATCACCCCGGGGATACCAATCTCCAATGAGATAAGCGTTTTTCAATTTGATGTCGTTTTCATATTCCAGCTCGTCGCCGTCGACACCGTTGGTATTATCGCCTTCGGTGTCAAACTGCACTTTGCCGAACAGACCGCCAACACGGGTGTTGAACAGAGCGCTATGGCGGTAGCCCAGTTCCAGGCCGACACCCGCGGTGGAGACGCTGGCGCCCAAATTGATGTCAGCCAGTCCGGGTGTGGACAGACTGAGCAGAGTGAAAGCAATCGCAAGTACGCGCATGAAGGTGGCCTGTTATTGAGTGCTGGTGGCGCAACAGCAGAGTAATGAGTCAGTGAGTATAACGGCGCCGGTCGTTGGGCGGGTTTACCTTGATGTTAATATCGGTGGATTGCCTCAATCTGCAGTTCGCGCTGTTTCCGTGTTGACTAACTGTGCGCGCCGCCCATTGTCTTTATCAGCGCCCGGGCAACGGCGGAGAGGTCGTCACCCTGTCGATAGCAGGCGCAAACACGGGAGGGCTGTCCCAATGAGATGGGCAGCACCGCAAAGCGTTTCAGAAATTCCTTATTGGTGCGATAAGCCTCGCCGGCCAGGCCAATGGCTGGTGTTTTGGCGACGATCTCGCAGGTGAGGGGAAAGTGGCCAACGGTGTGGACCTTCTGATCGGGTGGCAGACGGTGGCCGCCGAACAGCCGGTCCACAAATTCGATGCTGGCGCCTTGTCGCTCAACCAGAACCAGCGGGAACGGCTTAAAGTCAGCGGCAGTGATGCGCCGCTTGCGACTGAGGGGGTGGCTGCGGGATGCGAAGAAAAAGGACGAGAAGGGCGGCAAAGGAATGACCTTGAATTCGCCCTCGCCAACAATGGGGCGCTCGGGACCGACCAGCAAATCCACATCGCCGGCCCGGAGCATGGTGATCGCGCGGGCGGTTGACGCCGATAGCACTTCCACCTCCACGTCGGGGTTCTTTGCCAACGTGTCCGGGAGGGCTGGGTTGAGCAGGGTCACCATCGGCGGCGGACAAACCACAATTCGTAACAGCGATTCCTTAATGTTGCGCCGGGCTTTGGCATCGCTGCGCAGTCGGTCAAAGTCGGCCACGATCCGGCTGGCCCGATCAATAAACTGTCGGCCCTCGGGGGTGGCGGTTACGCCCCGGGAGTGACGGACAAACAGGGGGAAGCCCAGCTCCTGCTCCAGCTCGGCAATGCTCTTGGTCAGGCTGGACTGGGAGATATGCACTTGACGGGCGGCGGCGCTCATTGATCCGTAGTGATCAATGGCAATGGCATAGCGCAGTTTGGTGGTATTCATTGGTATTCGCTTTGTGCATACCTTGGCATGAAATGGCATTAGACCGAATAGCGGCAAAGTGGTCAAATGCCTAACTCACCAGTCACATCCGGTCGCGATGGGAGGGCATTAGCGTGGCACTGTATTCCGAGGTAACGGCAGAGTTGGCCAGGGCACCAACGGGCCCCAAGGTTGCCGCGTTGTTTGACTTTGACGGCACCATTATCGCTGGGTATTCGGCGTTTTCGCTGCTCAAAGAGCAGGCCCGCCGGCGCCATATTGGCGCCCGGGAGATGCTGGCGATCAGCAAGGCGCTGACCCAGTTCGGCGCGGGCAAGCTGGCCTTTGACGCCCTGTTGAAAATCAGCGCCGAGGCCATGGCCGGGCAGCTGGAATCGGATTACTGGGATCTGGCTGAAAAGATTTATGAGCAGGAGCTGGCCCGGCGGGTGTTTCCAGAAATGCGCGCGCTGATCGAGGCCCATCAGGAACTGGGTCACACCGTGGCCATTGTGTCTTCAGCAAGCCCTTATCAGGTGATGCCCTGTGCTCGGGCGCTCGGTATTGAACATGTGATGTGCTCGGAGCTCGAGCTGGAAAACGGCGCCTTCACTGGCAACCTGGGTGAGCGCATTTGCTTTGGGGCCGGTAAAGTGCAGGCCGCCGAGGAGTTGGCCAAAGCCCAGGGCTGCGACCTGCGCAAAAGTTACTTTTACTCTGACAGTTATGACGACATTGAATTGCTGGAGCGGGTGGGACAGCCACGGGCTGTAAACCCTAGCCGCCGACTGCGGGAAGTGGCAGAGCGTCGGGCCTGGCCAATTCGCCGCTTTAGCAGTCGCGGCCGCCCCTCATTGATGGACTACGCCCGCAGCGCGGCGGCCACAGGCAGCGTGGTGACCTCGGTAATGTCGGGTCTGCCAGTGTGGGCCTTGACTGGCGACCGCCAGGAGGCGCGCAACTTTTCCATGTCACTCTTTGCCGATACAGCCAGTGCCTTAACCGGACTGAAACTGGTGGTGCGCGGTGAGGAAAATCTGTGGGCGCTGAGACCGGCGGTATTTTTGATTAATCACCAAAGCAAAGCCGACGTGATGATTACCGCGCGGCTGTTGCGGCGCAATTTTGCCGGCATTGGCAAGGCGGAAATTCGCAAGATGCCCCTGGTTGGCAAAGCCATGGAGATGGCCGGTGTGGTGTTGATTGACCGCAAGAACGCGGCCAGTGCCATTGCCACCATGGCGCCGTTGGTAGAGAAGATGAAACACGAGGGGCTGTCGGTTGCGGTGGCGCCCGAAGGCACCCGCACAGTGAGTAAAACCCTGGCCCCCTTTAAAAAAGGCCCCTTTCATTTGGCCATGCAGGCGGGAGTGCCGATGGTGCCCATTGTGATTCACAACGCTCTGGATGTCGCGCCCAAGGGAGATTTTGTCTACCGGCCCGGCACCGTCGAGGTGGACGTATTGCCACCCATCGATGTGAGTCAGTGGACCCGCGCCAATATGGCGGAGCATATTGAAGCGGTACGACAGCTGTTTCAGAACACGTTAGATAACAACCACGGCAGCGCCCGGGCCAGCTAACTTTCTACGAGCGAAAGTGCTCCCGTGGTCGGGTATACCCCACAGACAAAGGGGACAGACGAACATCACAAGGACTGGGAGGCCGAGTCTCCCGCGTAATAACAATCACAATTAAATGGCTACAGTGAGACAAACATGGAGCAGCTTCAAGCTCAGGATGCCCAATTTCTTTACATGCAAACCGCGCGTAATCCCTCCCATGTCACCCTGGCGATCCATCTGGATGGCAGTGACAAGGACCCCCTTGCGTATCAGGATATTGTTGAACACTTCAAGAGCCGCTTCCGGCTGCTGCCCTTTTACGGCAAGAAAATAAAGCGTCTGCCTGCCGAATTGGACTTTCCCTATTGGGTGGAGGACGCAGAGTTCTTGCCCGAATATCACTTTGATCAGGCGAGCCTGCCTGCCCCCGGTGACTGGTCAGAATTGCGGCGGGCGATTGCCCAGCTACATGCCGCGCCAATGGATATGTCCCGGCCAATATGGGATGTGACGGTGCTTACCGATGTGAACTGTAATGGCCCGGTGGGCAAGGGAGTGTCGGTGATTTGCCGGGTGCACCACGCTGCGGTTGATGGTGCAGCGCTAATGCAGCTGATTGGTTTGCTGACCGATATCGATGCCGACGGGACACCGGCGGTGGGGGAATTGCCACCCCAGGTGGCGGTTGACACCGGGCGCAAAGGGATTTGGCAATTAGGCCGTACGGCACTGGTTAATCGCTGGCGGGCGCCGTTGCAGTTGACCAAGAGCATCAGCCAGGAATCCAAGAGCATTGTGGCGGCCATTAAGGATCGCTGGCAGGGCGGCAATACTTTGCCTACGGTGCCGCCGTCGCGTTTTAACCGACGGGTTAGCGAGAACAAAGTCTTTGACGCCATCGATTTTCCCATCGCCCTGCTCAGCCAGATTCGCCGCAAGGTGGAGGGTGCCACCCTGAATGATGTGGTGCTGGCGGTCTGCGCCGGTGCTTTACGCCGTTATCTGGAGAGCCATGAGGATTTACCGGTGCTGCCCCTTAGCGCCTGGATTCCGGTGAATGCCCGAAGCGCTGGCGGCGAAAATCAGTCCAGAGGCGGTAATAATATTTCGGCGATGAGCGTGCCCATTTACACTGACACGCATGAGCCGCTGAAGCGGCTGGCAGCCATTCACGAGGCAACGCAAATGGCCAAGCGAGGTGAGCTGGGGCTGTCGTCCCGGCTGATGACCTCGGTGATGAAACATCTACCGGCCACTGAGCAGTATCTGATGAGCAAATTAATTGTGACGTCGGGGGTGGTGGCCAAATCCTGCAATCTGTTTGTGTCCAATGTGCCGGGTCCGACCCAGCCCTTGTATCTGTGCGGTCATCCGATTGTTAACGTCAATGGCATGACGCCGCTGGCCGACGGCATGGGCTTGTTTATTGCGACCCCTAGCTACAATGGCAAACTGTCATTCAATATTATTACCACCGAAGAGATCATGCCGGACATCGAAGACTTTAAAGCCTGTCTGGCGGCGGCAGTTGACGAATTGCTCGAGGCCTAAGCTGCGGGTTTTTGGTGTGAGCTGACTGGATTCCGGCTCGCTGAACAGCGCGCCCGGAATGACAGAGAAACAAATAGCACGTCCGGAATGACGGAGAAACAAACAGCGCGTCCGGATGACGGAGAAGCAAGCGGCGCGACGGGAATGACAGGGAAACAAACAGTGCGCCCGGAATGACAGGCGAAACAAACAGTGCGCCGAGAATGACAGGGAAGCAGTGCTGTCGTTAAGCGGTGGACGACCGCAAATCGCAACACCACAATACTAGCGTCTAGCGTCTAGCGTCTAGCGTCTAGCGTCTAGCGTCTAGCGTCTAGCGTCTAGCGTCTAGCGTCTTCAGTGCAAGCGCCTGCGCCGCAGATATGCCCAGCCGCCTGAGATCGCCAGCCATGCCATAAACAGTCCACCCGCGAACACCGCAACGCTATAAAGCGTGCCCATGCCGAAACCCGAGTGCAGTGGGTAGAGCTGGTTAACTAACCAGCGGGCAGTACTGGCCTCATCGGAGCGAGGGCTAACCAACATATCGCCACTGTCCCGTTCGATGATCACCGATGTTCGACCATTGGGGTGCCATTCGTCAGGCAGGCGAAAGCGCACAGAGAAGTCAGGCCGCTCGTTGGCGCCAAAGCGAATGTAGGTGGGCCAGCCATCGGGCATCTCGGCGACTGCCTGAGCGAACATGGCTTGCACATTGGTAGCATCGTGATCGCGGGCGGGGACGGCGGCAGCTACCCGAGTGGGTGGGTCTTTTGGCAGCAGGGGGGAGACCACAATCTGCCACATCATCAGACTGCCGGTGAGTAGTAACACGACAGTCAGCAGGGCGCTGGCAGCGCCGCTGTGGCGATGGTATTGCAGTAGCAGAGGGGACTTAATCGACTTGGGAAACACCCAGCGCCAGCGAAATCCCCGGCGCCCCGGCCACCAGATAACCAGACCGGTGACGCACAGGCCGATGCCGCCAATGCCAGCTACTAATAACAGGATTTCTCCCGTGAGTCCGGCCATCAGGGTGACGTGAAGTTTGTGCAGGAAGGCGAGGGTCTCGATGATCCAAAGGTTGTTGCGGTAGGGCTCCAGCGTGTCGATGTGGAGCAACACGGTGTTGCCGCTATCCATCAAGGTCCAGAAGGGTTCTTTCTCGTTTGGCGCCTTGATCAGGGTGGTAGGTTGATAGGCCCCATGCTGGCGAATGGCTTCCAGTTGCGCCAGCATGTGCGCCGGGCTGTAATCCGCAGGCAGGCTGGCGTCGGGGCACACCAGGCTGTGAATCAGCGGTTTTTTGAAGGCCAGTGCGCTGCCGCTGAGCGCCGCCACCAGCAGGATCACGCCAACAATCAGGCCGCACCAGCGGTGCAGTGAGCGCAGGATGGGGAAGGGTGGGTTGTTGCGGGTTTGACTCAAGTGGCGCTTCCTGGTGTTAATGGTTTGATACTGAACGCAGAACGCAGAACGCAGAACGCAGAACGCAGAACGCAGAACGCAGAACGCAGAACGAAGAACAAACGGCTCTTGGCGTCATGCTGCTGCGTTAGTTTGGGCCTTTCCCGTGCAGGTTGCGCAACAGGAAAGGCCAAGCCGTCCGTGCAGAATCTGGCCGGTTAGAAACTGCGCTGATACGACAGTGTGTAACTGCGGCCAATGCCCTTAAAGTTGCGCAGGTCATTCGGGCTGGACTGGGAATAGTAGGTGTAATAGTCCTTGTCCGTGAGGTTCTGAATACCGGCGCTGATGGTGCCGCCAAAGGCCGGCAAACTCAAGCTGAGATCCATCGTGGTGTAGCCGTTGAAGCGGTTGGTCACTTGCTTGTTTTCGTCGCGCACTTCACGATCCAACAGGCGGTTGATCTGCAAGCGGGATTGGATGCCGTAGGACCACTGGTGGCTCCAGCTCAGGTTGAGACGGTCGGGCGCGATATTGGTACCGTCCAGGTCTGAATCCACTTTGTTGTCGCCGTCCGAGTCGTATTTGCCCTTGGTGTTGGCGTAACGCAGGCCAAAGCTGTCGGTGTTGGAGGCCTGCCAATCCAGGCGGAACTCGATGCCATCGACCTCCGTTTTTTCGCGCTTGACGGTGTAGACCCCGTCGGCGCCGCGCTGCAGGCGCTGGCCGAAGTCGGAGTCTGAGGTGAAATAGGTCAGCTGAGCACTGAGCTGCTCGTTCTGAAACTCCACCCCGATCTCGCTGTTTTCGGTCAGGATGGGTTTCAGGTCGAGAAAGTCTTCAACGCTCTCATCGGGGGTGTTGATCCCGCGCAGTACCCGACCCACATCGGGCATGGAGAAGGCTTCGGCGTAGTTGGCAAAGACCCGCCATTGCTCAGTGGCCTGATAGGTGCCGCCCAGGTTGTACAGGGTTTCGCTGAAGTCGGGCTCGCCACCCTCCACAAACTGGCTGCCGTAGGAGGCCAGGGTAGTGAAGTCATCCACGCTTAAAGTTGAGCGCTCGTGGCGCACGCCACTGGTCAATACCACTTTGTCGATGCCGGTGTACTCGGCCTGCAGGTAAGGGGCAATATTTTCGTACTCGGATTCGGGTACCCAGCTGCGACCGGTCTGGATCAGCGCCTGCCAGGTCTCGTCACGAAGCAGGTCGATGCCATACACCAGGTTCACCGGCAGGCCAGCAACCTCGTCTTTGGACAGGGTGACTTTGACCCCGCGTTTTTCAGAGTTGTTTTGGGATTGGTCCAGCAGGTCCGGGCCGTAGGCCGGATCCTGGAAGGTGGCCAGTGGGGTGGCTTCGGCGCCGTAGGTGGCTTCGAAGTCCTGGTCGAAGGCCTGAACGCGCAGGTGCTGGCTAAAGAAATCATCGTGACTGTAAGCCAGGCTGAGTGTGGTCACCCGGTTGCGTGCGCCTTCGCCCGGTAACGTGCCTTTTTCTGCGCTGCTCGGAATATCCTCGCTCACGTCACCGGCGACGGATACCCATTCGTTGTTGCCCTTGATATCAAAGCGGTTCACGGTCAGCTCGACCCGCTGTTCGCCCCAGCTGTAGCCGCCCTTAAAAAAGCCGTTCAGGGTGCGCGAATCCATGGTGTCACCCTGGGTGTTGTCGGCGCCGATTACCTCGCCATTGGCATCATAGAGGATGCCGCTCTCGCGGTAAGTGAGGCTGGCCAGCACGTCGGCCTGGCCAATGCGGTTGGCAACGCTGTAGGTCACACCGTAGTCGGCGCTTTCGCCCAGATCCTCGGTTTGAAAGGCGGTATCGAAACGGATGCTCTGTTCCAGTTCGTCGCCAGGGCGCCGGGTAATCAGGTTGATGATACCGCCGGCCGCGCCCAAACCGTGAATGGCATTGGCGCCGTGCAGCACTTCCACTCGCTCAATCACCACCGGGTCGATGGTGCGTCCGTCCCGGCCGCCGTTACGCAGGGGGTTGGATTGGGGCACGCCATCAATCATGTACAGCGGTTTGCGGCCGCGCAAGCTCTCGCCAGCGTTGGTCATCTTCTGCCGGCTGGGGGAAAAGCTGGGGATGAGATTGCCGAGCACGGTGGACAGGTCGTTGCTAATGGCCAATTGCTGATCAAGATCCGCCTTGTTGATTACGGTCACCGTATTGGGAATGGTGCTTAGGGGGCGTTCGATCCGGTTAGCGGTAACGATCATCTCCTCGCGTTTCGGTTCCGCCAATGCGGGGTGAGCAATGAGAGCCGTGCAAGACAGCGCCAGGAGCTGGCGAGGTGTGCTGGAGCGCATGAAGTTGACCTTCTGAATTGAAATGAAAGTGTGATGTGCTGTTTGAAAGGGGCGATACCCCGAACAGGGCTTTAGAGCGCGGATAATAACCTAAACAAAAAGCGTTCTCAATTGCATTTGCTGATTCTGTATCGGTGCTGCTTTTGAGCTGGCTGCCAGTTCCGGCCTGCGGGTGAGGTGCGCGGGAGCCAGCCGTTATTTTCACACTGCAGCCACGCCTTGCCGGGAGGCAAAAAATTGCCTGAGCGGGTCGAAAAATAAAGTCTGACCTTGTCGATTTCTTGCATTGGCCTTCGACTACTCTGTGCTCAGATGACCTGGGCTGCCCCGGCAGGGTGGAATGAGCCAACGCTTAATTGTGGAGAACAGAAAATGACAGGAACAGTGACGTTACATCGGGTATTGCGAGCAAGCCCGGACAAGGTCTTTCGGGCTTTTACCGATCCGGATGCTCTGGCCCGATGGTTGCCGCCGGAGGGCTTTACCGCCCGGGTTGAAGAATTGGACGTGCGCGTGGGTGGCCGTTTTCGGATGTCGTTCTGTAATTTCACCACCGGCAATGCCCACCATTTTGGCGGGCAATATATTGAAGTGGAGCCCGGCCGGCGACTGGTCTATACCGATGTGTTTGACGATCCGGGCCTGCCTGGCGAGATGGTGACCACGGTAGTGCTGGCGGAGGTGGTGTGCGGCACGTCAATTCACATTGAGCAAAAAGGTATTCCGGAAATGATTCCCGAACCCATGTGCTATCTGGGTTGGCAGGAATCCCTGCAGTTTCTGGCGAAATTGGTGGAGCCGAATATTCCGGACGAGTGAGTCTAGGCTTGGTCTTTGATCTGCAAGATGCTGAAGGTACCGCTGCCGGCGGCAACAATTTCGCCGGTTTCGTCTCGCAGCGTGGCCTCGCTAAAGGCGATCTTCTTGCCACGGCGCAACAGGCGTCCTTCGGCAAAAATTTTGCCGGGGGTGGCCCGGGCCAAATAGGACGTTTTTAGCTCCAGGGTTACCGGCGATTCATCGCTGGCCAGGGCGTTGACCACCGCTTCGCCCAGGGCGGAGTCCATCATTGCGCTGATGGCGCCGCCCATAATGGCCCCGCTGGGGTTGAGGTGGTCGGGATTGGCGGCAAAGTTGAGCAGCACTCGGTTTTCGTCCGGGTAGCGGTGAATCGATTCTAGGCCGAGCCACACGTAACAGGGCGGTCTGTTGTTGTCATCGGGGAGATTGGAGGCTGCCATTTTTTTATCCTGAGTGTGAAGTCACTGGCGTGTTGCGGCAAAAGCGCCCACAATTATAACTTCCTGGAAAGATAAAATGCCAGTGGGCTTGTCGCCACCGCATTTCACTTCCCCATCCGCGCTGCGGGAACTCAGGAGTCGGTCTCGTTGTTTTCTCAATCTTTTGTCTGCTTTTTGGGCGCCCGGGTGGCCTTCAGCCTGGCGGCCTCAGTGCTCTCGGTTGCTATCGGCTGGCATTTGTACCAGGCGACTGGTGATCCCTTCGATCTCGCCCTGGTGGGATTAATGCAGATTCTGCCCATCATGCTGCTGTTTATTATTACGGGCTGGGTCGTGGACCACTTTCCGCGGAAATGGGTGCTGCTGGCCTGTGCGAGTTTGCAGTTGCTGGTATTTCTGGGCCTCGCGGTGTCCCTGACAGGTGGCGAGGTGGATCGGGTGGTGATTTTCGGCCTGCTGTTTCTCAACGGCTGTGCTCGCGCCTTTTTTGGTCCCGCGCTGCAGGCGGTGCTGCCGAACATCGTGCACCGGGAACATTTGTCCCGGGCCGTCGCACTCACTAGTACGGTCTGGAACGGTGCGATGACTGCCGGCCCCTTTGTTGGCGGCCTCTTGTTGGCGCAACTGGATTTTGCCAGTTACTGGGTGTTGGTTGGACTGGCCGTGGTGTCGCTGACCTTACTATTACCCTTGCCTGAGTTGCGGGTTGAACAATCCAGTCAGCGCGGCAGCCGGGAGCTGTTGCAGGGCGTGCGCTTTGTATTGGGCAACCCCTATGTGCTGCCGAGTATCTCGTTGGATATGTTTATTGTGCTGCTCGGCAGTGTGGTGGCCTTACTGCCGGTATTCGCGGCGGATGTGTTGGGGCTGGGGCCGGAGGCGCTGGGCTTGTTGCGGGCAATGCCGGCCCTCGGTGCAGTGGCTGCCGGGGCGGTCATGGCGCGATTGCCGGATGGCCGACGGGTAGGCCGCCGCCTGTTTGTTGCCTTGCTGGTGTTTGCTGTTTCCATTTTGATATTCGCCCTGTCGACATCATTGTGGCTGAGTCTGGCGGCCCTTTTTGTGTACGGCGCCTCGGATATGGTGAGCGTGAATTTGCGCTCTACGCTGATTCAACTGGCCACCCCAGACAGTTTGCGCGGTCGGGTAGGGGCGGTGAATTCCCTATTCATTGCAACCTCCAATGATCTGGGGGATTTTCGCGCAGGTGCGGTAGCCGCTGCCGTGGGAGCGGTGCCGGCGGCAGTTGTCGGGGCTGGATGCGCCGTAATCGTAACGCTGGTAGGCTGGAAGGTGTCGCCTAAGTTGCAATGTTTGGATCGATTGAGCGATGCCGATGTTGAAGCTGCCCCGGTGTCGGACGAGGATCTTGTCGGCAGCCACCGAGGTCAGAGGAGCCGTGGTTAGTGAGCAGAATGAGTGAGGCCGAGTTGCGTTTTCTTCGTCGCCGCGGCGCGCTGGTAAGCGCCTGGCCGTGGGTCGGTAGTGCCTGTCTGTTGGGATTGATCGCTTTGGCGGCAGTTCTATTTTGGCGGGTGCCTCAACTGGTTAACCCTTGGTTTGTCTTTGATCAAATCAATGCAGACGCGCTGCCCGAATCCCAGATGATATTAATGGCGGCGATGTTGCCGGTGGTTCTGTTGTTATTGGGAGTGCTTGTCTTGACGCTCTTTGCCTGCCTGAGTAACGAGCGCCGCTTGCTTGCGATGTTGGCGCTTACTCAGGCGCCGTAGTTAGGCTGGCGCCGGTGAAATGGTGGCAATAGCAGAGAGAGCTCCATGCCAGGGTTAGCGAATTCTCAGACTCATACCGGTGCGAGCAACGCGACCGGGGCCAAACTGGGCACACAATAACTTGCTCGCGCGACGCCAATTCCGAAGCCATCCTTCCAGCATGCCGGGGCTCATGGGCCGAGCTACAATGTGCCCCTGGGCCGAGATTCCGGTTAGTCGGCGGATGCGGACCCAGTCCTCGAAGCGATCGACACCAGTAAACACAATGGTTTGGCCGCGCTTGCGCCAATAGTTAACCATCTCTGCTGTGCTGAGCACGGTGGCCTCTCTGGGAGAGTCCAGCAAGCGTTTTTCCAGCTTGATAATGTCGTAGGGCAATTGATGTAAATGCCGCTCTGCGTGGCTGGTGGGAAGATAGCTGTCCATGGCGATCTTCACTCCCTTGTGTCTGAGAATGCTAACGCGCCCCATCAGGGCCTCGCTTAGAAACTGGTCTGGGTGATCGACAATATCCAGGCCGATACGGCTCAGTGAGGTGTTGTATTCCCGGGCGCTGGCCAGTAGAAGGTCGAGAATGCCAGCTGAAAGGTGTTCAGCCCTTATCTTTAGTGAGATAGGCAGTTCGATCTGTTGCGCTGTAAGTGACCATTGGATGGCAAACACTGACTGAACGTTGCGATACACAAACTGCTGAATAGAAGTGGCGTCCTGCAGTCGAAGCATGTCGCTGTCTACATACCTTCCTGCACTTCCTACAGGACGCCAAAAGCTGTGGGCCTCCAACCGGTGGCAGATGCCACTTTGCAAATCGACAATGGGTTGAAGGCAAAGCTGAAGCTCGCGTTTGTGGAAGGCAGACAATAACGCGGTCTCTGAGTTTTCGCCCGAGCGCTGGCTGGGTTGATCCAGATTATAAGTGGTCATGTTGGTGTGCCTCCTGCGAATCTCTCGCTGTGTTGAGGCTAAAGCTAGAGCCTAAAAAAGATCCCGTCTATTTCTCGTTGTTTTATCCAATGGGTATTTTGATCTTTCTCAAATTGAATGGTTATGGCGCGCCGCGTATCCATAGTGGCTTGCGCTTTATGATAAAAATCAAAATTACCAATTGGGTTGTTATGATAAAAATCAAAATAATATTTTTGTAAAGTTAGAGTGTCTATTTAGGCTCAGTTGTTTGTCTAAATATGCTTTTATATAAGTGTTAAATTCAGATTTTGATTTAAAGCAAAAATAAAATTTTGATATTTGTTAGAGCGATAAAATTAGTAATTTGCGAATTATCAAATGATCTGTTTTTAGGTTGATTGGGTAGTGGATATTACCTATGGCAAGTGTATAACTACATTTGCAAGGCGACGTTATTTCGGAAACGAGTAACAGTGCTGGGCAAAAAGCTGGAAGGTGAAGATGGTTGAGGAGCCGACTTTATCTTTCCCAAAACCGCTGACAAAGATCAGCACTTAATGCATCAGGAGAACGCTACTATGAAACGCTCAACTCAAATTAATCGTACTTGTCTTTTCACTGCCATGTTGATGGTCGGCGCTGCTGCCCATGCTCAGATTCCCCTGAATCTGACCGGTGCGCTGTCTGCCAATGCAGTGACCTCTGTTACCTCTGGTCTCGGTGGCCTGGCGCTGGACAGCGCACTGTCTGCCGACGTTCTGGCCTCTGCCAACGTGATGGGTGATGCCGGTATTGGCTCTATCGCCAGCAGCGTAGTGGGTAATGCCAGCGGCGCTGCCAGCCTGGCTTCTGCCGGTTCTGCGCTGGGCGCACTGGGTGGCTTGTCTGCTGCCACTGACATTGTTGCCAGTGCAATGGGCTCTGCCGACGCCTCTGCCCTGTCTGGCCTGAGCGGTCTGACCTCAATGGCTGACGTGTCTGCTGCGACGTCGGTGGTGGGCAGCCTGACTGCCAGCGGTGTGCCGGCCCTGCCTGCTTTGCCCTCGTTAACGGGTCTGTTGCCAACCGCTGACGCCTCTGTTGCCGCCGATCTGGTTGCCACATTGACTGGCAGCCTCGGTGGTGACACCGGCCTGGGCATTGTTAGCTCGCTGACTGCTGCTGTGACCGGTGCTGCTAATCTCGCCAGTGCCGCTCCTGCGGATGAGCCTGCGGAAGAGCCCGTTGCTGAAGAACCTGAAGACTCCACCCAGGAGAGCGAAACTGAGCCAACTGAACCTTCCAGCCCAACCCTTGCGTTTTCAGGGTCTGCTAGCGCAAACGCTAGCATGAGCGCTGGTTTCTAAGTTGGGGATGTAAGCTCGCCCCTCGTCTGATCGGCGTAGTGTGCCCGGTCAGACATTTTTCTTACCTTAACCTGCTCCCCTTGCGGCGGTATTGCCGCAGGCGGGATGCAGTCGGGTGCGATCGCTTTAAAGACCTTGAATGCCTGACCTGTTCTGGGCGTCGGGAGGCTGCAATGGAAATGTTAAAGCTTGTTTCAGGTATATGTATTTATTGGATGGCGATGAATTTTGAAGTCGTTTTTTTAGATCATGTCCGGCTTATTTTTCCTAATGTTTAATGGTTTGTTGTTGGGGTTAAATTTCGGATATGTATCGCATTGCTCTGTTATGAGGTGGGGTCGTGAAGTTGTCGGCGCTATTAACTCAAGGGTTTTTTGTTTGGGTCCTCACTCTTCCAGAGAGCGAGGTCCTGGCGCAGGGCTTTTTGCAATCGGTGACGGTTTTGCCTGGCAGTGTTCAGTCCTTGTCTGTCGGCTTACAAAACTTCGGCTTTCGCGTTGGCGGAGATGCTGAGGAGCTGGCGGGTCAGCGTGTATTGCTAGAGTTGGTCTCCGACCTGGAGGCTGCAGATGAAAATGCGGTGAATGCTTTGTTGCAGGTCGATTCCGCCATTCTCAGTGGAATTGAGAGTCGGCTTGATTCTCCGACTGAGTTGACGATTGAAGGAGTGTATCAGTCTGTCGTGGGTCCTGATTCCAATTATCGAACGCTGCCATATTTTCCGGGGCTGGTTCCTACTTCGGACGCTACGCCGGTGATTGATGCTTTAAATAATCTGACCGGAAGTGTTGGTGGTGAAATAGGTTTGGGATTTGTTTTTGAATATTCGTTTTAATTTTTATCTTATTAATTCATTTTTTGATTTTGCAATTTATCAAAATGATTAATGTTTTATTAAAAGAAGTGTGGAATTAATAAGATCATATTGTTTAACTGAATTTGCGGGTTAGGTAAGTCTTTTGATGGCCGGCCCGCAATATTCGGAAGAAATAAAAGGTTGAGGAGCCTTTTAGATCTTTCTTAAAACCGCTGACAAAGATCAGCACTTAATGCATCAGGAGAACGCTACTATGAAACGCTCAACTCAAATTAATCGTACTTGTCTTTTCACTGCCATGTTGATGGCTGGCGCTGCTGCCCATGCTCAGATTCCTCTGAATCTGACCGGTGCGCTGTCTGCCAATGCAGTGACTTCTGTTACCTCTGGTCTCGGTGGCCTGGCGCTGGACAGCGCACTGTCTGCCGACGTTCTGGCCTCTGCCAACGTGATGGGTGATGCCGGTATTGGCTCTATTGCCAGCAGCGTAGTGGGTAATGCCAGCGGTGCTGCCAGCCTGGCCTCTGCCGGTTCTGCGCTGGGCGCACTGGGTGGCTTGTCTGCCGCCACTGACATTGTTGCTAGTGCAATGGGCTCTGCCGACGCCTCTGCCCTGTCTGGCCTGAGCGGTCTGACTTCAGTGGCTGATGTGTCTGCTGCGACATCGGTGGTGGGCAGCCTGACTGCCAGCGGTGTGCCGGCCCTGCCTGCTTTGCCCTCGTTAACGGGTCTGTTGCCAACCGCTGACGCCTCTGTTGCCGCGGATCTGGTTGCCACTTTGACTGGCAGCCTCGGTGGTGACGCCGGCCTTGGCATTGTCAGCTCGCTGACGGCTGCTGTGACCGGTGCCGCTAATCTCGCCAGCGCTGTTCCTGCGGAGCAGGCTGCAGATGAACCTGCTGACGAGCCCGCCGCTGACGAGTCCAGCGAAGAAGCCGAACCTGAGGCAATGGAGCGCGAGCCGGCTAGCCCGACGTTCTCCTTCTCTGGGTCTGCACGGGCGAATACCAGCGTTGCTGCCAACTTCTAAGTGGTGAGCTAACGTCAATATCCCCCTTGGGCTGGTCTGTGATTCGATGCTCACAGCCAGCCCCTTTTTTTGCCCGTTTCCATCAAGGGTGTGAGCCCATTTCAAGGGCGGCATGTGTCACAAATAATGCTTCCGCTTATTTCTCGTGCTTGGGTTTGGCCGATGTAGTGGTTATGTTTGTGATGTCGACGAAATAAGGAACCTTGCCCATGAAGCCTGAATCGTTATCTTCAAGCCAGCCGGACCTGGATATTCTGGCGCGGCTGCACCGCTTTCAGCGTTGGGCGCTGATGCTGGTGGTTGCGGTAGGGGCGGTAGTGATGTTCGGCTGGTGTTTGCCGGATATGGCCAGCGCGACGCTTCCCTCGGGTTGGGCGCTGATGAAGTTCAATACGGCTCTGGCGCTGCTGCTGGCTGCGTTGAGCCTGAGCTTGACCCAGGAGCGACGAAGTGCGCGGGCCTTGCGGGCGGGCGCGTTATCAGCAATGGGGGTACTGGTGATCGCCGGATCGGCGTTACTGGAACACAGCCTGGGTGCCGGACTGGGGATTGAGTCGCTGGTGGTGCCTGATGTCGGCTCGTCCCGGCCGGGGCTGATGTCGGCCCAATCGGCGTCTTTTCTGTTCTTACTGGGTTTTCCGTTGTTGTTAGGGCGAGCGCGCAAGAGTCTCTGGTCAAGATTGGCCGATGCCTTGAGCATGGCGCTGATTATTGCCGCTATCATTGTGTTTTCAGGCTATTGCTTCGGCGCAGCCGGTCTCTACGGACAGTCGGCCGATACCGTCACCTCTCCCCACACCCTGCTATGCATGCTGCTGCTGACCTTTGTGGTGGTATCGCGCCGGGCGGAGTACGGCATCTTCTCCGTTCTGATCGGGGTGGGTATTGGTAGTCGCATTTCCCGGGTGGCGGCACCAGTTGCGCTGTCGTTGCCCATCGGCTTGTCTTACATTTTTAAAATCGCCGCGTCGGCGCAGTGGGTGAGCCAAGCCTATGCGGCGGCCATGACCACGGCCTTTATCGCCCTGTTTTTCTTTTGGCTGGTCATTGTCATGGCGTGGCGCATCAATGATCTGGAAAAAGAACTGCGGGATATGTCTCTGAGCGATGAGTTGACGGGCTTGTACAATCGGCGCGGTTTCTATCTGCTCGGTGAGCAGGCATTGCGCGATGCGCGCCGTATGGCGGGTCAGGTGTCAGTGCTGTTTTTTGACTTAGATAACCTGAAAGTGACCAATGACTCGCTAGGGCACGACGTTGGCAACAGTCTGCTCAAGGACATGGCCTCACTGCTTGAGCGGGTCTGCCGGGCCAATGACATCGTCGCCCGGATTGGTGGTGACGAATATGTGGTGGCAATGCCCTGCTCGCTCGCCAGCAGTCGCGGCATATTGCAGCGTCTTGAGCGGGCCTGCGAGCAGCTCAATTCTCAGTCTGGCCGGCCCTATGCACTGAGTTACAGTGTTGGGGTCGCTGAATATCAGGTGGGTTCAAAGACTACATTTCAGCAGCTGGTCAGAGAAGCAGATGAGCTGATGTATGAACAAAAGCAGGCGAGAAAGCGCGCCCGGCGCCAGGCGATGGATACCGGCACGGTCACAGTCTGATGCGGGGGTGCGCCACTGAAATCCCTCGGCTGTGAATATTCCCTTGAACCTGCCGTGACCACGCTTGTCCA
Source organism: Spongiibacter taiwanensis (assembly GCF_023702635.1). Taxonomy (NCBI): domain Bacteria; kingdom Pseudomonadati; phylum Pseudomonadota; class Gammaproteobacteria; order Cellvibrionales; family Spongiibacteraceae; genus Spongiibacter; species Spongiibacter taiwanensis. The sequence continues at coordinate 2,578,590 of NZ_CP098455.1, forward strand.
GAATAGGCGTGTGGATTTAATCGTCTGAAGGGAGTGACACCATGCTGAACAACGGGATCAAGCAATGGCGATGGGCGGCGGCAATGGCCGCTGCGTTGAGTGCTGGCGCGGCGACGGCCGGAGAACAGCGGGTTTATGGCTGGCTGGAGATGGCCACCATTGAGCCCTGGGGCGTTGCGGTGAAGGCCAAGCTCGATAGCGGCGCACTGACCTCGTCAATGCATGCGGAAAATATCGAGGAATTTATCAAGGATGGCGAAGAGTGGGTTCGCTTCACGGTCGATGTCGAAGATGAATACAAAGACAAGGAAGTGTCTAAAACCTTTGAGATGCCGATAAAGCGCAATCTGAAATTGCGCGGTGCGGGCGGAGTGGATCACCGGCCAGTGGTGTTGATGAAGGTCTGCCTGGGTGACACGGTGTATGAGGAACAATTCAGCCTGCGTAACCGGGAGAAAATGAATTATCCGGTGCTGCTGGGTCGTCGCACGATTCAGAGCCTGGGATTGATTGATGTGTCCACCAACTTTTTGCACAAGCCCCGGTGTGATAAGGATTCCGAGGTGATTGAATACGCCAAAAAGGAATACGATGAAGACATCGGTATCTGAGCGTAGCGCGGGTATCCCATCGCCGAAATGAAAAAGCCGCCCAATATGGGCGGCTTTTTTGTGCAGCGGGGTCGCTTATTTTGGCTCGATGGTCACACCGTTAACGGCGTTTTCTTCGCTGACATGGGGCGAGCCTGAAAACTTCTCCAGATCGTTGCGACGCATGACTGGCAGGTCTGGGCGTGCACAGGCAATGCCCGTACCTTCGCCACACATGCCCGCGCCAGTAGTAAAGAAGGTGGGTAAGTCGTCTGGGAAGGGGTCGGCATTGGCGGTGAACAAGGGCATTGGCAATACGTACAGGATGACTTCGACCACGCTACAGAAGCCAATAACGGCAACCAGGCGCACGATCGACTGACGGAAGTTGGAGTTTTTGCACATTTCCAGCTTTTCGACACCGCGCTCAACCCAGGTGCGGCCTTTGTCGTCTTTGAAGTAAACCAGTACCGAGGTACAGCCAACCCATGCGCCGAACAGGCACTCGTAGATGGGGAATTGATACCAGTGACCGCCCCAGAGGCTCAGCGCTCGAATCGAGCCGGGGTAAGCGTAGATTCCGGAGAAGCGGATCAGCAGGCTTTCCAAGACCAGGTCGACTACCATGGCGGCGAAGATGCCGCAGGCGGACAGGGCAACGTTCGAGATGCCGGGGAAGCGGGCCTTCATAAAGCGCATGGTGGCCAGGCCGCCAAAGGTCATCCACAGCAAAAAGCCGGGGTAGCCGCCAGCCCAGGTGAGCAGGGGCTCGGGCAAGAGGTGGCCATTGGGGCTAAGCCAGCCGGGAATTTCAGCCGACAGGAAGCCCAGGTTGGGGGCGTAGGGGTTGTAGACGCAGCCCACCTGGATCCAGTTCATTGATGGGTCCCAGAAGATGGCGACAAAGAACGCGATGCCGAGCAGGCCCAGGGTATTGGGCTGACCGGTTTTGCGAATCGGCTGGATGATCTGAGACCAGATCAGGTAGAGCCACACCAGGCCCATGCCGATGGTGACGGCCCAGACACCAATCTTGAAATTGATGGGTACCTCAACGCCGGGTGCCAACTCGGTCGGGCCGAAGTAGGGGGCGGTGACCCAGTTGTAAATGACCCAGAATATAAAGGCGAGGAACACTGCGCCAATGCAGGCCCAGGTTTTCACCGGCGCAGCCGGGTCGGAACCGGCAACGTCCCGGAGTCCCGGGTTGTTGTTCGTTGCGTTCTCCATTTTGTTCTCCCATGTAGATTGTTGTGGTTAACCCGGTGAATCGGCAGAGACACCCTCGCGGTCTCCCTTGGTTTTTAATCCAGCCTGTGTTCACCGGATCAGAGGCTGACGCTGGCGCACAAAGTGGCCAATGTTTGGTCTAACTTGCTATCTATGCTGCTTTTTTGGCCACCGATGCGATGGCTGACTCCACTAATCGGTGCAGTCGGGGGGCGAGCTGTTCGCTGGTGTTCATCGCCAGAAAATTACTGGCGCCGTAAATGCGCTGCAGGCGCTTTTCGCCGGCGTCGCTGCCCACGCTGAGGCAAACGCAAGCGATGCCTTTTTCGCCAGCTTCCTCAATGGCCTTGCGGGTATCCTCGCCGGCATATTCGCCCTCGTACTGGTCGTCGTAGGGGTAGCCATCGGAAATCAACACCAGCAACTTGTAGGGTGTGCCGGCATGGGTGTCGATCAGATGGCTGGCGTGGCGAATCGCGCCGCCGCAACGGGTGTACCCGGCAATGGCCAAATGGCGCAAGCGCTGCTCCAGACCGGCGCCGGCGGCTTCGTCGAATGTTTTCAGGGTTTGAAAGCGCACCAGGCTGCGGCCCCAGGAATTGAAGCCATACATTGCGACCCGGTCGCCCAGCGTGGCGAAGGCCCTGCCCAGTTGCCAAGCCGCTCTGGCCTGCAGATCAAATACTCGCTGGCCGTTGGCACTGTGCTCAAGGGTGGAGCTTGAGGCATCAAGCAGCACCAGCACACCCAGGTCTCTGCGGGTGCGCAGGTTGGCCGAGTAAATGCGCTCGTCGCCGCTGTGGCCGGTTTGAAGGTCAATGGCGAGACGGACCATTTTGTCCAGGGTTAGGTCTTCGCCCTGAGGTTGGCCGCGGTGGTTTTGAAAGCCCAGATAGAGCCCGGCCAGCGCCCGTTGAAAGGGGAGGTTACTGCCGCTTAAGGTGCCCTCGGCGAAATTGGCTTCCAGGGCGTGGGGCTGAGTTTCTTCCACGATGACCCAATCGGGGCGAAAGCGTTGCTTGTCGCTGTCCCACTCGTGGTAGCAATAGGCGCCGGCTTCGTTGTGGGCGAAGGCGCTGGGCAAGCTGACATCGAGTTCGGAGCGGATCGCCATGGCCAGGTCCTTGAGGCTCTTGGCCATGCGACCGGCGATCATTTGGCTGGAACCGCTACCCTCGTCATCGCTGCCATCCCGGCCGGGGGAGGAGCGCATGTCGAGAATGTCTTTCATAATTTTGGAGAACAGGGATTCTTTGCCCAGCGGCGAGGTGAACCACTTCCAGAAGGAGGCTTTTTGCAGATTGTCGTCATCCTCCTCATCGTCCTCGGCAATCATCATCAATTTCTGTTCGAGTTCGGCCAGCTTCTGGGAGGTGAGGGGTTGGCTGCCGCCTTGCAGGCGGCGGCGCAACACCCGCCAGGGTTTGATCGCGCCATACCAGCTTGGCGGTGAGGGCAGTGATTTGTTGCTCAGTGCCAATTCGAGAGAGGCATTGCCATCAGCGGGCTGGTGGCTGCTGCGATAGGCCGCAATGGCATTGAGCAGTGTGCTGGGAAGGCGGTGGGCCAGGGCGTCGCAACAGCGCTGAACTTCCAGCACCAGGTAGCGCTCGGCCAGGTCTTTGCGGCCGAGCAGACGTTGCATTCTGCCGGTGTCAAAGGCATCGCCTTCCAGCAGAGCACACTGAATAATGAGTTCGGTGCGGCGGATGTCGAGGTCTTCGTGGGCGGGTAGGTAGAGGCGTTCGCCATCGCAGTAGCTGCGCTTACCGTTCTGAACCAGATAGTTGATTGCTACCTGGCGGCCCAGCACTGACTCGGCGAGCAGGCGTAGAGGATGGTCGGCGTGGTCTACCTGGTTAATCATGGCGCGCCGCTCAACCTGGCAGGTAGGAGTGAATGACTTCGGCGAGGCCGCGTTGAATATCGGCATCATCGGTCAGGGGTAGGATCATGGCGGCCTTGGCTGCCTCCCGGGCGCTCAAGCCCTCACGCATCAAGCGGCCGGTAGCGACCAGGGTGCGGGTTGAGGAGGCCTCGGGCAGGGTGCCGCTATCGAGCTTGCGCACAGCATTGGCCAGCTTGATTAGATTGGCGGCGCTGGCTTCGTCGACACCGGACTCTTTAACCACAATGCTCAGCTCCTGTTCAAAGGCGGGGTATTCCATTTCTATGGCGACCATGCGCTGGCGGGTAGAGGGCTTGAGGTCCTTGAGTACGCTTTGATAACCGGGGTTGTAGGACACCACCAGCATGAAGTTGTCGGGAGCGCGCAGGCTTTCACCAAGGCGCTCGATATTGAGTTCGCGGCGGTGGTCTGCCAGCGGGTGCATGACCACGGTGGAGTCGGCCCTGGCCTCTACGATTTCGTCGAGGTAGCACATGCCGCCCTGGCGCACCGCCCGGGTTAACGGGCCGTCTACCCAGACGGTTTCGCCGCCGGTGAGTAGGTAGCGGCCAACCAGATCTGCTGCCGTGATGTCTTCGTGACAGGCGACGCTGAACAGCGGAAGCCCGAGGCGATGGGCCATGTGTTCAACGAAGCGTGTTTTACCGCAACCGGTGGGCCCCTTGAGCATTACTGGCAGGCGTTGCCGGTAAGCGGCGGTGAACAGTTCCACTTCGTTGCTGGTCGGCAGATAAAAGGGGGCGCTGGTTTGTTCTGGTGAATCGCTCATGATTAGTTGGGATACCTCAAAGTGTTTTGATTGTTGCCGTGGTGGCGACGCCAGTTCGCGTATGCTGGGCAATAATGTCTGTTGGGTCAATGTTCGTTTGCGAACTGTTTTTGCTTGTCTCTGTGGCTGCGCGAATTTTTTAGCTGCCCTCGTTGACCACGGCGAAGGCTTTTATGGCAGCTTTCATCCGCAGTACGCTGAATAGTTCGAGAATAACTTTTGCGCCTTTGTGGGCGATCTCTGCTTTCCTCTCGGTACTGAGAGAAGGCGGGACGCGGTCAAGAAAATAGTTTACTTCGCCGTTGGCGAGGCGCTCGGCTAACTCGACATGAAGTTTCAGCAGCGTAGGCTCAATACCGATCTCCTCTGTGGCACCGGCGGCGCGCATATCGCCCCAGGCGCCGACAATTTCGGCGTCGACATGGCTGAGGTAGGTCTTGCCCTTGCGCTTAAGCAGCTCAATGGCGCCCATTGCTTCGAAGAGCTTGGCGTCGCTTTCCGCTTTGGGGTTGCGATCAAGGATTTCTGTTAGTGGTACGAGCTCCTGGTCTAGTCCGGCGTGAGAGGCAAACAGCTCATCTAAATGGCGAAAAGATGCCGCGGGGGTGGCGATACGGCCTTTGTTACCTTGCAGTAGCTGCTTGATTTCGTCGATCTTCAGTCGCCCTTCTGTTTGTAGCTGTCTGATCGACTTAATGGCGGTGACGTGCTGATCGTTATAAATGGCGGTTCTGGGGCGGGGGCGCTCTGGCTCGGGCAGCATGCCGTTGCGGAGATAGAAATGAATCATCTCCCGTTTGACGCCGGTCTTCTCTTCCAGCTCACGCATTCTCACTGTGGGGCTCTCCTGCCAACTACTTTACACTTGCGAACGATTATGCCATTATCTCTGTGTAATCTTATTACATAAAAACTTTTTTTTAAATCCCGCTGGCAAGGGTTTGCGAAATAGCAGCAGTGATACGGCAATAAAGAGAAGGGGGCATCCGTAGCAGAAATGCTGGTGATAGACCCTCCGGCCCGATTCGGTTGTGCCAGCAGTTGTAGCCCATCTAAGACTTGAGAAGTGTCATTGGGTGTCCGGCGGGAAGTTTGTAGTACGCACGATAAAACTTTAGGAAATGGGTAAAGGGTGATCCTATGAAAAAACGAAGCTTAGTGGTGGCTATTGCTGCCCTGTCGAGCTATTCGGCGGGTACGCTGGCTCAGGAGCCACAAAAAAGAAGTAACCGACTCCTCGAGGAAGTCACGGTAACGGCCCAGAAGCGGGAGGAAGACTCCCAGGACGTGCCGATTGCCATCCAGGCCTTCTCTGGCGAGAAGCTGGATGCATTCAATATTGAAGACACCGCCGACCTGCAAAAGATTACTCCCGGACTGACCTTCACCTACACCTACGGCTACACCCTGATCTACCTGCGGGGGGTGGGCAGTGACGCCTTCCTGCCCAACGCCGACCCCTCGGTGGCCACCTATATCGACGGTATCAACATCCCCGCCAGCCAGGGCAAGCAAGACGCCCTCGGCCCCGTTAAGCGGGTTGAGGTCCTCAAGGGCCCCCAGGGCACCCTGTTTGGCCGTAACGCCACCGCCGGTGCCATCAGCATCGTCACCGAAGATCCGCCGATCGATGAAATCGTCGGTAACATCAAAGCCACTCGCGGCAACTACGACAGCCAGGAATACCAGGCCTACCTCGGTCTGCCCCTGTTTGATGGCGCCGGCATCACCCTGGCCGCCTTCAGTGACACCCACGAGAACTACGGCACCAACTTCAGCAACGGCGAGCCCCGTCCCTGGCGGGAAGACTTCTCCGAAGGGGGCCGGGTCAAATTCAAGTGGGACTTCCTGGAAGACTTCAGCCTGACCCTGATTGGCTCCTACGTGAACCAGTTCAACGGCAACTCCCTGGTGCAGGAAAACACCCGGCCCTCACCCATTCTGTGTGCCGGCTGTGAAACCGATACCGCCGACCGGGATACCGACACCAACTACGAAGGCGGTAACGCCACCATCAACACCATGTACGGCACCATCTTTGAATGGCGCCCCGGCCCGGTGGACGTGAAGTTCATCTACTCCGACCAGCTGGCTGACGTGGACTGGGGTCAGTACGACTACGACTCCACCGATGAAGACCGCTCCGGCTTCTTCACCTACGACCAGTACAACGATCAGCAGACCTACGAGCTGCAGATCCTGTCCAACGCCGACACCCCCCTGTCTGAGAACCTGGAGTGGGTGGCCGGTTACTACCGCCTGGAAGCCGAAGGCGGTTTCGGCCGCCTGTTCTTCTTCCTCAACAACGGGTTGGCCACCGGCCTGCTGCCTGGCAGCATTACCGGCCTGTTGGGTGACTCTGGCAGCCGTGCGGTGCTTGAATCCGGCGGTCTGCTGACCACCGAGTCTGACGCGCTGTACTTCCAGGGCACCTGGCGCTTTAACGAAGAGTGGGCCATGACCCTGGGCGCCCGTTACCAGGAAGAGACCCGGGAAATCGGCAATACCGCGCTGGACCTGGTGGACACCGGGTGTGCTGGCGGTGACGGCAGCTACGGCACCGACGTGAGCTACTATCAGGGCAGCGACAAGTCCTGTAACTCCCGCCTGCTCGACTTTGGTGGACCACCGCTGGAAGAGACCACCTTCTCGCCCAAGATCAACGTGCAGTGGTTCCCCACCGAAACGGCTCAGATCTACGCGTCTATTCAGAAAGGCTACAAGAGCCCGACCTACAACATTGTTAACTTCTTCGGCAGCCCCGATCCGGTCGAAGGTGAAGAAGCGGTTGCCGCGGAGCTGGGCTTCAAGTCCGAGTGGCTGGACGGCGCCCTGCAGTTGAACGGTGCCCTGTTTGCCTCCAAGACCGACAAGCTGCTGACCGGGATTGTGTCCTTTACCTCCGGTGCGATCGTGCGCTACGCCAACGCCGGCAGCGCCGAAGCCAAGGGCGTGGAGTTTGACTTCCAGTGGCAGCCAATGCCGGACATGAACCCCGGCCTGGCGATCACCGGTGGTGCCACCTACGTGAACTCCGAGTTTACCGACTACAAGAACGGCGAAGGCTTTGATGATGACACCGGCCTGTATTTCGGTCCCGGTGGTCTGGAAGACATTGCGACCGACCTGCTCGGTCTGGAACTGCCCATCTCCCTGGCGGACTTTGCCAACGGTCCCCGTGACTTCACGGGCAACAAGGTGCCCCGGGCACCCGAGCTGACCTCTGCGGTATCGGTGAACCAGTTCATTGATGCGGGGGATATCGGTGCCTTCGAAGTGGCGGTGGATTACTCCTACAAGAGTGAATACTTCACCACCCCCCAGAACTCGCCCTTCTTCGTGCAGGACCAATACGAACTGTGGTCACTGCGGGGCAGCTACTTCTTTGACCCCTGGGGTCTGCAGCTGACTGCCTTTGTGGATAACGTCAAGGACAAGGAATACTTCTCCTCGATTCTGCAGCAGGACTTTGGTCGCTCGGTGACTTTGGCGCCGCCTCGCTTGTACGGCCTGAAGCTCAAGTGGGATTTTGATGTCTTCCTGAATTAAGCCCTGAACACCCAGTTGCGGTCGGCAACATAACCCGGTTGTGTTGTCGGTCGCTTTTTTCGGGCGTTGCGGCGCTATCATCACTTTCCTGACACATTGATAAATAAGGGTGGATTGATAATGAAAAAACAACTTTGTGGAACGCTGCTGTTTGCCTCGCTGGCCAGCAACAGCTTTGCGGTCGTGCCGGGCCTGGGGACGGTATTTTCCTTGGCGGCGCCTCTGGGCGGCGTAAGCGGGATTACCTCCTTGGCCGACCCGTTGGGTGGCATTTCTGGTCTGGCGGCAACGGGCACTTCGCTGACCTCTCAGCTGCCCATTGATGGCCTGAGCGTGATTGACGTGAGCTTTATCAGCTCGGCGTTGCCAGCCAATGATGTCCTGTCTGTTGTCGGCTCAGGCGCCATTTTGGCGAATGATGTGCTCGAGGGGCTTAACAATCCTGCCAGTGGAGCCTCTGGCCTGCCGGGTGTTGACGCCCTCGGCGGTCTGCTCGAGTTAGAGGGGCTGTTTGGTTTTGACGGTGTTCTGGCGCTGGATGGCCTGCTCGCCCTTGACGGCGGCATTCCGGTTGTAGGCGCCCTGCTGGGGCTCGACGGCCTGCTGGGTATCAATGGTCCGCTTGCCCTGGATGCCATTCCAGGACTGGATGGCCCCTTGGGCTTGGATGGTCTGTTGGCACTGGATGGTGCCTTTGCCCTTGATGGTCTGCTCGATGGGGGAATTCCGGTATTGGGTGACTTGCTGGGTGGCGGAAGCGCACTGCCTGGCCTGGACGTGATTCCGGTGGACCTTCTGACCCTGGTTCCTGTGGATTTGGTAGCCCTGGTTCCGCTGCCCTAATTGCGCTGCGTTGAGATCGGTATAGCCGAGCTCGACAGGCATGCAAGGCACGAAAAGCCGACTCAGAGATGGGGCGGCTTTTTTGGTTTGTTGTGTGCGATCCAGAAAGGCGTGGCAGCCAAACACATTGAAATATTAACCCGGAAATCTTTTGTGTCGGGTTAATGTGGCACAAGGATGTGCCGCCATTGGCCAGCAAGCCTTTAAAATACAAGGAAATTCGCATAGTTCCGCCAGTATGCTAATTGCTAGGTTAATAAGAGGCGATCTGTCGCGAATTTGAGGAGATGGCGTCGTGTGCCAAGGCGGATTCCGCCCGCACTACCGTGCTGCAGTTCGGGCGAATAAATTTATGCCTGCGCGCCCAGCAGCAGGTAGATTCCGGCCACTACCATTGTGGTGATGCCGAGCCATATTGCCCCGGCAGCTTGCCAGCTGCGTGGAGCAATTTTGAGCTCCATGAAAAAAGCCATAATCAACGCGACTTTTGCCGCTGAGACGATCATCACTGCCAGGGTGGCGCTTGTCGGGTTTACGGTGGCCAGGGAAAAGCCCCAGGTGGAGGCAGCGGTGCCCACCATTAGAAGTGCCCAAACCGTGAGTGTGACAGATAGATTCTTATCCATGGGATTAGCGCACCAGGTACAGTAGTGGGAAGAGGCACACCCAGAGCAGATCCACCATGTGCCAATAAATTGCCCCGCTTTCATACATTGCTAAGGTGCCCGGGGAGGGGCTCCTGGACTTTCGCCACAGCGCGGCGAGTACAATACTACCTACCACGACATGCCCCAAGTGCATGCCGGTCATGATGAAGTAGTACATAAAGAAGTCATTGCTGAGCATGGATATGCCGGCTTGGAACTTCTCTTGATACTCGAAAATTTTACAGCCAATAAATGCCAGTCCGCAGGCAAACGCCAGGCCGAAAAGGCGAGCGGCGAGGTGCTGACGCTGGTGCTTGATGGCGTGGACGGCGGTCACGACCAGCATGGAGCTGGTGAGCAGAATCAGCGTGTTGATGCCCCCTAGATGAATATTGAGCAGCTGTCGCGATTGCTCAAACAGTGCCGCACTATGCTGCCGATCAAACATGAAGCTGCCAAACATCACCGCAAAAACAATCATATCTGCAAAGGCAAATACCCAAACACCCTCGACGCCGGGGAGTTTGCGTGCCTCGATATTCTTCATTTGCTTGGCTTGTGTGATGGCGTGCACCTGCAAGCGATGCCCTTCGGGTTTTGTCGAGTCTGAGTGCATTTCAGTTGACCAGCTACAATGCCGCTTCGCCGCCTTGCACCCGGCGATCCATATCTTTGAGTAAGTAATAGGTCGCCACAAACATCCAAATGAGCCACGCGGGGTAGGGCAGCCAAAAGCCGATCAAACCATCGTAGGCAAAGGGCCCGTCACGCAGAATTGCGGTGAGGCTGGCCGGGAAGAAGGTGGCACCGCAGAAAATGGTCAGATAATTGGCCCAGCCTGGCATGACGGGCACCCGGCTTTTCTTGTCGTGCAAAAAACACAGTGCCATAGCGAACATTTGCAACGTGGTGCACATGTAGAGGGTGTCGTTCATCAGCCAGCCTGCGTCAGTGAGCATCTGGGTGATTTCTGGTGAGCGCTCCGGCCGTTGTGCGGCCACAATCCAGCACCACATGCTGATGGATACCACCATTACGGTAAGGCAGCCGCCGAGCAGTTGAAGATAAGAGAGTACGGGATAGTTGCCGGTTTCTATCTGCTTCATTCTGGCAGTGACGTAACCTGTCCAGGGCAGATAGAAACAGATAGTGATTGCCGCGATCAAAAAGCCCACTCGGATGCCGGTGAGGTGTTCCACATAGCGATCGGTAAAGGCCTGGGCGGGATCATTGGGGTGTGGCGGTGGCAGATTGTCTCCCATCCAGGCCCAGAAAATAACGAAAGTGATGACAAAGAAGGGGCCGCTGTAGAGGGATAGTTTTTGATAAAGCAGTTTAGCGCTGTCGTCCATAATTGTACCTTGTTCGTATGGTTATCATTGTTTCGGTAAGGCCCTTTTGTCGGGCGGTTCCCTTGGTCAGGTTTTCAGTAGGTTTTAGCCCTATCGAATGAAACGATGGTCTTGCGAAGCAAATCGCTTAGCTGTTTTTGTTCAGCTTTGCTAAGGCCGTTGAATGCATTGGTAATGGGGTTCGAAACCTTCGGTGTAATCTCATTCATCAGCGCCTTGCCCTTCTCGGTGATAGTGACCACACTGCGTCGGGCATCCCCTGTATCCGTTTCCCTGTGCACGAGCTGCAGCTTTTCTAGGTTGCCGATGACTTTGGTCATATTCGCGCGACCTGTGCCAATCAGTTCACTCAATTGTGTCGGTGAGTTTCGACCACCTTCGCTGGCATAAAGCACCGCCAGTAAGTGGTACATGGTTTCGCTTATGCCCATGCCTCTGAACACGTCAGAGAAGTAATCGCTTAGCCCGAACCCAGCCACGCGCAGGAGCCGGACCAAAATCGTGGCGTCCTTGGAAAGCTCGGGAAGTGCGTTGGCCAGTGGCTCGGTACTCCGTTCAATTGAGCGGAGCCGTTCGATACCTCTCATCGTTAAAATTTCTCCGTTTTCGTTTCGCTGGGATATGTTTTGTTGTTGCGATGAAAAATAATAACCTAGTGTTTCACCAGTGAATTAAATTAGCGGCAAGACCGATACCTTGTCAATGTCAAAGGCGGTATTCTGGCGGAGGATTTTTGCTAGGCAGCTATTAAATAGGTGGCTATTGAATAGTTAGCTAAGCATATGTTAGCCTTCCACTATGAAGCAAGCCAAACATTCTGAAAACGCTACCCGTCTTATTGCCGAAGTTGCCCGTCTAATACGGGAGGATTTTCGTCGCCGGGCACAGCATCTCTCTCTGACTCAGCCTCAGTCGCGGTTGTTATTAATTATTTCCCGGGAGCCCGGCATCAATCAGGCCAGCCTTGCCGGGCTGTTGGAAGTTCATCCGGTGACCGTGACCCAGAGCGTTGACCGCCTGGAAAAGGCGGGCTGGTTACGCCGGGAGCGACAGGAAACTGACCGGCGGTCGGTCAGTTTGTTTGTCACCGACCAGGCCAAGCCCATTCTTGCCGAGCTTGACGGGATCGCCGACCAGACCCGAGCCGCCACCATGGCGGGCCTGAGTGTTGATGAGCAGGCCGCACTGGAAGCCATGCTTTTGCGAATCAAGGCGAATTTTTGTGGCACTGACGCGGAGGGGCTGCAAGATGACTGAGACCGATAACACCGCTGACAAGAAGCGTTTGCGGCGCCGCTTATTTGCGGTGGTTCCGGTGGTGGCGATTGCCATCGGGCTTTATGTCTTTGTGGTGGGCGGGCGCTTTGTGTCCACTGAAAACGCTTACGTTAAAGCTAATGTGGTGAACGTTAGTGCAGAGCTCAGTGGCAACATCGTTGCGGTCGCGGTCACCGAGAATGAGGCGGTAACGCGCGGACAGGTATTGCTGCGCCTGGATAATGCGGCATACCTCGCTCGTTTGCATGATGCCCAGGCCGAGCTGAGCCAGGCGCTGATCTTGATTGAGTCGCTGCAGGCCGCCTATGTACAGAAGCAATCCGCGCTGGCATCGGCACGCGATGATTTGACCTTTGCCCGCAAACAACGCAACCGCATTGACGATTTGCACCGGCGGGGTGTGGTTTCCACCCAGCAGCTGGATCAGGTGCAGCGAGATCTCGATGTGGCGAGGAATACGGTCAGCCGCCTGGAAAGCGAACAGGCCGAGGTCCTCGCCAAATTGGGCGGTCGCGCGGCTGGCGATCCCCAGCGGCATCCAGAGGTTTTGGCGGCCCGGGCCAGTCTGGAGACGGCGGAGCTGGAATTGGCGCGCACGGTAATTCGCGCCCCTGTTGATGGTGTTGCGGCCAAGGTGGCCCACGTGGGGCAGTATGCCATGCCGGGTTTGGCGATGGTCAGTGTGGTGGCTAGCGATCATTTATGGATTGAGGCCAATCTGAAGGAAAACCAGCTGGCGCGGATTCAGCCTGGCGCCAAGGTGACGGTGGCGGTAGACGCCTATCCCGGTGAGGAGTGGACGGCGGTGGTCGAAAGCCTTGCCCAGGCAACGGGTGCGGAGTTTGCTTTACTGCCGCCCCAAAATGCCACTGGTAATTGGGTGAAGGTGGTTCAGAGATTGCCGGTGCGTTTGCGCATTGATCACCATGAAGGTGAGTCGCCTCTCCGCGCAGGGCTCAGTGCGGAAATCACGGTGGATACCGGCTTGCCTGATCGTGTGCAGCGCTTGGGGAATATGTTCGGTATAACCGTGGGCGGCAATCTTCCAGGTAGGCCTGGGGAGATGATCGCAGGCCACCCATGAGCGCTCCGGCAAAGGGCGCCGGGGTTGGCGGCCTGGTGATTTTTGGTACTCTCAGTGCCACCTTGATGCAAACCCTCGACACCACCATTGCCAACGTGGCGCTGCCCCATATGCAGGGCAGCCTTTCTGCCTCCCAAGAACAGGTCGCCTGGGTCCTGACTTCCTATATTGTGGCCTCGGCGATTGCCACTACCCCTACCGGGTATTTGGCCAACCGTTTTGGCGTGCGCCAGGTTTTTCTGTGGGCGGTAGCTGGTTTTACGGTGGCGTCGATGTTGTGCGGCTTGGCGACGGACCTCACCCAGATTGTTGTGTTTCGGATTCTGCAGGGTATCTTTGGCGCGGCTTTGGTGCCTCTCTCCCAGACCACGCTGCTCGACCACAGCCCTCCGGGGCAGTATGGGCGGGCGATGGCGGCCTGGGGTGTCGGTGTCATGATCGGGCCGATTCTGGGGCCAGCCCTGGGCGGCTGGCTAACAGAGAACTACAGCTGGCGCTGGGTGTTTTTTATCAATCTGCCTGTTGGGGTGGTGACCTACTTTGCGTTGAGCGCCGCGCTGCCAAAAGCGGCTCCTAAAAAAATGGCGCCCATGGATTTTACCGGATTCGCCTTTTTATCTCTGGCGATTGCCGCCATGCAGTTAATGCTCGACAGAGGTCAGACGCTGGACTGGTTTAGCTCGCCGGAGATCATGCTTGAGTGCGCGATAGCGGTCGCCGCATTTTATCTGTTTGTCAGCCACAGCTTGACCACGCCGTCGCCGTTTATCTCGCCAGCCTTGTTTCGGGACCGCAACATGCTCGGTGGGTTGGTGTTGATTACCGTGATGGGGGTGGTGCTGTTTTCGACTTTTGCATTGTTGCCGCCCTTTCTGCAAAACCTGCAGGGCTACCCGGTGGTAACTGCGGGGCTGGTGTTGGCCCCTCGGGGCATAGGCACCATGCTGGCCATGCAAATTTCCGGGCGATTGCTGGAGCGGTGTGATGGTCGCCTGATCATTGGTGCGGGCCTGTTGCTACTGGCCTTGTCGCTTCACCAGATGTCCCGGTTCAGTATTGACGTGCCAGCGTCCGCGATTATTTCGTCAGGATTTATTCAGGGTTTGGGCTTGGGTTGCATCTTTGTACCACTGTCAGCCATTGCCTTTTCGACGTTGCGGCCCGAACTGCGGGGAGAGGGCACGGCGCTGTACAGCCTGTTGCGCAATGTGGGTAGTAGCGTGGGTATTGCGCTGGCATTTGCCTATCAGGACTACGGGACCAAGATGGCCCATTCAGTGCTGGTGGAAAATATTAATCCATTCAATCCAGCCCTGCTGGGTGTGGTTAATAGCCATGTCGGTGTGCTTGGCGCGGCCTCGGTATTTAACCTGGAAGTGGAAATTCAACGGCAATCAGCGGTGATCGGTATGTTAGGTGTGTTTCATTACATGACCTACGGCGTGTTGCTGGCGCTGCCGTTTTTGCTGCTGTTCAAGCGCGCTGAGAAGTCGCGTCTTGCCGGGCCCCTTGGGGCCGCGGAGTAACACGTGAGCGAGGCCGTGGTGTGGACCTCGCTCCTGAGCATGATGTTAGCGCCCGGGGAGGGTGATATTGAGCTCCAGCACTGAGCAGTTGCCGTTGTTATCAAGGGCAACTTCGACCTGGTCCTGTTCGACCTCCACATACTTGCGAATCACCTCGAGCAGCTCCTGCTGCAGGCGCGGCAGATAGTCGGGTTGATTGCGCTGCGAACGCTCGTGGGCCACGATAATCTGCAGGCGCTCTTTGGCAATCGCGGCGCTGTCGGGTTTTTTGCTTTTGAAAAAATCCAGAATACTCATGCGTTGGCGCTCCTCCCGAACAGGCGCTGAAACACCCCTTTTTGCTCGACGGTTAAAAAGCGCAGTGGGCGGTCCTCTCCCAACAGGCGGGCAACCGCGTCGGCGTAGGCTTTACCGGCATTGCTCTCGGTGTCGTGGATCACCGGCACCCCCTGGTTGGAGGATTTCAGTACGGATTCCGATTCGGGGATCACACCCAGCAGCTCGGTGGCGAGGATGTCCTGCACGTCGCTGACCGACAGCATTTCGCCCTTCTCTACCCGGCCGGGGTTGTAGCGGGTTAGCAGCAGGCGCTCTTCAACCCGCTCGCCGTTCTCGGCCTTCTTGGATTTGCTTTGCAATATGCCGAGAATGCGGTCGGAGTCTCGCACCGAAGACACTTCCGGGTTGGCCACCACAATGGCCAGGTCGGCAAAGTACATGGCCATAAAGGCGCCGTGCTCAATGCCCGCGGGGGAGTCGCAAATAATGTATTCAAAACCCTCGGCGGCCAGTTCATTGAGAATGCGCTCGACGCCGTCAACGGTGAGGGCGTCTTTATCCCGGGTCTGGGAGGCGGGCAAAATGAACAGGTCCGGTACCCGCTTGTCTTTGATCAGCGCCTGGCGCAGGTTGGCTTCGCCATTGATCACATTGACAAAGTCGTACACCACCCGGCGCTCGCAGTTCATCACAATGTCGAGATTGCGCAGGCCAATATCAAAGTCGATGACCACGGTTTTGTGTCCGGCCAGGGCCAGGCCGCTACTAATGGCAGCGCTGGTAGTGGTTTTGCCCACGCCGCCTTTTCCTGAAGTGACTACGATGATTTTTGCCAAGGTGTTCATCCTTTTTGGTATAGGTTGAAAGAGGTGTGGCCGAGCCCGTGAGCGCGGAAATCAGGCTTACAGCTCGCTGATCTCCAGGGTCTGGTCACTCAAGCAAATTTGTACCGATTTTTTCCACAGTGCGCCGCGCAGGTCTTCATCCAACTTAAAATCGCCAGCAATGGATACCAGCTCGGCTTCCAGGCTGTGGCAGAAGATTCTCGCCTCGCGATTGCCTTTGACGCCGGCCAGTGCCCGGCCGCGCAGTGGGCCGTAGACATGAATATTGCCGTCGGCCAGGATTTCGGCGCCGGCCGATACCGGCGCTACCACGATCAAATCCCCGCCGGCGGCATAGACCTGCTGGCCGGAGCGAATCGGAGAGGTCACTAGGCGGTTTTGGGCGCTGGGTTCGTGCTGGGGCTGGGCAACGTCGTCGGCTGTCTGTGTTTGCGCGGCGGGCTCGTCAGTGGCGCTGTCGTCTGGTGTCGATTTTTTGCGGCTGCTGGTGAGCATGGGCATGCCGGCCACCAGCGCGCGGGCGGCGAGGTCTGCGCCGCTGCCGCGAATGGCAATGGGCAGCAGGCCATAATCCATGCAGGTCTGGCGAATTTCCTTCAGCGGCAGCATGGTGGGGTCGCCGTCAAAAACATCAAAACTCAATACCACCGGTGTTTGCCGAAAAAACGCCGGCGCTTCGGCCACCTTGTTGGCCAGGTCTTGCTGAAATTGATCTGCCTGGTAGTGGTTGATATCGAGTTGGGTCAGGGGGTAGAGGCCGCCCTTCAGGCGGAAGCTGGCGGGTGCAGCGATGTCGATGGTTTGACTAGAGGTCATGAGCCTTTCACAGTTGCGGGGCGGTTTTACAGCGCGTCGTTATAGCCCTTTGGCGCGGTGCTGGCAAGGGCAACTTATAGTCTGGGCCCTTTGACTTGTGAATGCACCCTGGGTTCGGCAATTCCCGTGATTTTAAGACACTTTTTTTACGCTTTTTGCGGCAGTTCCTGTTTCATCCCTGCGGTAAGCGCAGGCGACGCTGAACCCGAGCAAAGCGGATGCTGCCGATCCCGGCGGTGGTAAAACCGATAATTACCAGGGCAATGGCACTGGCCACCAAAGCGGGGTGGTCGAGGTAGAAATGAAGAATGGCGGCCCCGGCAGCGACGAAGGCCAGGGCGGTGCGCAGGTAGGCCAGCAATGTGCGCTCGTTGGCCAGGGCGGTTCGCTCGACCGCCAATTGATCTCGCAGCTGGGTGTCATCCATGTGCTGATCCTCACAGGCTATTGATATTGTCCAGGCACCACTGCCCGCGAGCGAGGATGGCCTGCTGTTTGTCCTCGGCCATTTTATCCCAACTGCGGTAAATCATCCCCAAACGGGGATTGCGATTGAAAGTCTGCCGATGGCGGTCCATGAAATGCCAGTAGAGGCTGTTGAGAGGGCAGCTGTTTTCGCCGGTTTTGGCACTGACCTTATACTGGCACTGACCACAGTAATTGCTCATCTTCTGCATGTAATTGCCGCCGGCAGCATAGGCCTTGGTGCCCACCAGGCCGCCGTCGGCGTATTGGCTCATACCGCGGGTATTGGGCATCTCCACCCACTCCAGGGCGTCCACATAAATGCCCAGATACCATTGGTCTACTTCATCGGGGTCGACGCCAGCGAGCAGGCAGAAGTTGCCGGTTACCATCAACCGTTGAATGTGGTGGGCGTAGGCGTAGTTGAGAGATTGCCCGATCGCCTGGCGAAGGCATTGCATCCCGGTTTCGCCTGTCCAGAAATACGCTGGCAGTGCGCGCTCAGCAGACAGCGCATTGCGCTGGGCGTAGTCGGGCATATTGGCCCAATACACCCCGCGAACAAACTCCCGCCAGCCGAGGATTTGACGGACAAAGCCTTCAATTTGGGCCAGGTCGATCTGGCCCTCGCTGCGCTCAAAGGCGGCCAGGGCAGCGTCAATGACTTGCATGGGGTGCAGCATTTTCACATTGATGGCGAAGGAGAGGCGGGAGTGGTAAAGGCTCCAGCTGGTGTCGTCGCCAGTTGTCGCGCCGATCATGGCATCCTGATAACGGCCGAAATTTGGCAGTAAATGCGTACAAAAGAACTCGAGCAAGGATTGCGCTTGTTTGCGCGTGACCGGCCATAACAGGCTTTTGGTGGCGCGACCAAAGTGATCGACACCGTGCCGCTGCAGGCGCTCGATAATGGCACCGACCGGGTTGGCAAAGGTGAGCGGTGCGGGGACATCTGCTAACTGGGCGCCGCTCAGCTTGTTGCGATTGTCCTGATCGAAATTCCAGCGCCCCCCGCGGGGCTGGTCACCGTCCATTAAAATCAGAAAGCGTTTGCGCATGCGACGGTAGAAGTGCTCCATCATGCGCAATTTGCCGGGGGTAAATTCCTGGTCGATGTCCTCGAAGGGCAGCAAGAAATGCTCGGTGTCGTATTCCAGGCGCCGACAGCCCTTGGGTAGCCGAAATTCCCTTAGCTGCTGCAGCAGGCGATATTCGTCAGGGCGCTGGTATTCAAATTGCTGGCAACCATGCTGTTTGCATAAAGCATTAATCAGCGCCGGCAAGTCTGCAAAGTCGGCGGTGTCGTCCAAGGTCAGATGGTGCACCCGATGCCCGGCCTTATCGAGGGCAGTCGCAAACGCTTCCATGCTAGCGAAAAAGGCGCAGATTTTTTGCACGTGATGGTGGGTGTAGTCGGTTTCCTGACGCAGCTCGGCGATCAGGTAAATCACGCTGTCATCGGTTTGGCGGAACCAGCTGTGCCGGGCATTGAGCTGATCGCCCAGGATCAGGCGAAGGGTGGTTGCCACTGTTGTCAGCCCCCTTCGCTCGGCCAGCCGACCATGTCCTGGCTGTCCATATGTGCTACTGATGCCTCACCCCGCCAACGACGAACAAAGTCACCATTGGGATCATACTGGCGGGCTTGCTTGTCGAGATCGAAGCGGCGGTGGCCGCGGGGGTCTGCTCCGACCCCAGCCAGGTACTGCCAGTTGCCCCAGTTGCTGGCCATGTCGTAGTCGATCAGGTGTTGCTCGAAATAGGCCGCGCCGTAGCGCCAGTCCAACTGCAATTCATGCACAAAACAACTGGCGACGAGTTGCCGCCCTCGGTTGCTCATAAAACCGGTTTCACGCAGCTGGTGCATGCAAGCGTTCACAATGGGCCAGGGAGTGGTGCCCTCGCACCAGGCGCGGAAGCGGTCGGGGTAGAAACTGGTCAGTGGGCGTTTGCCCCTGAGCCCTTGAAAGCGGAACAGCTTGGCGCCGTGCTGGTGGGCATGCCACTGGAAAAACTCGCGCCAGAGCAGCTCAAAGTAAATCCAGTAGCTGGAATCGCTGGCGCCTTCCCTGGATTCATATTCGCGCAGGCGCATCACAATTTGTCGTGGCGAGACGCAGCCCAGAGCCAGCCAGGGCGAAAACTTGGTTGAGTGATGCCACTGGTCCAGGTCATTGCGCAGGGCTTTGTACTTGCCCGGCCATGCACTGTGAAAATAGTGGTGCAGGTGTTGGAGGCCGGCCTGTTCGCCTCCAATAAAGCGTTCTGCCTCTGAATCGTCGGGCAGCGCAGGCGGGCTGGGCAGCGCGAGTTGCAGGGTGGATTTCAGGTTCGTCAGAGCCAGTGCTGACGGCAGGGGCGAGGGCGGCGGCGGTAAGGTCTGCGGTGCCGGCAGCGGTTGGGGGACCGTGAGATTCTCTACTGCCCGGCGGAACTGGCTGAATGTAGAGGGGAGCTCCTTCCAGGAAAACGGCAAGGTGTCGGTCGAGAACAGGGTGCGGCTGTCCGCTTCCTGGAAATGGCAGTGGGGGAATTGCTTTTGCAAGGCCTGCCATTGCGCTTGCTCGTACACCCCCGGGTGGCGGCTGCGAGCCACCTCGGACACCTCGAACTGTGAAATCAGCTGGCTTAATGCGGCGACCGGTTCACGTTGGCAGATCAACAGGTGTTGATCGAGCTCGGCGAGATTGCCATTGAGATCGCCCAGACTTTGCTGCAAAAAAGCCATGCGATGTGGCGAGGCCGGTGCGTGCCCCAGAATCTCTGGACGGCTTTGCAGCAGGGCAGGGTCGAGGCAGAAAACGCAGATCAGCTCATCCACGCGGCAAGCCAGTGCGCGCAGCGCGGTTTGGTCGTGTAGTCGTAGGTCGTTGCCGAACCAGAAAATTCCCCGGCGCATCGTGTGGTGGGCCCTCAATTAATCCATCCTGTAGTGAAATATAGGGTGACGGCGGGCGGATGGATTTTGCAAGGGCAACGGTTCGCGCAGATTTTGTGGGTTGGCCTGCTGCTGGGCTGGCTTTGTGTGGCTGGGTGTTGCTTCACCCATAGCATGGCCAAAAAATTCACCCATAAGCCGGCCAAATGAGCGGATTTCAGATTGCATTTCGGGCTATTTGTGGCGGCATTTGGCTCATAAGTTGGCCGCGTCACACCCATATAATGGCCGGAGAAGTCACAAAGCGGACATGATAAGTCTTCGCGAAGCTGGCATGGTTTCGTTAAAGCGGACACTTTTATACCCACCCAATACACCGACCAAGCATTTCCTTAGGGGGCGCAAGGTAAGTGCCTAAAACTACTGCAATGCATCCCATAACTATAGACTTACTGTCAAAGCCCTTTTGATTCCGACCAGTTTCGCAGGCTTTCCAGAATATCTAAGGCAGAACGACCGAAATCTGTGAGTTCATAAGTAACCGCAACGGGGCGATCATTGATTACTTTACGAAGAACCATGCCACGATCCTCTAATTCCTTTAAGCGCTGATCGATCATCTTCTTGCTAGCACCGCCGAGCATACGAGCCAAATCATTGAATCGGACGGGCTCATCCTTTAGGTGATAAATAATTGAGCCCGTCCATTTGCCGCCGATCAGTCGCATGCCGCGTTCAATGGAGCAGGGCTCGGTACAGGCATTAAACGTTTTTTTTCGCCCGGAACTGTCTGTTTCTACATAACTTTCCATGACATTTCCTTTGCTCTTAACCAGGTTACTAAAAGTATACTAATTGATACTAGTAACTTAGTGTAAATAATATATCTCAACTTTGCAGCCAGTGATATGGCACAACCTTGAGGAGTTGAGATGAGCAAGATCCTGATAATCAATGCACACCATCAATACCCATTCGCCGAGGGACGGCTGAATGGCACCCTGACCCGGCTCGCTGCAGAACAGTTGGCTGGACAGGGCCACGAAACCCGGGTAGTGACGGTTGATGAAGGTTGGGACGTTGAAGCCGAAATCGAGAATCATCAGTGGGCCGATACGATTCTTTTGCAAACACCCGTCAACTGGATGTGCGTACCCTGGACGTTCAAGAAGTATATGGACGAGGTTTACACCGCCGGCATGGACGGACGGTTGTGTGAGGGTGACGGCCGGCATAGCAATGCACCGAAGAAGAACTACGGTGCCGGCGGTACATTGAGCGGCAAGCAATACATGCTGTCTCTAACTTTCAACGCTCCGGAAGAAGCCTTTAACGATCCGCAGGAGTACCTGTTTCAGGGTAAGTCCGTAGATGACTTGTTCTTCCCCATGCACATGAACTTCCGTTTTTTCGGCATGGACGCCCTCCCCACCTTTGCCTGTTGTGACGTCATGAAGGCTGCGGATGCCGAGGGGGATTTCAAGCGCTTCGAGGCTCATCTGAAGGAGTATTTCTAATGAACGCAAAGTCTGTATTCACCTTACTGGGTGGTTTGACAATTTCATTGGCGGCTAGCGCAGAGGAGTATCCCTCTGCTCACGTGGCATCACCGGATCTTTATGAGATTCTCGAGGAAAACAACGAAGTACTGGTACAGAAGATGGTTCTCAAACCGGGAGAATCTGATGCCATGCATCGGCACCAGAACGAGACCGTCTACTTCCAGCAGGGCGGCAAGCTGACGATTCGCCTGCCGAATGGCGAGTCCATGGTCGCTGAAGTGCCGGATGGGCATGTGATGTGGCATGAAGCCTGGACTCACCAGGTGACCAATAGCGGCACTACGGATGTCATCGCCATCATTGTGGAAGACAAACCCTGATTGTTTTTTTGCGAAGTAACCGATTTTTAACCACCACGATATTGACCGGCAATTAATTAACAGGGAGGCTGTATGAACGTCTTTAAAATACAGGCAGGTGATTCCTTTCCTTCGATTGAAGTCCAGGATTCACAAGGCCAGATTCGAGACTTAAGCAAGCGAGAGAATAATTCTGATTGGTTGATGTTGGTTGTCTACCGAGGCCGACACTGCCCGATGTGCACGCGCTATTTGAACAATCTTGAAGGCTATGTAAATGAGCTTGCTGATATCGGGGTCAAGGTGGCTGCGGTATCAGGTGACTCTGCTGCGCAATTACAGGCGCATAAGGAGTCGTTGGACGTCTCATTTCCTCTCTATTACAGTTTGACGGTTGCTCAAATGCAGCAGCTTGGTCTTTACATTTCCAACCCACGCTCCGAGAAAGAAACAGACCACCCATTTGCAGAGCCGGGTTTGTTCGTAGTGAACGAAGAAGGGTTGATCCAAGTCGTTGATATATCAAATAACCCTTTCGTTAGGCCTGATCCCAAAGTGCTTACATCAGGATTAAAGTGGATTCGCGACCCCAGCAATAATTACCCGATTAGAGGTACTAGAGACTACGCATGAAGGCCGGTCTTTGAGGCAGGATGTTACGAGTCACCACAGATAGGAATCGAGCATGAATTCAAAACTGACGAAGGTCGCATATTTAAGTGGAGCAGCATATTTTGCGTGTATGGCTATGGCCCATTTTTTTGTAATAAAGGTGCCAGTGTTATTCGTGTACTACGACACCCCGTTTTACGCATATCAGGATAAGATCATCTCATTTGCTGTATGTGCATACGTTGCACTGTTTTATTCAGCATCCAAGCATCGTGATGTTGCGTTTACAGCGATAATTGTACTTGGGCTTACCGCATTAGGATTGAGTGCCGTTAATGTATCAGAAGCTTTGATTTCAGTTCTGGGCGCGGGCCAGTCGACATTACTTTACTGGTTGCAAACCGCTGCCATAGCTTTTTACCTGGCTGTGTTGGTTGTTTTGTACCTTAGGGACGGCAAAAACCCATCATAAGGGCAGGTTGCAGAATAGGAATGCCGTACCGAACCTGGCGGCGCTATGTGGGCAATTTTGGGAAACCAGCTCAATATCTTCAGTGACCGCTTTTGTCGCTGATGGAGCGCAGGTGACTGTCCGCTTTTGACCAACAGCGGGCTGTCCTTTTCCCACTCGGAAAGTGATTCACCCATTAGATGGCCAAAGTGGCCAGCTTATGGGTGAGTCGATATGGGGTAGGCTGCGGGAGCAATAACTCAATTGGTGAGAACAGGGCCCAGGGTGACAGGCAAACTGGCGAGCCAGCGATGGCCCGCCCGTAGACTCCACTGGGGGGGCTGTTTCGTCAGCTGAGCGGGACGGACGCTTGACACTAATGCGCCAAGTGCCTGATGCATCATCTCGTTGACCAGGTGCCGTCCCAGACAGGCGTGCTCTCCTCTGCCGAAGGTAAGTTGCTGGCGTCGTGGACGATTAATATTCAGCATGTCGCCATTCTCAAATACGGCCTCATCGCGATTTGCCGAGGCCAGCATCAGCAGTACACCGCTGTCTTTACGAATCGCTTGACCATTGATTTCCAGGTCTTCTGAGGCGCGTCTGGCGATGAACAGCGACGGGGTGCTGAGTCGGAGCAATTCTTCACTGGCTTGCGGAATTCGCTCGGGGTTGCTGCGTAGATCCTGCAGTGCTTCGGGGTGCTGCATTAGCATCAGCAGCGCATTGGCGATGCCGTGATCGGCATTGACGCCATCGGCCAGCAACAGCAGGGCATTGTCGCGCAGGGCATCGGCGCTGAGGGGCGCAAGACCCTTGGTCTCTGACATCAGGCAGTCAACAAGATGGCTCTTCCCGGGCTGGACAAATTCCGTGAGAAACTCCCGGGCTGCGTCGAGTTCGCAGTCCAGTTGGGCCCGGGTCTGCTCGTCGGGCAGAATGGAAAAGAGGTAGAAGAACCACTCTGCCCACCGCTTGAGTTGAGCGACCGCTTTAGGGTCGTGCCAGATATCCCTCAGACCGAGCAGGCGCCCCATCATCCCGCTGCACAAGGGAGTGGCGAAGTCGCTGAGCAGATCAACCTCGCCGGACAGATTGCGCCATAGCTTTGACGTTATTTTCTGGGCGTTGTTCTGTTCTTTGCGAAATGCCTCGTAAAAGTGACGCGCCAATGCTTGGCGAGGTTCGGTATGTTCGGGCGCATCCTGAAACGGCAGAATATTCTGGGCCACGTTGGCACAGGTGTAGCGCTGGGCGTTGCGGGGGTTGACCACAGCAAATCGGGAAGGGGAATTGACCAGCCTGGGGTCGGTGAGCGCTTGTGCAATATCCCGATAACGACTGAGCACCCAGCTTCCGTTGGCCAGGCGATGCACTGGGGCCGTTTGACGAAGTGCCGCCAGCATGGGGAATGGGTCGGCAATAAAATCGGGATCGAAGGGATCAAAGTCTCCGATATCCACCGCGGCAGCGGGTTTGCGACTGAATTTAGCCAGCAGGGATTTGATCGGTTTCACGCAGCACCTTGGCTATCTGCTCGTCATTCTGCTGTAAATGCAGGCGAATTTTGTCCCGCTCTTCCAATTCAAGTTTGAGGCCGCACGCCAATTTGGCAAGGATATTCACATCGTAGTAACGCAGCGCCGCAGACAGCATAAAGACTTCGTCTACCAGGTCAGCGGTGGTGCTGGGTGAGCAGATATCGGCGATATTGTCTGAGGCCAAGCGCACATGGACGCCTGCCGCCAACCACTCCAATACCCGGGGAATGCTGTTATAGGTCGGTGTTTTGAGCGGGCGCAGCTGGCGCATGCCGATGGCTGCCGAGGGGCAGCAGACAATACCGATGTTGTTTTCTACCAATCCCCGGGTAAGCGCTTCAAAGCGGGTGTCGTCATAAGTGGACGGGGAAATGGCATGAACGGCCCACACGCTGGGCTCATCGGCATTCACCTGAGGGGCGCCATGACGGGCAATGGTCTCTACCAGTCGCTCGGTGCCGTCTTCAGTGGGCTCGTTGCGCTGATCGGTATGAACGTGGAGCATGCAGCCCTTGGCTTTGGCCAGATCGAGGGTGCGGCGTAAGTGTTCGTCAAAACCGATATGGTCAGGGTATTCCCGGGTGTCGTCGGCTTCTGGCAAGGCAGCGATAAAATCACTTGCGACCGAACCTTCAGCAAAGATTTCCCAGTGCTGGGGCTCATCGTCGCGGAAACCAAAGGGTGAATAGGCGGCGATACGCAGTGTGATTTCGTCGGCGCGATCCCGCTGAATTTCCTGCATCATCTCCAGCGCACGCAGACCAATGCCGTCGGCCGTAACGTCCACCAGCGTATCTGCCACCTTGGTGTTGGCGGCGACCATTACGTCGAGGAAGTGATTGACCCGGCCCGTCAGGTCGTCGCGCTGATAGGCACGGCTGTTGTGAAGGTTGTGGATCAAATGGTGTTTCTCGTGCAACGAGATATGGGAGGTTTCCAGAATACTTTTCTCGGCGACCCGCATGTAGTCCTCGTCGAGGGTGCCGGCCCGATCCAGGTGGAGGTGAGCGTTGTGCATGCCGCCCAGCGCGGCAATGGCCTCGCTGAGCTTCTGGTAAAAGGGGGAGCTGTTATGAAGCCGCATGATTTGTCCTGCCGAAAATCTGATGAAGCCGTCGCAAAGGCTCAGCAAGCGCATTGAGCACGGCGGCGGCGGGTGAGAGGAAAATGTTGTGTTGTCCGGGTTGGCTGCCTTGATCACCGAACCAGCAGATGCCCTCATCGACCAGGTCGACCTCTAATTGCCAGGGGCCAAACCGGGCGGGGGGCTCTGCCAGATACTGAAGAGAAAGTTGCTCTCCTGGCGCCATTGCTTGGGGAAGCGCCATCGGCTTGCCTCGCCAAACTCGAACCTTGCCACTGAACGGGCTGCGCCACCGGCAGTTCAGTACTGGGCCGCCGTCACCACTGGCCGGCCAGGTCTGCTGGCTGCTGTTTTTCAGGGTGACCGCTACCACGGTGGTGGAATTGGGCTGCGCAAAGGTGGCCACCCTCGTGGAGACAGTGGCCTGATAGCTGTCGCCCGGCAACGGTGTGGCAATGGGCATCTCCACTTGCCCCGATGGTTCGCTTCCCCGGGCGGCACGCGACAGCTCGTTGGCGATGGTGGCTGCAATGACCTCGACATGGGCCTCGTTAAACATTTCCAGGTGTCCTGCCTCTAACACCTGGGTAGAGAGCGTGCCGCTGTAGAACTTTCGCCAGCCTTGTTCAGGGTGCGTAAAATAGCGGTAGGGTGAGTGCTTGCTGTCGCGACTGAACGCCAGTGCGATACGCTTTTGGTAAGGCGCTGGAGTCCAGTGATTGACCATGATCAGGCTGAGGGGCGATATGCCATCCTGGCTTAATTGGCTCGCCACCTTGAACGCGATGCGACCGCCCTCGCAAAAGCCTCCCAGAAAGTAATCCTGATTGTCGGCGAGGCGGCGGATCTCTTCAGTGTAATGGCGGGCGAGCGCCTCGGAGTTCGTCGGTGACTTGCTCTTGAGCTTGTGCAGCGTCCGAAAGCCAAATACCGGCTGCTCTGGTCCAAGGGCATTTGCCAGATTCGCCAGGCTCTCCATATTCTGGCAGCCCCAAAACAAAGGCGTATTTTGGCCGAGACTGTTGAATGCGACGAGGAGCGACGCCGGGTTTGGTCTGCTACCTGGCCAGGTATCGGTCGTGCGGCGCACCTCTTGATAAACATCGGGCAGGATATGGGCGGATTGGTACTGCTCTGGGGCGAGCCCGGTGAGTACCTTGCGACTGACCCAGGATTCCAGCGCGGCGATGGTCGGCTCGTCGAACAGCAGGCCTGCATCCAGGCGAATGTTCAGCGCTTCTTCGAGTTGCTCCACGAAAGTGGTGGCTTTTAACGAGTCACCGCCAAGGTCAAAAAAATCGTCCTCAAGGCCAATGTCTTCGACACCGAGCAAGGCCTGCCACTGCTGGGCAATCAGTTTTGCCAGCGCGGTTTCCGGGTACCGCTTTTGCTGCTCGGTCGGGCCGTCCCCGGTACTGAATTGCTGGGAGAGGAGGTGGCGCTGAAGTTTGCCTGAAGGCGTTCTCGGCAGATGGCTCACCACAAATAGTTTGCGAGGGACTTTGTAACTACTGAGTTGGGCTTTCAGATAAGCCTGAAGGTCTTGCAGGTTCAACGACGGGGATTGGCAGACGATGGAGGCGGCGGGTTCTTCCCCCAGGCTGGGGTGCGGCAGGGCAAAGCTGGCGGCGTCGCTAACACCCGGGTAGGCCAGCAACGCCTGGTCGATCTCTAGGGGCGCAATTTTTTCCCCTCCCCGATTGATCAGTTCTTTGATTCGTCCTGTCAGGAACAGATAGCCCTGCTCGTCGAGATAGCCCTGATCGCCGGTACGAAACCAGTCGCCAATAAAATGCGGCTGCTTGGTCTGGCCCAGGTAGCCCCCGAAGACACTTTGCCCTTTGACCAGCACTTCGCCGCGCAGGCCCGCTCTGGCCGGGTTGCCGGCATCGTCAGCGATGATGACCTCACCGGCGATGCAGGGGCCCACCGAGCCGGCCTTACGTTCGGCGGGGGGCAGCGGGCTGCTGCAGATAACCCCGCAGGTTTCGGTCATGCCGTAAATTTCGATAACCGGACAGTTGAACAGCGTCTCGAATTGCTGACGGGTGTGGTCGGGCAGGGTGGCGGACACTGATCGACAAAAGCGCAGCCGGGGCAGTGCCGACATATCCCGGCTTTTGGCCTGATCGATCAGGTCGGCGAGCATGGTTGGCACACCTTGGTACCAGGTGGGTGCGTAGGCTGTCAGGCATTCAAAGAACACGGCCGCGTTGTTGTCTCTGCAGACCACAACGCGCCCGCCCGCCAGCAGCGGGGCAATAAAGAGATCCAACAATGCGCCGATATGAAACTGGGGCAGCATGTTCAGGCAGATGTCGTCCTCGCCCAGGGCCAGGGAGTCGGCGAGATTGGCTGCAGAATTGAGCAGCATGTCACGGGTGATGGGCACTGCTTTCGGCCGTGCGGTCGAACCCGAGGTATGCAGCACCAGCGCCACCTCTGTGGGAATACCGGTCTCTTGTGGCGGGATCGGCCGCGGCGGCAGGCTGAGAGCAAATTGTCCGGCGGGATGATGGGCTTGGTGATCTAGTGTCGCGCAGGGAATCTTCGCCGCCGAGGCCTGCTGTTGCAGGTGAGTCGCGTGAGGGGCGCAGACCAACAGGGCCGGATTGAGTGCTTGCAGCAGTTCGGCAATTTCCCGCGACGTACTGTTGGGGTTGATGGGAACGGCGCAGGCAACGGTCATCACCGACAGGCACAAGGTCAGGTTTTCCGGCCCTTGGGGTAGCGCCACGACGACGCAATCACTGGACGATAGTCCCAGGTGGCGCAGGCACTCGCCAGTGGCCTCCACCAGCTCGCCCAGCTCGGCAAAGTGCAGGTCTGGTTGCGCCGGACTCTGCAAAGCGGGCTGGTTTCCACGCTCTCGACACACGCGCCGAATAACACCTTCCAGGGTGTTGGCGGTCATGATGGCTTCCCTTGATCTATGGCAATGTTCGCACCGTGGTCCCTCTGACGGGGACGCTACCGTGCCGAATCAGTCAAGTATATCAAACACAGTTGATATGTCTTGTGACGATCAATTGCTCAGAAAAATCACCGTCGAGGCAGGTTGAGCAGGGTCAGGCAATGGCGGGGGCGCGGGAAATAGTGCACGGTGAGGATCGAACTGCCCAGGGCAGCCGGTTGCAGCGCGGGATCGAAGGCAAATTGCAGGGTCTGCCCGGATTCGTCGATGGCCTGAAGTGTTGCGGCGGCATACCCGAAGTGATGGCCGATATAGGGGTAGAGCGCCTTGAAAATGCTTTCCTTGGCCGAGAAGCACAGGCTGACACTCTGGGCTAAAGGCAGCGCGCACTCGGCAATAACGGTTTGCTCTTGCGGGTCCAGAATGCGCGGCATCAATTTGTGGGCGGGTGCCTCTGCCATCCAGTCCTGAATATCGATGCCGAGGGCGTCGATGTCACTGCAGTCCGCCACCACGCAGGCCGCGTAGGTATCGGTGTGACTGATGCTGCCGCGTAGTCCGGGCGGCCACAGTGGGCAGCGGTTGTCGTCGGCAGGTACATGGAAGGTGGTGGCGCCCCGGGCTAGCAATGCCAGCTTGGCGAGGTAGCGGCCAACAAAAAATTCACAGCGGCGTTTGGCAACGGCGCCTTGGCGGGCCTCTGGCAGGACGATGCGATGATCGTCAAAAAAGCGGTCCCGGTAGTGGTCGAGGTGAAAGCGGGCTGCCATTGCCGTGATGGGCCAGTCCGGTAGTGTCAGGCTGTTATCCGGCTGCAAAAATTTGGCAAAGCCTGCCGGCTCGGACACTACAGCCAACCCTTGGTTTTGAAGTAAAGGTAGGGAGCAATGCCCGCCATAATCATCAAACCAATGGCCCAGGGGTAACCGAGCATCCATTCCAGCTCAGGCATGTGGGTAAAGTTCATGCCGTAAATGCTGGCCACCAGGGTGGGCGGCAGAAACACCACTGCCGCGATGGAGAAAATCTTGATGATCTGGTTTTGCTCGATGTTGATAAAGCCCTGGGTGGAGTCCATCAGGAAGTTGATTTTGTCGAACAAGAAGGCGGTGTGGGACATCAGGGTTTCCATGTCTCGGGCCACTTCCCGCAGGGTTTCCAATTGTTCAGGCTGATCGCGCAGATGGCGAACCAGAAAGGAGATGTTGCGCTGGGTATCCATCAGGCACAGACGAATTTTGCCATTGCTGTCTTCGAGCTTTGCCAGCCGGCTGATGGCATCTTCCAGTTCTGACTCTTCATCCTCCAGCACCATGTGGCTGACATCTTCGAGCTGGCGGTGGATGTCCTCGATGCTGTCGGCGTGGTTTTCCACTTTCTGTTCCAGCAGGGTGACCAGCAATTCGGAGGCGCTGTGGCTCTCCACTTGCCCGGCGCGGGCGCGCATGCGCAGCAGGCGGAAGTCGGCGGTATCTTCGTCGCGGATGGTGATCAATCGCCGCTTGGGCTGCAGAATACAGGCTACCGTCACGGTGGTGTGGCGGCCTTCTGAGGGGGCCAGAAAGAGGGCGTGGACGTGAATCCCCGCCTGGTCCACAAAGCAGCGGGCCGAGGCTTCGATTTCTTCAACTTCGCTGGATTCGGGTAGATCGGTACGCAATAGCGACTGGAGCAAAGCGCGCTCGTCGTCGTCGGGCTCGTGGGCGTCAATCCAGTCGGCCTGGCGCAGGGCCTGGCGCAAATCCAGGTCATCGCTGTCCACTTCTTTGATCAGGCCGTTCTCTATTTGGAAAAGTCTGAGCATCGCTCCCTCGTGTCCGCCGGTTTCGTCAATCACCCTGTCGGGTGAGCTGCGCGCTGGCTGGTATTCTCTCCGCAGAGCGATGATGGGGCAAGGCGAATGTCGCGAGTCAGTGGCGGCGGGAACCAGTTGACGCCCTGTTCGGGCTCTGAAAGGATTGCGGCAATCATTCACGCTGGTAAAGCGGTCACAGTCATGATTCTGCTGCTCACCTATGTTGCCCTGGCCCTCGGGGTATCTTTTATCTGTTCGGTTCTTGAGGCGGTGCTGCTCAGTGTCACGCCGTCCTATGTCGCCTCTGAAAGCGAGAAAGGACATCGTGGCGGGCGTCTTTGGGGCCAGTTCAAAACCGATATCGATCGCCCGTTGGCGGCGATTCTCAGCCTGAATACCATCGCCCATACCGTTGGCGCGGCCGGGGCCGGTGCCCAGGCCGCGGTGGTGTTTGGCGAAGCCTATTTTGCACTGATTTCAGCGGTGCTGACCCTGCTGATTCTGGTGGTATCGGAGATCGTCCCCAAAACCCTGGGTGCCTTGTACTGGCGCCAGCTTGCGCCGCTGTGTGCGCAGGTCTTGCTGGGTGTGATCTGGGTGATGTACCCGCTGGTGGTATTTGCCCAGGGCTTGACCAAGTTATTGTCCCGGGGGGCGCCGCAACACTCCATTAGCCGGGAGGAGTTTACCGCCCTGGCAGAGCTAGGGGTGAGAGAAGGGGTTTTCAGCGCGGAGGAGGCTTCACAGGTGGCCAGCCTGATGCGCTTTCGGGCGCTGACCGCTGAGGATGTAATGACCCCCCGGCTGGTGATTTTTTCGCTGGATGATGAACTCAGTGTGGCCGCGGCGCTGCGTGAGCACGGCCAGTTTCCCTTTAGCCGGATCCCGCTGTTCAGCGGCAGCAAAGACAATATTCACGGCTTTATTCGCAAAGATGATCTGTTGATGGCCGCGGTCACCCAACCCGATACGCCCTTGGCAGACTTGCGCCGAAATCTGTTGGCGGTGCCAGAAAATCAGCCGTTGGCAGTGTTATTGCGCAAGATGGTAGATAGCCGGGATCAGATCGCGCTGGTGGTGAACGAGTACGGCGGTGTGCTGGGGCTGGTGACAGTGGAGGACCTGATCGAAACCTTGCTGGGCCTGGAGATCGTCGACGAAACAGATAAAACCATCGATATGCAGGCCCTTGCCCGGGAGCTTTGGGTAAAGCGGGCAAGTCGCTTGGGGTTGGTGCCGGAGGAAATCATTGATCGCGCCAATCAGGCTGTGATTGGGTCGGGCGGGTCGTCGGGCTCCGCGCCAAAGGCCGGGGCTGGCACCCAGCGTGCTGCCGCGCCCTCGGACGAAAGCGGGCAATGATCCGCCGGCCGCTTACCCGGCCATGTCGATCACAAAGCGGTATTTCACATCGCCACTCACTACACGATCAAAGGCCTCGTTGATCTGGTCGGGGCGGATCAGCTCGATGTCGGCGACAATGCCCTTTTCCGCGCAGAAATTGAGCATTTCTCGGGTTTCCGCAATGCTGCCAATAATTGATCCCGACACTGCCTTGTTGCTCAGCACTGAGCGGGACATCAGATTGAGGGGCTGATCTGGAAGGCCGACCAGGCACAGGGTTCCGGCCCGGCGCAGGGTGCCCAGTAGGGCGTCAATATCGTGCTTGGCTGACACCGTATCCAGAATGAAATCCAGGCCGCGGGTGCTGCGCATGGCCGCTTTATCGGTGGACAGCACCACCTTGTTGGCGCCGAGGCGGAGGGCATCGTCCGCCTTGGCCGTGGAGGTGGTAAACAGTGTCACCTCGGCGCCGAAGGCGCGGGCAAACTTGATCGCCATGTGTCCCAACCCGCCCAGACCGACAACACCCACGCGCATGCCGGGCCCGACCTGCCAGCGCCGCAGTGGCGAGTAGGTGGTGATTCCTGCACAGAGCAGCGGGGCAACGCCTTTCGGGTCGAGGTTGTCTGGCACTTGCAGGGCGTAGCGGGCGTCCACGACGTAATTATTGGAGAACCCACCCTGGCTGAGGATGTTGGGGGCTTTGCGCTCCGGGCTGCCATAGGTGAGGGTAATGCCACCCTTGCAGTAATGATCTTCACCCTCCTGGCAGGGCTGGCATTGCCCGCAGGCATCGACAAAACAACCCACCGCAGCAAGATCCCCCACCTTGAAATGACGGACCTTGGCACCCACACTGCGTACCCGTCCGACTATTTCATGGCCCGGCACCAGCGGAAAATGGGTGTTTCCCCATTCGTTGCGGCAGGAGTGGATGTCGGAGTGGCACACGCCGCAGTAGAGAATGTCGAGCAGCAGATCATGGTCGTCCATGTCCCGGCGCTGAAAGGTCATTTCAGCTAGCGGCAGGTCGGCGGTCTGGGCACCAAAGCCCGTTGCGTTGATCATCGTGTTTATCCTCTGTGGTCGGCGGGTTTTGCTGCCGGGAACGTGACGCGGCGGCAGCAGTCACAATGTGGGTGATCAGAATCGGGACTAGTAACGTACCGTCTCGTTTACCGTTGAACAACAGGTCAACGGAATCTCTCAGGCAACGCAATGCGATTGTCTGACTATCGTCCGGGGCAACTGGCCCGGGTCAAATTGCGGAACTTACCGGTACTAAGGGCTGGGTTTCGCGTCAGGGCAGCTTGCCCGAGTACGGATAATCTTGGTTGGCGCAATCGCTTGCGGCGTCGCCAGGGTGCTGAATACGGGTGCCGACAGGCACCGCACATCAAGTTGATAAGGAGGGACCGCGTGGAAAGAAACACCACCATGCCGCCAGGGGTTGCGGCGCTCATTGCCATGCTTTTGCTGGGGCTTGCCTTGTTTAGCCCGGCGGGGATGGCTGCAGAGGAGGCCGCAGGGGCGTCGGCAAACGGCAATACGGCGGATTATCAGGGCTTGGCTGATTTGCTTGAAGACCCCCACAGCCGCCAGGTGGTGATAGAGGAGTTGCGCGCATTGGCGCGGCCCCAGCCGGTCGCCGAAGGAGAGGGGCCGGATGCGGCAGACATCGCCGCCCAGGCGCCCAGTGACCAGCAGCCCGAGGAGGTGAGTCTGGCCCGGCGAATGGCGGCGCTCACTCAAGCGATTGCGAGTCAGGCGATGGCTGAGGTGCGCGAGCTGGAAGCCGCCTGGCAGCGGTTGATGGACGCGGATTCGTCGGGCCTGGAGATAAAAGCGGGCATGACCGGGCAGCAATGGCTGGTGGCCCTGGCGCAGTTGGGGGCCTTGATCGTCGGCACCTTTGCGGTGTTTGCCCTGTTGCGCCGACTGGCCATGGGGTCCTTTTCGGGGTTGAGTCGCTGGGTCGAACAGGGTTCGACAAAATTGGCGATGATTCGCACGGTGGTCGCGGTCATCGCTGCTGCGGTGATTGATAGTGTCGTGGTCGCCGCTTCCTACGGTATTGGTGGGGTGGGTGCTGCCGTACTGGCAGGCGATAACAGTGTGGTTGCCACCCGGCTGGCGCTTTTTCTGAATGCCTTTTTGCTGGTAGAGCTGGTGAAAGTGGCGCTGCGAATGTTGTTTGCCAGCCGCTACGCGACATTGCGGTTGGTGCCGATTAACGCGGCCCAGGCGGGTTACTGCAATCGGGTGTTCGCCACCATTGCCGGATTCGTTGGCTATGGCGTGCTGCTGCTAGTGCCGATGCTCAACTTCAATATCGCCCCTGCTGTGGGCGCGCTGGTAACGGCCATTATTGTGCTGGTGGCGGTGAGCTACGCTGCTGGCGTCACGCTGAAGCAGCGGCGCAGTATTGCCGATAAGTTGCGGGCAATGGCCGAACGCACCGGTGACCCGGGGGCCATATTGTTGCGTATCCTGGCCCGGTGTTGGCACCTGCTGGTGCTGTTTTATCTGGCGGTCGTACTGGTGATCAGTATCAGTCACCCGGAAACCGCCTTGCCCTGGGTGGCCTTGGCGAGCGCCAAAACCCTCGGTTACGCCGGCGTGGGGCTGCTGCTGTCGGTAGTCTTAGGCCAAGTCATCGGCCGGGAGATTGGTTTGAGTGACCGTCTCAACCAGCGACTGCCGCGGCTGCAGCCGCGCATTAATCGCTACGTGCCGACCAGTCTGCGCGTTGCCCGGGGCCTTATTCTTGTGGTGGTAGCGGCGTTGGTGCTGGATGCCTGGGCGGTGTTCGATCTGGCCGCCTGGTACCAATCTGATCTGGGTGGCCGGACCCTGTCAGCCTCCGTGGATATTGGTCTGATTCTGGTCGCCGCGACCCTGGTGTGGGTGGTGTTGGCGAGTCTGATTGAGCATCGCTTGACGCCGGCGCCCGGGGCCGAAGCTGCGGCTGCGGCGCGGGCGGAGACCCTGCGCGGCTTGTTCACCACGACCCTGGCCATTGTGATTCTGATCATGACCGTGATGATCGTGCTGTCGGAAATTGGGGTGGACATTGCGCCACTCATCGCCGGGGCCGGTGTGCTCGGTCTGGCCGTGGGCTTTGGTGCGCAAAAGCTGGTGCAGGACGTGATAACCGGGATTTTCATTCAGCTGGAAAACGCGATGAATACCGGAGACTTCGTCTCTGCCGGGGGCAATTCCGGCACCGTGGAGCGGGTCGGCATTCGCTCGGTTGCCCTGCGCGATCTCTACGGGACCTATCACATTGTTCCCTTTTCCTCGGTGGGCGCTGTATCCAATTACACCCGCGAGTTTGGCAACCATGTGGGCGAGTACGGTATCGCCTATCGTGAGAATATTGATGAGGCAATTACCGCCCTGCACGCGGCCTTTGAGGAGCTGAAAACCACTGATATTGGCAGCGAAATTCTCGCGCCGCTCAATGTTGCCGGTGTGGTCGCGTTGGCGGATAGCTCGGTTAACATCCGTGCCGTGATAAAAACCACTCCCGGAAATCAGTGGGCCGTTGGGCGGGCTTACAACCGGCTGGTCAAAATGCACTTCGACCGGGCGGGTATCGAAATCCCCTTCCCGCACACCACCCTTTACTTTGGCGAGGATAAAGATGGCTCCGCACCGGCGGCCAATCTGCGCCTCGACAAAGGGTCGGCGCCGGTCGGCTAAGCGAGGCGGATCTCCTCTGCCCGGACCATGTGCGCCGGGGGCAATTCGCCCCCGGCGTTTTTCCACAGACACGCACTGTTTTTACTTGCGACTTGGTCTTGCCGGGGAGCAGCGCTAGACTCCGGTGATCACTTCGGAATAACACAATAGGTCATGCAGCGGGCGACTCTGTCGCGTGGCTTCCGAGGTTATGACTTTCAAGGAGACGTCCCATGGCAATCAGTTTCACCCTCAACGGAAAATCGATTCAGGTCGATGCAAGTCCAGACACGCCGCTGCTGTGGGTGCTTCGTGATGAGCTGAAAATGACCGGCACCAAGTTTGGTTGCGGCATCGCCCAGTGCGGCGCGTGTACCGTGCATTTCAACGGCAATCCCACTCGGGCTTGTTCATTGCCCGTGCAGGCGGTTGCGGGGCAAGCCATTACCACGATTGAGGGCGAAGATAGCGCTGAAGCAAAGGCGCTGCGCTCCGCATGGGAAGCGTTGGCGGTTTACCAGTGTGGCTACTGCCAGTCCGGGCAGATCATGTCTGCCGCCGATCTGCTGCGCAACAAACCCCAGCCTTCTGACGCGGATATCGAC
This sequence comes from Spongiibacter taiwanensis, assembly GCF_023702635.1. Lineage (NCBI taxonomy): Bacteria > Pseudomonadati > Pseudomonadota > Gammaproteobacteria > Cellvibrionales > Spongiibacteraceae > Spongiibacter > Spongiibacter taiwanensis. The sequence goes on from NZ_CP098455.1 coordinate 2,614,541, forward strand.
CAATTCATGTCGGGCAATATTTGTCGCTGTGCCACCTATCAGCGAATTCGAAGTGGCATCAAGCTCGCCGCGGCCGAGCTTGCTAAGGAGGTGTCTGCATGAGCGCAATGCAATCGGGTTTGATCAGTCGCCGTTTGTTTCTGGTCCGGTCAGTCCAGGCTGGCGCCGGGCTGACCCTGGCGATGGCCTTGCCCGGCGGCGCGGGGGCTGAGCAGGTTGCTGGGGATCTGGAGGCTAATGCCTTTGTGACAGTCACCGCGGATAATCGCGTGGTCGTCACCATTAAACATTTGGAGATGGGACAGGGGACCTACACTGGACTAGCGACCTTGGTGGCGGAGGAATTGGACGCCGACTGGGATCAGGTGGAGGCGGTGGGTGCTCCCGCCAATACCCGTAAATTCGCCAACACGCAGATGGGACTCCAGCTCACGGGTGGCAGTACCGCGATCGCTAACTCCTACTTGCAAATGCGCGAGGCGGGTGCGGCGGCCCGGGCAATGTTACTGGCGGCGGCCAGCAAGGCTTGGCAGGTGCCGGTGTCGTCATTGTCTACGGATAAAGGCAATGTGATCCACTCGGCTTCGGGTCGCTCGGCGCGCTATGGTGATTTGGCGGCTGCTGCCGCTGGGGAGTCACTGCCGGAAACCCTGACGTTAAAAGAGCCCGCCAACTTCAAGCTGATTGGTGCCAGCAACCTCGCTCGAAAAGATACCGGCAAAACCGACGGCAGCGGCCAGTTCACCCAGGACGTGAACCTGCCTGGCATGCTGACGGCGGTGGTGGCCCATCCCCCGCGTTTCGGTGCCAGCCTGAGTTCGGTGGTGGCCGACAAGGCCAAGGCAATTCCCGGTGTGAAGGCGGTGGTGCAAATCCCCAGCGGGGTGGCGGTGTTGGCCGACGGTTTCTGGCAGGCCAAGAAGGGCCGGGATGCGCTGGAATTACAATGGCAGGGCGGCATGGATCGCGGCAGTGACGAGATTCTGGCCGACTACCATAACATTGCCGCCCGGCCCGGCAGCAGCGCTGTTAACCGGGGCGATGTTGGCGGCGCGCTGGACGCGGCGGACGATGTGCTGTCATTGGAGTATCGGTTTCCCTACCTGCCTCATGCCACCATGGAGCCAATGAATTGTGTCATGCAGAAAACCGCGACGGGCGCCGAGCTGTGGTATGGCTGTCAGGGGCATACCTGGGACCAGGCTAATGTCGCCAAGGTGCTCGGTGTGGCGCCGGAGAAGGTCAAGATAAATACCTTGTATGCCGGAGGCAGCTTTGGACGCCGGGCGACAACCAACTCCGACTACCCCTGCGAACTGGCGGAGATAGTGAAAGCCTGGGGTGGCGAGGCGCCGGTGAAATTGGTTTGGACCCGGGAGGATGATACCTGCAGTGGTTACTATCGCCCGGCCTATGTTCACCGTATCGATGCCGCTCTAGATGGCAGCGGTATGCCCGTGGTGTGGCGCCAGCGCATTGTGGGCCAGTCCATTTTGGGCCTGGCGGCGGACAAAGTTGATCACACCACCGTTGAGGGCGCATCCAACCTGCCCTACAACATCCGAAATTTTGCGGTGGAGACCCACAACACCGATGAGCCGGTTCCGATCTCATGGTGGCGCAGTGTCGGTTCAACCCATACCGCCTATGCGGTGGAAACCATGATCGATGTGCTGGCCCATAAGGCGGGACAAGACCCGGTGAACTATCGCCTGGCTCTACTGGAAGGTGAGCCACGTCACACAGGTGTGCTCAAACTGGCCGTGGAGAAGGCGCGCTGGGGTAATGGTTTGCCAGAGGGCCATTTTCACGGGGTAGCCCTGCACAAATCCTTTGGCACTTATGTGGCGCAAGTTGCCGAGGTGGCGCGTCAGCAGGACGGCAAGTTCAAGATCGTTAAGGTGACCTGCGCCGTCGACTGTGGGGTGGCCGTTAACCCCGACGTGATTCGCGCGCAAGTGGAGGGGGGGATTGGTTTCGGTCTCTCGCCGCTGATGTTTAACGAGGTCACGCTGGAAAAGGGGATGGCGAAGCAGCGAAATTTCGACCAGATGAAAGTGCTGCGGATGGGCCAAATGCCCCAGGTTGAAGTGCATATTGTACCCTCTGCCGAAGCGCCGACCGGCATTGGTGAGCCGGCAACACCGGTGGTCGCGCCGGCGGTGGCGAATGCGCTGTTCGCCGCGACGGGTACACGACTGACCCAGTTACCCCTGGGTGACGCCTACTTTTCTGCGTAGCGCCGAAATCCACTCTCCCCTCGCCAGCGTAAGGTTGACTATATAGTCAATAATAATGGCCAAAGTCACCAAAAAATTGGCGAGCGGGCTCCTGAAATGTCGTCCCGACGCGGTGTTCATCAGGAGCGCGCTGGCACGCCAAAAGGGGGAAATATGAAAAAGCGTACCGTGCAGTCAGTGGTGGTTGGGATAGCGGCAGCGATCTTGGCTGGCCTTTCTTTGGCAGACAGTCAGGGCGAACAAGAATCACTGAGCGTGAAAGACATTGTTGAGTTGACCCAGTATCAGGCAACGGCTGGCGCGGAGCGGCGCGATTTGTATGGCATGTCGATTACGGCTGTGGTGCCCCGGGGTGTGATGGAAGACATCACTCAGCGGTATCTTCGCAGTGTTCACCGTGAAGACGGGGGGCTTCATCATCAAGTGGTGATGGAGGTGGCCTACATGGGCGGCTGGCGCTATTACCGGGGTGCCCAGCTGCTGGGAGTCGACCCCCTGCCTTTTGATGCCCTTGAGCGGCGGATGGCGCGTTGTACCAGCGCCTTTTTGAAGTGCGACCACCGGGAGCGTGTGATGGCCGAGGTGACCCGTCAGCAGCTTGACCAGGCGCTGGAGGTGGGGCTGTATGTGAATTTTGAATCCAAAGCCCCCGGCCGGGACTTTATGGCCTACTTTCCACCGGCTTACGTGAAAGCGTATTTGATCAAGCTTGATGGTAAAGGGGCGGTGACACCAAACGCCTTCGCCCTGGCCGCGCAGTAGGTGATAGAGGCTGTTTTTTCAGGGTGGGTGCCACCTTGGCGTCAGGGGGTTAACCAGTGTAACTCCCCGTCGCGCAGCCTTGCCCGCCGGTGACCATTCCGGTCCAAGTGTAACCAATCCATCTCCACCAGATCGCAAACGATGAGTGCCAGCTGATGGCCGCTGGGCGGCTGGTCGGTGCACTCCGGTGGTGACCCGGGGGCGCCCGGCGCCAGGTAGTCGGCGGTTCGGCCCTTGCTGACAAGGGTTTGCCATACTTTCTCTAGCCTTTCGCCCCGCTCAATCACGTCGGCCTTTGCGGTGATGCGCAGTTGCCACTGGGTTTGCGGATTCCAGAATAGCAGGGCGACCGCCGGTCTTGCGCGTAGCTGCGACACCTTGGGGCTGCGCTTATCGGTATAAAAACAAAGCTGATTTCGGCTGCGTGCCACTTCGCGAAGGACCACGGTGCGAGCTTGGGGTAGACCATTTTGGTCGACGCTTGCCAGCACGGGGGTGCGCCAGGGATGGGGGTGGCTAAGCGCGTCGGTGAGCGACTGCCATAGTTGCTCGGTGAGGGTTTGGTAGTCCATTGATTGATCAGGGCTCGTGGTGGCCGGGGCGGCTGAAAAACGCAGTGTGCCACGGGTGTCGCGGGTGATACAAAGCAGAGGGCATATTGCGCACTGGGGGGAAGGCGGGCGCCCTGGCTTGAGCGCCGCGACAGAAGAGAACGGGGCTGTTCTTTTTGAGACCTAATCCTCTTTGGGTAAAGGCTGTTCGCCCAACTCCTTTTGGACTTCTTTCAGGATCGAGCGCGCGGTGTCGTCGCCGAGATTGCGGCCAATGGCATCAACCGCTGCGCACAGGCGTTGGGCCTGTGCGCGTTGGTTCCAATCGATACCGCATTTACGCAGCAGTCCGGCAATGACTAGCAGGTAGCTGCGCCGGCGTCGAGGCGAAAAGGACTCGTCATCGTCTTCCAGTAAGGCGTTGACGCGGCGCTGTAATTCCACCAGAGCCTGATCGCGCTTTTGCAGCAGCGATTCAGATTCAACCAGACGGCGGTTAATGCTGGTGAAGGTGTAGCTGAGGAAGCCGAAACGCTCGAAGGCCTCGATCAGGGCCAGGTTGACTGGCAGGGCTTTGGATTGCGCCCAGCGCATAAAATATTCAGGAGTCAACCGGCGGCCCAGGCCACCCTTGTCGATGAAGCTGCGGGTGGCGATATTGCGCGCCTGGGTATATTCCCGGCAGGTTTCGTCGTCAATTAACTCGTTGAGATTCTGGTTCTTCAGCGCGTCGGGATCGATTCCGAAGGACAGGGCCAAGCCCTCGGCCACGGTCCAAAACTCGAGTTTCACCCAGTAGGGGAAGTTAATGTTATTGGGGTTGGCGTTCTGCCCGTTAGTCGGCGCGCGCTCAGCGGTGGTTGGGGTGTTCTCTAATTTGGCCAGCTCCTGAACCAGATCGGCGCAGCGGCGCAGCTTTTCTTCTAGCAGCAGTTTAGCGCGCGAGACAGCATCAGAGAGCTCGCTGGTCTGGTTATTGCCATCGATCTCAACGGTGCCCGACGACAGGGGAAAGTCGGCGCCGAGTTCCTTCTCCAACGTTTTCCAGATCGAATCCTGGTCGCTTCCATGTCTGATGTCATCCATAAACAAATCCTTCAACAGGTGGATGCGGTTTAGCGAAGTCGCGGAAGCTTGTCATGTTCAGGTTAGGATTCCCATTAGTGTGCATTTATCGAAGTCACCATCATGCAGGATGCATCACAAATAGGCTGATTGGTCACCTTTTTTGCAGCGATTTTCCGTGTTGTCTGCGGCTGATAAGGCGCTAAAGTTCGCATCGTTATTACGTTCGTATTTCTGACTGTTTAATAGAATAAAAAAACCGCGTTGACTCCCCGCTGAAAGGCTGACGTTCGGTACCCGAGGCGGCGCCCGCTCGGCCCCGTTATGGTGAGCCGGAGCAGGGTTGTCAGTCCGTTGGCGTTGGTGCCGCCCGTGCTGTTGCGACTGCAACTTGTGCCGACATCGGGGCATAAATCCCTAGCAATCAACGCATTGGGGATTTTAAAGGAGTAAAGGGTATATCTTGCGGCGATTTTTTGGGCCTCCGTGCCGGAAATTTTTTCCGAAGTTCCAGGGCTGTCTACCCGCTTTTTTTTAAATATCCGAAGTTCGCACTTGTCTCTGGTGTCGGTCCGGTGGTTTCGGCCGGGCGGGGTGATTCAAGGGAGTGCGATTGGGCCGCTTCCACCGGTCACAAGAGTTTTCGAACTTCTTCCAGTATTTCGCTGGCAAGCTCCCGGTCGACACCCTGTTCGGTTTGGGCGATCAAATCGACGATGCCGTCGTAATTCGCTTCGTCGCGGGTGTCGATCCCCAATAGCGTAATTAACCCCGCTATGGCGGCCAGGTAGGGTTCGGGGGCGCTTTTGCGGGACAGTTCTGCCGATGAACTGGCGACAATACGGGCACTCAGGCGGGCGATATCCTTGTTCTGTTCCTGGTGCTTTGATTCGCTCTCGATCAGCCGCCAGAGAAAGCTTTGAAAGCTTTGGCTGTGAATACTTTGTTCGATGCGGGCCCTGCCAAGCTCTGGATTGACGGCGATGTTGTTGATGTCGGCCCATTGCAGAAATTCCTCGGGTGCCACCTGTTTTTCCAGGTTTGGATCGATGAAGGTCTTGCGGGCCATTTCCTGGGTGCGATGCAGTTGTTCGAGCGTGGCGCGGTTGAAAATGTGGGTCAGGGATTTGCGGCGGGCCTTGTCTGGGTCAACGCCGAAAATGAGAAGCACACCCTCGTGGAGGGTCCAATAATCAAGGCGAACCCAATAACTGAAGTTTGCCGCGACGGATTGCAGGTTGTTGCTGTCTCGGGTGGTCTGTAGGGCCTGAACTTGTCGGGCAATGTCTGCGGCGGGGAGTTGGGCCAATTCGTCGTAGCGTTGGGTGGCTCTGACGATCTGCTCGGCCAGCTCATCCACCATGTCTGAAGGAGGGGCATCGGCGGCGTTGCCGTTCGGGTACGGAAGGGCACCGGGGTTGAGAGTATAGGTTTCGCCACCGTTGGATTTGAACGGGAAGCGGAGGCCGAGCTCGTCTTCAACCAGCGTCCAGATTTCGGGATTGTTGCGTTCTGGGGTGGTTCTGCTCATTTTGTTGTACAGCCATCTGGAAGTTCTATGTTTCGGGTGGTTGGGTCTCTCCATCCGGGGGACGCGGTCTGTGCTGCGTTGTTATTAGCTGTATCAGCGGCGTAAACGCCCTCGGCAAGAGTATTCTGCCAAGGCATTTGGCTGTCCACATTTGCCGTTGGTGGCGTAGTGAAAAATTGAGAATTGCTAAAATTTTTGTCAAAAGTGATCCTTGCGCTTACGAAAACGGCAGCAACTAACAGCGTGTTCGAGCGGTTGCGGGAAAAGTAAAAACCGCTGCTGGGCGGGGCAGTCTTCCCGTAGATGGCTTATGAAATCTCACCGGCGTGATACTGGCGGCTGATCTCCTCCAGCCCGGCCAGGGCTCTTCTGGCAACCAGCAGCGGCAGGCAGGGGTGTCGATGCTGAGTAGGCATTTGGCAAGTGCGGGAGAATTGGCAGGAGTGAATGAAGAGGCCTTTAACCTTGAATCACTACTGGTCATTGCAGGGGTGACATTATGCCTGGCTGTCTGGTTTTTTCAGCATGTTGGGTTTGAGTTGTCGGAGCATCGTTTTGCTGGAAAGCAGGCTGCTCCGTCTACTCAGCAACGGCGGGTCGAACGCTTGCTGACAGCGTCTCCTTGAAACGTTGCTTCAGTGCGGGTAGATCTTTGCTCTTGGCTATGGGCCAGACCTGAAGTAGTACTCCCCGCCTCATCAGAAGGCGAAATTGCTCATCAGAGATATCCTGATGTACCCACACATCAAGAAGCCCAAGTATATGGGCGAGTAATCCGTGAGCGATGGCCGTAATTTCCGGATTATTGGTCGCGGCATGTTCGGGAGGTGTAGTCTCTAAAGCCAGTTGCCAAAAAGTTAGAGAGCGTTGCAAAAAAACTGGACGCGCTTTCGGATCATTGACGCCGAGGAGGAAGCGATACAGGGGGCGCAGGAATTCCTGGTCGAGAACAAACAAATCGACGGCAATGTCTGCGGCTTCCAGCGCTCTGTCGATGGGAGTCGTGCTCTTCAGGTTCAGTCCGTAGTTGAAGAAAGTATCCAGAGACTGAAGTAAGAGATCATACAGTATGGACTCTTTCGAGCCGAAGAGATTAAAAGGTGTTGCCGGACTGACTCCTGCTTCTGCGGCGAGGGCGCGCATTGTAAAGTCGGTACCGCCAGTTTCGCGTGTTAGCTTCTCCGCCGCGGTGACAATGCGTGCTTTGCGCTCAGCCATTTGCTTTTTGCGTACCGACATAAACTGATGTTCCTGCTGCGTTCTTACCCTAAATGATAGCAGTTTCAATCACGTATCAGCATTAAACAGTGGCACAAGCTTGGCCCTTTAAGGGCGGGCGTGGGGCGGAAGTGAACATGCCGGATTCCCAGCGGAGAGATGGGGCTGTCGTGAGGGCTTACCTCAACGGCGTCACGACGCACGCATGACCGCCCTCTGCCCGTCTGGAAGCAGAAAACGCTCTTCTGCGAGTGCTTCAGCAATAACCGCTGTACCTTTCTCTTCTTTGTCGGCGCGGACAAAAATTGCCGTCAACGTGTCGCCTATGGCTTTGGTCTTCGCCTCACTTTGCAACTGGTTTCCATTTGCCCGCTGCATATAGACATCAATGATTCCCCCGGCATTGATCACAAAATCCGGCGCATACAAAATGCCGCGTTGGCGAAGTCGCTCACCGTGCTCAGGGTGAGCGAGTTGGTTGTTGGCCGCGCCGGCGACAATTTCAGCACGGATAACATCGACAGTATCGTCATTGATGATGCCGCCCATCGCGCAGGGGGAAAAGACATCCGCATCGAGGGTGGTAATGCGTGCATTGTCGACGATTTCTGCGCCAAGTGCCTCGGCCTGCGCCAAGTTCACTGCGTTGACGTCGGAGGCAAATACCGTCGCGCCGCCTTTCTTCAGCAGGCTGATCAGATTGCGCCCAACGGCGCCGGCACCTTGCAGCGCGACCTTGACGCCGCTGAGGTTGCCTCGTCCTCGTCTGTGCCGCAGTGCGGCGAGGATTCCCAAGTAGACGCCATGGGCGGTGAAGGGGGAGGGATCGCCGCCATACTTCTGCTGGTTGTTTATGCCAGAGACGTGGGCTGTGCGGGATGCCAAGACCTTCATATCTGCCACGCTCGTACCCGAATCTTCTGCAGAGATATATTTACCGCCAAGGCTGTCCACGAAATCGCCCATCGCCAACAGCAGCTCCCGGCTTTTGTGGGTGGCAGGGTCGCCGATAATGACTGACTTTCCGCCGCCTAATGGCAGGCCAGCCAGGGCTGATTTGTAGGTCATGCCGCGAGACAAACGTAATACGTCGTCGAGCGCCAAACCGTCATTGGCATAGGCGTACATTCGACAGCCTCCCAGTGCGGGGCCGAGGTTGGTGTTGTGAATAGCGATGATCGCTTTCAGGCCGCTTTTGGGGTCCTCCCTGAAAACGACTAACTCATGGTTGTCGAAAGAAGGGCTGTTCACGGTGCTCATGCCTGTTCCTTTTGTCACTGGGCGAAATGCCAATGCGATGCCTACGAGTTAGGCGACAGTACCGGCTATCTGTTGAAGAATTATTTACCTAGGGCGGGGGATAAATAAGTTTTTATGACGTAAAGGCGGCATATGGCGGTCTGATCCATTCCGTAAAGCGGGAGTTTTTTTAGTTTATATTCTTCGGGGTTTGGTTTTTTGCTCGCCCTCTGGTGGCTGGTCGTGATTAGTGTCCGTGTGGGTGAGTTTGGTCTTCCTGGCGATGTGGTTGAGGGGGTGGCGAGATCAAAGATGCGGTGGTGATAGGGCTTGGCAAAAGTTCAGCTCCGTTCGTCTTGGTGATTTTCTCTCGTCACGTTGGCGGCCGGGTTCCCTATTTGTAGTTGCGCTTAACGGCCGAGTCGGAAACACTTGAGTGCGGTGCGATTGTATTGATGGGTTGTTGTACATCGCGCTCGATAGACCGGCGCGTTAGCCTTTTGCCGGCTGCGATTCGGATGATGACAATCGTTGCATCCTTAACCTCAGTTTACGAGTGCCTATATGAAAGTCATTGGTGGCGGTCCCAAAAAGGTGCTCTATACCCTGAGCACCGCCCGCAAAATTGGTCTGCTGAATTCCGCCAAGGCGCTGAACTCCAAGAATGCCTGCAAGGCCTGCGGCCTGGGCATGGGTGGTCAGCACGGCGGCATGACTAATGAGCTGGATGAGTTTCCGTCGGTGTGCAACAAGAGTATTCAGGCTCAGTCCACCGATATTCAAGCGCCGATTCCCTCTGCCATTTTCAATCACAGCCTTGATGATTTTCGCGCCCTCTCGGCTCGGGAGCTGGAAACCCTCGGTCGCCTGGGTAAGCCAATCTACAAAGCGGCTGGCGAGCAGCGCTATCGGGAAGTCGATTGGGACTGGGCCTTAGCGCGAGCGGCGCAGCGGCTGGCCCAGGTAGCGCCGTCACGCACCTTCTTTTACAGTTCGGGCCGTTCCTCTAACGAGGCGGGCTTTGTGCTGCAGTTGATGGCCCGTCTTTACGGCACCAACAATATCAGTAACTGTTCCTACTATTGTCATCAAGCGACTGGCGAAGCGCTGGGTAATACCATCGGCACTGGCACCGCCACGGTGGAGCTCGATGATATCGCCCACTGCGATCTGTTTTTTCTGATTGGTGCCAACCCGGCCTCCAATCATCCGCGCCTGTTGCACAAGCTGATCGGCCTGCGCCGTCGGGGCGGCACAGTGGTGGTGATCAATCCGCTTCGGGAGGCGGGGCTGGTGCAGTTTGCCGCGCCGAAAATGATCAGCTCGATGATCAAGGGCGGCGATGAGGTGGCTAGCATTTACCTGCAGCCAAAGATCGGTAGTGATATTGCCGTGTTCGCCGCTATCGCCAAGGCGGTGATTGATAAGGGCGGGTGCGCGTCTTCCTTTATCGAGCGTTATTGTGACGGTTACCCTGAGTTTCTCGCCCACGTGAATGGGCTGTCGATGGCATCTTTACTGGAGTGCTGCGGCCTGCAGCGCGCGGACATCGATAAGGTGGCGGATATCTATATCGCCTCCCAGAGCGCCATATTCGCCTGGGGCATGGGGATGACCCATCACCGTCACGGAGTCGACAACATCGAGTGGATCAGCAATCTGGCGCTGCTGCGCGGCATGGTCGGCAAGCCCTATGCCGGGCTGTTGCCCTTGCGCGGTCACAGTAACGTTCAGGGAATTGGCACGATTGGTGTAAAGCCGGTGCTGAGTGAGGAGGTGTTTCAGCGCATCGAGTCGACCTTTGGCGTTCGCTTGCCGACAGCAAAGGGTATGCACACCCTCGAATCTTTGGAGTGTGCCCACAACGGCGGGATCGATGCAGCCTTGATGATGGGCGGCAACCTGTATGAGGCCAGCCCCGATAGTGCGTGGTCGGCGGCGGCTTTAGATCAGATAGGGTTTAAGGTCTTTCTGACCACGACCCTAAATCGTAGTCATATAGTTGGTGTGGATAAGGGCGAGTCGCTGGTGTTGCCGGTCTGCGCCCGAGATGAAGAGCCGGAGCCGACCACCCAGGAATCCATGTTTAACTACGTGCGCTATAGTGACGGCGGCATTACCCGCATTGCCTCAGTGCGCTCCGAAGTGGCGGTACTATCCGATATCGCGGCCCGTCTTCTGCCTGACAGCCCCATCGAGTTTTCAGAATTCAAGCAGCATCGGCGCGTACGTCAGGCCATCGCCAAAGTGGTCCCCGGGATGGAGGCGTTGGCCGATATCGACGTCGCTAGGCAGGAATTTATGGTCAGTGGTCGCATCAAGCATCAGCCGGAGTTTTATACCCCAACTGGGAAGGCCCATTTTGTGGTTCCTCCTGATGAGGGAGCAGAGCCAAGTCAGCACCCATTTACGTTGATGACGATCCGCAGCGAGGGCCAGTTCAACTCGATTATTTATGAAGAGAGCGACAGTTACCGTCAGGTTGAACACCGCTGGACGGTACTGCTCAACCAGCAGGATGCGCTGGAGTTAGGGGTAAAGGAAGGTGATCATGTCGATCTGCGTTCGGACTTCGGTGAAATGACGCGGGTCGAGGTCAAATTGTTCAACCTGCCGCGCGGTTGCGTGGCGGCCTATTATCCTGAGGCCAATGTGTTAAGTTCGCGCCTTACCGACCCGCGTTCTCATACGCCCCAATTCAAATCGATCGCCATTACCGTTTGCAAAAGCGTGCGGAGCTAATTTTCGGTTTTGCTATCGCCCAAGTAACTAAACGGTCGGTTTCGTCAAATCATCCAGCTCGCCATCTAGGTTGCGGCGCGCCCGGTCTAATAGCATTTCGTCCTCGCGTCGATCGTCCCATATCTCATAAAAAAGAGCCGCGGTGAGCAATATTGCTAGCACCGCGCTCCCAAGCGCTAATTCGATTGGCATGAATGCAAAACTCCCGCTGGTGGTCTCGTTGCCCTGCGCCGACCTAACATGGCTTTGGCGGCATGGGTCAATATCAGCAAAAATGCAGTCGCAGCGCAATGGTGCTCTCTACCGTGGAATTGGGGTTGTTTATTACCATTCCAGCTTGACCTGCAAATGGCATCAAATTCAAATGCAAGTCAACACATGGATTCCAGAAGCTGTTCAGCAGTAGCAATAGGGTAGAACCAAAGAAGACGAAGCCGGGCGGCGTATCGTAGCGATTACCGAAGGTCGCCGTTTATAAAGGAGGTTTTTATTTTTGGCACACTGAGGGCACAGAGCCCCAAGTACCGCCAGGCAATAAAAAAGGCGAATTAGCTAAGTGCCTGATTCGCCTTTTCTTTTGTTGGTAGCGGGGGCTGGATTTGAACCAACGACCTTCGGGTTATGAGCCCGACGAGCTACCAGACTGCTCCACCCCGCAACTGATCTTTCGCCATTTTTGAGCCCTGCGCTGGGCTTGCTCTTCATCAGAGGCTGCGAATTATAGGGACCCATAATTGGGATTGCAACACCTGAGCAGAATAGTTTTGCTGCCCCTTGCCTCAGGCGGTCCCTGAGGCGTTGGTCGGTGCCCGGAAGCTGTGCGGGTCGATGTGATGACGGCGCAGCAGGCGATAAAACTCGGTGCGGTTGCGCCGGGCGAGGTGAGCGGCCTGGGTGACGTTGCCGGCGGTCACGTGGAGCACCTCCATCAGGTAATCGCGCTCGAAGTGGTCCCGGGCGTCGGCAAAGGGGGCTATTTCGCCGTAGTCCTTCTTCAGCGCCCGCTTAACAAGATTCTCTGGGATGACCGCAGTGTGGGAGAGCACCATGGTTTGCTCAACCACATTGCGTAATTGACGGATATTACCGGGCCACGCGGCGGAAGCGAGTGCCTCCATGGCGCCCGCCGAGAAATGCCGCTTGGCTTTGCCGGGGGGCGTGAGGAGTTCCAGAAAGTGCTGGGCGAGCAGGGGGATGTCGTCGCGCCGGGCTTTGAGGGGCGGCAGTTCCAGCTGAACGACATTGAGGCGGTAGTATAAATCCTCGCGGAAGCGGCCCTCAGAGATCATTGCTTCCAGGTCCCGGTGGGTGGCGCAGATGACGCGCACGTCGATGGGGCGGGTAGCGGTAGACCCCACCGGACGCACTTCTCGCTCCTGCAGTACCCGCAGCAGTTTGACCTGAAACTCCATTGGCATGTCGCCAATCTCGTCAAGGAACAGGGTGCCGCCCTCGGCGGCCTGAATGAGGCCCTGATGGTCGCGGGTTGCACCAGTGAAAGCGCCCTTGATGTGTCCGAACAGCTCGGACTCCAGCAGGTTGTCCGGCACAGAACTACAGTTGAGCGCAATGAAAGGTTTTGCTGCCCGGGGGCTGGCCTTGTGGATGGCGCTGGCCAGCAGCTCTTTGCCTGTGCCGCTCTCGCTTTGGATCAGTACACTCGCCTCGCTGTTGGCGACCATTTTGGCCTGCTGCAGGGTTTCGAGTACGGCGGCGTTACGGGTGACGATGTCGGCAAATGGGTTGTCGTCGGTGGTTGGCTGCTCGCGGCTGCCTGCCAGCGACAGGGCGCGATCGACTTCTTCCAGTAGAGCGGCGCTGTCAAAGGGTTTGGTGATGTAGCTGAAGGCCCCCTGTTTGGTAGCGTCGATGGCCTGGGGAATCGTGCCGTGGGCGGTAATAATAATGATGGGTAGGGAGGGCTGATTAAACTTGAGTTTTTCAAACAGAGTCATACCGTCCATGCCATCCATGCGCAGGTCGGTAATCACCAAGTGCGGCTGAAAGGTGGGGACGATGGCCAGCGCCTGCTCGGCGCTTTGCGCTAGCTCCACCGTGTGGTCGGCCGATTGCAGGCGCATTTTTAGCAGGTGGCGAATATCGTCGTTATCGTCGACAACCAGTAACCGTGACACAGTTTTCCTCCTGGCCCGCTCCAATCAATGGGCCTAAAAGCATTAGTACAAAATAGAAGCCTGGGGGGTGCTCAAGGTGCTTTCGATATGCATCAGCTGATTGATCTTTTCTTTCAGAGAGAGGTTCTCTTCCACTAGCTGGTGACGTTGGCTGAGCTGGTCCAGTAACAGTTGGGCGAGGGTCTGGTAGCCCTCCTCGCGGTCGGCCAGGACGGAGAGGCCGGTTCGTTGGGCGCGGGTTTGCAAATAGCGCTTGAGCAGATTTTCGGCCTGTTGACTGCCCACAGTGCTGTTCTGGGGCTGCATCAACACCACAGCCAGACGCAGGGTGTTGTAGGCGCTTTTATCCTGTTGATACTTTTGGCGGGCCATTTTCAGTTCGTTGTTAACGGTGGCGGCGCTCGCGTCGTTCAAGTGGTTGGCGTAGGCCGCCAATCCCATTTCGGTACGGGGAAACAGCTCGCCAGCGGCAGAGCTGTCCATGCCTGGTGGCGTGTTGCGAAGTTGTTGCATGCTGCAGCCCGCGAGCACGCCCTGCAGCAGAACCAGTGCTAGCAGTGAAATTCGATAGGTGTTCCCTGATGATGTGGCGAAAGCAGTCCACACAGATCTTGGGCTAGGTCGCGCTGGCGCGATTTTCCTGAGTATCCAATGGCAGGGTGAGCCGTAGACAGGCTCCCCGCTGGCTGTCGATAACGTCAATGTCCCCTCCATGCGCGGTGGCATATTGTTTCGCAATAGAGAGCCCCAAACCGGAGCCCTCGATATGGCGTTGCTGTTCCGTTCTGACTTTGTAAAAAGCGTCAAATATTCGCTGTCGTTCGCCGTGGGCAATACCGGGGCCGTCGTCTTCCACCTCAACAATCGCGTGCTGCGCCGTGGTGTGGAGCGAGATTGTGATTTTTCCCCCTTGCGGCGAAAACTTCACGGCGTTGGATAACAGGTTATCCAGTACCGTGGTGATTTTTCCCTCGTCTTCCAGCACGGTAGCCGGTTCAAGATCGGTTTCGAGAGTTATTGCTTTGGCACGCATTTGCAGTTTGTGTTCCCTAGTGACACCCAAAATTTGCTCATCGAGTCTCAAGGGGCTGTAGTCATAGGCTTGAAAGGGCTGCATGGACACGCTGTATTTGAGCAGATCTTCGATATGTTGCTGCAGACTGTCGCAATTGCGGTGCAGGATCTCGCATACCTCGCGCTGCTCATCGTTCAGGCCACCGGCGATCTCCTCGGAAAGCAGACTGGTGCCTTCACGGATACTGGTGAGTGGGGTTTTGAGTTCATGGGAAAAGTGGCGCAGAAAGTGTTGCTTTTGGGATTCCAACAACAGTAGCTGGCGGCGGAGCCACTCCAGGCGTGCGCCGAGTTCGCGAATGTCCTTGGGGCCGCGCAGACTGATTGGCCGGTCCAGATTGCCCCGGCCAATTTGCACGATGCTTCGGTCCAGCTCGCGAATGTAGCGGACCAGGGGCGGAATGATTCTGGCGCCGAGTAGGGCAATGAGTAGGATGGCAATCAAGCCTTCCCACATTAGCGCTTGCCGGGTTTGGCGGGCCTTGGTCTTCATTTCGTTGACCCGACGCTCAACCTCCTGACTATTCACCGCAATCAGTCGGCGACCAATTTCGCGAATTTCGCCAAAAGATTCGATCGCGCTGGTGGCGGCCTCGCTGCCGGGTTGGGCGGTGGAAATCGTCGCGAAGGCGTGTTTTTCCAGCACCCGCATTTTCTCGATATCGGTGCGCAGCGACTCAGGAATATCCAGGGCGGCCAGGCGCTGGGAGGTTTCGTCAAACTGCAGGCGAAATTGGTTGTAGCTGGCGAGCAGGCTGTCGTTGCCCAGCACCTGATACACCCGGGCGCTGCGCTCCATGTCTTTGGTCAGATCGGAAATCGCAATGCTGTACTGCACTGCCCGGGTGGCGAAGCTGACCGCCTTCTGACCGTGGGTGGTCGCACGCTCAAGATAAACCCCGGCGACGACCAGCGCCGCCACCAGCAACAGCAGGAGGCCACCCAGGCAAATTGAGACGAACTGTGCCAGAGAACTGGGGTAGCGCTTGCGGCGACCGCCCCGGGCGGATTTGTCGCCTTTTGGCCGCTCAGCCACGTCCTTGTGCAACAGAATCGCCATGTGTCCCCCTGAAAAATGCCCCCTGCCGGTGTGTCGCGAAGGTCGATATATGACGATCAACAGACCGTCATTCTCGGTGTCGGTTCAATGTGACGTAGCGGCGGGGCGACAGCGCCGAGTAGCGAGATCACAGGTGCTGCTGTAAGTAGCGCTGCATCTCCGGGGTGGGTCGGTCCGGGTGGAAACTGGCGCCGCCGTGGCTGATGCCCCGGCTCCAGGCCCAGATGACATTGCCCATGAACAAGGGGTTGTCGCGCATCCAGACCTGATCCATGGCGGCCAGCAAGGGCCTTACGTAGTCAAGCTGGTTGCCCGGTGCGCCGCGCCCTTTGCAGGGAGGGCCCTCACAGCGAACGTATTCGTGGACCGATGCCGCCGCTGGAATACCGACCTTGAAGGGCACCCCGGCCTGGGTGGCCCAGTCGTTTAGGGATTTGATCTGCCTGTGCGCCAGAGTCTGGTAGCGCGCTGGCGGGGTTAATTCGCCAAGTGGCGCGGAATCAAGGTCGTAGATTGGCGCAATCAGGTAGCCGTTGCCGTGGCGGCCTAAAATCTCGCTGAGAAGGGCCGCGCTGGCTGACTCGGGGTTGAGCGCATGGACCGGCGCAAATACCGAGAAGTAACGGCCCTTGGGGTGGCTGTCGCTGCGGCACTGGCCCGCCTCTCCGGCAAAGCGCTCGGCGATTCGCTGGTAAAAATAATACTGACCATTGCGACGATTCAGATTGAGCGGCTCCAGGTCAAACTGCACGCCGTCGATGTTTGGATCAGCGCAAAGCTGATCGCTGACCGTGTCGGCAAATCGACGCGCCATCTCTGGCGACAGGTCATCCATGCCCTTGAGGCTGCCAGCGTAATCGCCGTTAGTAACCCCGTCGATAATCGCCACGCTGGCGATGTTGTTCTCCGCCAGCCCTCGCCGATAGTGGCTGGCGCTGCTCGGCTGCCCCCGGGCCGGGGTCGCCAGGCTGAGCTTTAGATGCTCGGCCCGGCAGGCCGCTGGGCGATTGTTCGGGCAGTACATCTCCATGCTGCCGTGATACACGTACAGACTGCGAATCTGGTGGGCCTGTTCGGCCCCCCGGTTAAAGCGCAGAATATCCTGAATGAAATGGCCGCGATTAATTGATCGGGGCTGTCCCGGCGCCCGCAGGGTGTCGTACACCCAGGCGCTGTGGCCGTAGAAAGATTGGCTCTGCGCGGTGGGTGCTGCCGATACACTCTGGCACAGCAGGCCCAGAGGGAGCAGAGCTGCCACCAGCCACCCAGGCAGACGCTGCCTGGGTGGCGTGTTGCGGGCCGGGATCTGCGATGTGCAAATGACTCCCATATCGCCCCCCGCTTATTCCACCGTGACCGACTTGGCGAGGTTCCGGGGCTGGTCCACATTGGTCCCCCGAATCACCGCAACGTGGTAGGCCAGCAGCTGCAGCGGTACCGTGTAGAGGATGGGCGCAATGAAATCATCTACCGTGGGCAGCTTGAGCACGGTGCTCTGATTGGCACTCTCAAAGTCGCTTCCCTGGTCAGCGAAGATCAACAGCTTTCCGCCTCTGGCCTGCACTTCCTGCAGGTTGGCTTTCATTTTGGGCTGCAGCGCGTCCTTGGGCGCCACTGCGACAATGGGCATGTCCTCGTCGATCAGTGCCAGCGGCCCGTGCTTGAGTTCGCCACCGGGGTAGGCTTCAGCATGAATGTAGGAAATCTCCTTCAGCTTCAGGGCGCCTTCCATGGCAATGGGGTACATGTTGCCACGGCCGAGAAAAAGGCTGTGACTGCAATCTGCCAATGACATCGCGATGTCGCGGATCTGGCCGTCCAGGTTCAGCGCCGCCTCAATGGCGGCACTGGCCTGCTTGAGTACCTGCAAATACCGCTGTTCCTCGGCTTCATCCAAACCACGGCGCCGGGCCATGAACAGGGTAATAATGTTCATGGCCATCAGCTGGGTGGTGAAGGCCTTGGTCGACGCCACACCAATTTCGGGGCCAGCGTGGGTGAGAAAACACAGGTCCGACTCCCGTACCAACGAGCTGCTGTCCACATTGCAAATGGACAGGGTGGCGGCGTAGCCCGCCTGCTTGGCGTAGCGCAGGGCGGCCAGGGTGTCAGCGGTCTCTCCAGACTGGGAAAGTACTAGAAAAAGCGTGTTGTCGGTCACCACGGGAGAGCGATAACGATATTCGCTGGCGTGCTCAACCCGGCAGGGAATCTTGCCGAGCTTTTCCAGCAGGTAGCTGCCCACCACACCCGCGTGGTAACTGGTGCCACAGGCGCAGATATGAATCCGTTCGATTCGGTCGAGGATGTCCTCGGCATCGGTCCCGAGGTAGCCCTCATCGAGGCGCTCATCCTTAATGGCCGGGGCAAGAGTTTGCCGCAGGGCAATGCTCTGCTCATAAATCTCCTTGAGCATAAAGTGCGGGTAGTCGCCTTTTTCCACTGCGTTCTTTTTGACATTGGAGGTTTGAATGGGACGCTCGGCGACTCGACCATATTCGTTATAGACCGTAACGGCCTCGCTGGTCATATCGACCACGTCACCCTCTTCGAGAAAGATGAAGTCACGGGTTTCTGACAGTAGCGCGGTCACATCTGATGCAACGAAGTTCTCCTCCTTGCCAATACCGACCACGAGCGGGCTACCGCGACGGGCGGCGACAATGCGGCCAGGCTCCTCGTTGCTGATGGCGGCGATGGCAAAGGCGCCCTCTAGTTCCTTCAGCGTTTCCGTTACGGCGGCCAGCAGGCTGTGTTGGCTTTGCAGGTGGTGGTGGATGCGGTGGGCAATCACTTCTGTGTCAGTCTGGGACTCAAACTCATAACCCAGAGTCTGCAATTCCCGACGCATCTCCTCATAGTTTTCGATGATGCCATTGTGGACCACCGCCACCATTTCGGTTGAAACATGGGGGTGAGCATTGTTTTCCTCTGGGCGGCCGTGGGTGGCCCAGCGGGTGTGGCCAATGCCCATGGTGCCAGACATGCCTGTGGCGGCGAGCTGTTGCGCCAGGGCTTCCACTTTGCCCACGGCGCGTTGTTTGTAGAGTCCCTTGTCGTTCAGGGTGGCCACGCCAGCGGAGTCGTAGCCTCGATATTCAAGGCTGCGCAGTCCATCGACCAAAAAGGGGATGACGTCTCTTCTTGCTATGGCGCCAACTAATCCACACATTGTTTCACCTCTGCTGTGTCGTGTACGCGTCATTCATTGACGCGCTGTTAACTGAAGTGCCCAGACGCAAAGTAGGGCCGGGCGATTACGCGGAGTTTTCCGCAGGCAAAGCCTGTCGAGGTATCCCAATGGCAAGGGCCATGCCAAAGATCGCGGCGCCAGAGCAGCCGCGGCCTGGCGGAAGGTGGCCGACGTTTATGATGAATTTAACGGAGAATACAGGCTGATTTTGTCGCCGATTGCATACAGCCAAACCTAGCGGGATGAGCGACCCAGTCGCAGTGACAGGCTGCGAATCTGCGAGTGAAGGCGCAGATCGCTGACCGTTTCGTCGAGGTTATGGTGGTAAATGTTAAGTAGCTGCTGGTCGTGAATATCGTCCAGTTGATCGCGCATTTGGCGGCGAATATCCAGCTCAGTGCGTTGGTAGTTATGCAAAATTGCCATCTGACGGTGACGAAAAAGTTGATGCATTTGCTGGTTGTTTGCCTCGTCGCCACTGAGCGCGTGATTTCGCTCCTGCTGCTGTCGCCCAATAGCAACGAGTATGCTTTCCAGGTGTGCCTTGCATCGGCGATAGCGACGCAGGGCGCGGCCGCGCATATGCAGCAGCTCAGTTGCGCGTTGATGATTGTGGTGAAAGCGTAACGCCCATGCGCCGAGGTTAGTGTTGGCGAGTGTCGCGTTGTGTTCTTCTATCATTGCAGCGACACGCTCAAGGTGCTGCTCGGCTTTCGCCATTGCCCGCTCGGCCCAGTGCAGCTCGTCTTTGAGTGCCCCACTCAGATTGGCAATGTCTTCAGGTCGCAACACGGCCTTGTCAGCAGCCCGATGCGAGCTCTGGGTACTGGCTTCAAGCTGCTCTTCAAAGAAAGCGATTTCTGAGTCCAATGCCTGTTTGAGCTCTGCCGATGGCACCTGCCAGCTCTGCGCGTTGTAGTCTTCGGTACGTTGGTATTGATGAAAAGTGAGTTTATTTGTTTTCACTGCGGGTCCTCACCACAATTCATGGCCTACATTTTTTGCCAAAGATTCATATTTACATTCTCGGCCAGCGTCGCTGAAAAGGAAGCGGGCGGAACACCGGTATTTCTTCATGTATGGCTATGCAAGAATCGATCACAACATGACAGACCGATAACGGAAAATGTGCTGGCAGTATGACGGCAAGGCTGTAGAAATTCGTCATGAATTCGTTATGAGAGTGCCGTGGTGATACCGTAAAAAAATGCCTCTGTCGCTGCATGGCGACGCTAAAAATTTATGTAAAACAATAACTTATAATTTCTCTCTTTCTCTGTGTCCGGTAGTGGCAACAGTGCTGCCCAGTCCCAACCCGGATCGCCCGTAGGTCCATCTGGTCAACCCCCGCCATTGCTGGGTTTCTGGCTTTTGGCATGCAAGTTGCCATGCTTGGGCCACACACGGCCTGGTCAGGTATCAATGCGCTGACCAACCGGGTTTTAAAATTTCGGCCAGAAGAATTTAGAGACATATTTTTATCGTTAGATAAAGGCTGTCTCAGTGGTGTGGAACTGAACTTGAAATTCAACATCGTTATCACTGGATTTTTCTCAAAGGGAGTATGGAATTAATGAGAACTGCATTTGCGCCCATTTTGTTAACGGCTGCAGTGATTGCGGCAAACGCAGCATTCGCACAGCAACCCGAATCGACTCAGTCCAATGCGATTCCGACTGGGGCCACCGCTGAAGCGCCTCAAACAGTACAAAACACAGCAGTGAACAATACCGCCCCTCAGAACCGGGTGGGCGGTAGCTGGTTGCTGTTTCTTGAGGAGCTTCGCGAAGTGGCGAAGGACTCGCCGGAGATGCAGGCAGAGGCTGCGCGGCTCGATGCCAAAAAAGAAGGGCTGTATGCCGAGCGTGGTGATCTCGGCCTGGACTTTAGTCTTAGCCATACTCGGTATCCAGAGGGTTCGGGTTCGCAGTCAGGTGGCGGCGGCTTTACCGCGCTGGAGGAATACTCGGAAGCGCGACTCTCCCTTGATCTCATGCACCTGCTCGCCCGGCGTGGTTCTAAAATTGACAGTGCTAAGGCAAAGGTTGAAGGCGCCGAGGCGGAGCTTAACCTGAAGGCCACCGAAGCCACGGTACGTCTGATGCGGGATGCGGTGACGGCCTGGACTTACCAGTATCGCCGGGAAGCGCTGAACAACGCGCTGCACAATATCGAAAGTGCAAACGATAAGTTGCGTCTGTCCGAGCGGGCGGGTCTGCCGGAAATTACCAAGGCGACACCAACAAAAGTCGCCGAAGCAATCATTCTTCGTAGTGAAATCGAGAACAACCTGCAGGCGATTTCTCCGCTGATTCCGAATATTCCCAATTTGCCCACCGATTTCTCGGTGCTCCCTCTGACCCCCCCCGATGGCGATGCAATTTTTAAACTCGCCACCCAGGATATGAAGGCCCAGGTGATGAAGTCTGAGTCGCTGGCTTACAAAGAGGAAGCGGAGTCCCTGCGCGGCAACGGCGTTCAGCTCAGTGTTTACGGCGGCTTTGTTGAGCAGAAAGTGCGCACAGGAGCGGGGACTGAAGACGGCCCCGTGTACGGGGCGCAGCTGACCGTGCCTCTGGGCAGTAATCAACACCACTTGCGCAAAGCGGCGGAGTTTGAAGCCCACGCTGCGAAGCTGGGTGCCCTGGCGGCGGTCCGCGACAGCCAGCGGACACTGGTGGAGTTGCGTGACCACTGGGCAGCGGCGGTGGCTCGCTTGAATCAGGCGCAGGAGAACATGCGCCAACAGGCCGCGCTGCTGGAAAAGATGAATCGTCTTGCGGACTCACCCGGTGCCGGTCGCGCGCCAGAGCCCTGGGAAGTGGATATGCAAGCAGCGGCGTTCTGGAATGCGGTGGCTGACGTTTGGCAAAAGCGTGCGGAGTGGATTAAGGACGCGCTGACCTGGGGGCTGTTGAGCCCGGAGTATTTGCAAATGAACGCGCGCTCACCCAATCCCGAGGGCAGCCAGTCTCTCTGTGCCCCCTATGGCGCCTGTAGCGAAATTGCAGGTATTTGAAATTCTTTGGTAGACAGGATCTACGGTTATGGTTCTTTCAGTAAGCAAGCGTGACGCCCAGCGCAGTGATCAGGGGCAGCCCGGTGTCCAGCTGAAGAGTTACGAGTTGCTGGAGTTGCGGGAATTTGAACGGGCCACTGACGAGGCCGTGGCGGTAAAAGCGGTGCTGGGCGAGCCCCTCGCCGGGATTGGTAACCGCGACGAGGCGCTGGTGCCGTTGGTGATCGTTGGTTATGACCAGCTCAAAATTGAGCAGATTTTGAAGGATGAACGCCGGGGCTTTGGTGCGCTGCGGCCCATTGCTGTGGTGGGGCTTGATGTCGCCGGCCTGTCAGCCGATATCCTGCATCTGGCCGATGTGTTTTTACCGCCCCGCCCCGGTAAGCAGGATCTGCTCGGGGTGGCCCACAGCCTGGCAGTGCTGTCGACCCATATTGATCGCCTGCCCCGGGCACCCCGGGATGTGTCGCTGACTCTGCTCCAGTTTTTGTATACCCGCGGCCGGGATGTGGAGCCCCATGTGGCACCGGAGAGCCCCATAGCCTATCGCTTTCCGCTGGCGGAGAACCTGCTGGAATGCGATACGCTGGAGTGCTGTTCGCTGCTGCAGGACATGGCGTCCCGCGGCTTGCTGGACACCCGGCATATTGATCGGCTTTTTGTGTGCCCCGACTGCAGTAGCTATCGGGTGCCGGTAAAGGAGCTGTGTCCGGAATGTGGCTCCAGTCATCTGGATGCGGAAGAGTCCATTCATCATTTCCGCTGCGGCTTTGTTGGTCCGGAGTCTGAGTTTGCCGGTAAAGACGAGCCGAGCTGCCCTAAGTGTTTCCAAGAGCTCCGCCATATTGGGGTGGAGTACAACCGCCCCGGCCGCTTTGCGGTATGCCGGCAATGTAACTACTGGGCCACCGAGCCCGATCTGGCCGCCTGGTGTGCCGATTGCAATACGCATCATGCACCGGCCGACCTGGCGGTGGTCCAGATCGACAACTA
This sequence comes from Spongiibacter taiwanensis, assembly GCF_023702635.1. NCBI lineage: Bacteria > Pseudomonadati > Pseudomonadota > Gammaproteobacteria > Cellvibrionales > Spongiibacteraceae > Spongiibacter > Spongiibacter taiwanensis. The sequence goes on from NZ_CP098455.1 coordinate 2,637,363, forward strand.
TGCCCTTGCCCAGGGAGGCACGGACGTTGCCCGCCGTGGCCGCTGGACACCCCAGCCGGTTGATAATGATCGTCGCATTGAGCCGACCGTGGGTGCGCCGACACCGCGCAAGTTGTCGGATAACGACTACTCTCGGGAGCTGGCATTCAAGGTGGTGGAGCTGGCCCAGCAAAGCGGTCGGCCGATGACGATTTACAAGGCCGTTCTCAACAGTGGGCAGGGTGACAAGGCATTGGCCGATGCCCGTGAGGTGTTGCGCGGCATACTGCGTGATTCGGATGTGGTGGTGAACACCGGCGAAGCGGAAATGCTGATTCTGCTGCCCGCGCACGATGTGGCGGATGTGCCTTCGGCCGCCCATTTGGAGGCGGAGGCCGAGAAGCGTGGTGCCATTGATCTGCGGGTAACGGTGGTCGATGGCGGCCACAGCCCTGCCGGTAAAATCAAGCAGGCGTAGGGCGCAGCCATGTATGAGTTAATTAACTCCGCCATTGAGTACGTTGAAGCGAGCCTGGCGATGCTGTTCGCATTGTCGCCGACCCAGCTGGTGATGTTGCTGTGGCCGTTCCTGCTGCTATCGGTGCCGCGCTACCTGCTCACCGAGTTTGTTGCCTTGTTTCAGGCCATGCGGCCTGAGCCGCGGGCCAAGGCCGCGTTTCGTCGGCAGCTGCAGGCCAATCCACCCTTTGTCTCCATTCTTCTGCCGGGCTTTAACGAGCGGGATACCCTGGAGACCACCGTCCTGTCGTTGCGGGAGCAGACTTATCCGAACTTTGAAATCATCGTGGTGAACGATGGTTCCACTGACGGCATGGGCGAGGTGGGTCGCAAGTTGGCCCGGCGGGGCTGGGTGCGCTACTTCGAGCACCGGATGCGCGGGGGTAAGTCTTCGGCGGCAAACTTTGCCCTCAACGCGGCTCGCGGTGAATATGTGGTGATCTGCGATGCCGACTCGACCTTTGACCGGGATTCGATCTGGCACCTGCTGGTGGAATTCTACCGGCCCGACGTAGCGGCGGTGGCAGGCAACCTGAGGGTGCGCAATGCGGATTCGAATCTGCTCACCCGCATGCAGGCCATGCAGTATGTTTTCAGTATCGGGTTGGGCCGGCGCGTATCGGCCATGCTGGGCATTCTGTTTATTGTCTCGGGGGCCTTTGGTGCGGTGCGTCGCTCAACGCTGGTGAATACCGGCGGTTGGGAGACGGGGCCGGGCGAAGATGGTGACGTGACGGTTAAAGCACGCATTGCTGGCGGCGATGTCGCCTTTGCCCCCGAAGCCATGTGTATGACCGACGCTCCGGATGCCTGGTGGCCATACTATCGCCAGCAATTGCGCTGGAATCGCAGCCTGATTCGCTTCAACGTACGCAAGTACGGCTGGTTGTTTAATCCTTTTCGGCGGCCCTTCGATGTGCGCAACCTGATCGCCAACATCGATACCGTGCTCTACCAGCTGGTGTTAGGTCTGACCTTTCCTTTCTATGTGGTGTGGATGTATATGCACCACAGCGAAATATTCTTCCAGCTGATGTTGGTGGTGTTAATTCTCTACACCGCAATTAACTACCTGCACTTTCTGGTTGCCCTGGCCCTGAGTGAACGGCCGATGGTCGACTTGAAAATGTTCCCCTATGTTCCGCTCTACGGCTTTTTTATGGGCTTTTACCTGCGTGTAGTGCGCTTGATTGCCTATGCCGATGAGTACTTTTTCCGCACGTCTTATCGGGAGTCCTATGTGCCGGAGCATGTTCAGAAACAATCAAGGATGTATGACCCATGGTAAATAAATCAGAGCGTCATCACGGCCGTGGCCCGGCCCTAAACCAATCTCGTTCCAACGTGCCCAGTACCCGGGCGAGTACGTCGCCGGCGACCTCAAGAGGTGTCTCGGCGGGCGCTGGTCAGGTGCGTCCCTGGCGCCAATGGCACACTGCCAGTCAGGGCGCGGCGCCGGCGGCCCTGGAAGTCGGGATGCCGCGCAAACCCCAATGGGGGCGCTGGATCTACTTTGCCATTCTGTTGAGCCTGGCGGTTATTGCAGCGCGCTTCGTTTACGTCAATTTCTTCTGGTACGCCGCCGATGGCTTTGTCAGTGGGCGTCAATACCATGTGTCGCCCTCGGACACGGTATCGATCAAGGAGATCTTTGTCAGCCCGTCAGACTCGGTGGAGGAGGGACAGCTGCTAGTGAAGTTGAGCTCGCCAATGCTGGTGCAGTCGCTGGCCAAGAACGAAGCGGAAATTGCCCGCCTGCAAAGTGACCTTGCCCAGCGCTCAATGACCAACATGGGTAACGAGTCGCAACTGGTTGCCAAGCGCGATTCGCTGGATGCCGAGATGGATTATCTGGAGTCGAAATACTTTCAGGAAACCCAGCAGCTGACTGCCCTGCAGGAGCTGGTGGAGAAAGGGGCCTCCCAGCGCGGAAATCTGGATGAGCTGCAAAGCCAGCGCAACAAAACCTGGTCTGAATACAAGCGCGTGGAAGCGGAGCTTCGTTCAGCCCAGGCGCAGCTGGCCAGTATTCGCCGCAGCAAAGAAGACGACGCCTCACCTGAAATTTCAACCCGTCTCGCCTCGCTGAAAGAGCTGCATGCCTCTATCGAGGAACAGCTGTCGGCGTTGGAGTTGCGCGCGCCTACCAGTGGTACTGTGGCGCGAGTGCCGGTGTCCAAAGGTGATGTGTTGCGCGCCGGTGAGGCGGCGGTTGAGCTGGTCGACAAGCAGGAGCTGCGCGCCTATCTGTACTTCCCGCCGGCAGCCCAGGAAAAACTGCAGCCGAATATGGAAATTCCGGTTACCCGTGCCGACGGCTCAGAGGTGCGCCTGGTGGTGAGCAAGGTTTATCCGTCGACCGCATCGCTGCCGGAAGAATTTCGCAATAACTATCAGCCAGACCGATCTGCGGTGGTGGTGGAAGCCACGCCAGTAGAAGGGGATGTCTCCGAGTTGGCCATGACGTCGGGCACGCCTATCAAAGGGCGTATTCCCCGGTGGTCACTGCCCCTCGACTTTGACATGGAAATTCCCACAGAGGATGGCCCGGGAAAGGGCCCGGCGCAGGGCAATGACAAGGAGCGTGTTGCCGCTGCGCGTTAGTGCCACACCATAATAAGAAAAGACATACTCCCCACCCCTGTCGAAGCGGACCTTTGGTCCGCTTTTTTTTGTGGCTGGCATTTCACCCGCTTGAGAAAGGGCTCTTGCCACTAATTGGCGGCGAGAATAAAGGCGTATTGGTCGGCGTCGATAATCACCGTCTGGCTTTCGCCACCGCCAAGTTGCATTGCCAGCCAGGAGCGCAACAGCACAAGAATTTCAGGGTTACGGGCCAGAATGGGCAGATTGCCCAAGGTGCTGTCTTCGGCTCGATTGAGCACCAGCTGTTGATTGTTATCCGGCAGATTCACCACTCGCAGCTGGCGCCAGTCAATGTTAACCCCCAGGCTCATTTGCCATTGTAGTTCGGCTAACACCGTGTTGATTTCCTGGAATAGCGCCTCGCAGATGGGGCGGGTCTCGGCGATGGCCTCCCGGGTGTTGAATACCAGCTCGACACCACGGTCCTGACAGCGGGCACCACGATCGCTGAACTCCCAATGCAAATCTGAGCGAAAGTCCCTGTCGTGCCTAGGCGAGGGTGAGGGCCTGCTGTACTGGGTTTCGACACTGGCCCCGGTGTCTGCGATGTGGGGTACTGACTGGCTGACAAACACCGGCTCACCAGATAAATCGCTGTCGATAATGCCTTCCCCCAGCGGGGAGCTCAGGTTCTGACGTGGCGATGGGCTGCCCGCGAGAATGTCGTAGCACTGGCCCGACTGGCAGAACTGCTGCAGGATTTGCGCCTCCAGGGCAGCTTGCTGGGAGGGCCGGGGGTGGGTGAGTAGTACCCGCTGATCGCCCACCTCGATAATCGCGTCAGAGCGCCGGGGCATAGCCAGCCGGACCGGCAGACCGTGAGCGGCGGATTCTTGTAGCATGCTGAAGTGACGCGCCTGACGCTGCACGGCCTTGGCCCACTTCATCAACTTTTTATTGCCATTTTCGGCATCGCTGCGGGCTTTGCGCGCTTCAATCCAGTAGGCCTCGCTGAGGTAGTACAGGGCGATGCTGGCAAATTCGGTACGCAGTTCCGGGGAGGCGGCCTCAACTGAATTCACAGTGCGTTCAAATAACGACAGTTCCTGATACCCATTGTCGGCGTAAACGTTCTGTGCGGTTGCTGGTAGCGCAATTAGCAGGGCGGCTGCCCACCGTAAACCCGAGCGGCTGAGCCTGGAAAGGCACTGCACGCCGGTTTGCAAACAGGCTGAAAGAGGGGAGCTCGTTGTTAGTGTTGTTATTCGCAGGTGCATGATCCGTCAACTTCGTTATTGGCCAAAAGCCCTGGCCGGGTGTTGTTATTGCGCGCCTCACCATTCTGAGAGGCGACTGCCAACGATACCACAATGGGACGATCCCGCCATTTTGTGTTGTGACGTTGGTAACTGTGCTGAGGATTTTTTGATGCTGATCCTGCCTGCTGGAGGCGGCTAAGGGCAGTTTGAGGAGGGTTAGCCGGGCACCGTAAGGTGGTAGCCCGGCGGCGCGCCCTGATTCACGACGAATCGAAAAAGCGCGGTTTCGCGGCGTTCTGGTGTTAACAGGTCCTAGCAGGCTGTTGATTTTCGTTTTCGAGGCGGCCAATGCAAGCGGAACGCCGCCCGGACAAAAACAGGCGAAAAACGGTGGGACCGACCCTCGGGTTTACACTTAGTAAATGAGCATTTTGAGCCTGTTTTTAACGCCGCAGTGGCAACGCAGATAGAAAATCAACAACCTGCTAGGCAGTGCTGCCGGCCAGGGCCGTATGACCTGCTAGGGCCACCGCTTTTTCGCAGTCTGCGATGACTGACAAGGCCTGCTCAATGCGCGCTTCGGTTTCATAGAAGGGCACGCCGAAGCGCAGCAACATCCGCTCTTGCCCGTGGTGCAGGTCCTTGATGCATTTGCAGTGGACGCCCCGCTGGTTCATGGCCTGATAAAGCGGGTAGGGGTCATAGTTTTCAAAGGCGATGGTCACTACACCGGCCTCCCATTCCAGCGCATATTGCTGGTTGAGAAAGCGGTGGCTGATGCCCCGTTGCCCAAATAGATCGGTAAGGCCCTGGCGCAGGCGCCCGGCCAGGTTGCGGCTGCGCTTGCGAATGGTCTGATCGCCAATCTCGCGGTGCAGTTTGAGGGCCGCCTCCAGCCCGGAAAAGACGGCGAAGTCCATACCGCCCGCTGGGCAAAACCCCTGGGTATCTTTGCCATCGAGCAGGGGAGAGCCAGACCAGTGCAGCGCCCCGGCGCGTTCTCTGAAGCGGCTGTTGGTCCAGATCAGCCCGGTGCCCCGGGGGCCAAACAGCCATTTGTGAGCGCTGCCAAATACGGCGTCGGCGTGATCAAACGGTGGCGGCATCAGGCCCAGCGACTGGGAAACATCGAATAACACGCAGCAATCCGGGCGAACCTCGCGAACGATCTTGGCCCATTGGGCCACCGGGAAGATGTAACCGCTGTCGAAGGCGATATGGGAAAAGAACGCCACATCGGGTTTCAGACTGCGCACCCGCTCAGCAAAGGCATCGCTGCTGTTGATCTCCGCCTCGCGCAGGTAGTGCACCTCAAACTCGGGGAGTCTTTCAAAGGCACCGGTGCCGCCAATATGCTCGTGGGGGGTGGTGAGCACCCGCATTTTCCAACCGTTGGCGGCGGCCTCCCTGGCCAGGTTCAAGGCCAGCAGGTTAGAACACTGAGAGGCGCCGGCGCTGACATGAAGGCTGTGCTCGGGCGCGGGCCACAACTCGGCAGCCAGCTTCATGGCGTTCATCAGATGGCGCCGGCCCTCGCCGTATTGCCCCAGCGGGTAGGCCATAATGTCGCTGTCCTGAAAGGCGTCGATCGCCGCAATCACTGACGATGCCGGGCTGCCCAGCGTGCCGGGGTTGAGGTTGATATTGCGGTAGGGAAACTCCAGCTGACGAAGTTCCTCCCAGCGGCTTTCTTCGCTGTTGTGCTGGCGCACGCTGTCGAGGGACACCACCGCGCTGGCGGGGGCTTCTTCTTCACTGCTCTGCCAGTCGGTGCTGGGCGCGAAGCGCTGTGGATCAATCTGCGTCTGGTGGGGCAGCAGCATCGCCAGGGTCTGCTCGATAACCTGGGCAAGGGTGTCATGATGGCCACGGCTTTCGAGGTGATTGCGTTCGATATCGTAGCCGAGCTTGCTGGATTCGCACTCCTGGCGGGGATTGTATTTGCCCCGCTGAATTGCAATCTGAAAGCCCTTTTTCTCCAGTTGTGACTTGATCGTATCGGCGAGTTCGTTCACCGAGAAGGAGGTTTCGGTGAGGTGGTTGATGACTCGATGCTCCCCCGGTGCGGCCGGATCGTCCCAGAGTTCGGCCAGGGAGCTAACAGAGTCATTGAGTGACATCAGGCCGGTGCGCTGGTGGCCGCTGCCATACACAGTCAGCGGCTGGCCGCTCAGGGCCTGGGTGAGAAAGCGGTTGACCACCGTACCAAAAAATTCGTCGTAATCCAGTCGGGTGAACAGGGCGGGGTGGTCGCCAATTTCTTCTGTCCAGGTACCGAAAATCGTGGACTGCATTATGTCGGTGATGCGCAGCTTCCACATCCGGGCGGCAATGGAGAGGTAGTTGGTGTCGTTGATTTTGGACGCGTGGTAGAAATCGTCGGACTGCCGCGGATAGGGCACCGCGTGCTGGGCGGTTTTACCCTTGTAGCTCGGCTTGAAGTAACCCTCGGCAATGTCCAACCCAGATTTGGCATATTCGCCAAAGGAGCCGAGCTTGATGATGTGGCAGTTCGGCGCATTCTCCTTCACCGCCCACAGCAGCCGCATGTTGCCCTCTTCGTTATTGCGCAGGGTGTAGAGGGCGTCCTCCTTACTGCGCATCGACAGGGCGGCCGAGCACTGCTGGGCCAAATGATAAATCGCGGCGGGTTGCCGGGACTTGATCAGCGCATCCAGTGAATCGCTGGTGACATCCAGGTGGAGATACTCCAGGTTGGTTAACTGGTGGTGTTTGCGGCAGGCCGCCAGCCGTTCACTGGGGCTGAGAACCGGTAACAGGCTACCGGCCCCGAGTTTTTTCGCCAGCCGCCGCCTGGCCAGGTTGTCGGCAATGACCACTGGTCGTTGCGGATTACGTTTGGCCAACTTCAGGGCCAGTGGCCAGCCCAGGTAGCCGTCGCCGCCTAGTACGATAATTGGTGCAGAGTTGGTCTTCATTGTTGTCGCCCCCTTGGCTAATTTTTGGTGAAGCAGCGGTACACCTCGCATCCAGCTGCTGGCGCGTTCAGTGCGCCCAATGACTTGGGTTGCTGCAGGGGTGGCAAAGCCTGTGCCAAAAAATAAAAATGATATAAATCAGGTTGTTATGTTGATTTTGTGTAAATTTTCGACGGCGTGTGTTGGCAATCGGCAACACCGATTTTTGTCCAGATGACGGTTTTGTGTCGTTGAGCGTCAGGGCGGGCTGGGGCGGTCGGGATGGATGCGCCCCAAAGCCGGTAATACCGGGGGGAGCGCCGACCTGGCGCGGCTGACCGAGCGGAAGGTGCCGCTGTGTGGGGTCTGTATCTATTTGGCGACGGGGGTGGGAGTGCCCGGCGGCATGACTTTGGTGGCGGCCAGGGATGACGCCATCGGGGGAATCGGCTAAGGTACGCCACTTTTATTCAAGAGTGTTCAAGCAATGGATGACTTCGCTGACATTCGGCCCTATCTCGACGATGAAGTGGCGCCGGTTTTAGCCAAGTTGGTGAGCGAGCCGGAGTTGCTGCAGGCGTTGATCAGACTGCGCCTGCCGGCCTCGTCCCGGTGGCTCGGTTTCGCCCTGCGGCCGTTGTTGAGCCTGTACTTGCGCCGCAAGCTCGGTGGCGTCAATTCTGTTCGTGGCTTTCAGATGTATGTGAAGCGCTATATGGACAGCATGATCGAGGGCTCCACCCGGTCATTTACCGTGTCCGGCATGGAACACCTCGATAACGAACACGCCTATCTCTTCATTAGTAATCACCGGGATATTGCCCTCGATCCCGCCTTCGTCAACTACGCGCTTTATCACAATGAGCATGACACGGTGCGTATTGCGATTGGCGACAACCTGCTGTCAAAGCCCTTTGCCGCTGATCTGATGCGGCTGAACAAGAGTTTTATTGTGCGTCGTTCCGCCAAGGGGCCGCGGCAAATGTTGGCCGCCTATCGCAAGCTGTCGGCTTACATTCGCCACTCCTTGCTGGATGAGGACGAATCGATCTGGATTGCCCAGCGTGAGGGCCGGGCCAAAGACGGCAACGACGCCACTGAAACCGCGGTCATCAAAATGATTTGTATGGCCCAGGAGAAAGACAGCGAGAGCTTTGCCGACTTTGTTAACAAGCTGCGGATTGTGCCGGTAGCGATTGCCTATGAATGGGACCCACTGGACCTGGCCAAGGCCCAGGAGCTGGTTCACACCCGCCGGGATGGCAGCTACCAGAAAGCCGAGCACGAGGATCTGAAAAGTATTGCGGCGGGGATTCTCGGGGATAAAGGCGATGTCCATGTCGCCTTTGGCGAGCCCCTGCAAGGCGAATTTATCAGTCCCGTGGCAGTCGCGGCGGCGCTCGATACTGCGATCATCCAGCAGTACCGGCTGTTTGAGAGCAATATTTTGGCCTATCAGGCGGTGGCGGGTGACGAGCGCTGGCGGGAGCTGGATGCCGAGGAACCTAGCCCGGGCCAGCGCGCAGCCTTTGACAACCGCATGGCTTCGATCCCCTCTGCCTATCGCCAGCAGGTGCTGGAAATTTACGCCAATCCGGTGCTGAATAAGTTGCGGCGCCGTGATATGCAGGCCATGCAAGCGGTCATGCAGGCGACCAACAGCTAACGTTGCCCATTTCCCCCGGTCGCCGGCCGGGCCCTGCCCAGATGGAGGCGCTACCCCGGTGCTGACCGAGGATCTCAAACAGGAAATCCAGGATGCCTACCGCCAGTTTCTGGCGGCGAAATCCCTGCGCCCCCGAACTGGCCAACGGCTAATGATCGCGCACATCGCGCGCATGCTGGGGGGGATCAAGCGCAATCAGGAGTTTCTGCGCAGTGGCGGTGATCACCTGTGCGCGATTGAGGCGGGCACCGGTACCGGAAAAACCCTGGCCTATTGCCTGGCGGCCATTCCCGTGGCCAAGGCAATGGATAAAACCCTGGTGGTCGCTACCGCCACAGTGGCGCTGCAAGAGCAGATTTTGTTTCGCGACCTGCCCGATATTCTTGAGCACAGCGGCCTGGACTTTAGCGTGAGCCTGGCCAAGGGCCGTCGCCGCTACCTGTGTCTGTCCAAGCTTGACCAGCATCTTTCCGGCGGTGACGCCCAGACCCTGCCATTGCTGAACCTCGACGATGTGAAAACCACCCCCGATGCTGCGAATCTGGGTTTGTATACCCAGTTTGCCGACCAGCTGGCCAGCGGCAGTTGGAATGGCGACCGGGACGCCTGGGGCTCGGTGATTGACGATCAAAGCTGGGCCCGGGTGACGACCGATCATGCCCAATGCACGGGCCGTCGGTGTGCCCACGTCAAGCAGTGCAGCTTTTTCAAAGCCCGGGAGTCGCTGGGGCAAGCCGATGTGGTGGTGGCCAATCACGACCTGGTGTTGGCTGATCTGGCGCTGGGCGGCGGGGCCATCCTGCCCGCGCCGGAGGACAGTATTTACGTCTTTGACGAGGCCCACCACCTGCCCGACAAAGTGATCAATCATTTCAGTGCCAATCTGCGCCTGGGCGCCACTGAGCGCTGGTTTGATCAGGCTGAGCGCAGCCTGGCGGGCATCATCTCGTTGCCCTCAGTGGATGTTGGCCTGCGTGGTCCGATGGAAACCCTCATGGGGCTGCTCAGCCAGAGTCGTAAAGGCCTGGCGCCCCTGCGTCCTCAGCTCGAAGCCCTGCTCGAAGGTGATAGCGAGGGCCCCAATCCACGCTGCCGCTTTGCCGATGGCGTGGTGCCCGACGAGTTGGCCAGTCTCAGCCGGGATTTAAAACGTCTGTTCGGCGAGGTGGTAAACCAGGCTGAACAATTGGTCGACAAGGTTCAGGAGGGGCTGGATAAAAACCACTTTAAAGCCCCCCGAGAAGATATCGAGCAATGGTTGGCTACCTTGTCGGCAATTCGTTACCGCTGCGAGGCCGGCTTGATGCTGTGGCGCTCCTACGCCAGCGATGCCAGCCAGGAAAAGCCGCCCCATGCCCGCTGGCTGGCGATGGTCGACGCAGGGCAAGGCATGTTGGACATCGAACTGAACGCGAGTCCGATCCTGGCGGCAAACGCCCTGCGTCAGGCGCTCTGGTCACGCTGCTATGGTGCTGTGATGACCTCGGCCACCCTGACGGCGCTAGGCAATTTTAATCGTTTCAGTATGCGTGCCGGGCTGGCCAGCGATACCAGCTTTGAGGTGGTGCCCAGCCCCTTTGCCCACGGCGAGGCGGGTGAACTGGTGGTGCCCAAAATGGAGTGCGATGCGGGAGATGCCCAGGCCCACACCGAGGCCCTGATTGTCATGCTGCCGCGGTTGATCAACCCTGATGAGGGCACTCTGGTGCTGTTTGCCTCGCGCAAACAGATGCGGGCGGTGTTCGACGGGCTGCCCCGACAGTGGCAGCAGCGCATTCTCGCCCAGGACAGTTTGCCCAAACACGAGATTCTCAGCCAGCACCGGCAGCGGGTCGACGGCGGCGAGGGCAGCATTATTTTTGGGCTGGCCAGCTTTGCCGAGGGTGTCGACCTCCCCGGGGATTACTGTCGCCATGTGGTGATCGCCAAAATTCCCTTTGCCGTTCCAGAGGATCCAGTAGAGGAGGCGCTGGCGGAGTGGATCAGCCGCAATAACGGCAATCCCTTTATGGAAATTACGGTGCCCGACGCGGCTGTGCGGCTGGTTCAGGCCAGCGGTCGCCTGTTGCGCAAGGAGTCTGATACCGGGCGGATCACCATTTTGGACCGGCGGATTGTCACCCGTCATTACGGCCGACGGATTTTGGCCTCGATGCCGCCCTATCGTCAGATCATTGATTAAAGAGTAACGAGGGAGCCATGACTGCGTTTTATCGCCACGCCGAGGCATTGTTGGATATTGAAGCGGCGCTGCGTCAAATGGGGCTTTGGGAGACGACGCCGCCACCGCCCGAGGCGCTGCGCAGTGAACAACCCTTCGCGGTAGATACCTTGCGCTTTGAACAGTGGTTGCAGTTTATCTTTATCCCGCGGATTCGTTTTCTTATTGATAACGATCAGGCTTTACCGGGGCAGTGCAGTATCGCACCAATGGCGGAAGAGTGTTTTCGTGGGAGGCGCTTGCCGATGGCCGATTTGCTGGCGGCCTTGGAGAGAATTGACGCGCTGCTCAGTGACTGAATGCGGTTAAGCAGCGCGCCGGGATCGTGCTTAATTGTCGTCCTGGGCGGCCATGACCATACGAACCAGGTGCGCCAGCGAGCGCACAGCCATTTTTTCCATCACCCGGGCCCGGTGGATTTCTACCGTGCGCTGGCTGATATCCAGGTCGTAGGCGATCACCTTGTTGGCTTTGCCCTCAATCATCAGTTCCATCACCTGACGCTCTCTTGGGGTGAGCTCTTCCAGTTTCTGGCGTATCTGTTGTTTTTCCATCAGCGCAGCGCGGGCTTCAACATCGGCAGCGATGGCCTGCTGGATTTTGTTGAGCAGCTCTTCTTCCCGGTACGGCTTCTGAACGAAGTCCACTGCGCCCCGTTGCATGGCTTCCACGGCCATGGGGACATCGCCGTGGCCGGTGACAAAGATAATCGGCAGAATGGAGTTACGGTTGTTAAGCTGGCGTTGCAGCTCCATGCCGTTCATGCCCGGCATGCGAATATCCAGCACAATGCAGCCAGCCAGGGCGGGGCTGAAGCGCTCTAGAAAGGAATCGGCCCGGGAGTGGGCATCCACCTTGTAACCAACAGACTCGAGTACCAATTGCAGTGAATCCCGTACCGCATCATCATCTTCAATCAGGTAAACGGTGGCTTCTTCATTCATTATTGTGAATCCTTCTGCTGCTGAATACGCTGTGCAATCCTCGCCTCGCCTAGCTTGTCACATCGGCGCTCCCGGTGCGAGCCTGTTTTGGCGCCACGGCGCTGGCGATATGGGCCAAGACTGGATAAGCTTCGCTTGGTAAGGGGTTCCCTAAATAATTTCAAGGATTGCGCATGCGAACTAAGCGCAGTTTAGTACAAATTTATCTGCTGAGCCTAGTCGCCCTGTCCGCGATTCCGCTATCTATTTTTGGCTATATCTGGATTGCCAAGGAATACGATGGCTTTCATACCCAGAGCGAGGCTTTACGCACCACCTATATCGAATCCCGGCGCGAATTATTGCGTCGGGAGGTCGATAAGGCGGTCGAGTACCTGGATTTTAAGCGCTCCCAGCTCAACCGGCAGCTGTATCAGGACCTTCGTCAGCAGGTCGCCGTCGGTCTGGCGCTGATCGAGAATACCCGTAAAGAGTTCAAGACAGAGAGCAAAGACCAGCAGCTGGCGCGCCTGCGCAGTACGATGTCGACCTTGAAGTTCCTTGGCAACAAGGGGTTTTTCTTTCTTTTCGATGAGGCCGGCAAGCCGCTGCTCGCGCCGATGCATCCCTGGGAGTCGCGGCGCATTACCGATGAACAGGCCCTGAATTCCTTTGTTAGTCAGATTGTCGGCGCGATTGGCGACAAGCGTTATGACTTCGTTGAGTACCGTTTCTCCCAGGCGGGATCGGGCTTTCAGAACGAGCGCAATTTCAGCTTTGTGTATCACTACAAGCCCCTGAATATTTACATGGGGGCCAGCGTCTATCTGCATGACGAGATGGACCGGGTGAAACAGGAGGTGATCGAACGGATTGCCGCGGTGCCCATCGATCCCAATAACTCCATTCTGTTTATTGTCGACGCCGATGGTAAGCAGTTGGTCAATGCTTACGATCCCGAGCAGGTCGGCTCATTGATGCCCGGGGTGATCGACGCCAGCCGTAAGGTGAGCGGCAAGGACAACAGCCTGTTCACAGAGCTGAGCTGGTCGGCCGGTGACGCCGGTAATAAGCCCGTGGTCTCCTATCTGCGCCGTTACGAGCCCTGGGGTTGGGTGCTGGGGTCCGGCGTGTTTCTCGATGAACTCAACGTCCGGCTGGAAACCCAGCGCGCAGACCTGCAGGAGCGGGTCAACGAACATATCCGCTTTATCGTGATTATTGCCTTCTTGCTGATGGTGCTGTCGACGGTGGCCGCCCGCCTGATGGCGCGCAGCAGTGCCCGGGGTTTCGACATCTTCCAGAAGTTTTTTGCCGATGCCAGCAAGCGCTCCACCGCCATTGATATCAGCCGACTACCCTTTGCTGAGTTCCAACACCTGGCCGAAGACGCCAACTTCATGGTGGAAAAACGCAGCCAGACTGAGCGGGCACTGAAGCTGAGTGAGCGCCGCTTCTCCCTTGCCCTGGATGCTGCCCAAAACCACCTCTGGGACCTGGATTTGCAGACCGGTTACGTGACGGTAGCGCCGAGTTTCTTTCGCATGTTGGGCTACGAGGTTCCCGCGCAGAATTACGCGGTGGGCGCATTCAAGCACGTTGCTCACCCCGACGATATTCACATCATCGCCTCGGCGGTGGACAGCTGGCTTGGCCTGGCCACCGGTAACAGTGTGGAGTTTCGGGTGCGCAACCGGGCCGGCGAGTACCATTGGATTTATAGCCGGGGCGACGTGGTTGAAAGTGACGCCCAGGATCAGCCGGTGCGGGCTATGGGCATCATGACCGACATCACCGAGCGCAAGCGCATGGAGCAGGAACTGGTCGATGCCAAAATCGCGGCCGAAGATGCCCTCCATGCCAAGAGCCAGTTTTTGTCGAGCGTCAGCCACGAATTGCGCACCCCCTTGAATGGCGTACTGGGTTATGCCCAGCTGCTGCAGCGGGAGAATGACCTGCCCAGTGGCAGCGAAGAATACCTGCGCGCCATTGAAAACTGTGGCAAACACCTGCTGAACCTGATCAATGATGTGCTCGATCTGGCCAAGATCGAAAGTGGCAATATCAACATTGTCCGCCGGCCTAACAATATTGATGACGTGGTCACCAGCGTTGGCGATATCGTCGGTCAGCGGGCCAAGTCCAAGGGCCTGGATTTTGTCCTGGATGTGGCGGCGGACGTGCCCCGCAATGTGGAAATTGATGAGGTTAAGCTGCGTCAGATTCTGGTCAACCTGCTGGACAATGCGGTTAAGTTTACCCGTCAGGGTAAAGTGGAATTGAAGCTTCGGGCTGATCCGGCTCAGCAGCAGTTGCTGTTTTCGGTTACCGACAGCGGTATCGGCATTCCCGAAGACAAATTGCGCGATGTGTTCGAGCCATTCCGTCAGGTGAATCCCCGTGATGGCCAGGGCACCGGCTTGGGCCTGTCTATCTGTCGCCGACTGGTAGAGGCCATGGGCGGCAGTTTGAACCTGCGCAGCGAGTACGGTCGGGGTAGTACCTTTTTCTTCGATATTCCGCTGATCGAGGTAACCTCGTCGCTGGAGGATATGGCGGCCGAGCGCAAGACAGAAAAATCCTCCCCGGCAGCCCCGGAGGCGCAGTTTGATAACCCAGCCATTATCGTGGCCGATGACGTGGCCGTGAACCGCCAGGTATTGATCGGGATGTTGAGCGATATCAGTAGCGATATTCGCGAAGCGGCCAATGGGCTGGAGGTGGTGGCCCAGGTGAAGGAGCGGGCGCCGGAACTGATTTTGATGGATTTGCGTATGCCGGAAATGGACGGCCTTGAAGCGACGCGAATTATTAAAAAGAAAATGGCCTGCGATGACGTGCAGGTGGTGATGGCATCGGCGACCACCGATGAAGCGATGATGAAAGAGGCGACTGAGGCGGGGTGTTATGGATTTTTGCCCAAGCCCATTGGTATGGATGCGCTGATGGCGATTCTTGCCGAAACCTGTGCCCGGCCAGAACAGCGTGCAGTGGCCCCCGTGGTGCCCTTCCCCTCGGGGAATGCAGTAGCGCTGCCGCCGGATAGCGTTAGCACCTCGCTGCAGCAAGCCATCGATCTGGGCGATATTTCTGCCTTGGGCGAGCAATTGCAGGCGCTGCGCGCATCACACCCAGAGCTGAATGCCTTTGTTGAGCAGGCGGAGCGGTGCCTGCGCAATTTTGATTTTGACGGTATCTCGCAGTTGTTAAGCGAGCTGGCTCAGGGGGCGCCAAGCGATGATCGCTGAACGCGGTGGAGAACAGGTCCTGCTGGTTGATGATAACCCCACAAACCTGCAGGTGTTATTCAAAACCCTGGAGGGCAGTGGTTATCGCTTGCTGGCAGCACGGGATGGCGAAGCGGCGCTGAAGATCGCGCGCAAAGCAAAGCCCTCTCTCATCCTGCTGGATGTCATGATGCCCGGCATCGATGGCTTTCAGGTCTGTGAAGCGCTGAAGGGCGACCCCGAAACCGAAGATATCGCCATCATCTTTCTGTCGGCGCTGACTGACAGCCAATCCAAAGTACATGGCCTTGCGCTGGGTGGTGTGGACTACATCGCCAAACCTTTTCAGTCCGACGAAGTGCTGGCCCGGGTGCGCACCCACATCAAAATTCATCGGTTAGAGCGGGCGCTGGCGGCGCGCAACGTCGAGCTGGAAGATGAGAACCTCAGTATTCTCAATGCGGTTGAAGAGGGCATTATTGGCCTGGATGAAGAGGGTCGCGTTAGCTCCATCAACCGTCAGGCCCTGGCGCTGATCGCCTGGCCCGAATCCGATGTGCTCGGTGAGCCGCTAAAATCCCTGAACTTGTTTGCAGCCAGTGAACCGGTATCTGCCGGCATTGAGGCGCTGATCAATGAAGGGGTGCCACTGCGCCGGGGCTTTGTGGATTTGCACCCGCGACACAGCAGCAAGCCCATTCCGGTCTCGCTCAGTGGGGCGCCCCGTCAGGGCGGGGCGGTGTTGGTGTGGCGAGATGTGCGGGAGTGGCTCAGCAGTCAGGAGGCCCTGCGCACAGCTCGGGAGGAGCTGGAGAGCCAGCGCCAGCATCTTGCTCATATCGAACGCCTCAGTACCGGTGGGGAGATGGCGGCGGGTATTGCCCATGAGGTGAATCAGCCGCTTACGGCAGTGGTGAATTACGCCAGGGTCTGTCAACGCTTACTAACGGCGCCGGCCGGGCTGGATACAGCCAAAATTCATGATGTGCTGGAGAAAATTACCACCCAGGCTGAGCGCGCGTCGGCGGTGATTCAGCGCATGCGCACCTTTGTTAAGAAGCCGGTTGGTGGTCGCCAGATTCTGAACGTGAATGAGCTGTTGGCCGAAGTAGTGGCGCTGGCGGAGGTGGATTCGCGGACCCACGGTGTCGAGATTCATTTCTCTTCGCAAAGCATCAGCCATCCTATTCAGGCCGATGAAGTGCAGATTCAACAGGTTGCCCTGAACCTGTTACGCAATGCCATCGAGGCCAGTGCGGCCAATGAGTCGATCAAGGGGGTGCGGCTCGATACTTTTGAATCCGGCGTGCTGGTGGGATTCAGCGTAACCGACTGGGGCAAGGGCCTCGACCCGGAAATCGAGAAGCAGCTGTTTGCGCCCTTTGTGAGCTCAAAAGAGGGCGGCATGGGGATCGGTTTGTCAGTTTCTCAGTCAATCATCCAGGCCCACGGTGGCGATATCAGCTATCGCGCTAACCCGGAGGGCGGCGCAATTTTTACCTGCGAATTTCCGGCCCATCAGGACTGATGAGTGGGGAGCAGCGTCAAGTGGACCTGGGTGGTGAAACACTCACTGTCACCATCAAACGCAGCGCTCAGCGTCGGCGGCGATTGTCTCTGTCTCTTGATGCAAAGGGCGAGGCGCTACTGCGGGTTCCGCTGAAAACGGCTAACAAAGATATTGAGGCGATGTTGGAGAAACATCGTGACTGGCTGCACGACAAAACCCGGGAGCTTCACCGCTATCGGCAGGCGAACCCGGCGTTGGCCTTTGTCAGTGGTGAAACCCTGACATTACAGGGTAAGACGCTGCGCCTGGAGGTCAATGTTGCCCCCGGGGCGGTGCGCTGGACGGTAGTGGATGACCGCCTTATGTTGCGAACTCCCAACCAGGATCGGGATGTATTGATGACCAAGTTGCAAGCCTGGTATCGGCAGCAGGCAATGGTGGTCTTTCCCCAGCGGCTGGCGCTGTGGAGTGAGCGCATCCCCTGGGTTGAGGGGGTACCGCCACTGCGGGTGCGGCAAATGCGCTCCCGGTGGGGGAGCTGCAGCAGCAAAGGGGGGATTTGCCTGAACAGTGAGTTGATCCGGCTGGATCCCGAATTGCTCGACTATGTGATTGTTCACGAGTTGTGTCACCTGCAGGAGTTCAATCACAGCCCGCGCTTTTACGCGCTGATGGCCCGTCACTTTCCAAACTGGCAACACTGCCGCGAGCGCCTGGCCAACACGAGCCTTCGCGCGCTGGTGTAGCCGACTTTCCTGCCCGTCGAATCGCTCCCGGGGCTGTAGTAGTATGGCCTTTCGCCGACAATGGCGGCGGAGACATCTGAGCGGGTAAATAATAATGAAAACCGAAAGCTGCGCTGAGCAAGGCGCCATTCAACAGAAAACCATCTGTGATCATCCGCGATTGCTGCGCTGGGTTCATCGCACCTTTGCCGGGGGCTTTGGCCTGCGCGGTTGGCGGTTCGAGCAGCGCCTCTCTAGTGCGCGCAAATATGTGCTGATTGTCGCCCCCCACACCAGCAACTGGGATTTCTTCCTGCTGGTGGCTATGGGCGCGGCGCTGCGGCGCAAGGTGCATTTTATGGCCAAGCACAGCCTTTTTATTGGCCCGTTTGGGCCGCTGCTGAAGTGGTTGGGCGGTATTCCGGTCGATCGTGGTCAACGCCATAACTTTGTTGAACAGATGGCCGCTGAGTTTAGTCAGCGCGACGACATGGTCTTAATTATTACCCCGGAAGGCACCCGCGGCCGGGTCGAACAATGGAAGTGCGGCTTCTACCACATCGCTCATGGGGCGGGAGTGCCGGTGGTGGCCTTGGGCCTGGACTACGGTGCGCGGCAGATTCGGATTGTCAGTGAAACCCGAACCACTGGTGATCTTGAGGCCGACCTGAGGGTGATTACGGCTTCGTATCGGGGCGTCGTCGGTCGTCATCCCGAGTTGGATGGCTTTGCCCGAGGCGATTAATCCGGTTTTTTCAGCGATTCCATAATACGGGCGGCGGCCTGGTCGTCGCCACGCCACAGTCGCCGGGCGATTGCTGCACCGGTTTGGCGGCTGCGATTCAGATGGCGTACAAAGCGCCGGCAGTGTTTGCAGATCATCAGGTGTAGCTGGACCTGGAGTTTTTTTGCGGTGCTGGTGTGGCCGTCCAGATGATCGCTACCTAGTGCTGTGACATCGCGACATTTCAACATTCGCCGGTCTCCTGATAATGGTCCACCACCTGCAATAACTTCAGTCTGGCCCGGTGCAATAACACGCGTACATTACTGTCGCTCAGGCCCAGCAATTCGGCGATTTGCTCGAGCGGGCTTTGTTCTACATCGCGCAGCAGGAATACAGCCTTTTGTTTTTCCGGCAGCACCGTGAGGGTGTGCTCGATACAGCGTTGCAGCTGGTCTTCCTGCAGCATCAGTTCGGGTGTCGCAATATCCCAGCGCGAGGGCGGCTCGCGCCAGTGGCCGCTGTCGTCAAATCGCTCCCCGGCCATGGCCGCTGGCAATTCGTCGATATCACCGATGCTGATATGGCGCTTCTCTCGCCGCAGCCGGGATTTGGCTTCATTGCTGACAATCTGAATCATCCAGGTGCTGAGACTGCTGCGCCCCTCAAAGCGGGGAATGGCCCGATAAATAGAGGCCCAGGCCTCTTGCACCACATCCTCGGCAAAAACGTCGCCGACGATGGAGCGGGCGACAATCTGCAGACGGCGGTTGTGCTCGCTGATCAGCTCGGCGAAGGCGGCGTTGTCTCCCTGCTGCAAACGCAGGATCAAAGCGGTTTCATCGCTGGCGGAGGACACTGGGGCTTCCCTGGGAAATGAGCACACTAGTGTCGGCCAAACCGGCCCGAAAAGGCAATGCCGGCGCGGAGCAGAGAGGGTTAGCGGCTGCATGACCAGCGCCGGCTTAGCCAGTAATCCACGCTAACGTAACGGCCGCCGCCCAGTTTGATCAGCGCCAGCAGCATCAACAGATAGGTAACGGCAAACTCGATGCCGTTGTTGAGAATCACAAACTTGCCACTGCTGGTGAGCCACTGATAGTTGCCGTGGCTGCGCAGAATTTCCCGGGCCGCTTGCAGTTTTTCGGGTGCGGCCATGACCTGGGCGTTGGCAAAGGGCGCGCTGGGATCGGCGATGGCCTGCCAGCCGTTGGGCAGGTGCACGGTCAGTGCGGCAACCAGCATGGTGATGGCCAGCGGAATGGAAATCCAACGGGTGGCCAGGCCGAGCAATAAGAGGATGGCGCCGCCGACCTCGGCGCTGGTGGCCAGTGCCGCCATCAGCCAGGGAAAGGGCAGGCCGAGGCCCCAATCGGGGTTGCCAAACCAGGCCACGGTATCGCTGAAGTGATTGAGCTTATTGCTGCCGGCCATCCACATGACGGGTACCAGATAAAGGCGCAAACCGAGGGCGGGCAGGCCGTCAATATGTGACGTGGCCCGGCAGAATTTTTGATACGCCAGACACAGACGATCCATGGCGGTTTTCCTTGCGTAGAGAGGTGACTTCTCTGAGACGAGGAGCGCTCCCGAGTGTTACATCGGCGCCAACAACAAATTTTTAATTATTTTTTGGTGGCGATGTAACGTGGGGTCAGCTAAAACATCTATCAAGCGGTGCAGGCAAATCTGCGCGACGATAATGCAAGGCGTAGTCCCTGATCATTTTGCAAGTTCACTAAAAGGAAGCTCCACTATGAAAAAGTCTATCGGTGTACTGGGTGCGGCAATGGTCGCTTCTTCTCTGGCGTCTGTGGCGATGGCCGACAGCACTGCCAACCCCTTTGCTGCCAAGCCCCTGAGCAGTGGCTACCAGGTTGCTGATCATGGCGATCACGAAGGCAAATGCGGTGAATCCAAGTGTGGTGAGTCTAAGTGTGGCGAGTCCAAATGCGGTGAGTCCAAGTGTGGCGAATCCAAATGCGGCGAAGCCAAGTGCGGTAGCGAGTAATAGCGCCATGTTGCCGCCCCATGCCAATACTGCGGGGCGGCTTTCTCTTTGGCAGCGCCCGCCCTTTCACTTCTGCCCCCTAGCAACGTTTTTCAACCCTGCCTTTTCCGGCAGCCCCTCTAGTGCCCTGTCCGGTAAGTTCGTTGTACATCAGAGCCTACAGGATACGTTGTAACAAGGCGCGATCCGCAGGGAATACTGGTTGTATTTCCAAGGGTCGCAACGCTGTTGCAGCGTATCCTGTAGGCTCCCAGAGGGCGCGCCAGCCAAGGCTCCTGGCTGCGTTGCGCCTTTTGACAAGGGCTACGGCCATTGCCTGCAAGTCGCGCCTTGCCACGAGCCTTGGCTGGCACGCTGATAGACAACGAACTTACCGGACAGGACACTAGGTCGTGCCCATCCTCGAAAGAACGGTTGTCCCCGCTGGCTTAATTCGGGTATAGCGGCTTCAGCGCTGTGTTGTCTGTCGCCTGAGGTTTTTCTGCCAGGCGTTTGCGGCAGCGTTCTACCCCGTCAACAAGGCCCTGGGTATCGACCGTAACATCACTCCCCCGATACAAAATCGCGTCGAGCTGGCGACAGGCGCTGGCCAATTCCGGGGCCTGGGTGGCCAATTGCTGCAGATTGAGCGGCCGGTCGAAGGCGGCGTGTCCCCATTCCAGTAGCGCGCTGCGAATAGGCGAGGGTGCTTTGCGCTTGCAGGCCTGCTTTAGCGCCTTGAACGCGGCCTTCTCGTTGGGGCTGGTGGGCGCAGTGACGCGGGTGCCGCTGGCCTCTTCCCGGGGTGTCCGGCGGGCGGCCAGCCACAACCCGGCGAATATCAGGTTGCCGAAGGCCAGGCCAGCGACCAGCCACCAGCCCCAATGGGGCCATGTGGTAAAGGGGCCGGGGGGTGTTGGTCCTGGCTGCAACTGCGGCGGGCGACTGGTTTGGGGCTGCGAGTTCGGCGTGGCGGGGCCTGCAGTAGTGCCAACAACCTGGATTTTGCGGGCGGGCAACACCGCGACCTCCTGGCGATTTGTTTCGGTGTTCCACCAGGGGATGCGAATCTCGGGTAATTCGTAGCTGCCGGGCTGGGTGGGAATGATCGCCACCGACTCGACCCGCTGTCCGGTCCAGGGGCCGGATTCCGGGTTTTCAATACTGGGCTGGTCTGGATAGAGCTTGGCATTGGCAACCTCGCTCGGCGGCAGGGCCGGCAGTTGGTTGCCGAGCAGACCCTCAGCCCTGAGGGTGATGGTGCGGGTAACCGAGTCACCGACCTCGATGCTGTCGGGGGCCTGGCTCCATTCCTCGCTGATGTCGACCTTCTTGGCGGGCAACCATACCTTGCCGGTGAAGGCATCGGCGGGGGGCATTACCCGCACCCGGTGGGCGGTGCTGCGTTTGACCACGAGACGGCCGGGGTCGAGCATGGACTGGCGGTAGCCCTCCACCCGTGCCTGCAGGGTCAGCGCGGGGATTTCCAGCTCGCCGCTGTGCTGGGGATAGATGCGAAAGTGGCGCTCGATAACCTGGTAATAGCGCCCCTCGATCGTGGTCTGATAGCGATCTTCACCAGCAGACTCCACCACCGCGCCTTTGACCTCCAAGGGCTCCAGCGAGGCCTCCAGGAAATTCACCGACGTTAACACTCTAACCGTGTAATCCAGTTGCGATTGAACATAGCCCCGGCGCGGCGTGACATCGGACTCGAGATAGACCTGCTCGCTGCCGGTTTTCTTCTGGGCCGGTGCCTCACTGACGGTAATGGTAATGGGCCGGGTTTGATACTGGCCGAGGGTGATCGACGGAATGGCCAGGGTGCCCTTGCGCTTGGGGGCGAGGGTGTAGTCCCACTGGCGCAGGGAAGTCACCTTGCCGTTGATAAAGCTGCTGCGGCTGCTTTCCTGTTGGTTGACGATATGAAAGTCGTTTTCCAGCACCTTAATTTCCGGGTCGGCGGAAAAGGTCATGCTGTCCACGGTCAGGCTGAGAGTCAGGGTGTCATTCATGGAGATCTGGTTGCGATCTACCGAGGCGCGCACCTGAGGTTGGGCGCTGGCGCCCAGCGACAACAGGCTGAGAACGATCAGGGCCATGAGCAGGGCGCCGTAGTGTCTGCACCGAGGGCGCGGCAATTGATCAATAGGGTGCATAGGCGTCATCTTCGGTTATTTCCTGACGGTTGCTGCGTTGCTGGGACTGATAGTGGAATTTCCGTTCCAGGAGTCCAGCGGGGTTGTCCGGGATCTTGCGTAGCCATTGTTCCTTGGCTTGCTGGTCTTCACTCAGGGCCTCGTCGCTGGCCACGGCGCCCACCGGCTTTTCGTCTGCGCCATCGCGGGCCTGCTCGCCCTGGTCGAGCGCCCCTTGCTGGGGGGATTGTTCATCGGCCAGATTATTGCGTTCAGATTGCTCGGCGGCGTCCTGGGCATAACGCTCAGCCGCTTCCTGTTGTTGCTGCCGGGTTTGGTCCGTGCTGCCGTCAGCACTATCTGGGCTCGACGGCTGCGGCGACTCCGCTTGCTCGTGTTGATCACCGGGTTGCTGTCCGGCTGAATTCTGGTCGCCTTGCTGTGGGTTATTGGCGTTTTGATCGCCCTGGCCCGGTTGGGGCTGACCCTCGCCACCCTGCTGGTTTTGACTGTTCGGGTTTTGCTCGCCGCCTTTCTCGCCACCTTGCTCGCCGCTTTGCTGCTGGTCGCCTTCACCGGTCTGATCACCGGAGGATTGTGGCTGCTGATTTTGTTGTTGCTGCTCTTGTTGCTTTTTCACCTCTTCCAGCAACTGGCGGTTGGCGTGGGCATCGGCCATGGTGGGCTGCTTTTCCAGCGCTTTGTCGTAGGCGGCAATCGCGCCGTCCAGGTCCCCGGCCTGAGCCAGGGCATTGCCCCGGTTGTAATGGGCATCGGCGGTGTCGCGCTGGGCAAAGGCCTGGGCCGCCTCAGCATAGTTTCCGGCCCGGTATTGGGCGGCACCTTGCCACATCGGGTCGGCAAAGCGCTGGGCCGCAGCAGCGGGGTCGCTATCCATAAGGGCAGCACCCTGCTGATCTGGAGTGCGCCACAAGTTTTGCCACAAGTCCGCCTGGGAGGTCTCGCTGTGACCGCCGAGAACGGCCACCAAAACCACGCTGGGCAACCAGCTGCGGCGGAAGGTGGCCAGGGCGAAGGGCAGCAATAGCAGCACCAGCCAGGGCCCGGCGTCCTGCCACTGATCAAAACGGCGGTCGCCGCTGGCCTGAGTCTCGCTGGGTGCGCTGGCCTGGTTGTTCAGGGTTTCGATGTCGGTATTGTCCAGTGTCAGGGTCTGATAGCGGCCGCCACTGACATTGGCCAGGGTACGCAGATTGTCTTCATCCAGGCGCGGCACAATGATGCCGCCCTGGGGATCTCTGGCGAAGCCACCATCTGGCAGGGGGATGGGGGCACCCTCGGCGGTGCCCACCGCCAACACGGAAACCGGATAGGGGCTATTGGTCAGTACCTTTTTGATGCCGGGCAGCTGGCGGTCGTCAACGCCGTCGGTAATCAGCAGTATCTGGCCATTATTGCCGCGGCCGTTGTCCAGCAAGGCGATGGCGCGCTCAATGCCGGCCTGGGGGTTGGCGCCAATCACCGGCATCATGCCCGGATAAATACCGGGCAGCAGGGTGAGCAGGGTATTGCTGTCATCGGTCAGGGGCGCCACGGTGAAGGCGTCGCCGGAGAATACGACCAGGCCGGTCTGGCCGTCCTGACGTAGGGCCAGCAGGTCGCGCAGTTTGTAGCTGGCTTGCTGGAAGCGGGAGGGTTTGAGGTCCTCGGCCAGCATCGATGGCGACAGGTCCAAGACCACCGCCAAGGCCTGCTGATTTTTGTAGAGGGTCACCGGTGCCTGCTGCCAGGCCGGGCCGAGCAGGGCCAACTGCAATAGCAGGGCAGCAGTGGCCAGGCTGAGCAGGCGCAGGCGAGGGCGGCTGTGGCGCTGGCCCTGGAGCAGATAGGGCAGCAGTGCCGGGTCGATGTAGCGTTGCCAGTGCTGGGCCTGCCAGCGGCCGCGCATCAACAGCAGCAGCGTCAGCAGAAGCAGGGGGGCAGCCCAGATCATATCGGGCCGCAGCCAGTGGAGTTGCGCGAGGTCTGGCATTATCCGCTCCTCCCCATACGGCTGATGAGAACCGAAAACGCCATCAGGATGGCGGCGGCCAGTAGCGGCCATTGCAACAGGGATTTTTGCGGTCG
This sequence comes from Spongiibacter taiwanensis, assembly GCF_023702635.1. Classification (NCBI taxonomy): domain Bacteria; kingdom Pseudomonadati; phylum Pseudomonadota; class Gammaproteobacteria; order Cellvibrionales; family Spongiibacteraceae; genus Spongiibacter; species Spongiibacter taiwanensis. The sequence continues at coordinate 2,661,836 of NZ_CP098455.1, forward strand.
CAGCACTTCGCCATCCTGGATGATGGGCTCCAGCTCGCCAATGGCTTTATAGGCCTCGTGCAGCTCCTCGGGGTTGTGAGCGCGGAAGTACTGCCCGCCGGTGGTTTTGGCAATCGCGATCAGGCTGGCCTCGTCCAGGTCGGCAGAGGGGTTCACGGTGCGGGCGCCGAAGCGGCTACCGAACAGACCGGGCACTTCCATTTCGGCGGCGCCAACGCCAATGGTGTAAATTTTGACGTCTTCGGCGGCGGCCAGCTCGGCGGCCTTGCGAGGGTCGATATTGCTGGCGGTGTCGGCCCCGTCGGTCAGCAAAATCACCACCCGGCTGTCGCTGGGTCGGTCGCGCAAGCGCTTGATGGCAAAACCAATGGCATCGCCAATGGCGGTTTTCTGGCCGGCGAAGCCTACCTGAGCTTCGTCCATCAATTGTTTGAGGGTTTGCAGGTCGAAGGACAGGGGCGATTGTATATAAGCCTGGCTGCCAAACAGAATCAGCCCCAGCCGGTCGCCACTGCGCTGCTCGACGAATTCATTAATCACCGCCTTGACCACTGCGATGCGAGGCAGTGCCTGATCACTGATTTGCATGTCTTCCTGGCGCATGGAGCCGGAGATATCGACTGCCAGCATTAAATCCCGGCCGCTGCTTTCGAGGGTCACCGGCGGGCCGATCCAGACGGGTCTGGCTGCGCCGCTCAGCAAGGCCAACCACAGCAGGCTCGACAGCAGTAGCTGTAGCAGATTGCGCTGGCCGCCGAGGCCCTGTGCTGGCGCATCGAGGGTTTGCAGTCGCTGGAAGAAGGGCACGCGCAATGCCGCGCCGGCAGCGGCGGGGCGCGACAGTAGGTATACCAGCACCGGCAGCGGTGTCAGCCAGAAAATCCACGGCCACTGAAACTCAAACATCGCTGGCCTCCGGCAACGTCTTTTTGCCGGCTTGTGAGGCAGCTGGACGGCTCTTGTCGATCCAGCGCTCGCACTGGTCGAGCAGGGCATCCCGGTCGGTCAGCACGGCATTGGGGTTGTAGGCCGCCTCGACCAGCTCCCTGGCGTTGTCGGGGCTGATGTGGCCGCTCCCGGCCAGCCATTGGGCCCAGGCCAGGCCACTGAGGTGGGCAATGTCCCGGCGTGGATGGTTGTGCAGAGCGACCTGGCGCAGCAGGGGATTAATCTGCTGGGCCAGCAAATGGGGGTTGGTTTGGCGCTTCAATTTACCGAGTTCAGCAATGGCCTGGCGGCGGTGGGCGCGTTGCAGATGGCGTCGGCGAAGCGCCCAGCTGATGGCGACCGCCAGGAGCAAGGTGATGCCAGCAAGCGCCCACCAGCCTGGTGCTGGCGGAAACCAGGAAACGGGTTCTGGCAGGTGAATATCGGCCAGGTGGGCAGTGGTCGTCGGCGCGCTCATGAAAGCCCCAGCTCCCGTTGCAGCGTGGCCAGGAAGGATTCATTGGTGCTGAGTTCAACCTGACGGATACCGGCCAGGCGCAGCTGCTGAGCGAGGTGGTCGCGCTGCTCGCTGCTGCTCTGGGCAAAGCGGCGGCGCAGGGTCTGGCCAATGTCCAGTTGCAGGCGTTGCTGGCCGTCGCTGACGCTGAGCAGGCCAGTGGCCGGTAATTCTCGTTCCATCGCGTCGATGGTGGTCAGGGCAAACACATCACTGTGGCGGCTAAGCAGGTGGAGCTGGCGCAGGGCATCCTCGTCGAGGCCCTGGAAGTCGCTGATCAAAAATACCGAGCTGCCGGGGCGGTTGATGCGTCGCAGTTCTTCCAGTGCGGTGGCCAGCGTGTGGCCGCTGCCAGCCGATTCGCGGCTGTCGGCCAGGGCGTGGTTGTACTCGACGGCTCGATGAATCAGACGCAGTACCGCTCTATGGCTGCGCCGTGGGCGCACCTCCTGGTGGCTCGCGTCATTGAAAATCAGGCCGCCAATGCGGTCGTTGCTTTCCAGGGCGGCCCAGGCCAGCAGGCTCATTACGTGGCAGGCCAGGACCGACTTGAAGCAGCGCTGACTGCCAAAAAACATGTTTTTGCGCTGGTCGACAAAGACCAGTACCGGGCGCTCGGTTTCTTCTTCAAAGACCTTGGTGTGGGCGGTGTTGGTTCGCGCGGTCACCCGCCAGTCGATATGGCGGATTTCGTCGCCACCCTGATATTCGCGCACATGGTGAAAACTGAGTCCTCGGCCCCGCAGTGGCGAGGCGTGGGCGCCGACCTGACGGCCCCGTTTGCGCACCTGCCAGCGGCCCAGGTGACGGGCCAGATGGCGCAGGCGAATCAGGGTTTGCTGGTCTGCCAGCGCGCCATGGGCGCTACCCAGCTCGAGATTTTGCTGCTGGGTGGTGCTCATGCCACCGGCACGACCTGGAGCAGGCGGTCGATTACCCGGTCCTTGGCAACGCCGTCGGCTTCGGCCTCAAAGCTGAGAATGAGGCGGTGGCGAAGCACATCGTGGGCAACGGCCTGAACGTCGTCAGGGCTCACATAATCCCGACCCTGCAACCAGGCGTGGGCCCGGGCGCAGCGGTCCAGGGCGATGGTGGCCCGGGGGCTGGCGCCCACCTCCAGCCACTGCCCCAGTTCGGGGTCTAAAGCTGCGGCCTGGCGTGTGGCGACCACTAGCTGTACCAGATACTGCTCCACCGGCTCAGCCATATGCAGCCTGAGGATTTCCTGCCGCGCGGCCAGAATCTGGGCGGGACTGATGACCTCGGGCTGGGGAATATCCCCCTGGGCCTCGGCCCGCACTCGGCGCAGAATGGTCAGCTCCGCCTCGGCATCGGGGTAATCAACATTCACATGCATCAGGAAGCGGTCAAGCTGGGCTTCTGGCAGGGGGTAGGTGCCTTCCTGTTCCAGCGGGTTCTGGGTGGCCATCACCATAAATAATTCGGGCAGGGGCAGGGTATTGCTGCCCACACTGACCTGGCGCTCCGCCATGGCTTCGAGCAGGGCCGATTGAACCTTGGCCGGGGCCCGGTTGATTTCGTCGGCCAGGACCAGGTTGTGGAAAATCGGTCCGGCCTGAAAGGTGAATTCGCCGGTCTCGGGCCGGTAAATGTCGGTGCCGGTGACATCGCCGGGGAGCAGGTCGGGGGTGAACTGGACCCGCTGAAAGGTGGCGTCAATGCCATCGGCCAGGGTCTTGATGGCTTTGGTCTTGGCGAGCCCCGGGGCGCCTTCCACCAGCAGGTGTCCGTCGGCGAGAAGGGCGATCAACAGGCGCTCGACCAGCGCCTGCTGGCCAATAATATGGGCGTTCAGCCACTGCTGGAGTTGGCTGAGGGCGTGGTCTTGGGTCATGGTGATTCCTTGCTGCATCAATTCTTATGGTTGCTTCAGAGACTGAATCGGCGGTTGTCAGCTTATGTGAGGGTGTTGGTCACCGAATTCAAGCGCCGCCCTCGACTTCTTCTACCGCCTCCAGCAGTTCATCGAAGGATTGCAGCAGGCATTGGCGATAACGCTGGGGATCGACCAGCGTATTGCTGCTGCTGAGGGCGGTCAAACTCAAACGCCCCTGATAGCTAAAAGCCACATGAAACAGACCGCAGCCATCGGTGAGTAGGCCAATGGCCTGAATATCAATGAGCCTGGTGCCATTGAGGTGCATGGTCGAAGTGGGTCCGGGGATATTACTCAATACGGTTGCCACCGGCATGGGCAACCCACCGGGCAGGCGGCACATTGCTGCCAGGCTCCAGAACATTGACCGCTCCGCCAGGCTGGGCAGGTTTCTGGCGACGTTCATCATGGAGAAGCGCCCCAATCGCTCCGCGCTTTTTTTGGCAGTCATGGCGCTGGTAGCCGCTGCTTGCAAGCGTTGCAGCGGGTCGTCGATATCCACTCTCAGGCCGGCAATCATCGCACCGATCATGTTGCCACCGCCCTCGCTGTCGTCGCTGCGCAGGTTCACTGGCACCATCGCGCCGAGGGGGGTATCTGGCAGTTGGTTCAGGTGAATGAGGTAGCGGCGCACCGCGCCGCTGATAATGGCTAGCAAGACATGATTGATGGTGGCGCCGGTCTGGTGTTGACGCAGGCGTTGCAGGGCATTCATCTCAAAATGCACGCTGGTGAGTTGGCGATTGGCCTCCACGGCCTTGTTGAAGGGACTGCGCTGCCAGCCGGGATCAATGCGGTGGCTGTCATTGTCTGGGGAGGCTTTGGCCTCGCTTTGGCTGCGTTGCCAGCGGGGCAGCAATTTCTGCCCCTGGCCGATCAGCGCTAATGGTTGGCGCAAGCTGTTGAGATACGCCCGCCACAACAGGCGGCTGGAAGAGGGGGGGCGTTCGCCCTCCCAGGTGTCGGGGGTGGCCTGCTCGCCGACCGTGGCGTCGTGAATGGAGTTGAGAATCTGGGTGGCCGAGACCCCATCCAGGGCGGCGTGATGGACCTTCAAATACAGGCCATAACTGTTGCTGGGGTATTCGGTCAGCTGACCCAGGCCCTCGATCAGATGGGCCTCCCACAAGGGGCGGCTAAAATCCAGCTGGTTGGCGTGGAGCGACGCAACCAGCTTCTCCAGGTCGTAATAGCTGGCTTTGCTGCGCAGGCGATGGCGCTGCAAATGGTTGTCCAGGTTGAAGTCGGCGTCTTCAATCCAGTAGGGGTGGTCGAGCCCGGCGGGCACTTTCAGCAGGCGACGACGGAACACGGCGGCACTTGGCAGTGCCTGCACCACCCGCTCCCGCAATTGCTGGTAGCGAATATCCGGATGCAATTTGCGCGGCTCGGTGTACACCAGTAGCGCGCCAATGTGCATCGGGGTGCGGCTGCTTTCACCGTGGACAAAAAACGCATCGAGTCCGTTGAGTTGTTCCATGGATTGTCTCGGGTGTCGTGACTGAATTTGCCGACAATGCGCGGTTCAGGTGCTCTGCAGAAAAGGCTGAAACCGGCGCTGCCTCGGTAGAGGGTCAAGTTAGCACTGTCTCGGCATTGGCAACAGCCGCCAGGGAGATTATTGGCCGACTTTCTGCAGCACGCGCAAATGGGCCGATACCGTGACCGCTAGCCAGGGAATTTGTTGCATGCGGTGTCTGGCAACCTGGCTGCTGCGGAAGAAGTGAGGCGTCATTAAGAGCAGCGCTTGGAGCTGCTCCTGAGATAGCCTGGCGCTGCGGTAGTGAACCTGCTGCTCGGCGACCAATTGCCAGCCATCGGTCAGCGCGTGTTCTAACGACGGCGGTGGAGAGCGGCGAATTTCCGGATACAGCATCTGGCGCAGCTCGAGCAAATGATCCTCGCCGGCGTCGAGCAGCACAATCGCCCCGCCGGGCTTTACTACTCGCTGAAATTCGCCAAACACCGGAAAGCCAAAATTGCACAGCAGCAGATCCTGGCTCGCCCTGGGAAAGGGCAATTGCCGGTTGCTGGCCACCACCCCTTCAAAGCCGGGGTGACGACTGCGACAAACGCGCACCGCCCACTTGGAGATATCCAGACCGCAGGCCGTGACGGCCCGGGTGTCGGTCAGCGCCTGGCACAATTGTTCCAGGTAATAGCCATCGCCACACCCGGCGTCGAGAATCGCAATGTCGCCCTCAGCGGGTAGCAGGCCGAGGCACAGTTCGGTCTGGGCGCGGGCCAGTGGCTGGTACACACCGCTGTCGAGAAAGGCCCTGCGAGCGGTGACCATCTCGCGGCTGTCGCCGGGATCTTTTGAACGCTTGCTCTGTACGGGCAGCAGGTGCACATAACCCTGGCGGGCAATATCAAAGCTGTGGCCGGCGCTGCAAACCCAGCGGCGGGTTTCACGGCTGAGGGCCTGGTGGCATAGCGGGCAGAGCAGATTGGTCAGGGTGCGATAGGGCATGTTCGGCTGAGTTTGGGTGTTATTTTTGGCGAGTCAGCGGCGGATTATTACCCGCTACCGTCGAGCTGAACAGTGTGCATTACCGAAATGGGCATAAAAAGATGAAAGGGCTGGTGATAAACTATATGCAACCAAATGGTTGCATATAGTTTGATGGCATGGTTCACTGTCCTCATCGACATCCCCTCCGCCAACCAAACTATCAATGACAGGACTGACCGCCATGCAAGACGCAATCGTTCGAGAAATATCAATCAATGCCTCAAAGGAACGGATTTACGAGGCGATCAGTCATCCCGAGCAGGTAACCAAGTGGTTTCCTGACACCGTTGAGGGCGACTACACCGTTGGCGCCCAGCCGGTTTTTGGTTTCGGCGAGCACGGCAAGAGTCAGGTCTACATTGTTGCTGCGCGTCCCCATGACTATTTCGCCTATCGCTGGGTGCCGGGCGCCAACCATTACCTTGGCGATGTGCTGGCGGTCGCAAACACGCTGGTCGAATTTAGCATTGCCCCTCAGTCCGACGGCAGCTGCAAAGTCACTTTGACTGAATCTGGATTCAAAAGCTTGCCCGCTGAATGGATGGAAGCCGCATTCGGCCAAAATTCCGGTGGCTGGGACTTTATGCTAGGTCGGTTGGAAGCGCTCTTTAATGCGTAATGCGGTAAATGAATCGGCGGTTTACAAGGCGCTCGGCGATCCGGTCAGGCTGGAAATGGTGAGGCGTCTGGCCGGCAAAGTATGCACAGTGGGTGAGTTGTCCGCCGACCTGGGCGTGTCGCGACAGGGCGCGCGAAAACAACTGCAGGTATTGGTTAGCGCCGATGTTGTGATCTTGCAACAGCGCGGGAGGCAAACCGATGTTTCCCTTAATCGACAGGCATTGAAGGTGGCCCGAGACTTTATCACTCAGCTTGAACGCCAGTGGGATGATCGTTTGATTGCCTTGAAGGATTTTGTCGAAGGATCAGAGTAGCGCAGCGTGATTTACTGTGATTTTTATCCCAATGCTGCCGAGCGATGGCCTATGCTGCGCGCCATCGCCAAGCTGCAAGACAGCGTCGTCAGGTCTGTGAGATAAAGTTTTTCCACACCCCAAAGGGCTGCCAGACTTTCTCCAGGTCCCGTCTGGCCAGCTCGCTATCCTCTTTCAACTCGCCAACTCTGTATCGATAAACAAACGCCGAAACGCGCATGTTGGCGGCGCAATGTACCCATACCTTGGCGCCGGTATGCGCTTTCATTGCCGCCACAAAGTGTTGGTAATCCGCCTCGGTGGGGTTTTTAAAATCGACCGGTATGTGTGTATAGGCAATCCCCAAATTGGCTAGCACAGCCGGTTCATCGGGCAAGGCGTTTTCTGCGTGATGGGGCGCAAGATTGATGACCGATAGAAAGCCCTCAGCGCCTATCAGTGAAAATTGCTCCGCCGTCGGCTGACCGGACGTGGTGATGGATTCGTTGATCGGCAGATAGTTGAAAATATTGACGATCGAGTTTTTGCGAAAGCGAAACGGGCTGTACTTTCCAAGTATGCTCAGCCAGAAGCCGAGGCTGGTCTTGAGGGTATTAAATGCCATGACGCTCTCCCGATGTGTATCCGTGAAAAATGGTTTAAGCATTTGTGCCGGGATGGGGCTGGGTTCCGGGTCGCTGAAAAGCGCGCCCGGAACGACGAGAATTTTCCGACTTCCGACTTCCGACTTCCGACTTCCGACTTCCGACTTCCGACTTCCGACTCAACCATTATCACGCTGTTGAATCGCCCACAGCTGCGCGTAATGCCCGTTCTTCGCTAACAATTCGCGATGGGTGCCGCGCTCGACAATCTCGCCCTCGTTCAGCACCAGTATCTGATCTGCATCAACCACCGTGGACAGCCGGTGAGCGATCACCAGCATGGTGTGGTCCCGGGCGATGGTTTTGATGGCATCCAGAATCATCTGTTCTGAGGCGCTGTCCAGGGAGGAGGTGGCCTCGTCGAAGATCATGATCGGCGCGCCCTTGAGCAGGGCCCGGGCGATAGCCACCCGCTGCTTTTCACCGCCGGACAGTTTCAACCCCCGCTCGCCGACCAGGGTATGCACGCCGTCGGGAAGTCGGGCCACAAACTGATCGAGATGGGCCATCTCGATGGCGCTATTGACGTCGTCGTCGCTGGCATCAATGCGGCCGTAGCGAATGTTTTCCAGCAGACTTTGATTAAACAGCACAGTGTCCTGGGGAACGATGCCCAGGTGGCGGCGCAGCGAATCCTGGGTGACCTGATCGAGGTCCTGGCCGTCGATACATATCTGGCCGCTTGAGGGTGGATAAAAACGGAACAGCAGTTTCAGCAGTGTGGATTTGCCGGCACCGCTGGCGCCAACGATGGCCACTTTCTGACGGGGCTGGACGGTGAAGGTCAGGTTCTTGAGGATGGGCCGCTCAGGCTGGTAGTGGAAGCACAGATCTTTTACCTCAATGGCGCCGTCACTGACCTGTAACTCGCCTGCGCCGTCGGCATCATTAAACGCGGGCTGCTGACGCAGCAGGGCAAACATGGCATCTATATTAGCCAGGGAGCCTTTCATTTCCCGGTAAACAAAGCCAAGAAAATTCAGCGGCATAAACACCTGCATCATAAAGGCGTTGATCAGGGCGAAGTCGCCCAGGGTCATGTCTTGCTGCAGCACGCGCTGGGCGGCAAGCATCATGGCGGCGGTGACCGCGATGGCGATAATCAGTGACTGCCCGGCATTGAGGGCGAAGAGGCTGAGGCGGTTGTGGCGCCGGGCCTGCTCCCAGTTGGCTAGCTCCTGATCGTAACGGTCTGCCTCAAAGCCCTCGTTGTTGAAGTATTTTACCGTTTCGAAGTTGAGCAGGCTGTCGACAGCTCGGCTGCTGCTGCGCGATTCGGCTTCATTGGCCTGGCGGATAAAGCGGGTGCGCCACTCGGTGGCTACCACCGAAAAGCCCACGTATGCAGCTACTGCGACAAAGACGATCAACGCAAACCAGGCGCTGTAACGCCAGCCCAGAATGGCGATCACCAGGCCGATTTCAAGAAAGGTGGGAATGATGTTGAACACCATAAAGCGCAGCAGAAAACTGATGCCGTTAGTGCCCCGCTCGATATCCCGGGACAGACCGCCGGTGCGGCGATTGAGGTGAAACTCCAGATCGAGCCGGTGCAGGTGACGAAACACGGTGAGGCCCACGTTGCGCATGGCCCTCTCGGTAACCCGGCCGAACACGGTGTCGCGCAGCTCGCCAAACAGGACGTTGGCAAAGCGCAGGCCGCCATAGGCCAATAGCAGCGCCAGCGGTATCAACCCCAGGGCGCTGACACCCGCGGTATCCAGGTAATCGACAATATGTTTCAGGGCAAAGGGCAGGGCAACGCTGGCCAGTTTGGCGCCAACCAGGCACAGCAGGGCGAGGGCGATCCGGCCGCGAAAGTCGCTCAGATAGGGCAGCAACTCCCCCAGCGTGGACCAGTTGGCGGTGTGATTTTGCTGATGACTGGTCTGACTTAGATGGCGCAAAGTAAGGGTCTCGTTGGGCGCTGGGGGCCCTCAGTGCAAGGTCGAATCGGGAAAGCGGTGGGGCGGCAATTCAATATTGGCAATGCGGTTGCCAAGGGTGACCACAAAGCCCTGGTAGCGCTCATCGCCGGTGACGGTGAACTCAAAATTGTATCGTCGCCAGAAGCGCAGCTTGCCGTGTTTGTCGCGCTTGAACCACGCCGAGCGCAGGGCCACTGTGTCGTCAAGTAAGCGCAGCTGTTGTTGGTTGAGGGCGCGCTTGGTCGCGGCCAAGGCGATCTCCCGGGTGCGCTGCGCCTGCCACCACAGCGCCAATACGGTCACCAGAGCAGTGACCATAAACAGATCGACCAGACTGACCATTAGCAGCGCCTCAAAATATCCAGGCGATCATCAACCACAGCACCAGAAAAAAGCCGAGAAAGCCACTGAGCATATATTGCAGTTCGCCGAGCAGACCGTCGCCGGCGGCAACGGCGAACACGACCAGCACGACCACGGTCACGAAAAAGGCAATGACCGCGGCGTTTTTCATACCGAGCCCCGGGCTGAAATGGGTATCGATAAATCCGGCCGCCAGGGGCAGCATCAGGTAGATGGCCAAGGCGGCGGCCAGCACAACCACCCCAACCATAATGGCCAGTTTGCTGCTGTCGTCTTTGTCGCTCATGCCTTGCTGGCCTGGCCGGCTTTGACCAGCTCGCGAAACACCTCAGGGCGCGGCATGCCCTCGACTTTCAGTTCGGGATTATCACCGGCGGTGTAGATGGCCAGGGTGCCGACTTTGAAAATCCGGTTGCCCAGCGATTGGGAGATTTTTACGGTGCGGATGCTGGAGATATTGAGCTCTGTGCGCTCCTTGTTGAGCAGGCCCCGCTCCAGCACGATTTCGTTGCCGCGGATTTCCAGCAGCGTGGATTTACATCTCAGGTACCACACCATCAGGATTAAAATGCCGATGGCCACGGGCACCAGCAATACCGCCAGGATGAAGCCGATGGGGTGATTGCGGAACATGGACGGGTTTTCTGAGTATTCTTCGTTCACCTTGTTGGGGTCTCCATCCGGGTGTTGCCGGGCGGCAACGCATTCTGTGGCGATCATTCTACACAAAAGCGGCGCTGGGGCGAGGCCTCGGCGGTGTGTGGGGGCAACTGAGCCCGGCTCGGGGGGCGGGGCGACGGAGAACGGAGTGGGTCTGACGTCGGACGTCTGACGCGGTGCCTTTGGAGGATTCCAAGTATCTGTCATTCCGGACGCGTTGTTTGCGATTGGGCTTCCATCGGCTTTGCGTCCGTGAGTCGCTGGGCCCCGACTTGGGGGGCGGGGCGACGGAGAGTAGAGTGGGTCTGACGTCGGACGTCTGACGCGGTGCTCACAAAAGATTCCAAGTATCCGTCATTCCGGACGCGTTGTTTGCGATCCGGAATCCAGCGGCTTTGAGTTTGGGAGTCACTGGGCCCCGGCTCGGAGGCCGGGGCGACGCTGAATAGAGATTGGTGTTGAAGTAAGAGAGCGCGGTAAATGCTTGACACTCGCCGCTGCCAAATCATGCTTCTCCAGCGTCCAGCGTCCAGCGTCCAGCGTCCAGCGTCCAGCGTCCAGCGTCCAGCGTCCAGCGTCCAGCGTCCAGCGTCCAGCGTCCAGCGTCCAGCGTCCAGCGTCCAGCGTCCAGCGTCCAGCGTCCAGCGTCCAGCGTCCAGCGTCCAGCGTCCAGCGTCCAGCGTCCAGCGTCCAGCGTCCAGCGTCCAGCGTCCAGCGTCCAGCGTCCAGCGTCCAGCGTCCAGCGTCCTCAGTTCTTTTTAAACAGCTGATTAAATATCTGCTTGGCCGCCTCGCCTTTTTCAGTGCCCAGTTTCTCCTGGATAACCTCTTTTGCCTTTTCATCTACCTTGTCTTTGATTTTCTCTTTGGCAATATCCTCGGCGACTCGTGGGTCGGGCAGGCAGCTCAACGCACCAACTTTGTCGAATTCGGATTTACAGCGGATGGGAATGGCCCGGTTGAGCAGATTCTTGTTTTTCACTACGCAGGAAAGGCCCTCACCACTGTTGCCGGTAAGCTTGGTGTTGAACACCATGTCAAAGGCTGATTTGCGCAGATTCACCTTGCCCTCGCCCGTAAGATTCAGGCGCGAGACACCGGCGTCGAGTTTTTCCACTTTGGCCACCCCCTGTTTGAAGCTGACCTTGGTGGTGCTGTCACTAAAGTTGGTAAACGCGGGCCAGCCTTCGGCGTTGAAGGTTTCCCCTTGCACGGTTGCCACCAGTCTGCAGAAGGCCTTCTCCACGTTAATGCCTTGAAACTGGAACTGCTTGCCCTTGAGCAGGATGTTGCCGTCCAGGCTATTTTCAATGGCGCTGACGGTCTTGCCTCTGGCGCTCAGGTTGAGGTCAACATCGCTCTTGCCGCTGAGGCGCTCTTCCACACCCAGATCTTTGAGAAGTTGCCCAACGGGGAGCTGTTGGGTGTTGCCTTGAATTTGGTAGCGGTAGTTGGATTGGCTCGCATCTACCGTGGCCGTTGCCGAAAAGGGGCTGTCGTAAACGGTGCCACTTAAGGGGTTCACTGTCAGCTTACCGCCCTGGGCGTTGGCACCCAGCTGGACAGTGCTCAGGGGAATGTCGCTGTAGCGAAGTTGGCCCATCTTGAGGTCGAGCTTCAGTTTCAGGTCCTGCAGGGCGCTGAGATCAATTGGAGCATCGCTGCCGCCGCTGTTTTTATCGGCGCCCTCCGCTGGGCCGCTCTCTGATTTGGGCGGCAGATAGTCATCAACGGTCAGCACATCCCCCTTGATGCTGGCCACATAGGGGGCATTGCCGGCGAAGGGTACAGTGGCCGAGCCGGTGAACTTGCTGGCATCCAGCCGCAGTACCAGATTGTTGACTTGAAGGCGCTCCTCGTTGCCGTCAAAGGCCAGGCTCGCGTCAGCCAAGGTGAGCGCTTTGGGGTTGGCCATCTCGGGCAGGGTGATCGCAAGATATTTGGTCAATTGCCGGGGGTTGAAGGTGCCCAGCTTTAACGTACCGCTGTAGGTAAGCGGCGCAAAATTGACCTCGCTGCTGCCGCTCAGGATGACGGACTCGCCCCCGGGTTTGAGGCTGAGATTCAGGTCGGTGACCGATAGCGCATCCATTGCCGGGCTGAGTTGATACTTGCCAGTCAGTGCCAGCGGCGTGGTGTAGTCGCCCGAGGCTGATTTGGCGCTGATGTTGGCGCTCAGGGAAATTGCCTGGGGCGGGCCCGGGAGCAAGGTGGTGTTGAGGGAGATGTCGCTCAGGCGCAGGTCATTGGCGGGGTCCTGATAAGCCAGTTGGCCTTGTTTTACATCCAACACGGAAATCTGCGGGCTACCCTCACTAGGCAGAATCACTTTGATGGCGGCTGTCAGCTGCGCGCTAATCTGCTGGCTAAGCTCGCCCTGGGTTCGTTTCACCTCGGTCTTGATCTGGCTGTTACTCACCTCAAACTGGTTGAAGGCGTCGTTGCTACCCAGGTCGCCTTGCAAGCTTAGTTTAGCGGTGACCTGTTGCGCCGGGTCGCGCAATGCGAGGTCAGCGCTGATGCTCAGGGGAAAAGTGCTGACCGGCTGCCCGTCGCTGCTCAGGGCGATGTTCTCGCCGCTCAGATTCAGGTTGGTGATTTCAATGCTCTGTTCGCTGCGGGCATCGTGGTAGCGAACAGCGCTGTTGCGGATATCGAGTTTATCGATGCCGATATTCAGCCCGCCCTCGGAAGCGCCCCCGTCACCTTCGCTGCTGGTGGCCGCTTTTGTCGCCGTCTTCTCCGTCGGTGGAGAGGCTGGGGCGCTGCCCACCTGGCTGCCGCGTTTGCCCAGCTGACTCCAGTTGCCGATCCCGTTTTTGTCCACCGACAGGTTTGCTTCCAGCCCGTCAGCAGCCAGACCGCGTACCACTACCTGTTTGTTCAGCAGCGGCATGACCGCGACAGCCACTGATAACTCGTCAAATTTGGCGAGCGGTTGCGTGGGGGCGTCGGGGGCGGCGATGCTGGTATTTCGGCTAACGATTTGTAGCTCGGGCCAAAAGCGCCAGCCGAGCTCGCCGCCCAGGTTCAGTACAACACCTTGTTTTGCTGCCAGTCGCTCGAAATCGTCCCGGAACAGGTTGGGATCTATCCAGAACATCAGCGCCGCTGCGGCGAGACTGACCGTGGCCAGCGCGGCCACCAGTATGCCTAGAGTCCATTTCAGGGTGCGGTTCATGTGGTCGTTCCCCGGTGATAGGTGATGGTTAGTGTGACTGCCATTGATGGCGAGGGTTTCTTGCTACTGCCAAGGAATTTTATGCCACCGGCGCGCGGCTGGCTGCGCTGCACCGCTACTCCCGTCAGTAGAAACCCCGGTAGGCACCATAGCCTGCCATCGGCTAAAAAGATCGGCGTCAGCGTACAACACATCAGACATGTCGAGTATGTCTCATTTTGTTTCGGTTATCACGTAGTCACTTTGTTAGAGGGTGGTGATTGAATCGAAACATGTTTGCTGGGCTGGCTGATTGACAAATAACACCATTAAACAGTCGCGAAAAATTGTCTGATCGCAACCCAAAAAACAGGGGCTTCAGGCAGATCAAAATTCAATGGTCCGAAGGGCGCAAATTACCAGTGCGTCGCTCGGTTCGAAGCACAACCTATGTGGAGCACAACATGTTAAAGGATTCCAAGAATTTACTGTCAGCAGTGGCATTGAGTGCGTCAATCGCATTGACCGCCTGCGGAGGCGGCGGTGGTGGCGGAGGCGGTGGTGGCAACTCCGGCGGAGGCGGTGGTGGTGAGACTCCCCAGGCCAACGGCTACTCCAATGTTGAGGGGCCGCTGGATGCCGTTCAGGAACCGCTGGCAACCCAGGTGTTTGCGCCACTGGCCGAGGGTGCAGCAGGTACGCCGGTAGAGGGCTTGGTTGGCTGCGCTAGCCAGCTTGTTGTGACGGATGTGCTCGATATCCTCGACAGCTTCTTGGTGATCGTCGCCGCAGACCCCGAATCGCTGCAGGACCCCCAAGCACTGGCGAACGAAGCGCTGCCGCAACTGCAAACGGCGATCACCGAGTTTGCCACTGACTTGCCTGCGGTACTGGGATCACTGGCTGATGGTGACTGCGCGAGCGGTCCAGCTCCCGGTGAAAACCCCTTGGCGGGAACACCACTGGCCGATTTGTTTGAAGCCATTGAGCCCGTGTTGGGTGGCTTTGAAAACGGTGGCGACCCCAGCATGGCAAGCCTTTCCGGTTTGCTTAGCCAATTGAGCGATGCCTTTTCTGACGGTCTGGCAATGGTCTTTGAAGCCGATAGCAGCGGCCAGCTTGCGGGTGCTCCGGTACTGGGTGGTTTGCTTACCACCATCGACGTTGCATTGATTGATCTGACCGCCACGATTGCGGCACTGGAGGGCATGGACACCGATGGCACCTCGGCGGGTGTTGCGACCACGTTGGACCACCTGCTCAACAATGTGTTGACTCAGGTGCTGCCCATTGCCCTGATTGAAGAGCAGGCCGGTGCGGGCCCCGTCATCAGCGGGCCAATCGCTGAAGCGGTTGCGGCAATCACTGGGCTGATTGGCGGCGACACCGGCGCTTTTGATGGCCTGACGAGCGGTGATTTTGCCAGCTTGTTCGAAGGTGGCCTGGAAGATCTGTTGGCTGGTTTCGGCGGTGGTGGTGAATCGCCGCTGGCGGGAACCCCCCTGGCGCAATTGCAAACCCTTGTGGAAAGTGCGCTGTCTGGTTCTCTGCCCGAGCTGCCTAATGACACCGGCCTAGAACCCATTCTTCAGCCCCTGACAGCCGTACTCGATGCGCTAATGGCATCTTCCGGTGAGCCCAGTGGGACGCCGCTGGACGTGATTCTTGGACCACTGGCTGCAGGCCTGGGTGGCTCGGCTGGTGCCGCCGGTTGTCCGGTGGCTGGCACAGGCCTCGATGTGCTCTGCACATTGACCCAGGGTTTGCTGGATAACCCCAGCGCTGACCCGGTTACCCTGCTGACCGGATTGCTCGAGAGTTTGCTCGGCGGTCTGGCGGGTCTGGGCAACTAAAGTAACGAATCCTACCCTTGGTTTTGCGGCCCTAGTGGCCGCTTTTTTTTGGACGTTGGATGCGCTGCTTGCTTTTTGGAATCCAGCCGGGTTGGTCGGGCGGAGCGACGAAGAGCGGAATGGGTCTGACGTCGGACGCGGCGCCTCCGGAGGACTCCGTGGATCCGTCATTCCGGACGCGTTGTTTGCGATCCGGAATCCAGGAGTTTTAAGCTCGAGAGTCACTGGGCCCCGGCTCGGAGGCCGGGGCGACGCTGAACAGAGATTGGTGTTGGAGTAAAAGAGTGCGCTAGTTGCTTGACGAGCGCCGGCGCCAAATCATGCTTTTCCAGCGTCCAGCGTCCAGCGTCCAGCGTCCAGCGTCCAGCGTCCAGCGTCCAGCGTCCAGCGTCCAGCGTCCAGCGTCCAGCGTCCAGCGTCCAGCGTCCAGCGTCCAGCGTCCAGCGTCCAGCGTCCAGCGTCCAGCGTCCAGCGTCCAGCGTCCAGCGTCCAGCGTCCAGCGAGCGCCTAGCGAAATAACTTCGCCGCCTCTTCCACCACAATGGCGTGGCGCCGGGCCAGGGCCTGGTGATCCCGGTCATAGCCTCCTCCGATCACAGTAGCGACCGGAATACCGCGTTGAATACAGCTTTCCAGTACGAGGGCATCGCGCTGGCGCAATCCCTCGAGGCTGATATCGATGAGCCCGAGAGGGTCCTCTTTATAGATATCCACGCCGGCGTCATACAGCACCAGATCAGGGGTAAGCTGATCGAGCAAACCAGTCAGCGTGGTCTCAACAATGTCGAGATATTCTTGGTCACCACAGCCTTTATTGACTTCCACATCCAGGTCGCTGGCCGCCTTGCGCGCCGGAAAGTTTTTGTCACAGTGGATGGAGCAGGTAAAGGCCCGGGGCTGATTGGCGAGCAGGGTGGCCGTGCCATCGCCTTGATGGACATCGCAATCAAAGATCAGCACATTTTGCGCTTTGCCCTGTCTCAGCAGGGCCTGGGCGGTGACGGCCAGGTCGTTAAACACGCAGAAGCCGGAACCAAAATCGTAGTGGGCGTGATGGGTGCCGCCGGCGAGGTGGCAGGCGACGCCGTGCTTGAGGGCCAGGTGGGCGGTCAGTAAGGTGCCATTGATCGCTGTGATGGTTCTTCGGGCTAAGGCCTCACTCCAGGGGAGGCCCAGGCGCCGCAGTGCACTTCGGTCAAGAGTATTGCCGAGAAAGTCGCGGATATAGTTGGGGCAGTGGCAGAGCGCCAATAGTTCGAATTTGGCAGCGGCGGGGCGAAAGTGGTTGTGCTGATGGAGCAAGCCGGTGTCGCGCAAATACGCCTGTAGCAAGCGGAATTTTGCCATTGGAAAGCGATGGCTTTCGGGGAAGGGAAAGCTGTAATTTGGGTTGCTGACAAGGGGAAGTGCGGTGCGATCGTTAAGCAAAGGGCGTATCCGGATGCTGGCAGAGGTTGGCTGGCGGTCCTGTTCAAATTCGGTTTGGTGTCATAGTGCATGAAGGGACTCCGCTAGAAAAGTGCCGCTTCGGGTCGGCGGCTGCCGTTTGAGAAAGGGAAAGGCTATGTGGGTAAGGTTGGCAGGATGGTGTGTGAAGGCAGTGCTGTTGGTGGTACTGCTCAGTGTGGCTTTGGTGTTGCCGCTGCGCTGGATCGATCCGCCCGGTTCGATGTTGATGTTGGTGCGCAGCTGGGAACACCGTGGTGGCAATTACACAGTCACCAAACAGTGGCGGGATTTGTCTGACATTCCCCGCCATGTGCCGCTGGCGGTTGTGGTGGCCGAGGACCAGCGATTCCTGCAACACGATGGGGTTGATCTGGCAGCCATTCGTCAGGCGGTTGCTGAACGGCGGTGGCGTGGTGAGTTGCGCGGTGCCAGCACCATTACCCAGCAGGTGGCGAAGAATTTGTACCTGTGGAACGGTCGCAGTTGGGTGCGTAAAGGCCTGGAAGCCTGGCTGGCAGTGTTGATTGATCTGTGCTGGAGCAAGGGCAGGGTGCTGGAGGTCTACCTGAATATTGCCGAGTGGGGGCCCGGGGTGTTTGGTATTGCCGCAGCGAGTGAGGCGCATTTTGGGGTAGATGCCAGACAGCTATCCCGCCAGCAATCGGCGCTGTTAGCCTCTGCTTTGCCGGGCCCGCTGATTTATCACCCCGGGGCGCCGTCGGCCTATTTGCAAGAGCGGGCCGCCTGGAACCTGCGCCAGCAACAGCACCTTGGCGGCGAGCGCTGGATTGGCGACATTTACACTTCGCGCTAATTCTCGTCTATTTGTTTGTGAGACATACAAATTTGCATCATTTGCCAACTAACACCATAATCGGGCCTTGCGTTGCGTAAGGGGATAAAAAAATGCGCAGCGGTTTGAGGGGACTGAGGCTTGCAATAAACCAGCTCGCGGGACAATGGACACCCGTCAGACGATAGTCAGAGCGCGTTTATAGCCTCGATAACGAGAAAAATGATGCGCGAGCACTACAGGGTCACAATAACAAGTTTTGAAGGCGCCCGGCATTACACTATTACTCAGCTTATGCGGCGGTTCATGGCGGGTATCGGTATCTTCCTGGCAACAACCTTCCTCGGCGGTTTTCTGATCATTTACTTTCTGTCTGGCAGGGTTGAGGCCCTCGGCGGCGACCTTCGGGATTTGCAGAATTACCAGGCCAAGATCAAGCTCGAAAACGAGGCGTTGCTAAAAGAGCAGCGTCAGTTGCAGGCCACGGTTGAAGAGAAGGCCGCAGCACTGTCGATGATGAGTGACGAGCTGGGTAATATCGAGAGCATGATGGGAATCAGCCCGGAACCGGAAGAGGCGCTCTATGAGCGTCTGGATACGGCCAGCCAAACAGCCCAGGAAAAGCGCTATATGCTTACCGCGATTCCCAGTGGCTACCCTCTGCAAGACCCCAGTGTCAGTAGCTATTACGGTATGCGTAAGCACCCCGTGCTCGGCACGATGAAGCTCCACGGCGGGGTGGATTTGCGGGCCTCTGAGGGCACGCCGGTTTACGCCACGGCCGACGGTGTGGTCGAGTGGTCCGGCAATCACAACAGTGGCTTCGGTAAGTTGGTAAAGCTGAGTCACAACTTCGGCTTTGCCACCCTCTATGGCCACCTCAGCAAGCCAATAGTTGCGGTGGGTGATTATGTTCGTCAGGGCGATCTACTTGGCTATTCCGGTAATACCGGGTTGTCCAGTGCGCCCCATCTTCACTATGAGGTTCGACACCTGCATCGGCGCCTGGCGCCCCGGGCATTTATGGAGTGGTCCTGGGAAAATTACGATGTGCTATTCACTCGAGAGGAAAAAATCAAATGGGATTCCCTGGCAAAAACGTTAAGAAAGACGACGGTGCCTCTGCGCCCAGAACGACAACTATCGCAGCTGGCACAAGCGTCGTCGGTGACCTCGAGCTGAAGGACAACTTTCATCTCGACGGAAAGCTTCAGGGGCAGTTGACCTCATCGGCTGATGTCACAATCGGTCGGTCTGGCAGCTTTAAGGGTGAGATCTCCGCCAAGCGAGTGCTGATCAGTGGCGTGATGGATGGCAAAATTGACGCCGATCGGCTGGAAATTGTTGCCACCGGCCAGGTCTCGGGAGAAATCCGGGTGCGGGAGTTTGTGATTGAGTCGGGTGGCCAGTTTGTGGGCGCCAGTCAGGTGAAGAAACATGAGCCGAAGCCGACCTCGCTGCGGGCAGTCGACGGCGGCAGTGAAAAGGAAGGTGCTGCCCCTGAGGCCAGGGTGGAACAGCAGTCCTGAGAAAACAGGATGTAGGTCATAAGGGGCGCCAATGGCGCCCTTTTTTGTGCTCGGCGATGAGGATTTTCTTCGCGAAGCTGAGCGCTGTGACGCATTTCCGGCTTTTTATGTGGCAAAGGGCTGATCTAGATCAAGCCTTTGCCTGTTAGCACTTGTCGCAAACCGCCCGAGAGATGACATTGGCGAGATCGCCAATCGCTTTCAGGATTTTTCGCAATCATGCCGGTTCAACAATTGCGCCAGGATCACGCCAACTTCTCCCGCGTCCTCGATATGCTGCAACGCGAGGTAGGCGGTTATGGCCAATCACTGCGTGATAGCGACATCGATCTGATCATGCAATCCATCGACTATATCCGCGGTTATCCCCAGCTGTTCCACCACCCCCTTGAGGACGCAGCCATCGACTATCTTCAGGCGCGGGAAGTGGGGGTGTGGGAGGAGTTGGAGCGCATTCGTCGTCAACACACCCAGCTCGAGCGTGAAACTTTGCGCCTGAGCTGGTTGTTCCAGCTGGTTTACAGCGACCACGTGGTGCCGATGGAGCGCATTAAAGAATGCCTGCAGCGCTATCTCGACTTGCAGTCAAAGCACATGGCGCGGGAGGAGGCGGCTCTGTTTCCACTGTTTGAAAACCATATTGATGATGCAGGCTGGCGGAAAATTCTGCTGGGAATCAGCCGGGTCAGCGACCCCTTGTTTGGTCATGCCGAGTGGGATGCGCAGACCAATTTGCGCGATAAGCTGGGGTTACCTCAGGTGCGCCGGGTCGACTGACGGGTGGCGAGCGTGTGGCTGCTCAGTCGACGGTGTAGTCCGGCTGCTGCGTGAACCCGGCCGGTGGCGGGGTTTGCTCGGAGCTGACCTCAATACCCGACACTGAGGCAGCCGGCGGCCCGATTTGGCAGGCCTTAACCAGGTCGTCCACCTGCTCGTTCGGGCCGCTCAGTAAGGCTTCAACGCGGCCATCAGACCGGTTCCTTACCCAGCCGTGCAAGCCTCGTTGGATGGCCTCGCGGCGCGTCCAGCCTCGATACCAGACTCCCTGAACGGTGCCGCTAATCAGCAGGCGCACGGTTTTCATCCTTATCTCCCTCAATTCCCGAAACCCTATTGTGAAGTAACAGGATATGGGTGCAAGTTGCACTGCCGGCGCCCCTCTGCGCACTATAAGGCCCTTAACGGTTAACGGGCGCTCGTGCTCGGCTGAAGGAGAAGAGTATGTCTGATGAGCAGCAAGGTGGGGCAGGATATGAGCCTCCCCGGGTTTGGCAATGGCAACAGGCCAGTGGCGGTAAATTCAGCAATATCAACCGACCGGTGGCGGGGGCGACCTTTGATCAGTCTTTGCCCAAGGGCAAGCACGACTTACAGCTTTATTCACTGGCCACCCCGAATGGGGTCAAAGTAACGATCATGCTCGAGGAGCTGCTGGAGTCCGGGGTAATCGAGGCGGAGTACGATGCCTACCCCATTGATATTAGTGAGGGGCAGCAGTTTGGCAGCGATTTTGTTGCCATCAACCCCAACTCGAAAATCCCCGCGCTACTGGACTGCGGTGAATCGCCGCCGCTAAGAGTGTTTGAGTCAGGCGCGATCCTGCTGTACCTGGCAGAAAAGTTCGGCGCATTTCTGCCGACGAGCCAGCCTGAGCGAGCGGCGTGTTTTTCCTGGCTGATGTGGCAAATGGGCAGTGCGCCATTTCTTGGAGGCGGCTTTGGCCACTTCTATGCCTATGCGCCAGAGAAGCTCCAGTACCCCATTGATCGCTATACCATGGAGGTGAAGCGCCAGCTGGATGTGCTTGACCGGCATTTGGCGGACAACCGCTTCTTGTGCGGCGAGAGTTATACCATCGCCGATATGGCGACCTATCCCTGGTACGGCGAATTGGTGCTGGGAAACTTGTACAGCGCCGGTGAATTCTTAAGTGTCGCCGACTATACCCATGTGCTGCGTTGGGCGAAGGAGCTTGGCGGGCGACCGGCGGTGCAGCGAGGGGCCAGGGTCAACCGCTTGTGGGGCGATGAAGCCACGCGGGTAGTTGAGCGCCACGGTGCCGATGATTTTTAGTGGGCGCGCTCAGGCTAGATGAGAAGCAAAAAAAACCGCTGGAATGCCAGCGGTAAGGTTGAGGTTGGGTGATTGAAGATGCGCCCCGCAGGAGCATCGCGCTCCAACAGATTGTGGTGGACTATTTACAACCTGTATGGAGGTATTCTTTTTATCAATATTTCACAGGCATGTCCAATGGTAAGGCGAAATAAGTGCTACTGTTTTTGAACAAATTCTATCTAAATCCCTGATTTTTTGACTCTGCAAGCAGCGCTTCCTGTAGTTGGCTTTTTGCTACGACACAATATTGATAAAAAGTATACTTGCCTGCGCGCTGGCCTGGCATCCGGCAGCTGAACCTGGCCGTACCAGTGGGGTTGTTAATGAGGCAGTTAATGTGGGCGCTGGGAGGGCATTGATGAAGGTATTTTTGGTTTTGCTGCTAGTTGGCGCCGCAGTCGGGTGTGCGGTGGTTGCCTCGGGAAAGCCCCTTCAGGTGCTGCGCGATCAGGCTTTTGTCACGCGAGGAGATCAATCCCTGACTGGCGATCTGTACTTGCCCGACAGCCCGGGACTGCGCCCGGCCATGGTGGTGGTTCACGGGGGTGGTTGGACTAACCGCAGCGGCGATATGACGGCAATTTGCCGGCGTCTGGTGAATGCGGGATTTGTGGTGTTTAACGTCACCTACCGACTGGCACCCGCGCACCGCTACCCGGCTCCCTTGGATGATGTTAATGCGGCGCTGGAGTGGATCTATGCCAATGCTGAGCGCTATCGCATTGATCCAGACCAGATTGGCGGTTGGGGATACTCGGCCGGTGCTCATCTGATTTTGCTGGCGGGCTTGGCGCGGCAGCAACCTCCTTTTCTCAGCAGCATTGTGGCTGGAGGCACGCCGGCCAAACTGACGGCCTGGCCCAAATCACCACTGGTGATCGAGCTCATCGGCAAGCCGATGGCTGAGGCGGAGGCGACCTGGCAGGAAGCCTCGCCGGTGAACCATGTTGAGGAAGATTCGCCTCCGGTATTGCTTTACCACGGCCAGTGGGACGCCCTGGTTCAGCCCGAACAGATGGAATTTATGCGCCAGGCCCTGGTGGCGAAAGGGGTACCGGTTGAGACCTATACCGTCCACCTGCTCGGCCATATCGGCACGTATCTACTCGGTGATGGGGCAGAGCGCCGCGGGGTGGAGTTTGCGCTGACCTCCGCCCGCGATACTATCCCCAGAGGCGCTGATTAGCGCCGCAGTGCGGCGCTATGAAGCCATAATCTGGCGCAGTGAAGTGCGAGGCGCGCTCGATAAATAATGATGGAGAGAGACCGATGAGCAATTTGGCAGATCTCACGGAACAAGGCTGTGACAGCCACCCCGGTTGCGACGCGCTATTGCGAGTGCTGTTGCCCAAGAGTAAAGACTTGGGCGGTTTCAGTGTGCGTCGCTCGCTGCCCACCGTGGGCACCCGGATGATCGGGCCGTGGGTGTTTTTTGATCACATGGGGCCTGCTGAGTTTAGCCCCGGTGAAGGTATTAGTGTGCGGCCCCACCCCCACATCGGTATTGCCACGGTGACCTACCTGTTCGAGGGGGAAATTTTGCACCGGGATTCCTTGGGCAGCTATCAGGCGATTCGGCCGGGGGATATTAACCTGATGGTGGCGGGGAGCGGCATTGTCCACTCCGAACGGGAGCGGCCGGAAATCACCGCCACCGCCCATCGCTTGCACGGTTTGCAATTGTGGCTGGCGCTGCCGGAGGACCAGCAGGAGGTCGCCCCGGCGTTTCATCATTATCCCTCGGCGGAAATCCCTGCGGTCGATGTCGACGGCGTGCCGGTGCGGGTGATGATGGGGGGTGCTTACGGTAAACGCTCTCCGGTGAAGACGTTTTCAGACACCTTGTACATGGAGGCGGATTTGCGCGCTGGTCAGCAACTGGTGTTGCCGGATGTGGCCGAGATGGGGGTGTATGTTGCTGCCGGCGCGCTGCAGATCGGTGAGCGTGAATTGCCGACCTTCAGTATGGGGGTCCTGTCGGGCGGCCAGGGTGTGGTGGTTACCGCGACCTCGGATAGTCGATTGGCTGTCATAGGGGGAGAACCACTGGGCAAGCGCGTGATGGAGTGGAATTTCGTTTCCACTGAGCAGGGGCGGATCGATCAGGCAAAAGCGGATTGGCAGGCGGGTCGGTTTGCCAAGGTAGTGGGTGACGAGGAGGAGTTTATTCCGCTGCCTTGAGGCTGCCTGGGTCAGGTCGCCTGTTGCTGGCGGTGGGTGGTCTGGCTGCTCTCGGTGTCGAGGTCATCAAAGTGAAGGGATAAATTTCGCCCGGCTTCCTTGGCGGCATACAGCGCAAGATCGGCACGCTTTAGCAGGTTGCGCGGGGGAAGCTCATCGCCGTGGCGGTGCGGGTTTTGGGTGGCAGAGCCGATGCTGGCGGTGATCGCGCTGGGTAGCGCGCTAATGTTTTCAATGTTGCGCCGCAAGCGCTCCGCCACGTGGCGGCAGGCCTCGGCATCGGTATGGGGCAAAATGATGGCGAACTCCTCACCCCCGTAGCGGGCGACCACATCCTTGGCTCTGGCACCGCCAAGCAGGGCATTGGACACCGCCTTGAGGGCTGCGTCACCTGCGGGGTGACCCAGGGCGTCGTTATAGGCTTTGAAGTGATCCACGTCGACCAGCAGCAAGGACAGGTGGCCGTTTGACGCGGTGGCCTCGGCTACCAGGCGCTCCAGCTCGACATCAAAGGCCCGCCGATTTCGCACCAGAGTTAAGGGGTCGGTCATGGCAATATCTTGAAGGTGGCGGTTGGCCGCCTCCAGCTCGTTTCCGCGTTGGTTGAGGGCGTTGATCGCCTCTTTCTGGGTGGTAATGTCCTGGATCTGTGACAGCAAGTAGCGGGGGCTGCCGCTGCGGTCGCGAACCACCGAAACGTTGAGCTGGACCCAGACCAGGCTCTCGTCCTTTCGGATATAGCGCTTTTCAATCCGATAGGTGTCTCGCTTGCCATCAAGTGCTTCGGTCAGTAAATCCAGGTCTTTCTGCAAGTCATCCGGGTAGGTAATGGTCTGGAAGTCGGTTTCGAGCAGTTCGGCGGTGCTGTAACCCACGATATCGCAGAGGGATTGATTTACTCGCAGCCAGCGCCCAGTTGGCGATACCAGGGCCATGCCGATGGCGGCATGCTGAAAGGCCGATTCAAACAACTCCATGTTCTCCCGCACCATCTGCATTGCCTGCCGGCGTCGTTCCTCGAGGTGATTGCGCTCGATGTTCCTCCCCAGGGCTTTGGCCATCAGCTCGATCAGCTCGGTATCGCCCTCGGGAAAAGGCGTGTCTCTGGGCTGGGTGTCGGTGAAGCAGATGGCGCCGTACAGACGGCCCTCAGTCCAAATTGGCGCAACCAACAGCGCTTTGGCCTCTGGCGAACTTAATGTGAAGCGCAAGGCGTTGCGGCCGGCATCTGGCACCGCCATGGTGGCCTGGGCGCTGACCAGCGGCTCCAGCGGTGTGTCGGCAATCAATATCTGGTCGTTGGGTTGTAGCTGGGTGTTGGCGGGCAGGCAATCGATAATGGTGGCGGTGTCGTCTTCGAGGCAGACCAGTAGCCCGGTCGACATGGAAAAGGCGCGCAGCCCGGTAGCCAGATAGTCGCTGAATAGGGCCTCTGGGCTGGCGTGATCGGCCAGCATGAGGCGGTGGAGATCCCGAAAATGCTCGGTCAATTGTGCAAGCTGGTCTTTGGGTTTGCGCACAGCGAATCGTTCCAGGGGTCGTTTCCGGGCGTTTCGGTTATCCAAGGGCGGCAGCAGGGCTAACGTCAAGAATAAGTTGTCCTCACTTTATCGATTTGTGAATTTCTTAACAATAGAGAAGCCCCTCAATTAACAAGGAATTGATGTAAATCTATGGGGTGGTTATTTTTTGTAGGGTATTTCCACGATGTTCGCGGCTGTTAGTGCACAGTTTTGAGGCTTAGAGATGCAGTGTACTTGCCCAGCTGTGGGGCGGGGTGTGACGTAGTGTGAGGTGAGGTGAGGTGAGGTAAGGAAAAACGGGGGCGCGTAACACCCCCAAAAAGACCTTCAGGTGGTAAGAAGGGATTCGACGCTGGGGATGAGCTCGGGGGCGGGCTCAAACCCGGTGGGCTTGTTCAATGCGCGACCCAGGTTGAGGCTGGCGTCGGAGTGAGCAAGGACCACTTTCTCAACCTTGGCGGCATCGCTTTCACTGCCAGCGATGGCCGTGCCAATACCGTCTCTCAGCGCCCGGGCGGCGGTTTGCAGGTCAGTAAATCCGCGACTGGGGTCCTGCAGTGCAGCTTCGGTGTCGCCAATCAGCTGGCTCAGCTGGCCCTGAATCGTCGGGTCGGAAATCGCAGCCTGCAGATCCTGGGCCATCGCCAGATGGTGCTGCATGTCTTTGCGGAGCACACCGTGGATCACTGAGAGATTGTTCAGCGCCATATCCAGGGTGGCCATGGACAGCTGAATTTGTTGTTGAGCCAGTTCATTGTTGGCATCAACCGCCGGCAGCACGTTGTCTTTCAGCGACTTAATGACGGATTTCAGTTGCAGTTGAATATCGGGAATCATGCCATGGCCTCCGTCAGTTTTTGTTTGAGGCTACCCAGTAGCAGGTAACCAATGGCCGACAGCCAGGCGACCACCACGTCCTGGTGGCTCTTGCTGCCGTTGGCAACCCGGTAACCGGTTCCCATCACGATGATGGCGGCCTTCCAGGCATTCATCACGTCGTAGTACCGCATCCGCACTGGGTCGACGGGCAGGCCGGTGGCCTTTTCATACGCTGCCAGCAGCTCGTCGGTGGGCATCAAACCGCTTGCCAGGAAGGTTTTGCCGTCTTCAGCAAAGTGACCAAATTGGGGGCCGGTGAGCCAGCCGAGGTCTTGGTGACGATCACCAATGCTGACCAATTCCCAGTCCAGCCAGGCGGTAATCTCGGCCTTGTCTTCATCAAACAGAAAGTTACCGCTGCGCATATCGTTGTGAACGATGGAGGCGTGGTCCAGCGGCGGCGCATTGCGGCGCAACCAGTTGGCGGCAATCTGAATCAGCGGTTCGTCTTCGCCCCGGTCTTCTTCCCATACCCGGTGCCACCAATTGATCTCGCGGACCACGCTGTCATTGCTGCCAACGGTTACCGGATCGAATCCGGGCAAGTTAATAGCGCTGGCATCAAAGGCATGGAGCTTGGCGATTTGCTCGATAACCTGAGGCGCGAGTTTGGTACGCAGTTCGGGGCCGAAATTGAGCCCCACACCGGTAACCTGGGTGGAGGGGATTTTGCTGGGTTTGGCCACCCCGGTAACAAAGCCGTAAACGATGGCGGGGAAGGGCAGGTGACTGCCGTCCTCGTCGATCCAGTAGCTCTTGGCAACGGGCATGATGTCGTTGTCGGCCACAAACTTGACGATCTCCGCCTCGCGCAAAAAGCTGGTTTCTACCACCGGCTCCATGGGGCTCATGCGCAGTACCATGGGGGTGGTGTGGCGATCCTCGGTGCCGCTTTCGCCCTGCCAGTTGAGCTGAAAGGCCATTTGCAGCATGGAGGCGCCGCCAGACAACCAGCGGGGTTTGTCGATGCTGAATTCGCCCTGCACTTTGCTGGCGATCAATTTGGACACCCCGTCAACCAACTGGTCGAGGGTCACTGGAGTGTAACCCTCTTGGCGCTTGGCGCGGTTCTGCATTTTGCGGGTCAGCACCACATCCACTTCGTGATCGGTGGCGAAGCGCTGGCGCAGGGCTTCAATAAAAGCCTCTGTGGGGTACTGCCGAATATCGGCAGCAGCTTGATCTGTTTGCATCGCGTTTTACCTGCTTTTAATGATTTTTATTTTGGAAAGCCGTTTTTATTGTAGAACTCGAGGTAAGAGTTCTGCCAGTACACTTCCATCCAGCCTGGACCTTCCTGGCCGTCGTAGGTGGCCTTGGCCGCGCCCTCCCGGAGCACACAATGCTCTGAGGGTGGCAGTGCGTAGTGGGCATAAAACTCGGCTTCTACTCGGGTTTGGCGACCCAGTTCATCGGTGAGCAGGGTGGTAACGCGCTTGTGCCAGAGTCCGTCATCAAACTCGACCTTGGTCTGGATGTCGGTCAGTTCCGCCATCACACCATCTTTGACCACGTACCCGCGCAGGTTTTCCTGGCCCATGGCGAAGTAGCGCCAGTAATGGACAATGGTGTTGCCGTCTGCAGACTGGCCTTCATACCAGTTGTAGGTCTGGAATGCCTCCCACACCCGGGTGCCCCAGCTGTGATCGCGATGGGCGAAGGTGTCGAATGTGATCTCGCGGTCGGCCAGCTTGATATAGCCTTTGGTGCGGCCAGACTGTTCGATGCGATTCACCGCGGTGTAGCCCGGGCAGCCGTCTTTGTGGGAGCCGTAAGCATAGGGGGGGTGAAGGGCTTCAAAGGTGAAGTCGATAACGGCGTCTTCAGTCTCCCAGCGCACCGAGGCATTTTTAAATTTCAGGTCCTGGCGCATCTGAAAGTTTTCAATCTGCCAATTGCCAAAATTCATATCCTTATCCACCGGGCGGTCGGCCAGGCGCTGTTGGATTGGCTTGTCTATACCGGGTCCAAAAATAGCCATGGCGGCGCCGGCTTCTCCCGCTTTGTTCACCCAGGTGTAGGTGAAGGCGGCAATGCCTTCCTCTGGCAGCACGATGGTGTAGGGGATCGATTCACGGCCGAAGGGGTTTTCCGGAAGGATATGGCGGTCATCGTGTACCGGGTCGATGGCCAGGTCGGGTCTGCTCAGTTTGATATCGTCAAACACAGTGTGAACCTCGTTATTGTTAGGGCGTTGTTTGATTGCGTTGAGCTAAGAATGGTAAAGGGCTGACAAAATGCAAACTTGATTTTTTGCGAAATAAATTTGATATTACGCGAAATTCGCTGGGCGACGGTGATTCGTGAACCTTGTTAGAAGTGGTGCGCTTACTGGCTTTCAGGCCCTGGTTGCTGGCTTTGGCGCCAACCCCATCCAGCTAATCCGGGCCTCGGGCCTGTCTGAGGTCCAGTTTCGCAATCCCGACACGTATATCTCTTACAGCAAGATGGCCTTGCTGCTAGAGAACGCGGCAATTGCCTGTGACCAACCGCTGTTGGGTCTGATTCTAGCCGGGCAAAACCGTCCCGGTGTGTTGGGCGATTTGCCTGCAACCGTGTCCAGCGAGCCATCGGTGGATCTGGCACTGGCGGAATTGAGCCGGCATATTTACCTGGTTGCCCGTGGCGTGCACCTGACCCAATCCCCACAGGGCAATCTTGTCCGCATTCAGATGCGCTTTGATGTCGGTAGCCCGAAAGGGGTCAATCAATTGCTGCAGCTCTCGGTGGGCCATTTGGCAAACATTGTCGCCGGGCTGGCGGGGGCGGACCGCTTTTCTCTTAATCTGCAGCTGCGTCAGCCGCCACCGTCGCACCCAGACGCCGCGGGCTGCCGGTTTTATCGCTGCTGCGTGTTTAACAGCGACTTTGATGGCGTGCTGGTCGACCCCGCCTGGCTGAAAAAGAGACCGCTGTTGGACCAGGCGAGTATTCAGCACCATCTCCATGAACGCCTGCGCGACCTTCAGGCCCAGCACCCCAACAGCCTGCCCAGCCAGGTGCGCGCCATTATTGCCCAATTGCTGTCGTCGGGAGAGTGCAGCGTAGAAGCGATTGCCGCGAATCTCGATCTGCATCCGCGGATGCTGCAACTCAAGCTTAAAGCCGAGGGCACCCATTACCAGATGCTGCTGAAGGAAACCCGGCAGGCCATCGCCGAAGAGAGCCTGATGCGCAGCGATGTGCCGATCACCGATCTGGCGCTCAATCTCGGCTTTGCCGATATTGCGGTATTCAGCCGCAGCTTCAAATCCTGGACGGGGATGTCGCCACGGCAGTGGCGACAGAAGGCCAAGGTGTGAGTGTGCGGTGAGGAAGCTCGGTATCATATATCTCACTGGCGATAGCGGTTCCCGGGAACCGATGCTAACTAGCCTTTTTGTAGGTCGAAACGAATTCGAGTGCTCTGTCCATATTGAACCGTTGGGGCGCCGTCGACGACCTTAGGGCGGTACTTCCAGCGAGCTAAAGCGCGAGAAGCGGCTCGGTCAAAAACGCCCTGGGGCTGTGATTCCAAGATCCGAATATTTATCGGCTGCCCGGTGATCGAAATATCGAAAGCTAAATCAACATAACCCTCTACTCCTCTCTGCGCTTGGCGTTGCGGATATTCTGGTGCAATGCGAACAATCGGGATCGCGCCAGAGTCCGCAGAGCCAGAATTCTCGTGCTTGATCTGAGTGGTTGGTGGCGGAGGCGGAAGTGGCACATCGAACGTCAGCGCCTGGCTGAAGTTTTGTGCGATAGCGGGCGGCATCGGCGGTGGTAACGGCACGTCTGGTGGTGAAGGGATCGGTGGCTGTATCTCTATCGGTTCCGGTGGATCCATTACTACAGTTGCTACTCGATGATTGACCATCTCTTCTGGAAATTCCGGGTCACTATGAACTAGCTTTTCCATTAAAGTAAACGTTAGCAGTGTTATCAGTATCGCCGTAAAAAGAATCATCGGGTATTTAAATATAGAGGTCAGTTGAATTGGTGAGGTGTTCAGCATATTTGCAGTCATAACAAGTACTCCTGATTACTTTTTTCTGGACGAGTTGGCTCTTAGCTTGTGACGGCTGCGAGTGCGATTTGGTCTAATTGGTTAGGTTGGGTGGTTTCCTGCCCGCGAAGTTTATGGTGGGGCGGAGTTTAATGGTGCGGGCGCTCGGGCAACGGGTGGCGGTGCAGGTGGCCGCGGGATGACTTGTCCTTGCAGAGGGTGTGACAATCGCTGAATTAGGGCTGTGCCTGGTGCGGGCAGTGGCTTCGGAGCGGCTATCCGGGCTATCGGTATGCCAAACTGAGGTACAACCGGGCTCGCAAGTGTGCCTACTTCCAGTGTCGCAATCATCGTTGCGCCAACTGCTACCGCCGATGCCCAGACAATGTTAGGCGTGGCTTTTTGCTGCTCATCGCGGGGATGTAGTAAGTTAGCAAAGCGGTTTTCTAAACGACCGGCTGGTGCTAAGGCGACGCTACAGCGATATCGCATACCGGCCGCCTGCTGCAGTAACCACGCGGCATAGTCTGGTGCATCGACCCCACTCGCAAGGACGCAATTGTCAGCGGCTACCTCCGCTTCCTGACACTGGGTATGCAGCAGATGCCAGGCGCAGGGTATTGGCCAGAATATGATGCAGCTCAGCCGGCTGATTTGTTGGCTTAGCCAATCGGCATTATTGATATGGCTCATTTCATGGCGCAGGGTCCATTCGATGTGGTTTTGCTGCCATCGTAGCGCTCTCTCGGGAATCAAAATCACAGGCCAGAAAGTGCCCCACGTCATCGGGCTCTGAATCTGCGATGATGCAAGTAAACGGACTCGGCGATGAGTGAGCCTTGAAAGAGTCAAATGCCAACCACGATGGGTCACTTGGCGTGCTCGAAGGTGAATTAGCAAAATTTTGATTAAGGCGGCCAACCAGCCGGCTGTCAAAGCAATCACACCAGCGATATATATCTGCCAGGCTAGCACCAATGCGGAGCTGGCCGCGGTATCTTTAGGGATCAGCGTTATAGGATCGAGAATGACAGTGACCGGAAGCAGCGGAATGTAGGTGTGGTTTAACCACGGGCCCGCAATCAGACCAATTAGAGCGGAAGTCAGCAGACATAGCGTGCCGCGTTGTAAGAACTGAGGAGATCGGTGGTGGAGGTAGTCCAGAATTGCGCTGCCGGCCAGCAGTAATAGCAACACCTCGAATAGAGTCGAAAACAGGGCTTGGGCCATCATAGCATCACCTCTACTTTCCGTTGCGGGCTTGATCGATAAGACGTTGTAATTTTTCGATCTCGTCGGGCTTCAGTGCCTCTTGCTCCAGCAGGGCTGTGGCAGCCCGAAACCCCGAGCCGCCAAAGAAAGTGCTTACTAGTCTCTTTATGGCAGACCCTTGAGCATGTTGTATTGAACGTGCTGGCTCGTAGAGAAGTCGCTGACCTTCATTTGAGGCGCTGATCTCACCCTTTTCGATTAACCTCGCGAGCAAGGCTCTCACTGCGGAGTAGCTTGGCGCATCTGGAATGGCCTCTTGCACCTCGCGGGCGCTGATCCGTCCCTGCTGGTAAAGGGCGTCCATGATTTGGCGTTCTCGTCGGCTAAGTTGCTCGGCCATTTCCCAACCTGCTAAAAATGTAGCACATGCTAAAAAATTAGCACGTTTGTTTTGCAAGTCAAGTGGTTTTTCCAAACACAAGACCTGTGGATAGCCAATGTGTTGTCATCGTCTGACGAGTTTTGAAGCTCAGCTCGATGTAGAAGGCAAAAATTTGATCGGAGGGAGGTGTGCTTGAGCGCGAAAAGTTGGCAAGAAATGACACCCTGAATTGCTTTAATTCTGCTCAATAGGTCGTTATCTTGCGTACTGTATTCAGGAAAAAGCAGGGCTGATCGCTTTTTCCTCGGCTTTTTCGAAGGAGGGGGCTGGCAGCGTTTAAATTGAACATCCAGTCAGTACCGTTGGATGTTCTTGATAAAACGCAAACGCCGCGCCGTAGTGTAAGCAGCCTTCGATATGAAGTCAGGTGGCAGTATGGATTTTTTAATTCCGAATAAAAGTAGAGTCAACGACTATGACCGTAACCACTAATCAAACCGTACGTGAAGTGCTGAACCAGATCACTCATGACCCTCGCTACAAAGACGTCATGAAGATGGAGAAGTACGACATTCCGCAGACGCTGCTGACCATCGCGTCGCTGGCGACCTTTATTCTGTCCTGCTACTGGTATCTGAGCGACATGATACCTTGGTGGCTGGCGATCGCCTTTAACATTGTGGCGGTGTATCTGGCGTTCACGCCGATGCACGATGCGTCCCACCGGGCCGTGTCGTCGGACAATTTCGTCAATGACCTGCTGGGTACCGCGGCTGGGCAAATTCTGCTGCCGGGCATGAACATGCCCGCTTTCCGCGCGATTCACATGGACCATCACCGGTATGTTGGCCAGGAAGGTCGCGATCCCGATTGTGGGCTGGTGAATGTGCCCAAGTGGGCGGGCCTGTCTTACCTGATGTTTACCGACATTCACTGGCTGGCCTGGTTCTTCAAGAACGGCCGTGAGAATTGGTCCCCCCGCATCAAGATGTACGTCTATGTGATGATGGCGACGGTGATCGGGCTGCACGCGGTGTTCTTGCTGTCGCCGTACTGGGCGGAGTTCCTGCTGCTGTACGTGGTGCCCCAGCGTCTGGGTCTGGGTCTGGTGGCGTATACCTTTGCCCACATTCAGCATCCCCACGGCATGACCTGGGAGAACGAGCCCTTTCAATCAACCGTGCATATTGATGAAAGCTCGCCGCTGCGCGGCCTGATGTTTGGTCAGGAAAACCACCACATTCACCACCTGTTGCCTCACCTGCCTTGGTACCGCTACCGCAAAGTGTGGGATCTGGCCAACGGTATTCTCGAGAAGCAGCCGATTCCTGAGCGCGGCTGGCTGAAGCCCTCTGCCGAACCGATCTGGGTGCCCGGTGAAGAGGTGAATGCGCCGATTGAAGTGAAGGTATACAGCATTGAGGAAGTCGGTGAGGGAATCCGCTCCTTCGTCTTCGAGCCGACCGACAGCGATGTACTGTTGCCAGAAGGTGCAGCGGGTGCCCACGTGAACGTCTTCATTAAAGAAGGCCTGATCCGTCAGTACTCTCTGGTAGAGCACGATGACGTTCGCAACCGCTACCGCATTGCAGTGAAGTGTGAAGAGAACGGTCGCGGCGGCTCCAAGGCAATGCACCAGCTTGAAGTGGGTCAGGTGATCAAGATCGGTCGCCCGAAAAACAACTTCATGCTGTATGAAAACGCCAAGCGCTTTGTGCTGATTTCCGGTGGTATTGGTATTACCCCAATGCTGGCCATGGCGCACCGCCTGATTCGTCTTGGTAAGGATTTTGAACTGCACGTTTGCGCCCGTAACGAAGAGGCGGTGCCCTTCAAGAAGGAGCTGAGTGTCAGCCGTTTGGCCAAGCATGTGCACATTCACCTGGACCAGGACAATGGTCGCAGCGCCCTCGCGCCTGAAACGGTGCTGGCCAATCCGAGCCACGATACCCAGATTTACATCTGTGGCCCCGGTGGCTTTATGAACTGGCTGCGCGAGTCGGCAGTGGGCTTGGGCTGGCACCCCGAAAATATCCGCATCGAGTCCTTCGCGGCGCCGATGGCTGAGGATGTGGCGAGCCACCCCTTTACCGTTCACCTGGCCAAGTCCAACAAAGAGGTAGAGGTGAAGGCGAATCAGTCCATCATCGACGCACTGCAGCACTCCGGTGTGGAGCCCTCTTACGCTTGTATGCAAGGGACTTGTGGTACTTGTATCACCGGTGTTGTCGACGGCGAAGTGGATCACCGTGACGCCTTCCTGTCCGAGACAGAGAAAGCGGCGAACGATCAAATGTGCCTGTGTGTGTCCCGCGCCAAAGGCGATCGCCTGAGCCTGGATCTGTAACGGGTTGCAAGGCCCCACCGCCAAGGTGGGGCTGTCGCCGTCAGGCTGTTTTTAAAAGATTGTCATAAGGCCCGGCTGCGAATGCAGTCGGGCCTTTTTTTGTGGGTGCAGTTAGTGTTTTGCTGCGATCACACCTATTGTAGAGGCAGCATCACTACCGGCCTATCCGGGCCTTGCGGTGAGCGCCTGCTTGGGAGGGGTAACCGGGAGAAAGGGATTGGCCCTCACTGATATGAGGGCCGGGGGGACACTAATTGATGAGCGCGGTGTGCTGGATAGTCGAACTTAATGATTATGCCGGGTGATTTTGTCCAGATAGCCCATCGCAAAGGCGGACAGAACGAAGGTCAGGTGGATAATCACATACCACTTCAGGTGGGTCGGCGAGACATTCTCTGCGTTCACAAAAACCTTAAGCAGATGGATAGAGGAAATCGCGACGATGGATGCGGCGACTTTGTTTTTCAAGGTGCCGGAGTCAACCTTGCCCAGCCAGCTCAGTTTCTCTTTGCCGTCGTCGATATCCAGCTGAGAAACAAAATTTTCATAGCCACTGAACATCACCATCACCAACAGGCCGCCCACCAGCGCCAGGTCGATTAGCGACAAGACCAGTAGCACCAGGTCTGCCTCCTTCATGGAGAAGATCATGGGCAGGTAATGAAACACTTCCTGGAAGAACTTCAAACCCAGCATCAGCAGGGCCAGACTCAGACCGATATAAATCGGTGCGAGAATCCAGCGGGTACCGTACATCAAATTTTCTACAAAGCGTTCCACGAGGGGTCTCCAATAGCGCGCGTTAGGGTGGGATGGATTATGGCGGCGCAAAGTATACCCAGTTGTTGTGACGCTTTCGATGACAATGCTTGGTCGTTTAAGGCTGGCGTTTGCACACCCTAAACACCAATTGCCAACACGTGGGAAAGTACTAACAGGCTGCAATTGGCTGCATTGTTATGTGGCAGGTGCTTTGTTCAAACGGGACGTGTCGTCGGTTCCTGCTGGAGTAGCCGTGACCGCAGCCAGTATTACGGTCCGGGTTTACAACCAGACTAACAGCGTCTATGGTTTTTGGGAGATGCAGGGAGCGTGGAACGAAGCCGGCGTAACCTGGAATAACGCCCAACCCCTGTCCAACCGGGGCGACCAGGTTGGCAGTTTCAGCCCCACCTCCCAGGGCGGTTACACCATCAACCTCAATGCCGATGGGGTTGCCCTGGTACACCGCTGGATCGACAGCGGTGTCAACGACGGCGTGTTGATCCAGTCCGGCGGTACCAATAACGGTATCGACATGCGTTCAAGCGAGTATGGCACCCAGAATCAGCGGCCGACGCTGACGATTTCCTATCAGTAACTTTCCCTGCGGGTTTCGGCCCGTCCTGAGGGAAGCCCAGCGCCTCGCGGGCTTCCCTGTCAACCAAGCGAGGAGGTTGCCACATGACGACCTGTCTATTGAAACCCGGCGTTAGCTTTGCGCTTGTTGTTGCAATGACATTGGTAGCCAGTGGGCCGCTGCTGGCCCACGGTGATCAGGAATCGCGCCTGCACGATATCGATCACCGGATCGAGGAATCACCCAGGGATGCCCGCCTGTATTTGCGGCGGGGCCGTATTCTGCGCGATTCGGCGCAGTGGCAGCAGGCTTTGGCGCAGTATCGCCAGGCCCTGGCACTGGACCCGCTTCTGGCTGAGGCCTTGTTCTGGCAGGCTGACGCGATGCTGGGGCTGAATGATCCCGGTCAGGCGCGGCACTATGTCGAGGCCTATCTCGAGCAGGTTCCCGGTTCATCGAAAGGCTGGCGACTGCTGGCTGAAACCTGTCGCTTACGGGAAGACTATGCCGCCGGGGTTGCCGTCCTCGACAAGGCCATTCGGCTGGATGAGTTGGTACCGCCCCAGACCTTTCTCAACCGCGCCTATCTGCAAGCCCGCGCCGGTGTCAGCGCCAAACGCATCCTCGCTGGTTATGATCATGCCCTGGTGCGCTTTCCCGGCAATATTGCGGTGATCGATCGGGCGCTCAGCCTGGCCCAGCGTGAGGGCTTGTGGGAACGGGCAGAGGATTACTGGCAGCAAATTCCCGACACCGCCAGACAACAGCCAAAATGGTTGCTGCGCAGAGCGAATCTGAGCGCCGCCCAGGGCAAGGGTCAGCAGGCCCGGGTGTTCGCGGCGGAGAGCCTTTCGGCGTGGCAGGCGTTGCCATCGTCCCGTCGGCAGAGCCCTGCCATGCGTAATTTGCGCAGCCAGATAGATCGCATGCTGGTGGCCGGCGATTGAGGGGTTTGGCGCTTTATTTGGGGATTGCCCAGGTGGGTCGCTCTTCAATCTTGTAAGGCAGAATGATCAGCTGCCGGTCGCGCAGCAAATGCAGTTTGACCTCGGCTCCCACGCCGTATTGATACAGCCACTTCTGGAAGTCGGCCACCGTCGCAATCGGGTAGTGGTGAAAGCGCAGCAGAA
Source organism: Spongiibacter taiwanensis (assembly GCF_023702635.1). Lineage (NCBI taxonomy): Bacteria > Pseudomonadati > Pseudomonadota > Gammaproteobacteria > Cellvibrionales > Spongiibacteraceae > Spongiibacter > Spongiibacter taiwanensis. The sequence goes on from NZ_CP098455.1 coordinate 2,698,102, forward strand.
GATCGCCGGGTTGAATTCCCAGCGCCGAGGCGGGGCTGTTTGCCCACACGCGATCAATGGCCACGCCGGTTAAATAGCGTTCTACGGGCAGCTGCTTTTGCTGAAAGGAATTCAGGGCGCTAACCGAGAAACCCGTCCACGGTGATTTGAAACTCTTCTTGAATTTGACGGCGTGGTAAATATTAAAGGCCAGAAATGCCGGTAAAACGTAGTGTCCGGGTGCCTGACTGCTCGGGTCTGTCTCGCTTGTCTCGGGGGCCAGGTAGCCCGTCTCTAACGCAACCAGGCGGCCGTCGCCGGAGAAGATGGGGTTGCCCAGGGCCGGGCTGGGTGCATCAAAATCCGCCTTGAGCATGGTCGCTGTCATGCTGTCCTGGTAGCACTCCATGGTATTCATATGGGAGATTTCACCGCGCTGAAAGCGGTTTGCACTGCGTTGGCTGGCGCTTAACAGTGCCCGGCCGGTATGCAGTTCGTCGGCGGGTACAAAGCCAACGGCGGGTAAGGGCTTACTGGCTTCGATCCGCAGAATCGCAAAGTTAAGGGTGGGCTCGATGCTGACAATATCCGCCTGCCGCCAGCGCCGCTCTTCCCCTTTGAGTTTGACAAACACCGTATCGGCAAGCAGATCGGACAGGGGATTCAGCAACCCGGTGTAGCTGGTCAGAATGAAGCCCTCGGCCTCAACGATCACGCCCATGCTGTCGGCCAGGGGCTGGAGGGGTTCGCCGGTGGACTTACCTTGAAAGGTCCTAATCGACACGATCGCGTCAACCGGCGCCGGACGCTGGGGCTGGACTTGGGCGACTTCTCCCATCGGGCGAGCAGCCAGCGCTTGGCCAACGGGAAAGAGGCTCAGCGCGCCCGCGAGTAATGTGGCAGCAGGTTTGCTCACGGCCGAAAGTCCTGCAAATAAGGGTTGTTGGGGTTCAGACGAATCTTGATTAAGCCGTGCTGTGTGGCCTGGTGGCATTGATTGCAACTGTCTATTAGTGCGTTGACGCTCGGCTGCCAACGCGCCGTGTCGGGCTGCGCCAATGCCTGGGTTAGGCCGTCGTAGTGAGGCCGGGCAATTTGATCGAGCAAAACTGCAACGGCTATACCCCGGTACTCAGGCACTTGTTCCTGAATGGTGTTGATCACCTGCAGTGACTCGTACAGATAAAACTCGGCGAGGGCGGGATTTTTGGCGGCGACAGACAGCGACAGCTTATGGGTCAGCTGTTGCAATTCGGTCATGTAGGGGGCCAGCTCAACTGGTGGCGCTTCGGCATGTCCGCTGCGGATACCGCCGGCGAGGCCTGCCAGGGTCACTAGCAGCGCGGTGAGATATCGAGTCTGACGGGCGTTCATTGTGCGTGGCAGTCCGGTGGGTATGGCTAAACGTGGCTCAACATAGCAGCGGAAGATGACAGCCAAGTTGCCATAGCCCCGCTTGGCGTGATGAAAGCCCCGTCTTGCGCGATGCAAGTCACGGTTTGCGCGATGCCAGTTTCGGTTTGCGTGATGGAGGCCACACTTGGCGATTCAGGCGGGTTGCCGAAGTCAGGTCAGGTGCCGAGGTCTTCGGTCAGGAGGCGTCAGGCAGGCGAGTGGCCAGCCAGTCGCAAATGGCCTTGGTGACGGCGGCGCGCCCCTCTCGGTGTTCATTGAGCAAATCGTGGCGCAGGTCAGGATAGGTAAGATAGGTTTTATCTGCAGCCCTCCAGGTGGCATGTAGCTGCTGACTCGACTCTGCTCCGACCAGTGGATCGGCTAAACCCTGGAGTAGGAGCAGCGGGGTGGTGATGGATTGCAGGTGTTCACGAAGGCCGGCCATGGCGCCGAGAATTTCGGCGATACTCTTGACCGGAACCGCATCACGCAGAATCAGCTTGTCTTCGCGGTATTGTTGTAGTTCCTGCCGGTCCTGGGTCAGCAAGCTAGGTGATAGCTTGTACCCCGGCAGGTTTGGCAGAAAGGTGCTGAGACCGTCAAGCACAAGGGCCAGGTCGGGCGGTAGGAAGTCGGCGTGAATAAATGGCGCCGACAGAATCAGCCCTGTCGCCTCACACCGCTGCTGCAGAAGGTAATCGATTGCCAGCGTGCCCCCTATGTTTTTCCCGAAGAGAAATAGCGGCAGTCCCAATGGGGTCACCACTTCGCCGATAAAGTGGGCCAGGTCGTCGGTGAGGTGCTCAAACTGGCCGATTGCCCCCGGCTTGCCGTCGGAGCGGCCGTGGCCCCGATGATCCAGCGCGAAGGTGGAGACGTTCAGGGCATGAAGGCAGCTTGCCAAGCGACCATAGCGCCCGCTGTGCTCTGCCAGTCCGTGGACAACCACCAGCGCCGCTCGGGCTTGAGGGGCGGGCCAGCTTTGCCAGTAGCGCTTTCCGCCCTGTTTGGAGTCGATGTGGCCACTCGTTGCACTAAACATGATCAGCCTGTCCTAAAGCTTGCTTGCAGTATGACGTTGCACGTTATAAGTGAGTCAACATGGCCTGAAAAGATGACCGTTGTATGACGCGACGACTGCATTCGGCCGCGGGATAAAATGTGAGTAAATACGAAACGCACTGTTTTTCCTGTGGTTTTTGTTTCATGTCAATGTCGTCATTGACTACTTTTATGGCGTCTTTCTTGCCCTGTTAGCGTGCAAATTCTAGATGCTTATATTAAAGATGATTACCTCTTTATCTTCGTCTAAGTCACACCCTTTCCAGTCGGTAAACTCATCCCAGTCATTCGCGCGCGGTTAGCGGAGTAGCGACATTCATAACAGCAAAAAATGTCGGTGGGCTGGGGAGGTATCGTTCATTAGGAGACGAGCAGATGAGAGGGGAAATACAGATTGTTGCGGCCCTGCTGTTGAGCTTGGTGGCAGTGGCTGTGAACGCGGGTGCATCGGTAGATGAATCGGCGCTTGCGATTTGCGCGAAGGAGATCAGAAAGGAAATCGGCGTTGCGCGCTATACCACCTTTGATAAAACGGTAGGCACCATCCGGCAGATTGATGGCAACATTCAATACTTCATTAATGCCCGTCACAAAGCACCGGATATGGCTGAGGAAAAATCTTTTCGAGCGGTGTGCGATGGCAGAGGTTATCGGGCGTCCGTTTCTTTAGTCGCTGAAGGTGCCTGGCGCTTTTCCACCGAGCAGCCCTTGATTCAGCAGCTCGCAGATATTCGTCAGTAAGTCTGCTGCCAGCTTTTACTCCCGGCATCGGGGCGGTTTTCTTCTGGCGCTGCTTTGCTAAGCTGCAGTTCAGACTGTCAAAAAAGGGCTGCTGCGGTGAGATTGCGGTATTCGAGTGACATACCTGATGGGGAGGGGGTGCTACTTGCCAACGACCGTGGTTGGCGGGTGGAGATTTACGTGCTTGCCAATAACGATCCCACCTGGACCCTGGTGGCCTTATCCGGTGCCTCCGAGGCTGGCCCGCAGACGTGTCCGCGTCAAAAATTGCAGGGGCCCTATGAGAGCCGTGACCAAGCCATGGCCGCGCGTTCTGCAATTGCATTGGCGCTGATAGACCAAGGGTTTACATTAAACGCCGTCGATTTCTTACGCTGGCGAATTGATGCCCAGCGTTGTGTGCGCGACGTGAGAGTGGCCCGGGAGCAGCATGCTCCCGACTGTCGGTTTGATCCCAAAGATGTGTTGTGAAGCTTGGCCTGTGGCGGCTGTCATTGAGAATACGGCGATAAAGCTTGTTGATATTTGAGCGGGTGCCTTAAAGAACACGCGGTATTCCCCTGAACAGAAATCTGCAAATTGTACTTGCTGCGGATGTTGGTGTGGCGCAACGGGCCGCCTAGTGCACTGATTCCTGCGGGGCGCAAAAGGTGTAGTAATCCGCCGGATCGATGGGTATCCTGCTCTAACGCGAGGAATTGGTTGAGAAGAGAGTGGGCTTCCAGACAAGGTCATCACGTGGGCTTTTTGGGTTTTTCCGCATTATCGCCTTTCGACCAAATCCGGTGTTTTCTAATCGATAAAGTAAACAGGGATTTGTTGGGTATGCCTATTAATCAGCGATTTTCTGGCGGGCTGGAATTCTCCGGCCGCCGCACACTGCTTTCCTGCGGACTGCTCTTTCTTTCTGCCTTGCTGGCTGCCTGTGGCGGCGGTGGAGGTGGTGGAGGTGGTGGAGGAGGCGATGGTTCACCGAGCGCCTGCCAGGGCGCAACCTTACTCTCGGACACCGCTCAGGCAGGTGACCCGGTTGAGCTGAAAACCAACGGCCAGCTGGAACAGGCCTACCTGCTCATTGATGGCGACGAAGTTGTGCTCGCCAGCAGCCCAAGCGACATGGGGTATCTGATCGCGCTACCGGTGACACCCATTTGGGCTGCCCAGGGCGGGGTTGCCGAATTGGCCGCCGATCTCGATGGGGCGCGCTGCGACCTTGGTAGCGTTACGGTTGAGTCGCTGCCGGCTGCGGCAGACGACGAAGTCTATTTGTCGATGCTCAACAACCTTGAGCAGGCGTTGGCCAATTTTGAATCCGCCTTTGGCTATGACCCGGATACCATTACTGACGAAAACCTGCAGAGTGATCCGATTCTGCTGACTGCCCATTATGTGCACGAGATTTTTAATGATCCCACCAGCGAGATCAGCCTGCCCTATCAGCGTGATGTGTTTGCAACGCTGTCTGACGAGGACAAGCAGTTCATCGCTCAGCTCATGGAAAAGCTCGACCTGGTTGCGCTGCTCTCCGAATTTGGCGCGCAGTTTGATGGCCCAATATTTGTGGAGCAGGAGCCCGCGGTAGTCGCCAGAGCCGAATTGATTGAGCCGAGTGTGACCCGTGCCACTTGCAGCGGCACCTATGCCGATAACAGCAAACACAAGGTGGATATTTACAACGGCGAGACCCTGTCGCGGGGCATGAAGCTCTCCTACGAGGCCCAAACCAAACAGCGCAATGCGGCAGCGAACGCGGCGTCGACCAACGCAAAGAACTCGGCTATCAACACGCTGTTCACAGTGGGCAGCCAGGTCAGCAAGGGCGCCTATGCGTCACCGCTTGGGGTATTGGCAACGGCCATGGCGGTTACCAGTATTACCGATAGCATGGAAGTGGATATGGTCGCGGCGCTGTTACCTTCCGAAATTACCAAGGCCGATGTGACCATTATTCCCAAGTCGCGACTGGAGGAGGATTACACCGATAAATTCTCAGACCCGAGCTGGCTTTTCAGAATCGAAGCGCGGAGCAAAGAATACGATTTCTCAAAATTGGTTGCCGACACCGGCTTTGCCGCGCTGGGCGCACCCAATAGCCCAGTGGACCCCAATTTGATGTTCGGCACCACCGAGGTGGCCAGCCGGGTGACGGGCAAAGCCCGGGCGCAGGATTGCGAGCTGATCGTGCCGCCCATCACCTGGGGTAATATCAATATTGACGGTAGTTACGCCGATGCCACCTTTCTCAGCGGCTCTGCCTTTGAGTTAGAAGGTGAAACCAGCCGCAAGATCAAGCCGGTTGCCATCGGCGTATCCGAGTTGGAAGTTAAGCTTAAGTCTGAGCTATTCCCGTCCTATACCAATACCCTCGCCGACGAACGTGACACCGTTGAAGTGGAAAATCTTCGCAAGCAGTTCTCGTTTTCCTCTGACCCCGTCGTGGTTCAGAATGCGGGGGATACCGTCGACGTGGTCGTCTCCATCCTCAACTCGGTATTCCCAGAAAAACATGAGCTGACGTCGTCGGCGGACCTGGCGGTGGCGAAGAGCCGCTCGGGCAATGTCCTTGATCTCACGTTAAGCACCTCCCCGGACCTCAAGAAATATCCACTGAGCCTGACGCTCAAGTCGACCTCAAAGAGCCTCGATCCGCAGGGTGATCGAGCGAAAACGGTGCTGGTGAAGCTCGAAGATCTGAAGGTGGAAATTGAGGAGACGCTGGCGGGCAGTTGTGACGAGAAGGTCTACGTTGAAGAAAATCGGGCCGAAGTAACCGGCTTTGAGAACGATGACTCGGTCACCTGGAGCGCCGACGGCGGCACCCTCACGGTACTGCCTGATAACGGGGTGCGGTTCAGCACCGAAGAACTCGGGACCTTTGTCCTCACCGCCACGAGCAATGAGGACAACAGTATTTCCGCCAATGTCACCATCAATACACTGGATTGTGCGGGCAACGTCTTTATGAATGCCTTGGTGGTAACTGACGCCGCAAGCCCGGTGGAGGAGTGCACCGAAAGTAACCCGGAGGACATCGCCCAGGAGACCTATTTTGGTGATGTGGATCCAAACTATGAGGGGCTCAACCCCAGCAATGTACGCGACAAGTTTGCCTCCCTGTCGGTCGGGCGCCCCTTTACCTTTGACCAGTCTGATTCCGACAATCTGGTTTTCTCTGATCAGCGCGGCGAGGATTGCCACTCGCAAACCTTCAGCCTGATTGCCGAGAGCCGGGGCGCCGTGGAGAACCTCGGCGACAATACCATTGGATTTGGCACGCGCCATGAAAACCAGGGGCATTGTTACAAACAGGAGGAATCCGAGGGCGAGCTGGTCACCGATTGCGCACCCTCGTCTGTTGCTGCGCTCTACATCATGGCCTGGGTTTTTGAGCACCAATCCGAAGCGGATTATGACCTGAATCTCGATCTCGCCTGTTCGGCCAAACCGATACCGGGCTTGCCGGTGAGCAGCAACATGACTTTCTCGCTGCATACCTACAATGAGAAAAATGAGGAAGTGAATGTGCTGCCAATGACCGACCCCAGTATTCATTTTGCCGATTGCCGCGACGGGCAAACCCCGGTGGGCCGTCGCTGGACGGTGCCGGCGATGGCTGAGGGGTCAACGGTAATGCTGCTCGGTAACTTTTCCGAGCTGGTAGTGGCCTCGCCCGGCAACGAGAACGGAGAGGAGCCCCCCGTCGGTGTTTACACCGCCGAGGGCGAGATCAGTGGTACGATCCAGTTCACAGTGAACTGACCAAGCGGCGCGCGGGGGACAATCTCCGCGCGTCGGCTTTGCAATCTACGTGGATTTATCTCTGCTGCCTGCCGGGGCATTGGCCCCAGCCAACGGCGTGAAAGAATAGGTGCTCAGGCAGGCGCTTTCGCGCGGCACTTGTACTCACCGCTACGGGTGTCGATCTCGATCCAATCGTCAATCTCGCAGAAATCTGCGACCTTCAGCTCGGTGCCGTTGCTGAGTTTGGCGGGCTTCATGACCTTGCCAGAGGTATCACCCCGGGCAGAACCCTCGGTGTAGGTAATCTGGCGAACAATAGTGGTCGGCAGATCGATGGAGATGACTTTCCCTTCGAAGAACACCGCCTCACAGACATCGCTCATCCCGTCTACCACATAGGGCAATACGCTCTCGATATCGTCGGCGTTCAGCTCATACTGGTTGTAGTTTTCATCCATGAATACGTAGGTATCGTCCATCGAGTAGGAGTAGGTGACTTCGAGACGTTCGAGGATGACCGGCTCGACTTTATCGTCGGCCTTGAATACGGTTTCGGTGGTTGAGCCGCTGAGCAGGTTCTTCAGCTTCATTTTCACAATGGCGCTGTTGCGACCGGATTTGGTGAACTCGGCTTTTTGCACCATCCACGGCTGACTATCAATCAGCATCACGCTGTTGGCTTTCATTTCTTGAGCGGTTTTCATGTTCGATTCCAGAAAAGGAAATAGGGATGCCAGCCGCGTGGTGGCTGCGCATCATAACCAGTTTCTGGAAAAACGCACTAGGTTCTCGGCAAGATTTTTTTGCTGACTTAGTAACAGGCACCACTTGTCTGCATGGGCTGAAATGACGGGGTTAACGAGCGATAGTAACCACTCACTATTTGGCGGCGGCTCGCCGCGATTCCAGGCGAGGAAAATGTCGTTTAGCGCCGTCGCCGTATTTTGGGGTAATGCGCCTGAGTAGCGTGTTAGAAAGGCCTGCAGCTTGACCAGATGACTACCCTCGCTTTGGGGGTAAATATGCCAGAGCATTGGTCGCCCGGCCCACTGGGCGCGGACAAAGGAGTCCTCACCGCGCACCAGGTTCAGATCGCAGCTCCACAACAGGCGGTCGTAGTTATCCTGGCTGAGAAAGGGTAATCGACAAACCTGAAGGTTGCCGCGTGGGTAACATTGACCGGCCTTAAGTTCCGCCACCCCCAGATACTTGGCCACGGCGCTGGTGATATGTCCGTCTGGAACGAGTAAAACACAGGGCTGCTCACCCGCGGCAATCGTATCCAGCCAGGCGTCCAGAGCAGGCTGGTCATAGCAAAATAGCGAGACCAGTAACGCCTCGTTAGGGAGGGTAATACCAAGCTCAGCCAGAAAGCCTTGCCTGGCACTTGTGCTGGTCTGAAAGGCGTCCCGCCGTTCGAGCAGGTCGGCCTCTCGCAGCAGTCCGCCGGTTGCCTCACTAAAGCCGGGGAAGAAAAAGTACTTCGTTAGTGCGCCGGGCTGCGGTGATGGCAGGGTATGGCAGCCACCTACCCAGTCCTCGGCGCTGAGATATTCCAGATTCAGCCATAGGGGCGGTGCGCTGTTCCCGATCATGCTGTTGATGTAAGTGTCGGGAAGCTCGCAGGCGAAGGCCTCAATCACCACATCGGCGCAGGGGGATGACGAGGCCTCTGGCCAGTGCGCAACGTTGACGCCGCAATAGTCACTGCGGTTGTTGACCAGACGGGCTTCCGGGCAAATTTTGGAGAAGGCGGCCAAATCGTCGACCCACAGGGTGACACGGAGGTCGTACTCGGCGACCAGTTGCCGGGCCAGCCGCCAGCAAACGCCAATATCGCCGAAATTATCGACGACCCGACAAAAGATATCCCAGCGGGGGGAAGAGGGGCTTGCCACTGAATAAGCACCGTATTAACAGGTCGGCGAAGTATAAGGAATTTGTGTCATCAGCGGCAGCCACCGGCGCGGATGCTCGGTGGGTTAGAAAATCATCCACGCGCCCATGCCGAGCATCATCAGGTTTTCGGTGAGCGAGATCAGCCCTAGGGGTACGTTGCTGTCGCCGCCCACGCAGGCGCACTTCAGCTCCCGCTTGTCGAAATATACTGCTTTGCAAACCGAGACAGCACCAATCGCGCCAATAGTCACTGCCACGGCGCCGACCAGTGAGGGCAGCAGCCCGGCGATCATCCCCACCCCGGCGAAGGCCTCGGCAAAGGGATAGATATAGGCGTAGCGAACCCAGCGCATGGCCAGCAGGTCGTAGGTGACAAATTGATTCGAGAAGGCGTAGAGGTCCCGTAGTTTGAGGATGGCCAACACGCACATACTGAAGGCGATAAACAGACTAATGACCTGGGCGATGCCTCCTGCCATTGCCCAGCTGCCAGCAAGCGCCATGGCAAAGGTGGTGGAAAATACGGCAATGACCGGCTGGTAGGTCAAGCCCTCCTGCTTCAGGGTGGACTCATTAAAATAGTCGAGCAGCGCGTCGTAGCCGCCAATACGCGCATCGCCGATAAAGGTTTGCGGCGTCGTACTGACATCGTGTTTGGATTTGAAGGCCTCTGTTTCCTCACGGTTTTTGAGGGGGTGGTCTTCGATGGTGTAGCCTTTGCGCTTCAGCAAATCCTTGGATTTGATACCAAATGGACAGATATGTGAGTCGGTTTGCATGCGGTAGAGAACGGCGGTTGGCATTTCCTTTCTCCTCTCGTTTGCTGGGTGTCTGTCGATTCCTTTGATGTTGTAACAGGCCTTTTGACAAATATCCGTGCTGCAAGGTTCACTGAGGTCGATGTCGCGGTGAAACCCGGCACGCTTTCTTCCGAGCGATTGTCAAACTGGCCGTGGTTTTTTTACAATCTGAACTATGAAACGTCGCCGCATTGCCACTTTTGTTCTGCTGATCTTCCTGGGGTTACAGGTGGGTGTGGCGTGGTCGGCGGCAATGCACGGCACTTCCCATGCTCAGCATCGCGCTGATGACGCTCCCCATAGCGCTGGCCTCGCCCTGCATGATGGTGCCGATCACCAGTTGATGGTGGCCGATATTCAAGTTGAGATGGCTTCTCACTGCGATACCGAATCGCCCGCGGATCATCAGGCCGGGAAAGGCGCGCCGGGTAGTGAGGAGTGCTGCCAGGTGGAGTGCCAATGCTGTGTGGGGCATTGCCATTCCAGTCTTGCCGTGGTGCCCGCATCCGTTAGTTTGTATTTGTCCCATCAGCCGCAGTTTGCGGTGTTTGTCCCTGCTCCTCGAGTCATCTCCCAGAACCGTTTTCGTCCTCCCATTTTGGCCTGACACAGGATCAGTCCCTCTGCGCTTTGCGCAGAACCGTTAGGTTAAAAATGAGGATTTTCACGTGAACACACCTGCGTTTCCGCGACTTTCGCGGCGCCGATTTGTTACTGGGGCAAGTGCTGGGCTCGCTCTTGCGGGCCTGGGGTTGAGCCTGACCAGTCCCAAAGCGCAAGCCAAGGCCCTGCCCCCGGTGCTTAGCGGCAATCAATTCGACTTATCCATTGGCTACCTGCCAGTGAATTTTACGGGTGCCGATCGCAGCGCCACGGCGGTTAATGGCAGTGTGCCGGCACCGATATTGCGTTGGAAGGAGGGGGAGCGGGTCACCCTGAGGGTGACAAACCACCTCGCTCACGATAGCTCCATTCACTGGCACGGGATGATTTTGCCCAGCAACATGGACGGTGTGCCGGGGTTGAGTTTTAGGGGTATTGCCCCCGGCGAAACCTACGAATACCAATTCGAGGTTAATCAAAACGGGACCTACTGGTACCACTCCCATTCGGGCTGGCAAGAACAGACCGGGCTCTACGGCGCGATTGTGATTGAGCCGAAAGACCCCGATCCGGTCGCCTACGACCGGGATTATGTAGTGCTTCTCTCCGACTGGACTGATGAAGACCCCGGCGATGTTTACGCCAAGCTTAAAAAGATGAGCCACTACTACAACTTTCAGGAACGCACAGTGGCTGACCTGTGGCGCGACATCAAAGAGAAAGGGGTGGCGCGTACCTGGAATGAGCGGCAGATGTGGAATGCCATGCGCATGAAGCAAAGCGATATTGCCGATGTAACCGGCTACACCTATACCTTTTTGATGAACGGCGAAACACCGGATAGCGGCTGGACTGGGGTGTTTAAGCGGGGCGAAAAGGTGCGGCTGCGGTTTATCAACGGCGCGGCAATGACTCTGTTTGATATTCGCATTCCCGGTTTGAAAATGACGGTGGTGGCCAGTGACGGCCAGAACATCGAGCCGGTGTCAGTGGATGAGTTTCGGATCGGCGTGGCTGAGACTTACGACGTGGTGGTCGAGCCCAGCGGTGACCAGGCCTACACCGTGTTTGCCCAAAGCATGGACCGCAGCGGCTATGCTCGAGGCACCCTGACACCGGACCCATCGTTAACGGCGGAAATTCCTGACATGGACTACCGGCCACTGTTGAGTCATGGCGATATGGGCATGGCGGCGATGGCGGGCATGGACCACGGTGGATCGGCAGCGGGTCATGGGAATCACTCCCAGCACGCTGCCAGCGGCGGCGATCACAGCGGCCATAATATGGGCGGTATGCATCACTCGATGACTGGCATGGATCATGGCAAGCATTCGATGAAGGGCATGGATCACCGCCGGCACGGCATGCATGCCAGCTCGGTGAGTGACAAGCCGGGTCCCGCCGGGTTTGGTAGCCGCGCCGAAATACATCACGCACCAAGCGAGTTTGGCCCCCAGGTGGATATGCGCGCTGAGGCGCCCCAAAGCGGGCTGCATGATCCGGGGGTGGGTTTGCGAGACCATGCCCAACGATACGGTCGCAAAGTGCTGCGCTATGGCGATATTCGCAACTTGTATCCCACTCTGGACCGGCGCGATCCCGAACGCGAAATTCAGATTCACCTGACGGGCAATATGGCGCGCTATATGTGGTCGTTAGATGGTATCCGCTTTGCCGATGCCGAGCCCATACGACTGACCTATGGCGAGCGGGTGCGGATCACTCTGGTTAACGACACCATGATGACCCACCCCATTCACCTGCATGGCCTGTGGAGTGAGCTGGAGACCGGCGACCCCGCCGCGATTCCCCGCAAACACACCTTGCTGGTGCAGCCGGGTACCAAGATCAGTTACCTGGTCACCGCAGATGCGCTGGGTCGCTGGGCCTATCACTGCCACCTGATGTACCACATGCCCGGCATGATGCGAGAGGTGAGGGTAGAGCAGGGAGGGCGTGGGGTATGAAACATTTCTATCGCTATGTTGTGCTGCCGGCGTTGCTGCTTTGGGCCACTCAGGTGTATGCCGGCGGCAACGATGATCCCTTTCTGGTGATGGGTAAGGTTGATCAACTGGAGCTGCGGCAAACTGAAGGCGATGATCCGGTTGCCTTCGAAGGTCAGCTGTGGGCTGGCCACGACCTGAACAAGCTGTGGCTGAAAGTCGACAGCGAGCGGGTCGACGGCGACTACGAAGAGCTGGAATTACAAGCGCTCTACAGCCGGGCAGTTACCCCATTCTGGAATCTGCAGGTTGGCGCTAGGCGTGATATCAAACCCGAGCCCGACCGCAACTGGGCGGTGCTTACCCTGCAAGGGCTGGCACCCTACCAGTTTGAAGTGGAGGCCTCGTTGTTTGTGGGCGAGTCCGGACGCACCGCGCTGCGTCTGGTCAGCGAGTACGAGATGTTGCTGACCCAACGGCTCATTCTCAGCCCGGAAGTGGAGCTTAATGTCTACGGTCACAATGACCCGGACACCGGTGTCGGTTCGGGTCTGGCCGATGTTCAGGCGGGGCTGCGGCTGCGCTATGAAATGCGCCGGGAGTTTGCGCCCTACATCGGGCTGAACTGGCAAAAACGCTACGGCAACAGCGCCGACCTTGCCGCCGCCGAAGGCGACGACATCGAAGACCTGCAGTTCGTAGTGGGCCTGCGCATGTGGTTCTAGTGTCCTGTCCGGTAAGTTCGTTGTACATCAGAGCCTACAGGATACGTTGTAACAAGGCGCGATCCGCAGGGAATACTGGTTGTATTTCCAAGGGTCGCAACGCTGTTACAGCGTATCCTGTAGGCTCCCAGAGGGCGCGCCAGCCAATGCTCCTGGCTGCGTTGCGCCTTTTGACAAGGGCTACGGCCATTGCCTGCAAGTCGCGCCTTGCCACGAGCCTTGGCTGGCACGCTGATAGACAACGAACTTACCGGACAGGACACTAGCATTGTGGTTCAGCGTGTTTGCGGTCGCGCCACTGCAGCACGCTGACCAACAGGCAGGGCAAAAACGTCAGGGTAATCGCGGTTGATATCAGGATGCCGGTCAGCACCACAATGCCCACGCCCCGATACAGTTCGGTACCCGAGCCGGGAATAAACACCAGCGGGGCCAAACCGAAAATGGTGGTGAAGGTCGACATCAAAATCGGGCGTAGCCTGGCGGCGACCGCCTCGCGAACGGCAGTTGCAGTGTCTTTGCCCCGGGCCAGTCCCACTCGGGCGTGGTCAACAATCAGGATGGGGTTGTTGACCACGGTCCCCAGCAAAATAACGAAACCTAACATGGTGATCATGTCGAAAGGCTGATGAAAACCGCCCAGCACGCTGCCAAAGCCATTAATGGTGACCAGCCCGACAATACCGCCAGCAATGCCCAGGGGCACGGTGGCAAGAATAATCAAGGGATAGCCCCAGTGGGTAAAGATGGCTACCAGCAAGAGATAGATGAGCAGCACCGCGACGATAAAGTTCTGGCTCAACGAGGCCTGGGTCGCATCGAGCTGGTCGGCGGCGCCGGAGATGGTCATGCTCACCTCCGGGTCGACTTCCCCCGCCGCCTGCATGGCGGGCAGCATTTCATTGCGGACCTTGGCGACGGCGGTTTCCAGCGCGACGTCCCGGGGCGGGATAATCAGCAGCGTCACTGTGCGTCGGCCGTTCACCCGTCGCAGGGTATCGCTATCGACGGTTTGCGTGATGTCAGCTAGGGCATTTAGCGGCAGTATCTGACCGTTAGGGGTTAGTACTGGTTGCAGCGCCAATGCATCAAGCTTCTGGTCGCGCCCAGCAGCGCTGTAGAGAAAGATGTCGACCTTGTCGTCGTCGACAAAAAATTCATCGACAAAGGCGCCGTCACTCAGTGCTGATACGGCGTAGCCGAAGTCCTGGCTGTTAAAGCCGGTTTCCGACATACGGTGCCATCGAGGTTGCACTTCCACTAACGGTTGGTCGAGGCTGAGGGACGCGGGCCGGGAATCGAGCTGGGGGTTGGCAAACAAGTCTTCGGCTCGGCTGAAGGCATGGGCCGCGGTGCGGTATAGCCCTTCCAATTCGGGGCCGGCAATATCCAGGTTCACCGCCCGGGTGCCGCCCTGGCTGCTGGAGATGATCGACCCCCGGCCGGAGAAGGCACGCATGCCGGGGTACTGGCTAAACAAGTCGGTCAGCGCGCGCATCATATCGTGGATGTCGTCGGTGTCAGTGGGCTCGCTAATGACCCGGAGGCCAGAAGCCGATACCCGCATCAGGTAGTACTTAAGCGAGGGCAGTACCGCATCGCCCTGGTGATAGGCATTGGGATCGGCATCCACCGCCGCAAGCAGGTGCTGCTGCACATCGTCGGCAATGTTTTGCATTTCTTCCAGATTATAACCGGGGGGCGCGATCATCGAGGTAAAGGCCTTGGGCTCTTCCCCCTCGGGCAGGTACTCCGCGGGGGGCAGCAACCACCAGGCGGCGCCAAGGGTAAGGATCAGGGTGACCGCGATGCAGCCGCGCCGCCGTACGGGCGCGTCGGTGAGCCAGGCCACACTGCGCAGCAGCGGGTTGTCGTCCTGCTCATCGCCCAGGGTGGAGCTTGCCCGCCCGAGGCGGGCGCAGGCGGCGGGGACCACCAGCACCGCCAGCAACATGGAGGCAATGATGGCGCTGGAAATGGCAATGGCAATGTCGGAGTAAATTTGCCCGGCCTCTTCCTGCACGAACAACACCGGCGCGAACACCAGTACCGTGGTCATGCTGGAGGCCAGCACGGCGGGCCACACCTCCTTCACGCCGGCGATGGCACCTTCAATGCGGTCCAGACCTCGGCGCCTGGCTTTTTCGATGCTTTCCAGCACCACGATGGTGTTGTCCAGGGTCATACCAATGGCAAAGGCAATCCCGGCCAGGGAGATCACATTGATGGTGCGGTCAAACAGCATTAAGCCGAGAAAGGCGGCAATGGTGCACACGGGAATACCCATGAGGCCGATCAGGGTGGCCCGGGCCGAGCGCAGAAAGACGTAGAGAATCAAGGTGGCCAGTAAGGCGCCCAGACTCAAGTTGGTCACCACATTGCGCACCGAGTCCTGCACATAGCGAACATCGTCACCCAGCAGCACCATGTCGAGGCCGTTAGGGTCGAGCAGGTCCCGGCGCATTTCGGCCACGGTCTCTAGCATATCGTGCTTGATCTGGATGACGTTGGAGCCCGCTTCCCGGCGCACAGCCAGGTTGATGGCGCGGCGGCCATCCACAAAGGCCACATCTCGCACTTCAAAGTGATCCATGCTGATTTGCGCGATGTCGCTCAGCAATATATCGCTGCCGCTACGGCGGGCGACAATCATATTCTCCAAGCTGGACAGGTCGCGAAAGCGACCGATCATGCGCAACAGGTAGCGCCGTTTACCATCGTTGATGTCGCCGCCAGACACGTCCCGATTGCGGTTGCGAATGGCGTCGCGCACCTCCACCAGGGTCAGGCCCCGCTGGGCCAGCTTGGCCGGGTCGATCAGCACCTTCACCTGGCGCTCGGTGCTGCCTCGCACCTCAATCTGGGACACGCCGGTGACCCGCTCCATGCGCGGGCGTACATCGTCCTCCACAAAGTCGCCAATCATGTCGATATCCAGCCCCAACGGATTTCCCGGCTTGGGCAGAATGTTGAAATACATAAAGGCGTTTTCTGAAAATGAGCTGCTGATCAGCAGCGGTTGATCCACATTCTCCGGGTAGTTAGGCACCTGGCTCAGGGCGTTGGAAACCCGAATCAGGGCTTCGTTAACGTCCACGCCAAAGGGGAATTCCAGCTCCACGGTGGCGCGGCCGGTTTCCGCCAGCGACTCCATCCGCTGCAGGTTGGGCAGGGTGCGCAGATAGCGTTCCTGCTCGATCAGAATTTCACTTTCCACATCCTGGGGCGTGGCCCCGGCCCAGCCGGTAATAACGGTAATGGTGCGCACGCTCAAATCAGGGATCATCTGCACCGGAATGCGAAAGGCCGCGGCAATACCGAGCACGCAGACGATGAGCACAATCACTGCCAGCAGGGTGCCGCGACGAACACTGGACTCCAGCATCTCAGTCGGCCCCGTTGGTGATGGAAATGGCCTGGCCTTCGCTGAGCAGCTCGTTGCCGCGCACGATGACCCGGTCGCCCTCGGCCAGGCCGGTGCGGACAATGACCTTGCCGGCCGATTCCCTGCCTAAAGTGACGTTGCGGCGGCTGGCGGTGCCGTTGTTGGCAACAAAGACGCTGTAGCGGCCATCCGGGTGGCGCAGCAAAGCATCGCGGGAAATCACCAGCTGGGGCGTGCCGGTGTCGCCCAGAGTGAACTCGACGGCGGCAGAGCTGCCGGGCAGCAGCCCGTCGTTGTCACCGGTGGCCGCCAGTCGCACACGAAAGGCCCGGGCGCTGCTGTCTCCCAGCGGAATGATGGCTGCCACCTTGCCCGGCAAGCATTGGCCCGGACGGGTATCCGGGCACAAGCGAACGGCGGTGTCTGGGCGGATATCCGCGTAGCGCTCTTGGGGCACACTCACGTCGACCAGCACCGGGTCTAGCGATACCAGCTCAAAGGCCGGGCTGCCCCGGCTGAGCCATTCGCCGCTGTCCACCAAGCGTTGGCTGATGACCCCATCAAAGGGCGCCAGCAGGTCGTGGCGCGCCACCACTTCTTTGGTCAGGTTGGCCCGGGCCTGGCCGGCGGCCAGGGCAGCGTCGGCCTGGGCCAGACTTGCCCGGCGAATATTCACTTCATTTTCAGAAATGTGGTTGTCAGCGCGCAGCCGCTCGGCTTCTCGCAACAAACGGCTGGCTTCGCGCTGGGCGGCCGCCGCTTCGTCCCGGGCGGCCAGCGCTTGCTGGTGGTCGAGCTGGGCGAGTGCGGCGTCCTGGCGCAGGAGGGCCTGGCCCTGGGTTACGGCGGCGCCCGGTTCAACCAGAATGTCTTTTACCAGACCGTCGACTCTGGCCGACAGGGCTGCGCGGCGCAGTGCGGTGACTGAACCCGACAAGCGCAGGGTCTCACCGAGCTGGGCTTTTTCCGGCTGGACCGCGGTTACCGGAACGGGGTCGCCAGCGGTGGCGGAGGCTGTCGAGACAAGGAGTGCGGTCGCAATGAGGCCGCGCTGCCAAACTGTGAGGGTCATAGAGAAACTCTGATTTACAGGGGTTGAGGCGGATACGTAGGCAACAGCATAACGGATATTGTCGGGGGTAAAGGAGCCTCCGGCACGGAACCGGGCTGTTTCTATGCTGACACAGTGTGCAGGTCCCAGCCAGTTTACCGGGCCGAAGGCGTCCGGTGCGGCGATGGCGTAAGGTGGCGCCGACAAGACAATGTGAAACAGATGAGCGGCCGAGGAATGGGGACAGAAACGACAATAATGTCATTTCCTTCAACTACACTTTGGATTGTTTGGGCGATGACTGGGCCGGCCGCTGTGCTGGTCTTGACCATGCGGATCGCTTCCGGCAACCACCATTTTGGCAACCAGCAGTGACGGTAGGGCAACGATGACAACCTTGAGTATCCGCCAGCAATTGATCAAACGTATTCGGCGCATCAGCGAGACCCAGTTAGCCAAAGGCGACGCCGAAACCTTCCAGCGCTTTGTCGAACAGGTCGTCCATGTACATCCGGATGATGACCAGCTGGGCTGGGAAGCCGAGGCGAATTTTGGGGTACTTCACGGCCTGTTTCGTTTCGTCAGTCGTCGCGCTGACGACCAGCCGCTGCTGAGGGTATTCAACCCCAATGTGGAGCGGGACGGCTGGTCGAGCAAGCACAGCGTGATCTACTACTGCCATCGCGATATGCCCTTCCTGGTCGATTCACTGCGCATGGCCTTGAACCGAGTGGGAATCAATATTTACCTGTTTGAAAGCTCGGTACTGTGGTCGGAGCGGGACGACAGCGGTGAGCTGGTGGCCTGTGGCGGTAAGCAACGCGATGGTGCCGAGCGGGAAAGCATTGGCTACGTCATGATCGACCGCTGCAGCGATGCCGACCAGCTCGCCGATATTGCCCGGGTGCTCGGCGATTCCCTCACCGACGTGGGGCTTACTGTGGGCGACTTTCAACCCATGCTGGAGCGCCTCGATACCTGCATTGAACAGGTGGCGGGTCTGGGCGATGACCACGCCGAGGAGGTGGCCTTTCTGCGCTGGCTGCGCGATGGCAACTTCACCTTTTTGGGCATGGCGGCGTTCAATCTGGAGGAGGGCTCGAGCGGCACAATCATCAGCGAAGATGGTGCCGCCCGTCTTGGCTTGATGAAAAAGCGTGCCCCCCTGGAGCCGGCACTGCTCACGGCCTTGGGTGACGGCTTTGTGCATTTCTATCACGCCGCGCCGGCCCTGGCGTTTACCAAAACCGCCCAGAAGTCGACCGTCCACCGGGCGGTGTATGCCGACTACATCATTATCAAACGCTATGGCACTGACGGCGCGGTGATTGGCGAAACCCGGGTGCTCGGGCTGTACACCTCGGGGATGTATTTCCAGAGCATCGACCGCATTCCGCTGCTCCGCGCCAAATCCCAATGGCTCGAAGCCCATTCCCAGTTAGACAACGCCAGCCATAACGGCAAAACCTTTAAAGCGATCATAGAGCGCCATCCCCGGGATGAGATGATTCAGGCGACCAATGAGGAGCTGCTGGAAACCCTGCTGGGCATCTGGAAAATCTACGAGCGCCGCGCGGTGCGCTTGTTTGTTCGCGTGGATGCCTTTGAGAAGTTTGTCAGCTGCATTGTTTACCTTCCCCGTGAGGCGGTGCGCCTGGAGAGCCAGATAGAACAGGTGTTGGGCAGCGCCCTGCAA
Organism: Spongiibacter taiwanensis; assembly: GCF_023702635.1. Taxonomy (NCBI): domain Bacteria; kingdom Pseudomonadati; phylum Pseudomonadota; class Gammaproteobacteria; order Cellvibrionales; family Spongiibacteraceae; genus Spongiibacter; species Spongiibacter taiwanensis. The sequence continues at coordinate 2,717,128 of NZ_CP098455.1, forward strand.
AGCAGCGACTGCGATATCACCACCCAGTTTATGGCCGAGTCGGTGCTGGCCCGGGTCCATTTGATTTACCGGGTGTCGGGGCGGGGCGTTAAGACGCTCGATCGCGAGGCCCTGGAAGACGAGATTCGCGAGCTCACCCGGGACTGGCGGCAGCGCTTTGGCGAGATATGTGTGGAGCGCTTTGGCGAGGAGCGCGGCCGCCAGTTGGCCCATCGCTATCGGCAAGCTTTCCCCAGTGCTTATCAGGATCGCTTCACCCCCATGTTGGGGGTAAACGATATGGAGTTGTGCCAGCAGTTGCGGGATCGCAGCGATATCAGCATCAGCCTGTTTCAGGAGGTGGGTGCCGACCACAAGCGGCTGCGCCTCAAACTGTTTCAGCGGGAAGAGTCGCTGCAGTTGTCCGATGTGATGCCAGTGCTGGAAAACATGGGCTCCCGGGTGCTGGTGGAACATCCCTTCCATATCAGCCCCCAGGGTGAAAGCGATATCTGGATGCACGACTTTTCACTGGAACACGAACTCGGCTCGGGGATGGCGCCGAATATCGAGGTAGTGGGCGAAACCTATCAGGACGCGCTGCGGGCCATCTGGCGAGGGCAGGCCGAGAACGACACCTTTAACCGGCTGGTATTTGGTGCCCGCTTGGATTGGCGCGCGGTGGCATTGATCCGCGCCTATGCCCGCTACCTGAAACAGCTCGGCTCCCTGTTCAGCATGGAGTTTGTTGCCTCGGTGCTGTGTGCCCACGTGGAAATCTGTCGGGATTTAATGGCGCTGTTCCGTTGCCTGTTTGACCCGCGCCGGGGAGAGACCAAACAGTCTGGCGACCGGGTTGAGAAAATCCGCCAGCGGATTCTTGATGGGCTCGATCAGGTGCAAAACCTCAACGAGGACCAGGTGCTGCGGCAATACCTGGCCGCCATCGATGCCACCCTGCGCACCAACTATTTTCAGACTGACGAGGCCGGGAATTATCGCGAATGCATTGCCCTGAAAATCAACACCCGCAAGCTCGACTTTGCGCCAGAACCCCGGCCGGAATTTGAGATTTACGTGTTCTCACCCCGGGTGGAAGGGGTGCATTTGCGGGGTGGCAAAGTGGCCCGGGGCGGCATTCGCTGGTCAGACCGCCTGGAAGACTTCCGCACTGAAATTCTCGGTCTGGTCAAAGCCCAGCAGGTAAAAAATGCGGTGATTGTGCCCACTGGCGCCAAGGGCGGGTTTGTGGCCCGGCGGGCGGCATCCTTTGCCACCCGGGAAGAACTGCAGGCGGAGGGCATTGCCTGTTACCGCCTGTTTATCGGCAGTCTTTTGGACATTACCGACAACCGGGTGGGGAACAAGGTTGTGCGCCCTGAAGGGGTGGTTTGCCGGGACGACGAAGATCCCTATCTGGTAGTGGCAGCGGACAAGGGCACCGCCACCTTCTCAGACACCGCCAATGAAATTGCTGCCCAGCATCAGTTCTGGCTCGGGGATGCCTTTGCCTCTGGCGGCAGCAATGGTTACGACCACAAGGCCATGGGCATCACCGCCCGGGGTGCCTGGGTGGCGGTGCAGCGACACTTCCGCGAATTGGGCATGAATGTTCAGGAGGAGGATTTCACTGTTGTTGGTATCGGTGATATGGCCGGCGACGTGTTTGGGAATGGCATGCTGTTGTCCCGGCATATCAAGTTAGTCGGCGCATTTAATCATCAGCACATTTTTATCGATCCCACACCTGACCCGGAGGCCGCATGGCAAGAGCGCAAGCGCCTGTTTGACCAGCCCCGCTCCAGCTGGGCCGACTACAATGCGGATTTGATTTCCAAAGGGGGCGGTGTGTTTGAGCGCAGTGCCAAGCAGATTCCCCTCAGCGCTGCCATGCGCAAACTGCTGGATTGTAAACACAAATCTCTGGCACCAAACGAGTTGATTAAGCTGCTGTTGAAGGCCGAGGTCGACCTGATCTGGAATGGCGGCATTGGCACCTATGTTAAGGCCAGCAGTGAGAGTAACAGTGACGTGGGCGACCGCAGCAACGACGCGCTGCGGGTTAACGGCAGGGACCTGCGCTGCCGGGTAGTTGGCGAGGGTGGCAACCTGGGCCTGACCCAACTGGGGCGGATGGAATACTGTCGTCACGGCGGTATCTGCAATACTGACTTTGTCGACAATGCCGCCGGCGTAGACTGTTCCGACCATGAAGTGAATATCAAAATTCTGCTCAACACCAAGGTAGAAAGTCAGGATCTGACCGCCAAGCAGCGCAATAAACTGCTGGCCAATATGACCGATGCGGTCGGTGAGCTGGTACTGGAAAACAACAGCAGTCAGACCCTGGCAATCAGTCTGGCCCAGTTCCGCCGTCGCAAGCATCACTATGATTATCTGCGGTTTCTCGAGCACCTCGAAGAGAGCGGTCGCTTGCAGCGGGCATTGGAATACCTGCCGGATAACGACACGATCAAGGACCTCCACGGCGAGGGCAAAAGCTGGACCCGGCCGGAGCTGGCCGTGTTGGTGTCCTATGCCAAGGTCGAGCTCAAGGAGCAGTTGCTGGAAGCCGATCTGAGCGCCGACGACTGGGTGGCCAAGCGGGTATTCAACGCCTTTCCCGCGGCCTTGCATAAAACCTACGGCAACGATATTCGCGGTCACCGCCTGGCCAAGGAGATTATCGCGACCCAGCTGGCCAATGACATGGTCAATATGATGGGCTTCTCTTACAGTCTGCGACAGAATATTTCGGTGGGAGCCAGCGCCGCGCAAACCGCGATGGCTTTTGTTACGGTGATGGAGCTGTTTGATCTTGGCGCGCTGTGGCGTGAGGTCGAGGGGCTGGACTACCAGGTTGATTCAGCGGTGCAGTACGAGCTGTTTCATCAGATCATGCGGCTGGGTCGGCGCAGCACTCGCTGGTTTCTGCGCAACAAACACGACTTTTCACCCCAGCAGTCTGTCAGCCGGATGAAGCCCGACTTTGAACGGGTGATGCCAAAGATTACTGAAATTCAGGGCAAAGGTCTGGGCGCGCTGTGGCGCCTGCAGGTGGCCCAGTGGACCCAGGCAAAAGTCCCTGACGATCTTGCCAGCCGCATTGCTGCTTTCGACGCTTATTTTCTACTGCCCGGCGCCATTGATGCCGCGAAAAACAGCGACTGCGATGCCGAGTCGATGACGGCGCTGTTGTTCAGTGTGGTGGATAGCCTGTCTTTGGATTGGATTCTGGAGAGACTGATTGAATGGCAGCCCGATAGCCGGTGGCAGGACCTGGCCCGGGAGTCCTATGTCGATAACCTGGAAATCCTATTGCGCAAGTTGATTGTTGGCCTGCAGCAACATTCGGATCATTGTAATGCGGATATTCTCAGCCAGTGGCGTGACGCCAACCGCCAGCGCATTGAGCGCTACCTCAGCATGACCAATTCTCTGCGCGCCACCGCCACCCAGGATTTGTCGGTATTTACGGTCATTGAACGGGAGCTGCAGGATCTGGTGGAGGCGTCCCTGGCCAATCTCTCCGCTGCCAAGGCAGGGTAGTAAGGGATGACGGTAAGACGCACCTCGCCATCGCATTTGGGTGCTGCGGTGGCGAGCTGGCGCGATAATTAGCGCTCTTCAAGCCAGCGTTTGTGACGCACCTGCTCTTTGAGCAGCTCGAGGATTTCGATCATCACCGGCCCGGTGGCGGCTTCTTCGGGCTGGTGGTGGGACTGGGCTTCAAGGATGCTGCCCAGCATGTCATCGATCAGCGCCTCAAAACGCGGTGACTGAAAGCCGGCAATCAGCTCATCCATCACATCCTGATTGATATTGGCAATGGTGCGGCCCAGCGCATCAGTGATGCTGTTGCCCAGTCCAGGAATGCGCTCCAGCTGCTTTGCCGCAGGGTGATTTTCCAGGGCGCCGGTAATGAGCGTATCCAGATAGTCGCTCAAGGCCTCGCGATTGTCGGCGTACAGTTCCGCACTGGTTTCACCCCAGCGGGTGGCGATGGCGGCGGCGATCATTTGTCGCCGTGGAATGACCACCTCATTGACGATGCGCTTGGGCAATTGCGACGCGCCGCTGCGAACCTCGTCCTGCACGCTGGTGAGCACGTTCTCCACCACCCGGTCAGACAGCTCCTCCATCACAATCCCGTAATAGCGCATGAACACCCGGTACACCCCCCAGCGGCGGATGTCGATCAAGCCCATGCGCTGCAGCCGGAACAGGATCGATATCACCCGCAAAACCCGAAGCAGGCGAAAACCCGACAGGGGGATGCAGCCCAGTACGTCGTACCAGCGCGCAAAGGGATAAATCCACCAGCGGGCGTAGAGCCCCTGTACTGCAGCATAAATCCAGCCGGCGATAACATCGCAGAGCAGCAAGCCCACAAAGGCCAGATCGATCTCTTGAAAGCGGCTATGAATGCGCTGGTCGTACCACTCGGTGAATCCGGGACTGACATTATCCAGCCCGGCCCGGATCGGCTCGACGATAAACAGGGTGTCGAACAGGATGAGAAACAGGTTGGCGCTGACCAGGGTAATAACGGCGATATCCCAGGTCAGTAGCCACCACTGGTTGGCTCCCCGGCGCGGGTGTTGATTGTCGTCGGCATTTGCCTGGTGGGTCATGGCCTCCTCGCGTTTTGGTGGTCCTTCTCTGAATTATTGCGACCGTTTACCCGGGCCAAAATTCAGCGTGAATATCACCGTAGAGTGGCTTCCAGGTGATTGGGTGCGAGTCAGGAGGAGGCGATCAGGCCGCGGTTTTTGCTGAGGCGAGGGATGATCCGCCCGCCGGGAAGGCGGGCGGTAGCGCGGGCTAACAGGGACTAGTTTTTCTTGGTGAATACCAGCAGCAGGCATTCCTTTTCAGTACTGCAGGCAGTCGTGGTATCACGGTCAATGTGGGCAAAACCGGCGATCACATTCCCAAAAAACGAGGCGCCGCCGAGAAAAGTATAGCTTTGGCTATTGTCCGCAGAGGCAAACTCGCCGCGTAAATACTCTGTACCGTTGCCGCTCGTGCGAAAGGTGTTGCTGCTGGTTTCCGATAACAGCAAGTCATTTTCTCCCAGAGTGCAGGCATCGTTGCTACAAAATAGAGAAATCTCTTCCGTTTTCAGCGGGGTTAAAGGGTCGGCTGGATTGAGGTAGTGAATGCGCCCAATGTATTCGCCATTTAGGGTGCCGAACTGATTTCAGTGAATGCCAGGTCTTCTCCTACTTCAGTCACGGCAAACACTTTGTTTTTGCCAGAGAAAATGCCGATAGGATCTCCCGTCAGGTCATGCAGTTGCGAAGTTTTGCTACCACCTTCGTATTTTACAAGCGTGCTATCACCGTGCTCGGAGGAGTTTTTTAGGCCATAGATATTGCCGTTATTGAGCCAGACCCCAAACTGGAAAGAATCACTTAAGCGGTAAAGCTCCAATAGTGAGCTGCTGCTGAAGACAACACCTTCACCGGAAACCACCTGTGAAGAATCCGGTGAAAGCAAAATATCTCCAAAAAAGGAGTGCTCCGCGTGATAGGGTGATTCGCCCGAGCCAATGAACTTTCCAGTGCCTGTATCTATGTCTGAAAACAGCAAATCGTCTGGGTGAAAGTCATTGTGGAAGTAATACAGCCGGTCTAGGTTTTCGTTCCAAGCATAGCTAACCGAATAATAGCCGTTCATGTCTGTGTCAGTTAGATTTCCTTCGTGGGTGTAGACGTGAAACTTTGCGCTGTAGCCGGTGCCGCTTTGCACAAGTACGTGGTTTCCCATCATGGCTAAACCATTGACGGTATCGGGCGCTGCTGCGAAAGGCTCTTCCCTTGGATTTGCATCACCCAGGTCCATGACCGTGACCATGCCATTTGTATATCCGAAGTACATCCGATTCGTTTCCGCGGAATAAGCGGCAATTTTCGGTTTGATATCGGCTGCTCGATCACCAATGGCAATAGGGGGCAGGAACGTTTCTGAGTCGAATGACCAGCGGTACATCAAGAGGTCAAAGCTTGTCAGGAAATAAAGCGTGTCGTTTCCATCGGAAATTGCATCGGTGACGAAGTAACCGGTTGGCGCGTGAATTTCGCACATACCGTTGACAGCCTGTGAAGCTTCAAAGCATGCAGCGTCCTCGGGGAAGGCATCAAGTGTCAGGCCTGAAGTACTGTCAGTCGCAGAGTACCCTGCGTTCCAAGAATCAGGATGGCCATCATTGTCGGTGTCGACAGACGCGGAGGCGTCTTGCGGGAAATCGTCTTGCAGGTTGCCAACACCGTCGTTATCCGTGTCATCACTCGGCAGATAGTCGATAATTTGGGCGCGGAAATAATCTGACACGATGATTTGGTAGCCGGTTTGCGTTTTTGTCAACGCCAATGGCTGTCCGATCACTTTTACCGTCTCTACCACTTCCATTGCGTTGTTGCGACGTTCTAGCAGCGCAATATTACCTACACCTCTAAGTGTGATTAATCCGTCTTCCGCCCACACCGCGGAGAAAATACCTTTGGGAATGGACGCCGCCCAGGTCATATCATCTGTGTAATAGACGTTGCCCGGCGAGGTAAGTATTAATTGTTGGTCGGCCGATAAGAATAACGGTCCGTATGTGCGGTACTCGTCATGATAGGGGGAATCGACAGCATCGCCGATAATGCCGTTTGCCAAGTCTACTGGGTAGTACTGTAACTTAGTAGGGCTGCCCGATTCGGAAATAAAATACTCTCGTTGGTGTAAGTCGCTCCAGATATAGCTACCGCTAAGGCTGGCACTGTATTTACTCGCCACCTCTTGACCATGCTCATTGAAAAGTCTTAGGCCGTGAAAGGGAGGGTATTGAGACTCTGCAAGGTGAATCAGGATGTGGTCACCAAGAGGGGAGAGGCCATAATTTCGACCGCCACCGCGGGGCGCCTCGCCAGGAGGCCGGTAGAATACCACCTCTGGTGGTTGCGCTTGACTAGCATCGACTGATGTGACGACGCCGTCATCGTAACCAATGTACATCTTCTGTTGGGGAGCCGAGTAAGTAAAGGACGTGGTTTGGGCGTACGCACTACCAGACTCTAAATTTATTGGTCTTAGAAACCGGCGTGAGGGGGTATCCCACGGATAAATCGATTTGCTGCCATTTGGCAGGAAGAAAAGTGTCTGACGACCATCAGAGACGATTTTGGAATTGTCGATGATTTCAGCAACGCACACACCATCGACGTTGTGAAAATCCTCTTGGCACATTTCGTCAAAGGGGAAGCTGTCGTCGCCGTCGGCTACGCCATCGTTATCGTCGTCAGTGTCGCCATTGTCTCCAATGCCATCGCTGTCATTGTCCCGCCATTCATTTGGATCAAATGGGAACCTATCGTCGTCGTCCTCATAGCCATCCTCGTCATCATCCCAATCGATACCATCGTGCATGCCGTCGCCATCAAAATCGCGGAAGATGCTCAGACCAATTTCACCAGAAACATGCCTGCCAGTTGGGTCAGTAGCAGTTACCAAGGCGCGATAATCGCCGTAAGCATCGCCTGAAAAGGTAATATGAAAGGGGGGCTCGTAACGCCACTCGGGGCTCGCCCCGTCCGGTGAGGTTAGCGCCGAAATTGACACCGTCAATACATCGAAATTTGCGTCAAACAAATAGTCGCTCAGCGGTATCTCGGTATGAAAAATCTCTACCAGCTCTACATTGGTTCGTTCGGTGAAAGTGGGGCTAAAAGGTGCCGCGGGCCAATCAACTAATTTTTGGCGATTCTGCGAGTTGATAATAATCTCTGGTTTAGGGCCGGATTCTGGTATGAATTTCAGGGAATAGTGATCTGGCCCGAGCTCGATATGAGCCACATCTTCAGAAGATCCCGAAATCTTAATTTTGGATTCAGGCGCCGCCCAGCTGATGGCAACGCTTCCCTCATCGATAAATTCGAGTAGGCCTTTTGTATTTTTGATCGTAGTGGGATTGCTAATTCGATTAGTAAAGGAGGCGATAAATTCTAAATCATGGGTAAATACTGGTTTGGCGAGGGGGCTCACTTGGCGGGATCGGTTGCTGACGATGCGAGCTTCAACCAGATCATCGCTTCCAATAGTCACGTGAAAGACGACGTGACCATTTTCTGTCAACGTTTGGTCACCCTGTGTTAGTTCAGCATTTGCATATTCAATTGTAAAAATATAGCTGTTGGCTTGCCGATCAACATTTGTGAAATGAGCGGTAACTCGACCATCATAGCGAAGTCCCTCGTAAGGAGAGCAGTTGTCGTAGATGTTAGTTAGTTTGGCGCCGTGCTGCTCTATTTTGATAATGGTTTTGCCGCCATTATCACATGGCTCTGAGATTTCATCATTGTCGAAGGGAAATTCTGGTGTTGGTCTACTGTAGTACCCTCTGATCTGGCTGAACAACGAAAGCGGCTGGAACATTTCTGTCCGTAACGAGCTGGCAATTTTGCTGCTGTTTTGCGCAGCCACTGACATTAGCGCGGCAGGTTCTCTCTCGCTTACTTGGCTGCCATCGCTGCCACCACCGCCACCACCACCACATGAAGCGATTAGGGTGGTGAATAGGACGAGAAGAGCGAATGGAAAAATCGAACTGCGCATTGTGTGCCTTCCTTGCACTCCACGGAAATTCCATTTTCATCAGTCGTCGCGATGAAAACGCAAATTTGCCGCCTCACGGCAGGAGTGTGGTGTTTAATACAGAGTCTCTACTAAATTTATGCAGTTGCAGCCTGGAAACTTTATGCACACAGTCAGCATCATGCTAGCGGGGCATGCGTGTGAAATCGACTGATGAAAAATCTGAGCTGCGAATTGGCTGTCGGTGCTGGCGCAAATTTAGTTGTGGTTTTAGTCGGTGAGAGTGTATGGCAATGAACTTTTGATCGCAATATAGTTTATTTGTCATTGCTGTGCTCTCGCGAGGAGGGTGGGTGAGATGCTTGGTATCAAGTCTTTGATTGAGTCGGCACTATAAAAATAGAGGGCGTGCCGAGTGCGTTTCGGCCTGGTGTGATCATCTTTACTTGGAGTGGTGCGGCGATATAAAAATAAGGTAACCGAATTAAATTGGTTTGCGAGAGCCTGCTTTTGCTTGTTATACGCATGAATATTTCTCGCTCTCCATTAGCGATTTTGTTCCTATTGGCGGAAAACGTCGCTAACATCTACGGCGGCTGATAAGACAACTTAGAATGGAATGAGAGCAGTAGTATGAGAGGGATATTTTTGTGTCTGTTAGTAATGGGCTTGCTTGTAGGATGTGGTGGCGGCGGTGGTTCTGGCGGCGATGGAAGCCCGGTGGAAGTTTTGCCAATAGCCCCAAGTGAAGTCAGTTTTACCTCCTTTCACGGTCAAGCTTCGAGAGTATCGGCGTCCTATCCCTCAGATTGGAGTGTCAATACCGCAGATCCGGACTTGGTTGGCGTTTTTTATGAGCCTCAGGAAGACGATAAGGATCGATTTGCTGAAACGATAATTTTGTATCGATTTCCGATTACAGAGGGTGGCAGCCCGACCGAAGAAGAGGGCGTGGAAAATATAGTCGAGATTTCTAGTCGGCGCGTCACGATAGATGGCTTTGACGGCTGGGAGGTGATCTTCGATGCGGATATCGAGGGTATTGATGACCTTGATTTTAGGTTTATGGAAACCTTTGTACAGATTGACAACGAGGTCGTCGGTACTTTGTACGCCGCCGAGCGACACAAGTTTCCCAAGAATCAGGAGATCGTCAGGCACCTTTCCCAACAGATGCGATTCGGTCAGATTGTGCTGAGAGACCTTGAACTCAATTCCGATCTTTCTGAACCGGGCCGTCCGGAGGTCGCGAGTGATGGTGAGAATTTTTTGGTGGTGTCTTGTCGCCCTCCAGATTTTTCCAATGAGCGAATTTGGCGCATTGTCGGCACGTTATACCAAAGTGATAAGCGTGTGTTGTCGGAATTCGAGATCGACTCCATCGATAGCTACTATGATTGTGACGGACTCGATTACCATCTCGTTTTCGATGGTGAGCAGTATCTGCTGACATATAACGTCGAATTTCAACTGGTTGGTCGCCGGATTGCTGTCGATGGAACGATGTTGGATAGCGACCCCATCCATATTTCGCGGACAGGCCCGAATGCGCTTCCGAGAAGGTCGGACCTGACTGTTGGTGCAGGCGGAGTGCTGTCTGTATGGGTTGAAAGCTCTGATCTCAATGGCCATACCGTCCATTCAATTTGGGGCGCAAAGATTTTCTCAGATGGTTCTGTCTCAGAACGGTTATTGCTTTCCGAATCCCCAATATCCTATTTCGGTTCCAATGCCGTTAGTTTGATACCTCATGTCGTCGGCGGCGCCGATGGCTACCTTGCTGTTTGGACGCCGTATTTTTTCTATGATGCAGCGGATGATATTGCGCGTCCGATATATGGCCGTGCACTAGGCTTGAGCGGTGATCCGATATCTTCGAGTGACGTGAAATTTCATGACGATAACGGTGATACTCCGCGCTACGTCCAGCTCGCTTATGATGGGCAAGATTACCTTTTAAGTTGGATTGAGGGTGCGTTGGTCGATGGGTTGATTGGCGCGGGAGAGTCGGCAATCTTTGCTAAGAAGGTGCTTGTATCGGGAGAATTGAAGGTAGGTGATGCTGAAGATCCGGGCATAACCATTGTTCCCCACGTTGTTATTGATGGTGATGACCAGACCAAGGAGTTCCTGAAGCTCTCATACCATAATGGACAGTACCGATTCTTTTGGTCTGTGCCTTTCAGCTCAAAACCACTTGCCGGAGTGTATGGTGTGGAAGCGTCGGCAGACTTAAATGTTGTCTCCTCGGCGCGCCGTGTAAACGGCGATAGTCGCCAGCAGCTAGTGGCTGACCGCACCACTACTTATGAAGTCAACGCGGCGAATTCCAACAACCTGTCTATTGTGTTATGGGCCTCGGGTGATGGGGTAATTGAATTGTGGAGACTGTCGGAGGATTATTTCGAGGAGTAGAGGTTCCAATAATGCCGCATTGGCAGATAGCCTCGCTCAGCTCGAAAATTGTGCTGCCAATTCAGGTAGCCGCTGAGCGATGTTTAGCTCGGCAGGCTACCGTGCGCTGGGTGCAAATCATTGGGCTGATTGATGGTGGATTATACCCACCGACCTTCACGACTGCGCACCCAGCGAGCCGGTTTTCACCCAGTGATTGAATTCCTGCTGCACAAACAGCGGGCCAATCAATAGGAAGAAAATATCTTTGAAGAAGGAGGGTTTGGCGCCTTCGACTTTGTGGCCAATAAACTGGCCGATCCAGGCGATAACGAAAACGGCAATGGCGATTTCCAGCAGCGGTGCATTGATGCCTTCAAGGGCGATACACGCGGCCAGCGAGACGCCAAACCAGGCCGCGCCGACGATCAGGCTGCGCAAGCCCAGCAGGGCGTAAAACACCAGCATGGGGATGGCCAGCAAGGTGGCAAGGTTAAACCAGCTTGCCGACGATTCGGACACCAGTCCGGTCCAGCTTGCTAATGGCACTACATAGGCCATGGCAATGCAGGCGAAGAATATCACCGGTACACAGATGATGTGGATGATCTGGTTGGTGGGGTTCTGGTGGCTGACCCCGTAATCTTTCAGGTATTGCTCAACGGTTGGCATAGTCGTTCTCCGGCGTTTCGTGTTGCGCTGTCGGCTCTTGAATACGAGCCTGTTATGGTCTTTATTGTGGCGCCCGAAGCGCGACGGGTCTGTCAGTGCGCCGACACAAACGATAAATTCCTTGCGGTTATTGGCTAGGGGCATTCGCCCGGCGCGCCCGCTATCTCGAAGCTGCTCGATACGCCCTCAAAGGGGCTTGGCTCGCCACCCAAGGTTTGGGCAACACCCTGATGGCGCAGCCGATATACACCGGCGGGCGCGTCGCCCGGCACCGTCCACACGGCCTCGGCGGTAGAGGGGCCGGTGACGGGGGAATCCAGCGGCAGGGGTGAGGGCGCCGAGGGTTTCCATACATACAACAGCGCCGGGCTTTTATCGGTGGCAACCACTTCCCAGTCAGTGTCATCTACTTGGCGCTCCACCAACACATAACCTCGATTCAATTGCAGGTCGTTGCGAGGATGGGCGGACTGAAATTCGGCGCGCACGGTTTCACCCCGCAAGACACGCTCTGGCACATCGTTGATGAGGGCGCCAAAGCCAGGCCCGGGATCGACATCGGAAGGGACGTAGGGCGGACGGATCAGCACCGGATCGGTGTCGACATAGTCCGGGCCGGAGGGTGCCGGCAAATTGTCCCGCAGGGATATCGCCAGCCGGCGAGACTCCTGTTGCACCGCCGCCAACGCCCAGGGGCCAAACAGGCTGGAGGCGCCTTCGTATTGTTGTGAGGCGTATTCTTCCCGGGTGGGAAGATAGTGCACGTAATCGTTGACCAGCCCGGCAATGACTATGGTGTCGATGCCGACTGGTGACAGCACTTCATAAAGGCTGCTGCGCAGCCGCCGGGCTGCCATGGTGGTCACCTCCCAGGGCAGCCCCAGAATGGCTAGTTTGCCAATGCGAAACAGTTGCAGAGGCACGATGGCGGGCTCAGCGGCGATCGTCCCAATGGGAATGGCCACTGGCTTTTCCGCCTGGCAGGAGAAGTCAGCCCCGGGCAGGGGCGCATTCTGAATTTGGCAAAGCAGGGCGGCAGACAGCAGCGAGGTTGGCAGGGCGCCCGTGGGAAAGTTTTCGGGATCAATGTTAAACAGCGTGGCCAAATCCGCCTGCGCGGCAGCGAGCACATCGGGGCTGGCGGCGCAGGTGATGCCCTCGTCGCCGGGGCCTGGGCCATCCTCCGCGCCAGCGGCGAAGGACACTCCCAGTGCGGCGGTACAAGTGCGTTTTACCGGGCTATCGAGGGATGCGGGGTGGCTGAGGCTGGCCAGCACCGTAGGATCGTTCACGGTGACGCTATCCATCTGTACATGGAATAGGCGGTAATCCACCGGGCCGCTCAGGGCGCTGCCGGACTGATACAGCTCCAGGGCTTTTATCAGGCTCTTGCGACCGGCAATGGTGTTGGAATCGTAGGGGTCAATACCGCCGCCGCGCTGGGGCGCCGGCCAGGGATGCTCGGCAATGGCGATATTGGGTGACGAGTCGCCCTCATCCATTTGGGCGAAGGCGGCCACAAAACGGTCTTCACCCAGGGGCGCCTGGTAGTCGGTCTGCATGGCCGTTTCAAAGGCCAGTGACGCAAAGCCCTTATGATCTGAGCTGACCAGATTAAGCTCGGGCCCGAGGATGGTGGGGTGCACGCCAAACCAGTTGATGATGCCTACGGCTGCGCCATTGCCCCGCAGCAGATTTAACTGCAGCACTCGTTTATTGACCTGAATTTCTTCGCCTCGCTCATTCAAAAACGCGGCCCGCTCGTCGGCAGGGTTCATGGCAAAGGCGGGTGCCGAGCGCTGGATATTCGCGTTCAGCAATTCGCCGCTGGCCAGCACAATGCGTTCGCGCTGGGGGTTGGCCTGCAGGTTGGCATGGGCCTGGCGAATCGCGGTCAGGGTGCCCTCAATCAAGGTATCCAGCACTAATTGGTCAAAGCCAAAATGCAGCGCATTGGGCGCTTCATAGTGGGAATAGCCCGCCGGCCCCTGGTGGGTGTGGGTAGCCGATAGCATCAGGTTGTCGGCAGTATAGTGGGGTGCGAGCTGGGGATCGGCCGCAATGCCCGCCAACACGCCCTGGCGCACCGAGCCGAACATCAAGCCCTGATCGTTGGACACAAACATGACCCGCTTACCGCTGCAGGGCGAGGCGATGGCAAAGGCCCGGGAAAACTGGCGGCTGTGGATGCCGCTAAATACCTGGGTTGGGGATTCCCAACCGCTACCGCCGGTGTTAGCCGCGGGGCCGGTAATATCCGAGATGCCGGTACCAAACTGATAGTCGCCGTCGCCAGCGCACTGACCGGGCTGGCCGATGCCGGGCAGATCCACTTCAAGGCGACCCGGCGCGTCGAGACCGGCACCCACGGCTAGCGCATTGCTTTGGCGCAGGCACTGCTCGGCTCGGGTCAGCGCAGACTGGCCGGGCTCGCCGCTGCCGCCGTTGTCCGTGTTGCCTGACCCTCCGCTGCTGGAACCGCCACCGCCGCAGGCAACGCAAATGACCAGGGGCAGGGCAAGGCTGAGTCGCCGAATGGGGCGAGCGTGGATTGACATAGTCATATGATAGAGTCTTATTTTAATTATTTGCGATACTGAAACAGTGTAGTGGTTTTGCTGCCACCGTCTGTCAACCAAGCGACACAAGGCCGCCGCAAACAGCCCTTGGCGGTCTCGCAAAAATCGCAATCGCAGCACACAGGAAACAATAATGACAAAACCGCCTGACGAGTCATCGCCCAAGGGGAGCTGGAGCCGCACCTGGGACGGCCTGGTGTCGCCGGAACTCAGCCAGGCCTTGTTTGAGGCCAGCACCCTGCGCAAGCTGGTCGATGGGGAAATGCTCTATCGCCGCGGCGATCAAAGTCGGGAATTATTCGGGGTCAGCTCGGGCCGATTGCGCTTGTCGATTACCACTGCCGATGGCAGCGAAAGCCTGGTGGGCCTCTATGGCCCCGGCACCTGGTTTGGTGAAGTGACCTGTTTTGATGAGCGGCCAAGACCGACTGACGTTCATGCGGTGGGTCAAACCGAGGTGCGCGTTGTTCCCGCTGATAAGTTGCGGGCCATACTGGACCGCAACCCGATCTGGTATCGGGACTTTGCCCGGGTGCTGTGCAACAAACTGCGCCTGGCATTGGCGCATATTGAGACCACCATCCTACCCATCTCGGTGAGAGTGGGTTTGCGGGTGCTGGATTTGGCCGAAGCCTATCGCTTTGGTGATGCCAACAGCCCGATTGAGATCACCCTTTCGCAGGAAGAGCTGGCGCGCATGTTGGGGGTGACCCGACAAAGCGTGAACAAAGAACTGCGGGAGTTTGAGCGCCGGGGCTGGGTGCGCTTGGGGCGCGGCAAGTTAGTATTGTTAGAGGGTGCAGCCCTGCGCGATCACGTAGAACGGGGCGGCGCATCTGAGTTGTTGGCCCAGTAAACAGGCCTTGTTTTTAGATTCGGCAGATAAATGTATTTTGACGTGCTGCCATGCCGGTTTTGTCATGGCAGCAAAATAACCAAGCGGAGGTATTACCATGTCAATGTCACTTTATGAGGTCAGTGTTGGCAGTTACTTGCAAATTCTTGAAGCGAATTTGGGAGTGCTGGCCAAAGCGGAAGCGCATTTGAAAAAGACCGGAGCGTCACCGGACGACATTCTGCAAGACCGCCTGTGCGAAGACATGCTGCCGCTGGAGTTTCAGCTGCGCTCCATTGTTCATCACTCCCTGGGTTGCGTTAAAGGGCTGGAGGCGGGCCTGTTTCAGCCGCCGGCAAACGAACCCGATCTGGACTACGCCACCTTAAAAGGTCGCATCGAGAATGCGCTCAGCGAATTAAAAGCCATAAGCCCGGATACCGTGAATGGCTATGCCGGTAAAACCATCGTCTTTAAAATTGGTGAACGCGAGATGCCCTTCACGGCAGAGCATTTTGTGCTGAGCTTCTCCCTGCCCAACTTTTACTTTCATTCCACCACCTGCTACGACCTGTTGAGAAAACGCGGCGTGGCCTTGGGCAAAATCGATTACCTCGGCCAGATGAAAATCAGCCGGTAAGCTTGTCAGTCTGAGCGCCGACCTTTGGCAACCTGCCGGAACAGCAAGCGCGTTGGCCAGACAATGGGAAGGTACAACCAACGAAATAACCAGGGTGGCAGATGCCGCCCTCGTTCCTGGTAATCAACTCGGCCTCGGGGATGCTCCATCAGCCGGGGCCAGGGCTTGGGGAAGGTATACGCGCCTTCGCTGTCGGCCAGCTCGATGGTCCGCAGGTGTTTCACGTTTTTATAGCCGTAGTGCTTCGGCGCAACCAGCCGCAAGGGTGCGCCGTGATCAAAATGGATGGGCGCACCGTTCATCTCATCGGCGATCATTACGCCATCGGCCAGGGCATCCTCCAGGGGCAGGCTGGTCACGTAGCTGTCGTCGCCGCGAAACACCACAATATTCGGACTGTTGCCCTCGGGTAGATGGGGCTTGATTAGCTGGTTGTAAACATCGGCAAAGGCAACACCGGCCCAGGAAACATCGGCGTAGGACCAAGACGTCACGCAATGAAAATCAGCGGTCTGATGCTGGCGGGGCAGGGCGGCTAATTGAGGTTTGATATCCAGATTCGCAGCAGTCGTCCCTTTCACCGTGAGTTGCCAGGGCTTGCTCTCATCGGGTTTGTAAAAGGCGAAGGTAGGCAAACCAAAGCGCTCGAAGTGGGTGATATACCGCTGACCGTGGGGTGGCTGTCGTTTGTCACTCATGGGCGCCTGTAATCTCGGAAGCTGTCTGGTGAGGTGAAAGTAGCTCGCTTTGGTTGCCGGATCAATTCGCTTGTTGGGTACAGCCTCTTGAATGGCCGGTCTGGCCACCGGCTCTCATTGGACGCTGCCCGTTCTCATTCCCTGGGAAAACTGATAGTCAGTGATTGATTGCGGTGGCAATCAGCATCACGGTGTAAGCACAGTAGGCCAGCAACAGCAGCGTGCCCTCAGCGCGGTTGATGCGTCCGGGTCTGCGAAAGCCATAGCCCACCACGAAGAGGGACAAGGTCAGGGCGACCATGACCAGCACATCCCGTTGCAGCACCTCGGGTCCGACCTCAATGGGGTTGATAAGGCCAGCAATCCCCACTACGGCGAGGGTGTTGAACAGGTTGGAACCCAGCACATTACCCAATGCGATGTCGTGCTCGCCCTTGCGGGCGGCAATCACAGACGAAGCCAGCTCCGGCAGTGATGTACCCGCTGCGATGATGGTCAGCCCGATCACCAGATCACTCACGCCAAGGGCGATGGAAATTTCCACCGCGCCCCACACCAGGATGCGGGAGCTGACAATTAACAGCAGCAATCCAAAAAACAGCCAGAAAAGAGCACGCCTCAGGGGCAGGGTATTGCCGCCTAACTCCTGTTCGAACTCGTTGCTCAGGTTGTCTCTGGCATCGCTCATTCCCTGATACACCGTCCAGATCATCACTAGTGCAAACACACCGATCAGCACGCCGGCTTCCAGCGTAGTGATCGTGCCGTCCCACAGTTGTATCACCGCCAGCAGGCTCACTATCAGCAATATGGGGAGTTCCCGGCGCAGAATTCGGGAGTGCACGGTGATAGGTGCGAGCACGGCGGTGAGGCCAAGTATCAAGGCAATATTGGTGATGTTGGAGCCGTAGGCATTGCCCAGCGCAATGCCGGGATTTCCCTGGTACGAGGAAAGCCCAGACACCAGCATCTCCGGCGCTGAAGTACCAAAGCCGACCACAACCATACCAATGAGCAACGCTGGCATGCCAAAGTGGTGCGCGCTGGCGGCGGCGCCCTCCACGAAGCGGTTGGCGCTCCACAGTAGTAGCACCAAACCAACAACAATACAGGCGATAGCAGTTAACATGACATGACCTTGTGTGTGCGAAAGAGCCCGCACGCTATGTTACGGGCTGTGCGGAGAAAGTTTAACGGCTGCGCTTCCTAGGGCATCAATTCCCGCTCTTGCCGAAGCGCCTCAGCGCTGGGTCGCAACTGCGAGAGTCCTCTTGCCGAGCGGCGCCGTCCCAGGAAATACAAAATTGGCGAGGCGACAAAGATGGATGAGCTTGTGCCAATCGCCACACCGAACAGCATTGGCTGGGCAAAGCTGGACACGGCGCTGCCACCGGCAATCCCCATCGGCAACAGTGCCAGAAAAGTGGTCACCGAGGTGAACACCGTTCTGGTGAGAGTGGAGGAAATACTTTCGTTAAGTAGTTCCAATATCGGCCGGTCGGGAGTCAGGCGCAGGTTTTCGCGGATACGGTCGAATACAACGACCTTATCGTTCACCGAATAGCCGATCAGTGCCAGCAGAGCGGTGACCGCTGTCAGATTGAACTCTACCCCGGCCAGAACGAAAAAGCCGATGGTCTTGGTGAGGTCCAGGGCGATGGTCAGGGTGGCGGCCAATGCAAAATGGGATTCGAAGCGAATCCACAGGTACATCAGCATCCCGCCACCGGCTAGCAAGATAGCGAGGATGGTGGCGTCGGCAAAGCCGTCGCTGACCCTGGGCCCGACCATATCCACTTTCGCAAACTCGCTGTCGGGCCGGAGCTCGCGTACGGCAGCCATGATGTCATCTACCTGGGTACTGGTCTTGTCGGGCTCGGCCGCTGCGGGAACGCGCACCAAGAATTGTTCCGGGCCGCCGGCATCCTGAATCGCCGCATCGGCGAAACCGTGCTCTTCCAGCGTAGCGCGCAGCTCGCCGGCTGAGAGACCGGGAGTGCGCAGCTCTATCAACGTACCGCCGGTAAAATCCACACCGTAGTGCAGGCCAGGATGAAACAGTGCCAGAATCGATGCCACCGAGAGCACAGCCGAAACCGCTAAACCTACAACGCGACCCCGCAGAACGTTCACCCCGCGGACGCTAACCCGGTCCAGTGCATTGATCCCACCGATTTTCAGTGACTGACGTCGCTTGCCTTTCACCTGCCACTCCATCAACAAGCGAGTGACCGAGATGGCGGTGAAGAGTGAGGTCAGCAGGCCGATGCCGATGGTGACGGCAAAGCCTCGCACCGGGCCGCTGCCAAACAGGAACAGCAGGCTCACTGCAATCAGGGTTGCCAGGTTGGCATCGAGAATGGTGCTGTAGGCTTTGTCAAACCCTTCCTTGAGTGCCATGCGCGCGGATTTGCCGCGGCGGCTCTCCTCGCGGATACGCTCATTGATCAGAATATTGGCGTCAACTGCCATACCAATGGTTAAAATGATTCCCGCGATTCCCGGCAGTGTCAGGGTAGCGCCGAAAAGGCTGAGTATGCCGAACAGCATGCCGATGTTAATGGCCAGGCCAACACAGGCGATCAAGCCCCACACGCCATACAAGACCAGCATAAAGGCGACTACCAGCGCAGCGCCGGCCAGCCCGGTGGTCAGGCCCATCGAGATGGCATCACTGCCCAGGTCGGGGCCAACCGTGCGTTCCTCGATCACCTGCAAGGGCACCGGCAGGGCACCGGCACGCAACAACAACGCCAGCTCACCCGCTTCGGCAGCGGTAAAGGCGCCGCTGATTTCGCCGCTGCCGCCACTAATCGGGCTGCGAATCACCGGGGCGGTAATCACTCTGCCATCGAGCACCACCGCCAACACCCGTCCGGCATTGTCGCGGGTGAGTTCGGCAAACTGATCGGCGCCTTCCTTGTCCAGCCGGAAGCTCACCACCGGCTCGCCAGTATCCGCTTGAAATGTCAGTCTGGCATCGCGGATATGCTTGCCTTGCAGAGCAACGGCGCGCTCCAGACGGTATCGCGAGGCGGTGCCAGCGTCGAAAATGTCGAACACCGCTGCTCGCTCAGACGACTTCGAGGCTGCCCAATGGAAGGTCATTCTGGCGGTGGTGCCCAGCAATTTGCGAATTTCTGCCGGGTCGGCGACGCCGGGCATCTGCACCAGTATCCCGCTGTGCCCCTGCCGGGTAATGCTGGGTTCCACCAGGCCACTTTCATCCAGTCGTCGCCGCACCACTTCCAGGCTGCGCGCCAATGCGTCATCGATCAACTGCTCCTGCCAGAGGGCAGTGAGCCTGAGTAACAGGCGCGGCCCCTCGTGCCGCACCGTGAAGCGTTGCGGGCCCGCGCCGTCGTCTCTGGATATATCCCGGGCGATGTCGCTGGCGTCACGCCGCTGGGCTTCCTGAACCGCAACAACGAGCTGACCCTCCTCCATTCTAGGGCGGGAGGCGGGTATGCCTGCTTCATGCAGGCGATCAGCCAGTTGGGTGGCCAGGTTTTGGTACTCGTCCTTGATCAGCGAAGCGGTATCCGCTTCCAGCAGCAGGTGGGATCCGCCCCGCAGATCGAGCCCCAGTGAAATGGTATTGCCGCTATACCAATCGGGCAGCCGACTGGCGGCTTGAGGGGGCAGTAAATTGGGCAGGGCACTGAGCAGGCCGATCAGAATCAGCAGGCCGTACACCACAGCCCGAGACGTTAAGCTGAGCATGGCAAATCCTCAAAATGAAAACGCAGTGTTAAAGCGTACCGGCGGTGACCGGGTGTTGAGGAAAGGCAAGGGGAGGTGCCCTGGGAGCGGGGCGGAGGAAATCTGCGGAGGCCAAAGACAGCGGCGTCTCACCACCCACCAATGGGTTAGCCGCACGAGCCGAGCTGAATTGCGTGCCGAGGCTATTGAGCGAGCCGTCCTGCGGCGGCGACTCCTGATCATCCTCGGAGCGGGATTTCTGCAGACACAGCGCGTCGCTTTGCTGAAGGGCTTGCACTGGCGCCGGTTCAATTGCAGAAAACGCTTTATGAGTTGGCGCGAGTTTATCGGACTGACTAGCCCAACAACCTGCCGCCAGCAAAAAGGCCAGCAGCCAGATGCCGAAACGGGAGATCGTGGCGTAAGCGGAACAACAAAGAAAGGGCGGTACTGATTGACGCATGGCGCCATCTCAAAAATGACGGCCAAGTGTGTGCTGAAGGCCGTTTGCCGTCAATGGGTATTTGTGGTGGTGATATTGCCGGGGGGCGAGGCTTGATTTACCAGAGCCTGAAATATCGTCATACCCGCGAAGACGGGTATCCAGTACCTTGTTTCTGGATTCCCGCCTTCGTGGGTATGACAATCATTGCTAACGTCGCTGGGTGTTCTGGATGCCCGCGTTCGCGAGCATGACGACATAAAAATTATTCCGGACAGTAGTGGGCCTTCGCGGGGAGGAGAGGCTTAAGGAAGTGCCCCGTGGTGCTTTCCAAATTTAAGACCTTACCCCCGCGGATTGGGGTGGGCTTGGTTTCGGTGGTCTGGAGCAAGGCGTAGCTTGACAATAACTCAACGCCCTTAGATGATCAGCTGCGCCCTGCGAGTGTTTTGGGAAAGAGCCCTCGCAACCGCGCAGCATTCTTGTGATTTCCGTTGAATACCTAAATTTGAGGACGCATCCATGGCGATGAGGTTGGTGGGTGTTTTGCTGTTGGTGTTAATAAGTAGTTGCGCGACCTTTTCGCCCCTCCCGGTATCGCCACCTCAGTTAGATCGGCTTCAAGGGTTAGCTCATCCAGGGCAGGTCCAGCTATCTCAATATCGAATTACGGGGTCATCAAGTTTGAAGCTGGCCGTAGTTAATTCTGTCAATGTCCTGCCACAAATGCAGTCGTATCAAAGCTTTTCTGGCGAGTTCGACAGAATGATCGAAGCCTACGTTAGGGAAGAGCAAACGTTAAAAGCGGATGCAAAAACTATCCTGTCTGACGAGATATTTCTGACGAGTATTGTCAATCAGCTGTCATCCAGGTTCGCTGAAACTTTTCAGGCGGAAGATTTGCGCGATGCCTTCAATAAAGGCGCAGATTATGTGGCAGTTATTGATTTGCGTTTTGAAATTGTGGATCTAACGCCTGAAATTGGAATATTTGAGATGCCGTCAGATATTGTCGAGAAGCATGTTGCAGATATTTCTGTTTTGTTCATAAACAGGCGGCTGGAGGGTGGTCCAGATATCCAGATTAAAAATGCATATGTTTCAAAGCGACCTGGAAAAGGTCCCGAGGCTAATATTCGGTTGCTTTTGAATGATATAAAAAATACTCGTCTGACAAGCCTGAAACGCTTAGACGAGGAGCTTAATAAGGTGGTTGTCAAATAGGCTTTCACTAGGAAGAAGAGCCATGAAGTCAATTTCTCAGGCGCTATTGTTTTTTTTCCTTCTTGTGGCGGGGCAGGTGTTTGCCAGTGGCGACCCTGAAGCCAGCGCCGACGACCCACCGTCGGTTTGGAATGCGTATTGTGATTCTTTTTTACCGTGCAAAATGACCCAGTCGGTTCAGTCTTCCAGTGCTCACGTCGCTGGCGAGAGCTTGGCAGGCAGAATCAAAAGCGCCTTTGCCGGGTTTGGAAAATCGCCAGCAATGACGGAATCCGAGTTTAGGGAATACCTTGCGACTATTACCCCTGCAGATCGCAAAAAATTTGTTGAGGAGTGTGTTTCGCGTCGGGGTGAGACATTCAGAGACATTTGCGAAAAAGACTATCTGCTGGACAGCGAACTAAAAGCGTTGGCGTACCAGCGAGCCCCGAAGAGCAATAAAAGTAAGCTCGAGCAATTGAAGGATGAACGATATCGACTGATAGAAATGGACAACAGGATGTATTCGGATCTGGTTCAGAACTGCAACCGTCCGGAGCTTCATTGCACCGTGTATTCTGCCAGTTCATTTGGCGAGGACTTTTCCCGGTTGCGAAATCAGTTCAACGAATTGAATTCTGACCCCGAATACAAAGCCAGTTTTGGACTCCTTGAATCGAAAACCATTGCCTGGGTATCGGTGACGCGCGATATCGATAACGCCTTGATACCCAAGGTAGCGCCCCTACAAAACCCGTGGGATAGCCTCCCCAGTCGCGCCAACTCGGCCAGCTCCAATCAGGATAATGGCAAACCGGCGGCGGAAAGTAACGGCTTCAAAGATCCATACGCTGGTGTCAGTGATGAGCTAAACCAGGAAAAAATCGACAAACATGCCTGGAATATCGGCGCTATCACCGGCGCGATTTCGGCGGCTGGGCAGGTGCTGCAAGCCGAGGTGGCGCATGATTCACCGGAGGCGGCTTCAGTAGGAAGGGAAATCCTGGGGAGCATCGGCCTGGGTGAGTATGCGCCTTCCGGCGGTGTTGTCTCAACGGAAGCGACGGCTAGAGACATGAGAGAAAGCGAAATTTGCCCGCTCTCCGAACCTTATAAGTCCCAGTGCGAAGCGAGAAATGGGCCGAGTACTTACTCTCGCAACGCGTCGTCAGCAAACAAAAGCAGCAACTATGCACCACCCGCCACTCCCCCGGCCAATCTACAAGTGCCGACGTTTACGCCAGTATTGCCAGAGCAACAAATAGCGGGGCAAGTCGATTCGGCCAACTACTCAGCGATGAATTGCAGTGAGCGGGAGCTGGCAATCAAGAGTGTGCAGATACCGGCGAATGCGTCCCCCAGTAGTGCGCTGGAAACGGTAATGTGGATATCCAACACCGCTATGCAGATGTTTGATGATGGCTGCCCTGGCATAACGGAGGCTGACCGAGATGAGCACGCAAAAGCCTATCAGTCTTCCGAGAGTGCTTGTCAGGCTATCCGGACTGACCCTTCCAGCTGCAAGCCAGCGAAGCATTTCTGATTGGAATTGAGGGAACGAATTGAGCGGGGACAGTGTACTTAATTGCTCACTTGTCGAATTTCCGATGAATTAGGCACACCGTCCACGGAGTTTCGATTTGGGCGGATGGCAGATGGGGGACCTGACCCCAATGGCACTGACTTTAGACAAATACCGTCCAGATTGTCGTTCCCGCAAAGGCGGGAACCCAGGTTTGTCGGGGTATGATCGTTGCTGGATCGCGGGGATTACGGGCTTAAGTCAGCGCCATTCAGACCTGAACCCTTCTCTGCGACCCGTCTCCCTCGAGAATTCCATCCCTGATAATACGATGTCGTTCGGGATGTAATTATTCCGCAAACTCGCCCCCGTCGGTCGCGCCAAAATTGCCCGCCGATAATTGCCGTTCCACCTGAAAATTCAATGACTTGATGGGTGATTGCGATTGCTTCCCGGGGCTATCGGGCGCTGTATGGTCGTCAACAGGTTGGTCAAGGGGTGCTGACTGTTGCCCGGCGCGCGGGTAGTATGCCGCCGTCCCGTCATCTTGACCCGGCGATGTCGCCTAAGGCCGTTACTCCGAAAGATCGAAACACTATGAAAGCTATTGCCTTTGCTCTCGGCACCACGATGCTGTTGCTGCTAACCGCCTGTGAATGGGGCGGAGGGGGCCGCGCCAGAACCCTTGAGGAAATAAAGCAGTCTGGCGAGCTGAGGGTGCTTAGCCGCAATGCGCCCACCACCTACTTTTTCGATGGCGACGGCGAGCCGACCGGACCCGAGTACGATCTGGCCAAAGCCTTTGCTGACAGTCTGGGTGTACGGTTGCGCATTATCGTTAAAGACAGCGTTGCCGATATTCTCCGCGGACTCGAGCGCCACAAGGGCGATATCGCGGCGGCGGGGTTGACTGAAACCCCGAACCGTCAGGCCCGCTTCCTGTTTAGTAATGCCATTGAAACCGTCTCGGAGCAGGTGGTGTGTCGCCGTGAGGGCAAGGTCGCCACATCTGCCGCTGGGCTGGCCGAGGTGTCGCTGGCGGTCGTCACTGCCAGTAGTTATGAGGAAACCCTGGAGCAACTCCAGCAGACCAACCCAGCGCTGAGCTGGACATCCCGGGACGGCATCGGTACCGAAACCTTACTGCAGGACGTGTGGCAAGGGAGCCTGGATTGCACGGTTGCCGACTCCAACATTGTGGCCATCAATCGGCGCTTTTTACCGGAGCTGTTGGTCATGTTTGACCTGGGGCCGGCCAAGCCCCACGGCTGGGCCTTGGCGAAAGCCAGCACCGATCTGCAGCAAGCGGTTAACGACTGGATGGCTTCAGAGACGGGCGTAAAGGCGAGGCGGCGGGTACACGCACGCTACTTCAACTTTATCGATACCTTTGATTTTGTTGACACCCTGGCGCTGGTCGAACGGATTGATGAACGCCTGTCCAAGTACGATGCGCTCTTTCAGCAGGCGGCCATGCAGCACGCCTTCGACCCGGTGCTGGTCGCGGCGCAGTCCTATCAGGAATCCCACTGGGACCCAAAAGCCAAAAGCCCGACGGGTACCCGGGGGATAATGATGCTGACCAAAAGAACCGCAACATACCTGGGTGTGGCTGATCGCCTCGATCCCGAGCAGGCGATCCCGGCCGGAGTGGCCTACCTGGCTGAAATGCGCGATAGCTTCAGCGCCGACATTCCCGAGCCAGATCGCACCTACTTGGCCCTGGCCGCCTACAATGTGGGTCGTGCTCATATGCACGATGCCCAGGCCTTGGCGAGAAAGCTCAATAAAGACCCCCATAGTTGGGCAGACATGCGCGAGGTGCTGCCGCTGCTCGCCGACCGGCGTCACTACAAAGGTCTGAAATACGGCTATGCCCGCGGCTGGGAACCCGTGCGCTATGTACAACGCATCCGCAATTACAATGACATTATCGCCGAGCGATTAAAGAGCAGGGCGCAAACCGCCTGCTCACAGCCAGCCTGTGCCAGCACGAGTGCTGGAAAACCCAGTCCCGGGACGGGCCATCAGGCTGCTGGCAAGTTGAGAAACACGCTGCCACCGGTCAGTTAATTGAAGCACACCGGTAGCTGTTATTCTTCCCAGTGGATGCCGATAAAGGCCAATGGCAGGAAAGAGCGGGTGATATGGAATCGTAAACTCGGTCTGCGGCAGCTGTGGTGCGATTTATCCAAAATTAAAGAATTAAGCCGGTGCCCATTCTGAGCTATTGAGTCGGAAAAGGGCTCTGCCTGCCCCCTTTTATACTTTCATGTCGCCCTTGATAATACCTAATTTGGGACCTATAGTACCCAAGTTGGGACTTTAAGGTTGAGTATGTCTTCTATCGGTGATGCGCTGTTTACCAAAACGCAGCAGAAGGTGCTGGGGCTGTTATATGGTCGGCCTGACAAAACTTTTTATCTCAATGAGCTCGTCCGTTTGGCGGGAATGGGAAAAGGGGCAGTTAACCGCGAGTTGGAGAAATTTCGGTCTGCCGGTGTGGTCACCGTGACCCGCATAGGCAACCAAGTTCATTATCAGGCTAACCCTGATTGCCCGATTTATGCGGAGCTGCTGGGTATTGTCCGTAAAACCTTTGGTATTGCCGATGAAATCAAGCGCGCGTTAGTGGCGCTGGATGCCAAGATAGACTTGGCCTTTATTTATGGTTCAATCGCAAAATCACTGGATACGGCGGCGAGCGATATTGATTTGATGATCGTTGGAACAGACTTGGTCTATAGTGACGTTGTGGAAGCTTTGCTTCCGGTAGAAGAGTTATTGAAGCGCACAATCAATCCGAGCCTTTATGAAAAAGCGGACTTTATTGCCAAATTGAAGCGGGGCAACAGCTTTCTGACTCGGGTCATGGAACAGCCAAAAATACTGATCAAGGACGGTGAGTATGGCGTTGAAAAATTTGGACAACTTAGTCAAGACCAATCAACTTAAGAAAGAGCCCGCCGACAAGGATGAATTCGAAGGCCTGGTGGCGTCGGCAAAGCGGCGTTTGCAAGACGCCAGGCTAGAGGGTTTGTCTGACGAGGGGCGGTTTTCATTGGCTTATGGCGCTGCCCATTCTGTGTCAGTCGCTGCAATGCGCTGGCATGGATATCGGTCGGATAATCGCTATTTGGTTTTCCAGTGTTTAGAGCACACCGTTGGCCTGGATAGGGTCAAATGGCGGGTTTTGGACAAATGCCACAATGCGCGCAATCTTGCCGAGTATGAAGGCCATCTGGAAATATCCACTCAGCTGTTGAGAGAGCTAATAGATATTGCCGATGAAATTGTCCGTTTGGTCGAATCGTTAGGGCCGGTTCAAAGTTAGTCGAAAAATTTTGATTCGGAAAAGGGCTCTGGCCCGAATCGAACAGACGTTAGACAAATATCGCCCAGATTGTCGTTCCCGCGAAGGCGCACTACTGTCTGGAACACTTCCATCCCTCGTCATGCCGGCCCCGAGCCGGCATCCATAGCCCCAGCTACGTTAGCAACATACTGTATACCGCGCGTTCGCGGATATGACAGGCTTAAGTAAGTACCATTCGGCACTGCCCCCTTTAATTCCCCCTGCGTTAATGGCACTCGACGAGCGTGCCATCCAGCGGTATGGTTTGCGGCAACTGTGAACTGGGTTATCGGAGATTTAGCGTGTCGGTCGGAAAAATTATTATCGTATTGTGCGCCGCACTTGTGGCGGTCTTTTTCTACAAGCGTTCCGGAGAGTCCCGGGAGGCATCTGCGGCGAATGTTGAGGCTGCGATCGCCTTTCTGGCAGAAAATCGGCAGAAGGACGGCGTGGTGACCACGCCCTCCGGACTTCAGTTTGAAATACTGCAACCCGGTACTGGAACGCGCAAGCCCGTAGCCTCCGACACGGTAAAGGTGCACTACCAAGGCAGTCTGATGAACGGCACGGTCTTCGATAGCTCGATTCAACGGGGGGAGCCCATCGAGTTTGGTTTGAATCGGGTGATCAGTGGCTGGACAGAGGGCCTGCAATTGATGACGGTGGGTGAAAAGCGCCGCCTCTTTATTCCCCCTGAGCTGGGTTATGGCAACCGGAGAGCAGGGTCGATTCCGCCGGGCTCGTTGCTGATATTTGAGGTTGAGTTATTGGCTATTAATGGTGAGGCTGGATAGTCGTTTGCGATTAAGGAGTGTGTCTTTGCTAACCGTGGATGGAATTCTTGGGACAGTTTTTTGATTTTTCACCGGATGCATTTAGTACAGTCCACGGAGTTTTAGTTTGGACGGGTGTAAAATTTAAGACCTGACCCTCGTCGCCTTTTAGCTTATGCTTAAGTAAGTGCCATTCAGACCTGACCCGAATGGCATGAGGCCTGACCCCCGTCGCCTTGCGAATTAAGTAAACTGCTCCCGAATTCCGCAATATCTTTTAGTTTAACAACATGGTTTGTTGTCCAAATGCTGAATTAGCATATCGCTAATTTTTTGCCATTCTTGAGAATTCTTTTCTTTCATTCGCCTGAAAGCCGCCTTTTTAAACTCTCTCCTGTCGATGTTTACGTTATATTTTTTGCAGATTTCATTAATAAGTTCTTTTCCGCTGCATTCGTCTTGCCATGACAAAATCCAGTCTTCGGTCAGTTCGCGCTTTATTTTGGAGGCATTGGTAATAAAATTTTCTTTCCAGTTTTCAGTTAATGATTTTTGAGTTTCAAGTACTAAAGTTTGGAGTTTTTCAAACATTCTTGATGATGTTTCTGCAATGTTTTCGCGAAAGTCATCCTTTTTTAGTGCCGGAGTGTCTGGTCGCATTTTCGAATATGCGGCGGTTATTGCAAGTCGGTCGATCTGCGAATTTGCTAACGCTTTTATATCCGTTTGGAAGGTTCCTCTATCTGGTAAAGCTGCGTTCGATTCACTTTTTATTGTGTCGTAGAGTATCTGAGGGCTGAGTAGGTAATTTTCTAAGCAGTATCTATCCCATTGTATGACCTTGACTAGTTTTGTGCTTTGTAGCGATGTCGGCTTTCTATCTCGATCAAAAATGAAACAATGGAGGCGGTCTAGTTTACCTTCAGTCTCGGACTTCTGAAGATTCCTTACCTCTATCTCTACGGTATTTCTGCCTCCTAGTGAATTTATTTGACACCGATCTCCCAGAATCCCTCTGAAGCAGTCCTCTAGAATTTCCTTGTCGTCATCGCCTTCAACGAAAATCCTGGATTCATAGAAAAAAGACTCTGCGGGACTAACTCCTAGTCGTCCCAAGGCGCTGTACATTTCATCAAAATCGCCCTTATATATTGGTGTAACGTTAGTCGCTGACTTTAAATGGTGTATATCGCAGTCATCTCTTTCATAGGCATTGTTTAAGATGTCTGCAGAGTGAGTGCATATGATTGATTGTAAGTTGTTGGCTTTGACACATTCGTCTATCAGGAAGTCGAGTAGTCGGCGGCAGACGCTGGGGTTTAGGTGCAGTTCTGGCTCATCTATCAGCAGTATTCCGCCGGGCGATAGTGTGCGTCGTATCATTAGGAATGTTAATATAAGTCCCTTTTCCCCGCTGCTAAGGCTGTCTATATCTATTGGCTTGTCGCTTCCAGCTTCTAATATTTTTACTCGAAAGTTTCCAGACTTTCCGATTTCTACGCCACCAAATTTTTTCCCTGGGAGTACTCTCTCAAAAATTAATTCGAAATCATTTTCTATTTTTTGACGAAACAGTGTCGAGGTCGCGATGTTGTTTTTGAGCCGCTGATATTTTATCTGTGGTTCTGCTATGTGTGACTTGATTTGGTTGTCTGCATCGCCAGATCCTATTTGTATAGCTGCCTCTCCCGAAGGTAGTGCTCTGTCTGCTGAAAAGTATGTGAACTTTGCTTGGCTGGTTGGCAATGATCTTTCCAGAAATCCACAGGTCACCTGCGCTATTGCGTCTGAGCCTCGTAATTGGCCGGACTGAAGTATTTCTAGGTAAAGTTTGAGAGGTTGATCTTCGCTCAAACTCGCTACATACGAGCGTACCCTTGATTGAGCTTCGTCTAAGTTGGCGCGGCCCTCATCAGACGATAGGTACTGTGCTAGGGAGGACTGGTCATTGAGCCCTTGTGACCCTAGCTTACCTCTCAAATATTCAATTGCCAGCTGGGGTAGATTTCCATTGATAAGTGCAATTTCTGCATTGCTAAGCAAAATGTCGAGGTTAATTGAAACATTTGATTTGATGTTGCCTGCAACTGCTGAAAAGTCGAAGTAATTACTTCGATACATCATTTGATTTGGATTTTGAGATGCTCCCAACGAGTGGAGGACTGATTGGCCTTCGCTTGGAAAGCGTGGCATTAAAATTGATCTATTTAGTCTGATTGCTTCCAAGACGGTTGATTTGCCTACTGCATTTGGCCCTGCAATAAGTGCAGTGCACTCTTGGAAGTTAAGCTCGATATTCCGAAGCCCCCGAAAGTTAATAATTTCGCAACGAATAATCTTCATTAAAGTACATTGATGACGGTATATGTGAGATAGGCTAAAGCCAAGCTTCTGCTTGGCTTTATAGACGTTGGATTCATTTCTACCAACTCAACGCCCCACCCGTCTGATACTCAATCACCCGAGTCTCAAAGAAATTCTTCTCCTTACGCAAATCCATAATCTCGCTCATCCACGGGAAGGGGTTTTGCGCGCCGGGGAATTGTTCTTTCAGGCCGAGCTGGTTCAGGCGGCGGTTGGCGATGAAGTGCAGGTATTCCTCCATCATGGCGGCGTTCATGCCGAGTACGCCTCTTGGCATAGAGTCTTTGGCGTATTCGATTTCCAGTTGGGTGCCTTCCACAATCATCTGGCTGACTTCTTCCTGGAACTGGGCGCTCCACAGGTGGGGGTTTTCCAGTTTGATCTGGTTGATCATGTCGATGCCAAAGTTCAGGTGCATGGACTCGTCCCGCAGAATGTACTGGAACTGCTCGGCAACACCGGTCATTTTGTTGCGGCGGCCCATGCTTAGGATCTGGGTGAAGCCGCAGTAGAAGAAGATGCCTTCGGTGACGCCGTAGAAACCGATCAGGTTACGCAGCAGTTCTTGATCTGCCTCGGGGGTGCCGGTTTTGAAGTTGGGGTCGCCCAGGGCTTGGGTGTGCTTGAGGCTCCAGGCCGCTTTTTTGGCGATGGAGGGCAGCTCCCGGTACATGTTGAACACTTCGGCCTCGTCCATGCCCAGTGACTCTACGCAGTATTGGTAGGCGTGGGTGTGGATGGCTTCTTCAAAGGCCTGGCGCAGCAGGTACTGGCGGCATTCGGGGTTGGTGATGTGGCGGTACACGGCCAGCACCAGGTTGTTGGCCACCAGGGAGTCGGCGGTGGAGAAGTAGCCCAGTGAGCGCATGACGATGCGGCGTTCGTCCTCGGTCAGCGCGTCCTGGCTTTTCCAGCAGGCGATATCGGCGGTCATGTTTACTTCCTGGGGCATCCAGTGGTTGGCACAGCCGTCCAGGTATTTCTGCCAGGCCCAGTCGTATTTGAAGGGCACCAGTTGGTTGAGGTCCAGGTGGCAGTTGATGATGCGCTTGTCTTCTACCCGCAGGCGGGCGGCGCCCATTTCCAGTTCTTCCAGGCCGGCGGCCACGTCCAGGTTTTCCAGTGACGCGTTGGCCTTGTCGACTACTGAGCCGCTGGCTTGGGGCTGGGCCGGCGGGTTTTGGCTTGCTACGGCCGGTTTGGGCGCGGCGGGGGCAGCGGCCTGCGGTGCAGGTGCTTCGGGGGCTGCTTCGGCTGTGGGTGCTTGTTTTGCGGGTGCACTTGCTTTTGAAGGTGCACTTGTCTTTGAAGGTGCAATGGGTTCTTCGTTATCAAAATCGTCCCAGCTCAGCATTTTTGACTCACCTCAATTTTCACTTTGCTGTCAGTGCCGGGCTGGGTTTGCCCGGTCTCTGACTTGGTACACAGATAAGTGCGGGAGCGCCGACGAATCGACAGGTCCCGCCGCTTCTTACACTTACTGGCAGGCTTCACAATCTGGATCATCCAGTGAGCAGGCCTTGGGCACCTCGGCGGGGCCCGCTTCCATGGCAGGGGCGGCCTGGGCCGATACCTTGTTCATGGAGCCTTGGTTAACGGTGGATTTCTCGGTGGAGCTGGCGGCCAGCGCACGGAGGTAGTAGGTGGTTTTCAAGCCACGGAACCAGGCCATGCGGTAGGTGATGTCCAGCTTTTTGCCCGAGGCGCCAGCAATGTAAAGGTTCAGGGACTGGGCCTGATCAATCCATTTTTGGCGGCGGCTGGCGGCGTCTACCAGCCAGCGGGGTTCCACCTCAAAGGCGGTGGCGTAGAGGGCTTTGAGATCGTCGGGAATGCGGTCGATCTTCTGCACGCTGCCTTCGTAGTATTTCAGGTCGTTAACCATCACTGCGTCCCACAGGCCCCGGGCTTTCAGGTCTTTAACCAGGTAGGGGTTAACGACTGTGAACTCGCCAGACAGGTTCGATTTCACGTACAGGTTCTGGTACGTGGGCTCGATGGACTGCGACACACCGGTGATGTTAGCAATGGTGGCGGTGGGGGCAATGGCCATTACGTTGGAGTTGCGCATGCCCTGGGTTTTGACGGTTTCGCGCAGGCTGTCCCAGTCCAGGGTCTGGCTTTCGTCTACTTCAATGTATTCAGCGCCGCGCTCTTCCTTCAGCATTTTGATGGAGTCCAGCGGTAGTACGCCTTTGCTCCACAGTGAGCCCTGGAAGCTTGCGTAGCTGCCGCGCTCAACTGCCAGGTCGCTGGAAGCTTTGATGGCGTAGTAGCTGATGGCTTCCATAGAGGTGTCGGCAAACTGCACTGCCGCATCCGATGAGTAGGCAATATGCTGCTTGTACAGCGCGTCCTGGAAGCCCATCAGGCCGAGGCCCACGGGGCGGTGCTTGAAGTTGGAGTTTTGGGCCTGGGGCACGCTGTAGTAGTTGATGTCGATAACGTTATCGAGCATCCGCACGGCGGTTTTTACTGTGCCCTCGAGCTTGGCCATGTCCAGCTTGGGCTCTCCATCCTGGGTATGAACAATGTGCTGGGCCAGGTTGACTGAGCCCAGGTTACAGACGGCGATCTCGTCCTTATTGGTGTTCAAGGTGATCTCGGTGCACAGGTTGGAGCTGTGCACTACGCCAACATGCTGCTGGGGGCTGCGCAGGTTGCAGGGATCTTTAAAGGTGATCCAGGGGTGGCCGGTTTCAAACAGCATGGACAGAATCTTGCGCCACAGGTCGGCCGCTTTAACGCGCTTGAACAGCTTCAGCTCGCCGCTGCGGGTCATGGCTTCATAGTGGTTGTAACGCTCTTCAAAGGCGCGGCCTACCAGGTCGTGGAGGTCGGGCACATTGTTGGGCGAGAACAGGGTCCACTCGCCGTCCTGGAAGACCCGCTTCATAAACAGGTCGGGAATCCAGTTGGCGGTGTTCATGTCGTGGGTACGACGGCGGTCGTCACCGGTGTTCTTGCGCAGCTCGAGGAATTCCTCGATGTCCATGTGCCAGGTTTCCAGGTAGGCACAGACTGCGCCCTTGCGCTTGCCGCCCTGGTTAACGGCAACAGCGGTGTCGTTAACCACTTTCAGGAAGGGCACCACGCCTTGCGACTTGCCGTTAGTGCCTTTGATGTAGGCACCCAGACCGCGAACCGGGGTCCAGTCGTTGCCCAGGCCGCCGGCAAACTTGCTCAGCATGGCGTTGTCTTGAATGGCGCCGTAAATGCCATGTAGGTCGTCGGGCACGGTGGTCAGGTAGCAGCTGGACAGCTGCGGGCGCAGGGTGCCGGCGTTGAACAGGGTGGGGGTTGAGCTCATGTAGTCAAAGGAGCTGAGCAGGTCGTAGAACTCAATGGCGCGCTCGGTTTTGTTTTCTTCCCGGGTGGCCAGGCCCATGGCGACCCGCATAAAGAAAATCTGGGGCAGCTCAATGCGCACTTCATTGCTGTGAATAAAGTAGCGGTCGTACAGGGTCTGCAGGCCGAGGTAGTGGAACTGGTGGTCGCGCTCGGGCTTGATGGCCGCGCCCAGCTCAGCCAGGTTGAAGTCGCGCAGCTCGGGGGAGAGCAGCTCCAGCTCGATGCCTTTCTCCAGGTACACCGGCAGGGCTTTGGGGTAGTACACGGTCATGTCGTGCTGGGTGGCGCTGTCGGCCACACCCAAAAAACTCAGCGCTTCGGCGCGGAGTTTGTCCAGCAGCAGGCGGGCGGTGACCAGGCTGTAGTTGTGTTCTTTCTCTACCATGGCCCGGGCGGTGATCACCAGGGAGGTGTTCACTTCTTTTTCGGGTACGCCGTTGTAGAGGTTTTTCAGGGCTTCGTTCAATACCGCCTCGGCTGACACATCGGTCAGGCCTTCGCAGGCTTCGGCAACAATGAATTCCAACCGGCCCAAGTCTAGCGGCGTCTCGCTGCCGTCGGCCAGTTTGACGTTGATGCTGGGGTGGGTTTTGTCGGCCTGGGGCTGCTGGCGGGCGCGTTCTTCAGCCCGGGCAGCGCGATACAGTACGTAGGCCCGGGCAATTTTGTGCTCGCCGCTGCGCATCAGCGCCAGCTCAACCTGATCCTGAATCTCTTCAATGTGAATGGTGCCGCCGGAGGGCATGCGCCGCTTGAAGGTGGCGCTGACCATGTCGGTCAGTTTGGCCACGGTTTCGTGAATCCGGGTTGATGCGGCGGCGTTACCACCTTCTACGGCCAAAAAGGCCTTGGTGATGGCCACACTGATTTTGTCATCGGTGTAGGACACCACTGAGCCGTTGCGTTTGATGACGCGCAATTGGCCCGGGGCGGTGGCGCTTAGCTGCTCTTCTTTGTTGGGTTGCGGCGGTGTGCTGGCGGTGCTGCTGGCGGTATCTTGGTAGGTTTGCATGATGTCTCCGGCTCTTGCTTATTGTGATAAGCACATGTGGACGGTTGTTATGGTGCCGCTGATCCATTGCGGATCGCGGGCAAAATTACAGCGGCCCGTGAGGGCGTCTATTCAACAACTGGCTTCTGAATAACTGAGTATCGAGGCTGGCGCGACTAGTGTTGCCTCATGTTTGGCATCCCTATATATGGGGTATGCCAAATACAGGCCTACAAGATAGTGCGGTTTTTTCTTGGGTGCAAGCACTAGATGTTGTGAAGAGCTTGTGCATAACTTGTTGGTAAATCTGGGGGTAACTTGTGGGTGTTCGGGAGCCCGCACGGGGCGGGCTTTTCCGGCCAGCCGCCTGCCGAAAGGGGCGGTGCTGGCCGCTAGATTGATTTCGAATAATGTGACAGTTTTATAAAACCGGTTCGCTCGCGCTGCTAAGCACATCCGTTTTTTGTGGGAAGGCGATCAGGTGTTCCAGGCGGGTGGCAATGCGCACATGGCCGCCAATCTCGTAATCGTTGTGGCTGGGCAGCAGGGCTTCCACCTGGCTGCCGGTGGGTAGGCGCAGGGTGTAGAGGGTTGCGCTGCCAGAAAAAATTTTGCGCTCAATAATGACTTCGATGCCGGTGTCCGGCGCCAGCACAATGTCGTCGGGGCGCAGCAGTACCTCAACCGGCGAGCCCGGTGGCCAGGGGTAGGCGCGGTTGCCCACCAGTAACCCCAGCTCGGTTTCTACCTGATTGCCTTCAAGGCCCACCCTGCCGGGCAGAAAGCTGCCCTCGCCAATAAAGCGGGCCACGGTGGGGTTGACCGGCTCGTGGTAGAGGTTGAAGGGCGTGTCCCACTGCTGCAGGGCGCCGCCGTGCAGCAGCCCCACATGATCACTGAAGGCAAAGGCCTCGAGTTGGTCGTGGGTGACCAGAATGGCACTGATCCCCAGTTCCTTGAGAATGTCTCTGACTTCCAGGCTGAGGCGTTTGCGCAGATCGGCGTCCAGATTGGAAAAGGGTTCATCCATCAGCAGCAGCTCAGGGCTGGGGGCCAGGGCCCGGGCCAGGGCTACACGTTGCTGCTGGCCGCCGGACAATTCATGGGGAAAACGCTGCTCCACGCCGTTCAGACGCACCAGCTCCAGCAGCTTGCCGACGGTGGCTTTCTGCTCGGCAGGGCTGCGCTTGCCCAGTCCAAAGCGGATGTTGTCGTACACGTTCAAATGGGGAAACAGGGCGTAGTCCTGAAACACCATGCCGATATGGCGCAGGTCGGGGCTGAGGCTGTAGCCGGGGCTGCTGAGGGTTTTGCCGCTCAGGGCAATCTGGCCCTGACTGATCGCCTGAAACCCGGCAATGGCTCGCAGGATAGTGGTTTTACCGCAACCGCTGGGGCCGAGCAGGCAGCAGATGTCGCCGGGGTTGATATGAAAGCTGACGTTGTCGACAACGGTCTGGGTGTCGAACTGGCATTGGATGGCGGAGACTTCAAGCATGGGTTAGGCGGGAGACGCTGGACGGGAGACGGGCGGCCGGCGCTCCGGAGACGCAAAGACATTGCGGCTTTGCCGCTCTCGCAGCATCTCGCGGCGAAGCCGCGCCCGCTTTTGCGTCTTCCGTACCCAAAGCACTCGCTGTGCTCGCGGGGCAGGCCCTCTCCCGTCTAGCGTTAAGCTGCCCGGCATCAGCGCTGTGCTTCCAGCAGCAAAAATTCCATCAACGCCTTCTGAGCATGCAGGCGGTTCTCGGCTTCGTCCCAGATCACGGTGTCGGGGGCATCCATCAATTCGGCGCTGATTTCTTCACCGCGTTTGGCGGGCAGGCAGTGCATGTACAGGGCACCGGGATTGGCCAGATCCATCAAGGTGCGATTGACCTGGTAGCCGGACAGTTTGCGGCGGCGCTCGGCTTTTTCTTCTTCCTGGCCCATGGAGGCCCAGACATCGGTCACCAGCAGGTCGGAGCCGCGGGCGGCGTCGACGGGGTCGCGTACCACTTCTACCCGGTCACCGGCGTCGGCGAGGAGGTCGGCGCGGGGTTCAAAGCCCTCGGGGCAGGCCACCATCAGTTTGAAGTCCAGCATCATGGCCGCGTTGATGTAGGACTGGCACATGTTGTTGCCGTCGCCAATCCAGGCCACCTGCTTGCCCTTCATGCTGCCGCGGTGCTCGACAAAGGTTTGAATGTCGGCCAGCAGCTGGCAGGGGTGGAAGTCGTCAGTGAGGGCGTTAATCACCGGCACCGAGGAGTACTGGGCAAAGCGCTCGATGATGCTGTGCTCAAAGGTGCGAATCATCACGATATCGCACACCGAAGAAATGACTCGGGCGCTGTCTTCAATGGGTTCGCCGCGGCCCAGTTGGGTATCCCGGGGCGACAGGAAAATGGCGTGGCCGCCCATTTGGGCCATGCCCGCTTCAAAGGAGATTCGGGTTCGGGTGGACGCTTTCTCGAACACCATGCCCAGCACGTAGTTAGGAAAACGGGCGCTGCACTGGTGTGCCTTTTGCTCTGCCTTCAGAGCGATCGCGCGCTGGATAATCTGCTCCAGCTCCGCCGGGCTCAAATCCGTTAGGGTGAGAAAGTGTCGTAAAGCCATACTGGCGGTTACCTTATCCTTTTCTGGGACAGGCGCTGCCGTCGCGGGCAGGGCCTATCCCCAATGAACTATGCCGCATCTATCTGCGCTGTCCATTGCTGGATAAGGGGGCAGAGCGTGGCGATTAATTCGTCAATTTCAGTTTTGCTGATGATCAGCGGGGGGAGCAGGCGCACGACTTTTTCAGCGGTGACGTTGATGAGCAGCCCCTGTTCCAGGGCCAGGCCGACCAATGCGCCACAAGGGGCGTCCAGCTCGATGCCTACCATTAAACCTTTACCGCGCACGGATTTCACGTGTTTGTTGCCGGCGAGTTGCGCCTTGAGACCGTCGATCAGGTATTGGCCGTTTTCAGCGACCTGATCCATAACACCGCCGGTAAGCGTGTTGACCACGGCCAGGGCCGCGGCGCAGGCCAGCGGATTGCCGCCAAAGGTGGAGCCGTGGTTGCCAGGCTTAAACAGGCTGGCTGCTTTGCCGTGGGCCAGGCAGGCGCCGATGGGCACACCGTTGCCAAGGCCTTTCGCGGTGACCACCACATCGGGCATGACGTTGGTGTGCTGAAAGGCAAAGTATTTGCCAGTCCGGCCATTGCCGGTTTGCACTTCGTCGAGCATCAGCAGCCAATCATTGGCGTCGCACAGATCGCGCAGCTGCTCAAGAAAACCCTCTGGCATGGGGTGCACGCCGCCTTCGCCCTGAACGGGTTCGACCAGCACCGCCGCCACGCTGTCATTGTTCTTGGCGATGGTTTCCAGCGCCTTGATGTCGCCATAGGGCGCCCGGGTAAAGCCGCGCACCAGGGGCTCAAAACCCACTTGAATTTTGCGGTTACCGGAGGCGGTCATGGTGGCCAGGGTCCGGCCGTGGAAGGCCTGTTCCATGACGATGATGTGGGGGATTTCGATGTTGCGGTTGTGACCGTGCATCCGCGCGAGCTTGATGGCGGCCTCGTTGCCCTCGGCACCGGAGTTGCAGAAAAACACGTTATCCATGCCACTGACGGCGCACAGCTTCTCTGCCAGCTCGGTCTGCTTCTGCACGTTGTACAGGTTCGAGGTATGAATCAGCTGGCCGGACTGCTCGACCAGGGCCTGGGTAACCGCCGGATGGGCGTGGCCAAGGGCATTGACGGCGATGCCGCTGATCGAGTCCAGGTAGCTTTTGCCTTGGTCGTCAAACAGTCGCACGCCTTCGCCACGCACAAATGTGACGGGCTGACGTCCATACGTGTTCATTACGGCTGACTGTGTCATTAACGGTACTCCGCGCCTTTTTCGGCGCCATCAACAAAAGCTTTGGATTTTAAAACGCAAAAAGGCAGCTAGAGCTGCCCTGACGGATAGGCAATAATATAAGGAACGCATTGCAAATTCCAGCGCTGTAGCGCGCTTTCCAGCGGCCCGTTTGGCGCCGGCAAAAATTCCTCAAGACCCCGCGGAGTCTGACCATGACCGATACCGCCCAGATGACTCTGGACGCTGTGCAACTAGGGCTATTTGTTAGTCGCCTGGAGGCGGTCTGTGACGAGATGGGGGCGGTGCTACAACGGGCCGCCTTTTCGCCCAATATCAAAGATCGTCTAGACTTCTCCTGTGCCATTTTTGACGCCAATGGACAGCTGTGTGCCCAGGCGGCCCACATTCCGGTGCATTTGGGCAGCATGGCCTATGCAATGGCCGATATCGTCGGCGCCTGTGAGTGGCGGCCCGGTGACATGGTGGTGGTCAACGACCCCTATCTGGGCGGCACCCACCTGCCGGATGTGACGGTGATTGCCCCCTGTTTTGATGGCGCGGGTCAGTTGTTGGCCTTTGTCGCCAACCGGGCCCACCACGCCGATATTGGCGCGAGCACACCGGGCTCCATGCCGTTGTCCACCCGCCTGGAAGAAGAGGGGGTGGTGATTGCACCGACCTATTTGGTGCGCAATGGCCAGTTAGATCGGGAGCAATTGGACCGCTGGTTCGGCCCGGGGCAGCATGGTGACTTCATTGCTCAGGTGAGCGCCAATCGCAGCGGCCTGACCCGGCTCGGTGAGGTGGTTGCGGCACTGCCGGTGGCCTTTGCCGAGGCCGTGGCGCAGTTGCAGCAGTATGCTGCGCGGCTGGCCCAGGCCCAGTGGGCCAGCCTTCCCCGGGGCACTTTCCGCTTTACCGATTTGATGGATGACGATGGCTTTGGCCATCAGGATCTGCCGATCAGCGTCAGTATCACCCTGAGCGACGACGGTATTGTGGCGGATTTCGCCGGCACGGCAGACCAGGTGGAGGGCAATATCAATTGCCCGCTGTCGGTGGCGGCGGCTGCAGTGTTTTACGTGTTTCGTTGTTTGATGCCTGACGACGTGCCGGTTTGCGCGGGTCTGTTCAGTGCCATTTCCCTTTCTGCCCCCGAGGGCAGCCTGCTCAATGCCCGCCGGCCGGCGGCGGTCGCGGCGGGCAATGTCGAAACCTCCATGCGCATTACCGATGCCGTGCTCGGCGCACTGGCCCAAGCAATACCCGAGCGCATCCCCGCGGCCAGTGCGGGGTCGATGAACAATGTGGCCATGGGCGGTGTGGACGGCGCCTGGCATTACTACGAGACCATCGCTGGTGGCATGGGTGGACACCAGCGTGGCCGGGGCTTGAGCGGGGTGCAAACCCATATGACCAATACCCTGAACACGCCGGTGGAGAGTCTGGAAATGCACTACCCGCTGCGTATTCGGCGCTATGGTTTGCGTCGCGGCTCCGGCGGCGAGGGCCGGGGCGCTGGCGGCGAGGGTGTGGTGCGAGAGTTTGAGTTTCTGGCCGAGGCCCGTTACACCCTGCTCACCGAGCGTCGACGGCGCGGCCCCTGGGGCGCGGCTGGCGGCGCAGCGGGTTTGCCCGGCCACAACACGTTAAATGGCCAAACGCTGGGTGGCAAAGTCACCGGTCTGGCCCGGGCGGGGGATGTCCTTACCGTTGAAACCCCCGGCGGGGGCGGCTGGGGCGCCAAGTAGCGCAGCAATTGTGCCGGGCGGCCTCATTACATTTACCGTCGAACAAGGTAAAATGCCCGCTTGAGAGCGCTATGGCGAGGCCGCAACGGCCCGCGACCCAATGTTGGGTGGCGCAGAATTTACGGTTTTCCCAAGGCAGGTTTCAATGGACACTCTCGAGGCAATCAAGCAGCAAATCGAAAGCAACCCGATCATTCTGTACATGAAAGGGTCGCCCAATCAGCCCCAGTGCGGTTTCTCCGCCAAGGCCTCACAGGCGCTAATGGGTTGTGGCGAGCGCTTTGCGTTTGTGGATGTGTTGTCTAACCCTGACATTCGCGCCAAGCTGCCCGAGTTTGGCAACTGGCCCACCTTCCCCCAATTGTGGGTGGCTGGCGAGCTGGTGGGTGGCTGCGACATCATCTGTGAAATGCACGAAAGCGGCGAACTGCAAACGCTGATCAAAGAAACTGCGGCGGCGCAAAGTCAGGAATAAATCCGTTGCCGGTGAGCGGCGATAGGTCATTTCCGAGAACCCGGCTATGCGCCGGGTTTTTTTATGCCGCCGAATTGATACTCACTGGTGTCACGGGAGCAGGTGTCACCGGAGAGCGGCGGTCTTCATTGATCTGGGCGGGTTCGCTCAAGCCGAAGGTGAGCGGCCGGGGTTTACCCGCTGACCGCCAGCTGCCCAGCAGGCGATCCCAGACCGCCAGGCAGGTGCCAAAATTGATGTCGCGGTGCTCCGGGCTGGCCGAATGATGTAGCTGGTGCTGGGCCGGGCTGATAAAGGCTTTTTCTGCCCGGCCAAAGGAGAGAAATATGGGCGAGTGACGCAGGTTGGCGCCCAGGGCATTGAACAGAAAGCCGAGGCAATCCACCCCGAGAATATCGATGCCCGATACCTTGCCTTTAAAGAAGTAAAGAAAGGTTCCGCTGACCACACTGAACACCACCAGGCCCCGCAGGGTATACAGGGTCATTTCGAGGGGGTGGACCCGAAACAGCGTGATGGGTGTGAGGGTGGTGGCGCTGTGGTGGGTGCGATGCAGTCGCCACAACACGGGAACCCGGTGCATGGCCATGTGTAGGGCAAAGCGGCTGAAGTCTTCGACCACGAAGAAGATCAGGGTATAGGCAATGGCAATGCCCGCCAGCGATAGCGGTAGCGAGGGTGCATCGCCAAAGTACGCCTGCAACCAGCTGCCCACGGCGATCGTGCCGGCAAGGTGGCTGCCAAGCAGCGGGACCAGCAACAGCCCTTTGAGCAGGGTGTTACCCACCAGCAGCGCGTAATCGGTGCCGGTGGAACGATTGAACCAGTAGCGCCAGTTGAACAAGGCGCGGCACTGGCTTGTCGGGCTGAACCGGCGCTGCTGCAGACTGACCGTGATCGATGCCATCACCAGCGCCGACAAGATGAACAGCCAAAACAGCCGCCGCCCCGGGTCTGTCGGGATCAACAGGGGTGAGGTCAGGGCAGTCAGCAGGCTTTCCAATGTTCGTCCCGACGTTAGAAGGCGTACTTCACGCGCAGACGCAGCGTGCGGGGCTTGTTAGGCCGCGCGCCGAAGGGGCGAAGTGACACCACGGCTTCTTCGTCCAGCAGGTTGTCGACGCTCAGCTGGAGCGTCCAGTTCTGATCGACAAACCAGGAGGCGGACGCGTCGACGGTGGTGTAAGCGTCGGTATGGGTGACCTGGCCGATGGGTTCGCTACCCGCCACATCGCGCATCTCGCTTTGGTAGCTGAACGCGACATAGGCCTCCCAGCGGGTTGCCTTGGCGCCCAGCTGCAGTCGGGCGATCTGCTCGGGGATGTAGGGCAGCTCGTCGCCAGCTTCGACTTCGCCCCACTGGGAAAAGCTGCTGCTGAAGTCGCTCTGGAATGCGGTTTCGGTGTAGGTGTACGACAGCATTACTTCGCCGGTGAGGGCATCGCTAAGCTGATGTGACCATTGCCCCAGAACCTCAACCCCGGCGATTTCTGCCTCGCCGCCGTTAAACTCCTCGCCGGCGTTACAGTTGGTGTCGCTGGCCCGGCAGCGGCCAAGCAGGTTCTCGTAGTCGCTGAAAAAGCCGATGGCTTCCAGGCTGAGGTTTTGATTCTGGTAACGCAGGCCGTACTCGTAGTTGGTGCTCAGCTCCGGATCAACACCACTGCTGGCTGAGGGCGACGCCGGGGAGAAGCCCCGGTTGACGCCGGCCAGCAAGCCGAGATTTTCAGTGTATTGCCAATACAGCGAAACGCCGGGCAGGGTTTCGGATTGGGACTTGCTGTTACTGGTGCCCGCGAGGTCGTCGTCGGCATCGCCGTCGATTTCTTCGTGGCGCAGCCCCACCGTCAGTTTGAAATCACGCCAGG
This sequence comes from Spongiibacter taiwanensis, assembly GCF_023702635.1. Taxonomy (NCBI): domain Bacteria; kingdom Pseudomonadati; phylum Pseudomonadota; class Gammaproteobacteria; order Cellvibrionales; family Spongiibacteraceae; genus Spongiibacter; species Spongiibacter taiwanensis. Next base: position 2,759,141 of record NZ_CP098455.1, read on the forward strand.
ACAGGGTGTCGCTAACATACAGGGCAATGGCGTCAGCACTGGCTTCATTAAGCTCTTTGTCGCCGCGCTGTTGGCCATCGTTGATCATGGCGCCATCGGTCATCAGGTAACCGCGAATGCTGTGATCCCGCTCCACGTAGTCGCTGTGAATTCGCAGGCCCACATCGAGATTGTGGTCGATGTCGCCCTGACTAAACTGCATTTTCATTGCGGTTTGTGCGCCGTAAGAGCCGTATTGCCGGTCGTTGTTGGTCACGTCCAGCATGTCGGCATCACTGCCGTTACTGTTGATTTCGCCGCGCAGGATGCCCAGTTCACGGGTGAAAATGTCGGGGTTGGCGAACACATCGCGGATGGCGACGCCGTCGATAAATCCGTCGAGCTTGTTCCAGCTGCGGTCAAACTGGTGCCAATAAACAGCGCTGCTCACACTGATGCTGTCGTTGAGATCGAAACTGTGGCCCAGATGGAGTTGGCTGTGTTCTGACGTGAAGTGGTCAAGTTGGCTGGCGCGATAGCGACGGTAGGGGTCGTCGTCAAAGTCAGCCTCGGTGAGACCGAGGTAGGTCTCATCGGCGTCCTCATCGGCGTAACCCAACTTCAGGGTAAAGGCGTGATTTTTTTCGCTGCCGCCCTGGGGTTTCCAGCTCAGTTTGACGTTGATGTCATTGCGTTCAAAGCCCGTGTCGCCACCGCCGTCCAGCTCCTTGAAGCCATCACCGCTGAAACGCAGCAGGTCGATGGCGTAGCCAAACTCGCCGACGGTCTCGCTGCTGAAAAACTGGGCTTTCTGGTAGTTGTCGGTGCCGTAGCTTAGGTCGATTTCACTTTCCCGCTCCTCGCTGATGGGGCGGCTGGCAAAGTTAATAGCGCCCCCCACCGTGTGTGGGCCGTGCACGATGGCTGCCGGGCCTTTCACCACCTCAACGGCGCTCATGCGGCTGATGTTGGGAATGTAGTAGGCCGCGGGTGCGGCATAGGGCGCCGGGGTAATGAGGATGCCGTCTTCCATGATGGTGATTTTCTGGCTGCGCTCGGAGGTGGCGCCGCGAATGCCGATATTGGGGCGGAGTCCGTAGCCGTCTTCCTCGCGGATATAGACGCCGGGCAGGGTCGACATCACTTGGTTCAGATCGGAAAAATCGAACTGATCCAGCATGGTTTCGTCGATCAACTGGGCGGAGCCACCCAGGCTCAATATGGCGTCTTTACCGCCCGTCACCAGCACCTCTTCGGGCTGCTTGTCGGATTGGGCCAGCGCAGCGGTGGAGGATAGCAGCGCGCCAAAAATCAGGGGGTTGCGTAGCAAGTTCATCGTGCGGTCATTCCTGGAATTAGTCATTGTCCGATTGAGCGCGGTCCGGCAGGTCAACATCCACTGCGGCAACAAAGCCCACTTTCAGGGTATCGGTCACCCGGCGAATGTAGCCGAACAGGTTGCAGGCGGGGCGGCTGCGCTCGCCGTCGGGCGTGTTAGCCGCGTCGACGCAGGCCTGGGCATCTTCTTCATTGGCGATGCCCTCTACCTGTTGGCGCAAGCTCAGGGTCATTGTGTCGATTTCTTCGATTGCCGCGTTGCTGTTTTCCCGCATCAACTCGGTCACTTCGGGTACGCCGGCCTGGGCGATGATGTCATCAAACCCCAGGCCATTGCCGCCCTCGAGCAGGCGCAAAAAGGATTGCACGTTGATGCTGATGTTGTTGAGGCTGTACTGGGCGAAGGGGGACTCGATCACCTCGGGGCAGCTCACCTGGCTGCAGGCGGCGCTAATACCCAAGGGAATACCGAGCTTGGCATCTTTGGTATCGGTATCGAGAAAGAACAGGGCGTCAGACAGGGCTTTCAGATTGGTGTCCAGTGCCGCCGGGTTCAAAAACTGGGAGCGATAGTTGTCGGCATCAATTTGCCAGGCACCCACCACGCGCTGTGCGGCCTGGTCAATATCGGTGGCTAACTTCTCTGCGTAGGCGCAGCGTAACTGTTTGCGCTCCTGCTCAGGGCGTTCGTTCCAGTCGGCGGTTTCGGTAATTTGGCTGGGGCAAGTGTGGGCCAGCGAATCATTGAACAGCAGGTATTCCACCGCGCCCAGGCCACGCTGATTGGCGGAGCGGCCGCTGAGGCTGAAGCTGGGGTTGGTGTCGGCCAGGACCACCGCCTGGTCCACACCGCAGGTGCTCAATGTCGTGCCCCGGGTGAAGGCGGAAATACGATTGCGCAGGGCGTTGTTATTGGCCTGGATCGGGCCGAGCTCATGGAGTGTGGTGGCTTGCCAGGCGTCCATGGTGCTTTTCCAGGCTTGCTGCGCTGATGCCCGAGCATCCGCTTCGCCGGCGCTGCCGATGGCATCACAGTAGAGCCCAAGTGGGCCTTGCGCGGCCGCGAGGGTGGCGGTGTCGTTGGCCAGGGTTTCGTAGTTGGGCACGATGATGTTGTCGGCGTAGTTGGCCAGCATGCCAACAAAGTCAAAATTCTCGGCATTGACAGCATCGCCGCTGCCGCCACCACCATTATTGACACAGGCCGTCAGGGGAAGGGTTGCCGCTAAAATCAGGCTGAAAGCGAAGGATTTCATGCGCTCATCTCTGTTGTACGTAAAAAAAGGCGCTGTGCGCGCCTTTTATTGGGTAACGAGGGTTTCGTTGGTGCTGCAGTTTACCAGTTTGCGACATCCTGGCTATCAAAGCCGTAGGCGGTCTGCAGGGTGGCGCGGATCTCCAGCAGGTCGGCAATGTAGGCGTCGATGGCGGCCTGGGCAGTACCGCTGGGCGCAACACCCGCTTGGGAGCCGTCAGCCAGTACTGGCGCAACACCCATGGTGTCGAGCAGTTCTTTCAGGTCAGACAGGTCGATGCCGTCGACACTGCCATCCCGGAAGGGCGAGTTGGGGCTGAACTGCAGGCCCAGTGCGAAGCCTTTCATTTCGCCCCAGTGCTTGGCCAAATCCAGGAAGTTGGCGACGTCGGCGAACTCACCGTTGTTGAACTTAGCCATATCGGCGCGAACGTCGTTGATGTAATGCACCACCGTGGCGGCGATACATTTTTCCCAGGTTTTGGCGGCAGTTTCGATGTAGCCATTCAGCTCTTCGAGTTCAGCCGCGCTCAAACCGCCATTGGCAGAGGCCTGGTTAATCAGGAAACGACCGGCAACGAAGGCATCAAAAGCTTCTTTGGTGAAGTTGGTGCCAGTGGTGCTGCCCGCGTCGCGCTTGGCGCAGTTGGTGGAATTGGCAAAGTTAACCTCACTGCGCAGATCGATGCTGCCGTCACCGTCGCTGTCTTTGTAGAACTCGGTACCCGCGATCTCGGCATCGGTGTAGCTGTTGTAGTCGCGGGCGGCACCGAAGTAACCAAAGGCTTCATCCCACTTGTGCTCAGCGAAGGTATAGGGGGCCTCGCCATCCTGCTCGTGGTTGGCGTCATCGCTGAAGTCGGTTTGCAGGTAGTCGTTGGTGCCCTGGGAAAAGGTGACCGCGCCGAGCAGGAATTTCTGAATGAGCTGGCGGTAGTCACGGCCAAAGGCATCAACGGTGACGGTGCCAATGTTGGCAGAAACCGCCCCGGCAGTGGTGATGCTGGGATCATTGCCATCAACCGCTTCGGCGGCAACGCGCTCGATAAACAGGTCGACCAGGTCGATCGGCCGTGACGGCGAAGACAGCTCTGCCCAACCAAAGAATTCACCGCCAATCAACATGTTGGCCTCACCGCCGCCAGTGCTGTTGCCGCCAGCGATTTTGTCGGACAGATTTTTGCCCGTGGAGATATCACCGTAGGTTGGGCCGGGGATGAGTGTTTCGCCGTCGAGGCTGTATTCATAATTCACGCTGTCAACGTCGCCGCTGACGTAGAAGCTCAGGTCTGCTTCGATGTCGCTCGCCGAACCGCCTGGATTTTCGCTGAGGCTAACCAGCTTTGCGACCAGGTCTTCAATCAAAATCTGGCGTGCAGTTTGGCCAGTGTAGCTGACGGCACTTTCACCAGCGGTGATCTTGCTTTCAAAGGTGTAGGTGCTGGGCGCAGTGGGTGTGCCGTTATCGTCGTCGTCGCTGCTACCGCCGCCGCCACCGCCACCGCAGGCGGAAAGTAACAGGATGAGAGCTGGCAGGGTGGCTTTCTTGAAGAAGTCGGTGGCGTTATGCATTGCTGATCCTTGTATAAGCTAAATGGCTTTTTAAACTGGGTAGATTTGGCGCTGCGTAGAAATTGGTAAGACTGCTTTAGAGTCGGTGCTGAAGTTAAACAAAAATAAGAATGGTTAGCAATACCGTTCGCGCCGTTTGGCTGCGATATTGGTGGCCGGCACCATTCGGGTCAATGCAATGGCCTGGCGACCGGGCTAGTCTGGCGGTTTCCAGTGATGAGGTCATGCTATGAATCCCACCCTAAAAATGTGGCAACGCCTGAGTCGTTATCCCGGCGGCAAGCGCCTGTTCTCCCGGGCTATTTGTGTCAAAGCGCCGTATTTTGGCTCGATCAAACCCTTGATGACGGTGCTTGAGACGGGGAAGGCGGTGGCGGAAATCAAAGATCGCCGGGCGGTGCATAATCACATTGGGTCGGTGCATGCCATTGCGCTGTGCAATCTGGCCGAGTTCTGTGCAGGGGTGGTCAGTGAAGCCTCAATGCCGCCGGGAATGCGCTGGATTCCGGCCGGGATGACGGTGCGCTATCTGGCGCGGGCGGAGGGCAAGATGGTAGCCGAAGCGACCATGCGCGAAATCATTGTTGGCGAAAAGGGCGCGGTGCCAGTGATGGTGGAGGTGAAGGATCAGGCGGGGTTGGTGGTGTTTGACGCATGCATCGAGATGCATATTTCGCCCAAGCCGGCGCCAAAAAAATAGAGCAGGGCGGCTCAGCCGCCCTCAGGTTCAGTGCGCCAGAGACTGAGAAATCAGGCGCTTAGCTGTCGACGCTGCCGATCATTGACTGCTGGTAGTTCTGGATGCCGACTTTGTCGATCAGTCCCAACTGGGTTTCCAGCCAGTCAATGTGCTCTTCCTCTGAGGACAGGATTTCCTCGAGCAAGTCCCGACTGCCGTAATCGGCCACGGTTTCGCAGTATTTGATGCCATCTTTAAGGTCGGGCACGGCCTTAAGTTCCAGCGCCAGATCGCACTCGAGCATTTCCTTGGTGTTTTCGCCGATGAGCAGTTTTCCGAGATCCTGAAGGTTGGGTATTCCCTCCAGAAACAAAATCCGCTCAATCAGCTTGTCGGCGTGCTTCATCTCGTCGATGGATTCGTGGTATTCGATATCGGCCAGCTCTTTCAGGCCCCAGTCCTTGAACATGCGGGAGTGCAGGAAGTACTGGTTGATAGCAATCAGCTCATTGCCAAGGGCTTTGTTGAGATGGGCGATGACTTGGGAGTCGCCTTTCATGATAGGTGTCCTTCTCGTCTGTGTTCGCAACAGACGCCAGTGTGCACCCAGTTGTGGTAGTGGTCAAGCTAAGTGTTTGATTTTTAAAGTAAATGTAAAGAAAAAGCCAATCGTTCTCAATGCGGTTTCGATCGCGTTTAGGCCACCGCGTAGCAAAGATCTGGATTAAAGTTGCTCAGGTGGTCGTTGTAGACCTGGCGAGCGAGGGCGCCGCATTTGCCGCACTGGCTGGCGAGTTCAAGTTCACGGCGGAGCTGGCGAAAGCTCTGGGCGCCGTTATCTACAGCGTCGCGGATATGCTTGTCAGTGATGCCTTTGCAGAGACAGACGTACATTTTTGGTGAAACTCTCGCCAGTTGCGTTGGAGTTTCAAAAGTTAATAGAAATGAGAATGCTTGTCAATTGGCATTGCGTGACTTTGTTGTCATGTTTCGGTGGCGGTGGAATTCAGGGCTGTTGTTGCGCAGAAAATGACGCGGCCAGAATGCAGAAAGGCCCGGCATGCTTGGCATGCCGGGCCTTTGCGGGAGTAAGCTGGGCGGCGGGCCGCCCGGGCTATTCCTTACAGTTTGTCGGAGTTCTCAGACAGGTAAGCAGCCACACCGTCGGGGGTGGCGCTCATGCCTTTGTCGCCCTTGTTCCAGCCGGCAGGGCATACTTCGCCGTGCTCTTCGTGGAATTGCAGCGCTTCAACCAGACGCACCAGCTCGTCAACGTTGCGGCCCAGGGGCAGGTCGTTGATCAGCTGTGAGCGCACCATGCCTTCTTTGTCGATCAGGAATGCGCCGCGGAAGGCAACGCCGCCATCGGCTTCTACGTCGTAGGCGCGGCAGATGTCGTGACGAACGTCAGCGGCCATGGTGTAAGTCACCGGACCGATGCCGCCATCTTTAACCGCAGTGTTGCGCCAGGCGTTGTGGGTAAATTGAGAATCGATGGAAACAGAAATCACTTCCACACCCAGTTCACGGAATTTGTCCATGCGGTGATCCAGGGCGATCAGCTCCGAGGGGCAAACAAAGGTGAAGTCCAGAGGGTAGAAAAACAGCAGACCGTACTTGCCTTTAATGGCCTCGCTCAGAGTAAAGCTGTCGACGATTTCGCCATTGCCCAGCACGGCTGCGCAGGTAAAATCTGGTGCTGGTTTACCAACTAAAACTCCCATGTGTAACCTCCATTTTCGGTCTTAGATAATGAGCAAAATGCTCTATTTATAGAATATAAATCAGGGCATTAATCATACACGGGGCCTACAATCGAGCCCATTGAAATTTCTAATGGTCGCGATAGTTTCTTGCTATTTTGGCCGTGTCCCGGCGATGCTTGTTGCCCTGCTTGTTGCAAAAGATTTCGCGCTGCAAAAACCAAAATTTTGCTGGCGATAAAAAACCCCAACGCACGGTTGTACGTCGGGGTTTTTACGTCAGACATCAGGCGTCCAACGATGGGCCGCCTTTAGGCGAAATTGGCCGCAGCAAACTCCCAGTTGACCAGCGCCCAGAACGCTTCCAGGTACTTGGGGCGAGCGTTGCGGTAGTCAATGTAGTAGGCGTGCTCCCAGACATCGCAAGTGAACAGCGGCGTGGCGCTGCCTTTCGCGATTGGGGTGTCGGCATCGTCAGTGTTGACGATTTCCAGGCTGCCATCGCTGTTCTTCACCAGCCAGGTCCAGCCGGAGCCAAAGTTGCCGACGGCTTTGGCGTTGAACGCCGCTTTGAACTCGTCAAAGGAGCCAAAGGTCTTGTCGATGGCTGCTGCCAGGTCACCGGTGGGCGCGCCGCCGCCGTTGGGGCTCAGGCTGTTCCAGTAGAAAGTGTGGTTCCACACTTGGGCAGCTTGATTGAACAGGACGCCACTGGAGGTCTTGATGATGTCTTCCAGCGATTTGCCTTCGTACTCGCTGCCGGGCACCAGCTCGTTGAGCTTAGTGACGTAGGCGTTGTGGTGTTTGCCGTGGTGGAAGTCCAGAGTTTCTGCTGAGATATGGGGCTCGAGCGCAGTTTTGTCATACGGCAGGCCGGGTAGTTCAAAAGCCATGAGTGTCTCTCCTAGATCTTCGGTTTTAGTGAAAAGTCGCGATGTTTTGCAAGAGTAATGCAGCGCCTTTCCCGATGCGAGTGTCTCCGTCTCGCTAGGGCCAGCGCCAGCCGCCTAGTTGTTGCCAGCGGTTGACGATTTGACAAAACAACTCGGCGGTTTTCTCCGCATCGTAGGCAGCGCTGTGTGCCGAGCTGTTATCAAATTCGATATCTGCCAATTGGCAGGCCTTGGCCAGCACGGTGTGACCAAAGGCCAGGCCGGCCAGACTGGCGGTATCCATGACCGAGAAGGGGTGGAACGGATTGCGCTTAATGCCGCATCGTTCGACGGCGGCCATCATAAAGCCGAGGTCGAAATGAGCATTGTGGCCAACCAGCACCGCCCGGGTACAGTCATGGGCTTTTACCTGTTGGCGAATCCGCTTTAGCAGCTCGCCAATGACGGTCACTTCTTTCTGCGCCTGTCTTAGGGGGTTGTGGGGGTCGATGCCGGTGAATTCAAGGGCGGATTGCTCCAGATTTGCGCCCGGAAACGGTTCAACATGATAGCTCACCGTTTCGTCGGGCTCGATCTGACCGGCGTCGTCCATCCGCAGCAGAGTGGCGGCGATTTCCAGAATACCGTCGGTCTTGGCGTTGAAGCCGCCGGTTTCGATATCCACCACGACCGGAAGAAAACCCCGGAAGCGCTGTGCAATCATCGATTTGCCTTCATCCATCAGGATTGGCTCACCTGCCAGTGAAGGGTTTCACCTGCCCGCAGCGGGCGAATAATGTCGCCGCCGAAAGGCAATTCCAGCGGCGCCGTCCAGTCCTGCTTCACCAGAGTAATGGTGTCGCTGTTGCGCGGCAGGCCGTAAAAATCCGGGCCGAAGTGGCTGGCAAAGCCCTCCAGCTTGTCCAGCGCGCCAGCTTCTTCAAAGGCCTCGGCGTAAAGCTCAATGGCGGCGAAGGCGGTGTAACACCCGGCGCAACCGCAGTCGGTCTCTTTGCGACCTTTGGCGTGGGGCGCCGAGTCGGTGCCCAAAAAGAATTTGTGGCTGCCCGAGGTGGCTGCCTTGATCAGTGCGGCCTGGTGGGTGTTGCGCTTGAGAATGGGCAGACAGTAAAAATGCGGCCGAATACCGCCGGCCAGCATATGGTTGCGGTTGTACAAAAGGTGGTGGGCGGTAATGGTCGCTGCGACATTGGCCGGGGCGCCGTTGACAAAATCGGCGGCCTCGGCGGTGGTGATATGTTCAAGCACGACTTTCAACTGGGGGAAGGCCTCGACGATGGGTCTTAGTTTTTCATCCAGAAAACGCGCTTCGCGATCGAAAATATCAATGTGGTTGTCGGTGACCTCACCGTGCACCAGCAACGGCAGGCCATGCTCTTCCATTGCCGCCAGCACTGGGTAGAGCTTCTCGATGCTGGTTACCCCAGAGTCGGAGTTGGTGGTGGCTCCGGCCGGGTACAATTTGGCGGCAAAGACCACCTCGGACGCGGCGGCCTCGGCAATGTCCTCGGCAGAGGTATTGTCGGTGAGGTAGAGCACCATCAACGGTTGAAAGGTGTGGGCGCGCTGGGGCAAGGATTGCAGAATGCGCTGCCGGTAGCCCTCTGCCTCGGCCAGATTACGCACTGGCGGGGTGAGGTTGGGCATGATGATCGCCCGGGCAAAGTATCGGCTGATGTCGCTGGTGGTATGGGGAAGAACGTCGCCGTCGCGAAGGTGTACGTGCCAATCGTCGGGGCGGGTAAGGGTCAGGGTTTGCATAGAGCGCCTTAATTTTGTCTGCCGCGAATGCTACCCCATTTGGGCGGCTAATTCATCTTCGGCGGGCCCAGAACGGGCATTAGCGGGCCTTTTGCAGTACTTCAATGTGGGTGACCTGGCCATTGCGCAAGATCACCGCGCGCCGAAATTGCCCTGCGCCAAATTCAAAGACCCACTCCAGGGCCGGCGCATAGCCGGGTGCGATGGCAACGGTTTGCTGGTTGTCGAGAAGGTATCCCTGCCATAAAAACCGCCGGGCCAAAGGTTGGCCGCAGCGCGCCTGCACCTCAAATTCCGATTGTCCGAGGGCCAGATCACCCGGCTGACATTGGCGCGTGAGGGTGGTTTCTGGCATTCCCCGGCCAAGCCGCTCGATGGCGATCACTTCATCATTGCGCAGCACCATGCGCCTGACAAAGGACTGGCTGCCGGGATTGTAGTACCAGTGATGCTCCTCAAAGGGGAGCCGATGGTCGCCCAGCACGCGCAGCGGATAGCTGGCGGAGTAGTCCGGGTCACCGCAGCGCTCAATGATCTCAAAGCCGCGCATGCCCTCGGTGACCAGGCGGGAGCCGCAGCGAAAATCGGCCAGGGCTGGCGCCGCTGCGGCAAAGGCCAGCGACAGCGCGAGAGGGTGGAGCCGGCGATGGGTGGTGGTAGCCGTCATTGTGCGATACCCCGGTGGCGCCAGTGCGGCGCGAAGTTAGCCAGTGTACGCCGAATGACACCAGCACGGCTTTTTGGGTGGTGTTGTTGATTAAGCGTCGGGAGAAAAAGGCCCGCCCCGGTGCCTGCGGGCGGGTCAGGCGGGGAAAGCGGCTATTTGCTGCTGGCCATCGCGGGAGCGTCGACCTCGAGCGCCTCGCGGTTGTCTTCGACAATGCTTTGTCCTATGCCCGGAACCTCCACCAGCTCTGCTGGGCTTTTAAAGGGGCCGTTGGCCTCCCGGTAGCTCACAATTGCCTCGGCCCGTTTGGGGCCAATACCCTTGAGGGTTTGCAGCTCTTCGGCGGTGGCAGTGTTGATATCCAGTGCGAGCGCCGCTGGTGCGAGAGTGGTGAAGCTCAGCAGGAGTAAGCATGAGGCCAGAATTGGTTTTAATGCGAGGAGAATGTTCATCGTCATGGTCCTTATGGTGATGAAAAGAGAGCTGCGCACTCCATGTGCGCAATGTAAAGCTAGTTCAAGGTTGGTTATTGCGCCAGTTTTTGCGGCAGATGCCTTGCCCGAAGCACGGCGCCGATCATACTTTTGCGTCTAGCGGTCAAAAAAAGCCCGGGGCGAGCCTGGGCTGTGATCGTGGAGTCGCGTAAGCTCAGCGGGCCTTGATATCGGTCCACAGTTTATTGATAAAGCGGCGCTCTTTTGCGGTGCGGGCGCCGATGGTTTCCAGTTTGGTCTGCAGCTCGGCATCCGGGAAGATAGCCGGCACGGCCAGAATCGACTCGTCGATCATTGGCATGGCCGCCACATTGGGGTTACCGGTGCCGACCACGTTGGTCAGCTCAGCGGCGTTCTCCGGAATCATCATGAAGTTGATGAACTGATGGGCCAGCTCGGGCTCACGTGCCTTTTTGGGGATAACCATGTTATCCAGTGCCAGCACGCCGCCTTGCTTGGGCATCACGAAGCTGACGCTAAAGTCGCGGCCGGCATCGGCGGCATCCACCCGGGCCTGGAACATATCACTGGAATAGCCGTGGGCAACCCAGATGTTGCCGACGGTCAGTTCTTTAATGTAGCTGGATGAGTTGAACGCAGCCCAGTAGGGCTTGGCTTTCAGAATGACCGCTTGGGCTTCTTTCAGGTGTTTTTCATCGGTGTCATTGATCGAGTAGCCCAGATATTTGAGGGCCGCTGCAAACAACTCTTCAGAGTCGTCCATGACGGTCACTTTGCCCTTGATTTTGGCCAGTACCGCGGGGTCGAAAATAATCGACCAGTCGGCGGGGTTCAGGCCCAGTTCCTTGATCTTGTTTTCGTTGTAACCGATCAGGGTGGTGGTGAAAGCATAGGGCAGGGAGAACTGGTTACCCTTGTCGTAGGCTTTGTCCATGTAGCCGGGTGACATGTTGCCGATGTTGGTCAGCTTGCTCTTGTCCAACGGCATCAAAAAGCCCTGTTTGATCAGCGCTTCGACGGCGTTTTGGGTGGGGATGGCAACATCGTAGTCACCGGCACCCGCCAGCAGCTTGGCCATCATCTCCTCGGTAGAGGAGAAGTAATCCTGCACCACTTTACAGCCGCACTGCGCTTCAAAGCGGGCGACGGTATCTTCGGCAATGTAGTCGTTCCAGTTAAACAGGTGCAACGCCTTTTCCGCCATGGCCATTTGCGAGATAGACACGGACAGACCGCAGAACACCAAACAGCGCATCAATTTTTTCACGGTGTTTTCCTTTCAGAGAGGGAGGGGGGTTAGCTTCGCAATGCATTGGGTGCGAAGCGGGACAAGGCGGTAATCAGCACCAGCGTCAACAGCATCAGCAGGGTCGAGACCGCATTCACTTCCGGTGTCACAGCGATTTTCACCATGGAGTAGATCTCCAGCGGGAGGGTTGAGCTGCCAACACCGGCAGTAAAGAAGGTAATGACAAAATCGTCAATCGACAGGGTAAAGGCCATCATCGCCCCGGCAATAATCCCCGGCATGAGCAGGGGCAGGGTGATCTTGCAGAAGCCCTGCCAGGGGGTGGCGCCCAGGTCCCGGGCGGCCTCAATCAGGCTCTGGTCCATGCCCGCCATGCGCGATTGCACCGCCAGGGCGACAAAGCCGATACAAAAGCTCACGTGGGCCAGAATAATTGAGACGGTGCCCAGCGTGACATTGAACAGAATGAACATCAGCAGCAGGCTGACACCAATCAGAATGTCGGGCATGGCAATGGGGCCCAGCACCAGGGTACTGAGCCATTTTTGCCGAAAGCGATGCAAGGCCACGCCGGCAAAGGTGCCAAGCACGGTGGCGATCAGGGCGCTGGCCGTGGCGATAATGACCGAGTTTGCGGCGGCGGTCAGCATCTCACGGTTGTTAAACAGCTTTTCGTACCACTTCCAGGTAAAACCCACCCACTCGGCATTGAGTTTGGAGTCGTTGAAGGAGAAAACGACGACCACCACCAGCGGCAGGTACAAAAACAGGTAGACCAGCCCTGCGACGCCGTAAAGGGCTTTGCTTCTATGCATTGCCTGCCCCCTTGGGTTGACCAAAGCGGGCCGCCAGTAACACCAGCAGAACGGTGATGGCGGTGAGTACCAGCGACAGTACGCTGCCAAAGGGCCAGTCCCGGGCCTCAACAAATTGCTGCTTGATCACGTTGCCGATCATGATGCCGTTGGTGCCGCCGAGCAGGTCGGGAATGGCGAAAATCCCCAGCGATGGAATGAATACCAGTACCGCACCCGCGTAGATGCCTGGCAGCGACTGGGGCCAGGTAATCAGCCAGAAGCGCTGGCGCCGATTCGCGCCCAGATCCTGGGCCGCGTCGAGCAGGCGGGTGTCGTGTTTTTCCAGGTTGGCGTACAGCGGCAAAATCATAAAGGGCAGGTGGACATACACCAGGCAAACGATCACCGCGATGGGGCTGAACATGAAGCTGATCGGCTCCAAACCCAGCAGGCCGGTGAGCTTGTTGGCGGCCATTGTCAGCGCGCCCTGGGGACTGAAAATAATCATCCAGGCGTAGATGCGCACCAGAAAATTACTCCAGAAGGGCAGGATCACCAGCAGCAGTAACAAATCCCGATGGCGTTTATGGGCACCGGCAATCATCAGCGCCACCGGGTAGGCCATCAGTACACAGATCAAGGTGGTGGCCAGGGCATAGGTGAGCGATTTGACCAGCAGGTTGAGATAAATGGTGCTCTCGAACAGCCGCGCCCAGTTTTCCAACGTCAGGTCGAGGGTGATGCCGCCGTCTTCAATGTAATACCAGGGCGCCAGACCACCGTACTCGCCGGTATAGCGAAAGGAGGCCAGCAACATCATCAGGCTGGGCACGGCAAAAAACAGGATCAGGTACGCCGCGGGAGGCAGCGAGATCAGGGCTTTGCTCCAGCGTTCGAGGCGACTCATCGGGGCGCCCTAGGCGACGAGGTGGCCAGCGTCGACGCGCCAGGCCAGTTGTACGGCGTCGCCGACGCCAAAGGGGCGACCTCGACCCGAGCCGTGATTGGTCAGCAGGGCCTCCACCCGGGCGCCGCCGGCCAACTCGACGATGTAGACGGTAACGTCCCCCAGGTACAGGGTGTCGTGCACCGTGCCACTGAAGTGAACCTCGTCATCGCCAGCCTCCAGAGTACTGGCCAGGCGGATTTTCTCGGGGCGCAGCGTAAGTGCGCACGGGTCGCCGGGCTGAAATTCAAGTTCCGGGTTAGCCAGCGCGGGAATGTCGCCCAGGGGGCCCAGGTCGATGCGCAGCTGGTCGCCGTCCACCGCGGTCACTTTGGCATCAAGCAGGTTGCAGGTGCCAATAAAGTCAGCCACAAAGCGATTGTCGGGGTAGCTATAAAGCACCGTGGGTTCGTCGACCTGGCTGACCTGGCCGTGGTCCATCACGGCAATTCGGTGGGACAGGGCCAGCGCTTCGCCCTGGTCGTGGGTGACGTAGACAAAGGTGATGCCCACTTCTTTCTGCAGGTTGATCAGTTCAATCTGCATCTGCTCCTTCAGTTTGGCATCCAGGGCAGACAGCGGTTCGTCAAGCAACAGCAGGCGGGGGCGGTTCACCAGGGCCCGAGCGATGGCAATGCGCTGCTTTTGGCCGCCGGAGAGTTCATCAGGGTAGTGTCTGGCTTTGTCGGGCAGGCGCACGTCGTCGAGTACCTCGGCGACCCGGTAGTCAATTTCCTTCTGGGACAGTTTGGCCATGCGCAGGGGAAAGCCGATGTTCTGCGCCACGGTCATGTGGGGAAACAGGGCGTAGCTCTGAAACACGGTATGAATGGGCCGCTTTTCCGGCACCAGGCCGACCAGCGATTTGCCGTCCAGACGAATGTCGCCACCGTCGGGTTGGTCAAAGCCGGCGATCATGCGCAGAAGGGTGGTTTTGCCACAGCCCGACGGGCCGAGGAGGGTGAAGAATTCCCCCGAATTTATTTCAAGATTGACGCGGTTGAGGGCGGTGAAATCGCCGAACCGACGGGATACATCGATAATTTCCAACACTTCGCCAAGGTCTTCCTCAGGGGGTTGCCGTTGGCCGCTATTCTTGGACCAGCCCGGCCCTGCGTCAATAGGGGTGAGCGGCCATTTTGGCCCCTGATTATGCAAGTTTTACGCATTTGTTCGCTGCGCGGCCGAGCTGGGCCCGGCTCACATGGCGAAAGGCCCCAAACACCGCTAGAATAGCCGTCTTTTTATTCTTGCCGGTGCCGGCGACGCGTGGCGTTGTGGGGCCGGAGAACACGCGGAGTAGCAAATGTCGGACATCAAAAAGGTGGTTTTGGCCTATTCAGGCGGCCTGGACACCTCGGTTATCGTCAAATGGTTGCAAGAATCCTATCAGTGCGAGGTGGTGACCTTTACCGCCGATATCGGTCAGGGCGAAGAGGTTGAGCCCGCCCGCGCCAAGGCCAAGGCGCTGGGAGTTAAGGAAATCTATATCGATGACCTGCGCGAAGAGTATGTCCGGGATTTTGTGTACCCCATGTTCCGCGCCAACGCGATTTACGAAGGCGAGTACCTGCTGGGCACCTCCATCGCCCGGCCACTGATTGCCAAGCGTCTGATTGAAATTGCCAACGAGACTGGCGCCGATGCGATCTCCCACGGTGCCACGGGCAAAGGTAATGACCAGGTGCGCTTCGAGCTGGGCGCTTATGCGCTGAAGCCGGGTATCAAGGTGATTGCTCCCTGGCGGGAGTGGGATCTGACCTCCCGCGAAACCCTGATGAAGTACTGCGAGCAGCACCAGATTCCGGTGGATTTCTCCAGCAAGAAGAAAAAGTCACCCTATTCCATGGATGCCAACCTGTTGCATATCTCCTACGAGGGCGGCGGCTTGGAAGACCCTTACTGGGAGCCTGAAGAAGATATGTGGCGCTGGAGCGTTAGCCCGGAAGCCGCGCCAGATCAGGCCACCTACATTGAGCTGGGCTACCAGAATGGCGACCCCGTCACCCTGAATGGCGAAGCACTGAGCCCGGCAACCATGCTGGCGACCTTGAACAAGCTGGCCGGTGACAACGGCATTGGTCGTCTTGACCTGGTTGAGAACCGCTATGTGGGGATGAAGTCACGGGGCTGTTATGAAACTCCCGGCGGTACCATTATGCTCAAGGCTCACCGGGCCATTGAATCGATCACGCTGGACCGGGAAGTCGCTCACCTGAAGGACGAGCTGATGCCCCGGTATGCCAAGCTGATTTACAACGGCTACTGGTTTAGCCCAGAGCGGCGCATGTTGCAGGCTGCCATTGATGAGTCCCAGGCCTTTGTAAACGGTGTCGTCAGACTGAAACTCTACAAGGGCAATGTAGTCGTAGTGGGGCGCAAGTCGGACAATTCCCTATTTGATGAGGCCATCGCTACCTTCGAGGATGATGCAGGCGCATACAACCAGAAGGATGCCGAAGGGTTCATCAAACTCAACGCGCTGCGCATGCGGATTGCCGCGAACAAGGGGCGTTCTTCGCTGTCCTGAGTTTGCACCCGCCCATAATTGATGCACGGGGGCTTGGCCCCCGCTGCAAATTCTAATAACCACGCATTGCCGCCAGGGGTGGCTGATAGTATTGGGGCACAGCTAATGAAGTTATCTCACCTGAGAAATCAATCCGTCAATTTGTCGCGCGGTGCCGTTGTGGCACTGGTGGCCGCGCTGACCGCCTGTGGCGGTGGTGGTGGCAGCGGCAGCTCGGGTGGTTCCGGAAACCGTGGCACGGAGCTGCGTTCCACTCAGTTTGTGGTCAATCAATCCCTGGGTTCTGTCAGCTTTGCCGGTGGCAACAGCTTGAATTTGAGTCTTTCGCCGGGCGCCGGTGCCTTTCACGTGGGCGACGATGACCAGGACGTGTTTTACACCGTGACGGACCGGGGGCCGACGATTCCCTGCAGCGAGACCGCTGAGGTTATCGGGGTGGCCAATTTCTGCAGCGGCAATGGCTCGGTGTTTGCGCTGCCGGACTTTACGCCACGGATTCTGCGTTGGAAGTTGGATGAGTCAGGCAACAATTTGACCTTGTCCCTTGAAGAAACCATTACCTTGCGCGATAGCTTCCGCAATCCCGCGGGCGGTTTGCCCAATGGCTTGCAGTCGGCAGCGGACGAGCGCGCCTTCGATAATAGCGGCAACGATCTGGGTACCAATCCCAACGGCATCGACCCTTCTGCCCTGGTGCGATTGGATAACGGTAAGTTCTGGGTTGCGGAAGAGTACGGCCCCAGCCTGCTGCTAGTCGACACTGATGGTGAGATCCTGCAGCGCCAGGTGCCCCAGGGCATTCGCGACGACCTGGAGTTCTCCACCTACGATGTACGTGAAGACGTGCTGCCCGGCATTCTGGCCCGGCGCAAACTGCATAATGGTATTTCGGCGCTGGCGCTGAGCCCGAACAACGACTTCCTTTACTTCATCATGCGTGCGCCGCTGAATAAGGCCAACGGCCAGGCTGCGGACGGTGCGCGAATTGTGCGCATTGGCAAAGTGTCACTGAACAGTGACGGCTCGGCGAATGCCCTGGAAGGCGAATACCTCTACCGCCTCGACTCGGCCAGTCAATTTGGCGTTAAAGCCAGTGGTCAGGGTGACCTGGACGGCGACAACTTTGTTGACCAGAGCGAGGTGACCATCAACGAGGCTGCGGCGCTGGATGAAGACTACCTGCTGGTGGTTGAGCAGGCCGATACCGTCAGCAAGGTGTACCGAATTGATCTCAGCGATGCGGTCAGTATTCAGGGCAGCGAATTCGACTCCCCGTCGACCAGCCCGAGCCTCGAAGAGCGGGCCGCTTTGGTTGACTACCCCTTTGTGGTTAAACAACCGGTCTTTAATTCGATGGTCAACGCCCTGGCTTCGGGGCTGTCTGCTCTGGGTCCCCGAATCGAGGGCATGGCCCTGTTGAGCTCGGATTTTGCTGTGTTGACCAACGATCATCAATACGGCATCCGTGGTGGGAGCGCCAAGATGGTGCTAGTGCCTTTGGTCAGCCTGACGCGGGGCTTGCCGCGGCCGTCGAGCGTGCAGTTGAGTTATGAAGATTCTGGACTGATTGAGTCCGGAGCCGGATTTGACGCCGGTGGCGCCGACGCGGTTGCCACCGACTCGGCCACCTCTCGCGGCTTTGTGGCCAACAATGCGGCTGCCCGAGTCGATGTGTTCAATCTGACCAGCCCGCTGAGCCCGAGCTTGAGCAGCCAGATTAATGTGGCCGATGCGGCCGCCGGGCTCGGTCTGACGGCAGGCAAGATTACCGATGTGGCGGTGCGCGGCAGCTTTCTGGTGGTATCCGTTGCCAACGCCGACCTGCAAGCCAATGGCCTGGTGGCGTTTTACGACCTGACCACGCTGGGCATTCAAGGCAGTTTTCAAGTGGGGGCCGGGCCTAAGTCCCTCATGTTTGATCCCACTGCTGACCGTCTGTTTGTGGCGAACGAGGGCGTCCCCAATAGTGGCTACAACATTGATCCTGAAGGCAGTGTCTCGGTGATTGATTTCCGCGCTGGTGTTGCGGATGCCACGGTTGAAACCATTGATTTTCAGGATTTTAACAGCGACGGTAGCCGTGCCGCCGAGGTGCCTGCGGGCTTGATTCTCAGCGGTCCCGGGGCCAGCGTTGCCCAGGATCTGGAGCCGGATCAATTGGCCATCAGTCAAACGGGCGCGGAGCTGTATGTCAGTCTGTCTGAAAATAATGCCGTTGCGGTGATTGAGATTGCCACGCTGACGGTGGAGAGCATTCTGGCGCTTGGCAATAAGGACTTTGGCGAAGCAGTGGCTGGCCTGGATACGAACAATAACGGCAGCGTGGAAATCCTGCCGCGTCCCGGTGTGGTGGGCCTGTATCAGCCGGCAGGTGTGGCAGGTTACCGGTTTGGCAGCAATGATTTTATTGTCACGGCCAATACCGGTGCGCCGAGACAGTACAGTGGATTTAATGAGGTGGTTCCGGCCGAGGACCTGGACGGCTTCAATGGTCCCAATATCGATTCGGATAACCCCAGCATTTCCGCAGCATCCAGCCGGCAAGAAATCGGTGCCCTGCAAGTCAGCCGGGAAACGGGTGATACCGATGGTGATGGTGATATCGATTTGATTTCGGCCTTCGGTGGGCGCTCGTTTTCTATTTGGGACGCTCAGGGAAATCTGGTGTATGACTCCGGCGATGATTTCGCCCGTATCACCGCGGCCTTCCATGGCGCCGACTTCAACGATCGGGATCAAGCCAGCGTTGGTTTGGGGGCAAAAGCGAAGAAGGTGAGCCTGATCACCACCGGTGCCCAGGTCTATGCGTTGATCACTCTGGAGAATAGTGGGGGCATCATGGTGTATAACGTGACCTCTCCCTACGGTGTGCAGTTTGTCCAGTATCTGAACAACCGCAACTTTGCCAGTGACCCCCAGTTTGATACCGGCGATGTTGGCGCGGATGAAATCGCGCTGTTTACCACCAGCACCACCGCCTATATTCTGGTCTCGAACCGCCGCAGCGGCACGGTACGTGTGTTTGAATTGAGCACGACCGCCAGCAGTTAATCTCAGTACTTCGTCAAAATGCGATTCCACCGGTCAGCGCGATGCTGGCCGGTGAGAGGATTCGTTTCCTAGGATTTCGCCGGTCGCTTCTGCAATTTGCGCTGCAACGTGCGGCGGTGCATGCCGAGCGCGCGGGCCGTTGCAGAAATATTGCCGCCGTTTTCCTGCAGTACGCGCTGAATATGTTCCCACTCCAGTCGGTCCAGTGAGGGGGGCGCGATGTCGGTGGCGGCAGGTGCAGGTGAGGCGGGGACGTGTTGCAGGGCGGCCAGAATCTCGCGGGTGCTAGCCGGCTTTTGCAGATAGTTGTCGGCCCCGAGTTTGATCGCATCCACGGCAGTGGCAATACTGGAGTATCCCGTCAGCATCAAAATGCTGGCTTTCGGGAACGCCTGTCGAAGGGTGGGGATGAGACTGAGTCCGGATTCCTGGGCCAGTTTCAGGTCTACCACCGCGCCGTCAATACGCTGCTGCTGACAAAGGTTTTGCGCCTCTGTCAGCGTGTTTGCTGTCAGTACATCGTAGTTGCGACGCCGTAGCGAGCGCGCCAGCACATCGACAAAATCCTGGTCGTCATCGACCAATAGCAGGGTTTGCGTCATGGGCTGATCCTGGAAAGGGGTAGGCGCAAATTCAACAGACTGCCACCCCCCTCGCGCGGCAACCACTGCAGACTGCCGCCGTAGCGGTTGGCGGTGGCGTGGCTGAGTTTGAGCCCAAGGCCCAGGCCGTCTTTTTTGCTGCTGCGCACCTCGCTAAGGTTATCGGGCCGACCACTGCCCCGGTCGGCGATGGTGAATACCAGGTCAGACTGCGCCCTGCTAATGCTGAGGGCGATATCTTCCGGGCTGGTGTCTGCGGCGTTATTGAGCAGGTTGAGAAGGGCCTGGCTGACGGTGCCGTCGAGGCGCAGTTGTAGTGATTCCAATGGTGGTGTCAGGGTCAGGTCCAGCGTCAAGCCAGGGCGCAGCAACTGCCAGCGCTCAATCAGGGCGTGAATATAGTCGCCGAGCAGGACTTGCTCATCCTCCAGATTGCTTAGGTTTCGCGCCGTATCCACCAACTTTTGCAAGATGGCCTTGCAATGATCAATTTGCAGATTCAGGGCTGTGAGTTCCTGGCGGGTTTCGGACGCTTCGCTCATGTCGAGCAAGTCCTCGCCGATGACCTTCATGGTCGACAGTGGCGTGCCCAGTTCGTGGGCGGTCCCTGCCGCCAGGGTGGCCACGGCCAGTAGCTGCTCATCTTGCAGACTGCGTTCCCGGCTGCGGGCCAGCTCGGCATCCCGCTGGCGCAGGGCGCTGGCCATCTTGAATACAAACAAGGTAATGAGCAGGGCGCTCACTAGAAAGTTAGCCCACATGCCCAGCACGTGAATGGTGAGCCCGCCATCCTCGTGGTGATGGGAAGGCATGATCGCGGCCAGGGGAACAAAGTGGAACAGCAGCAGGGTGTAAGCCGCGACGCACAGCGCAGTCAGCGCCCAGGTGTGGTGCCAGGCGAGGGTGGTCGCTGAAATTGACAATGGCACCAGCAGATAGGAAATAAAGGGGTTGTTGGCACCGCCCGCGAAATACAGCACCGCGCTGAAACCGAGAACATCCACGCACAGATGAATAAACAACTCAGCTTGAGTGACCGGCCAGGTCAGGTAGCTGCGCCACCAGCAGAACAGGGAGAAAGCAGTGAGGGCGATGAACAGCAGGTTGAGGGTGGTGAAGGGCAGCATCCAGCCGAGGACTTCGCCGGCAAAATAAGCGGCGCCGATCTGCACCGCCAGCACCAGGCTGCGCAGGACACAGAGGCTGCGCAGGTTTGCGGTGGCGGGATTCGGGCTGGTTGTCGGCGTCATGGGCGTCGGGTTTGGTAGCTAGTGCAGCGGATGGTAACCCATAGCCGGTGGGGAGTGGAGTCGTGCACCGGTGCAGCGCGACAATTTGTCACATCCTTTCACCAAGCGTCGCTGTTAGGGTGGTCGACTGATTTCGGGCGCTGCATTGATGTGGCTCCTGGCCACTGAAATAGCGATAGTAACGAGGTCATCCATGAAAATTCTGCTTGCAGGTCTCGCCCTGGTGCCCGGTCTGGCGTTGGCTCATGGGGGGCCTGCCACTGCCAGCGGCGCCAGTTCCCACGCCCCCATTTCGGTGATGGGCGATCATACCCACAAGCAGGGTGAGTGGATGCTTTCCTATCGGTACATGCAGATGAACATGGACGGCAATCTGGACGGCAGTGACGGCATTTCTACCCGGCAAATCACGGGCACCATGATGGCGCCGGGCAAATACATGGTCGCTCCTGAAAAAATGACCATGACCATGCATATGTTAGGGGCCATGTACGCGCCCAGCGACGATCTGACCCTGATGGTGATGCTGCCCTGGGTGTCCACCGAGATGGATCACGTTACCAGGATGGGCGCGGCGTTCACCACCGAGACCGAGGGGGTGGGCGATGTGAAGATCAGTGGTCTGGTCAATGTTTATCAGTCGCCGGATGGCGGCCATAAAGTGCATCTGAATCTGGGGCTCAGTGTGCCCACGGGGTCCATCGACGAGCGGGACGATACACCGGCGATGGCCAATGCCAAATTACCTTACTCGATGCAGCTGGGGTCGGGCAGCGTGGATTTGATGCCCGGGGTGACATATCGGGGCTTTGACAATCACTACAGTTGGGGCCTGCAAGCGCGTGCGACCTTGCCCACCGGTGAGAACGACAATGACTACCAGTTGGGCAACCGCTATGGCGTGACCGGTTGGATGGCGCGCAGCCTGAGCCACGCGTTGAGTGTATCGCTGGGGCTGCAGTATCAATACTGGAACGAAATTGATGGCGCGCGGGCCGATCTGAATCCGATGATGGTGCCAACGGCCGACCCCAATGCCTACGGTGGTCAGCGTGGGGATTTGTCGGTGGGGCTGAATTACCTGTTTGAGAAGGGAGCGCTAAAAGGGCATCGCCTGGCCCTGGAATACAGTCAGCCGGTGTACCAGCGTCTTGATGGTCCGCAAATGGAGGCGGAGTCGACGCTAACGCTTGGCTGGCAATACGCCTTTTAACCTTCGGTAGCTTGTTCTGCGGTGACAAAACGTTGGCTGTGGCGGCTGGTTGGCAACAGACATTGGTCGTACACGCCGCCGTTAAGCATGCCAAATAGCCGGTAGCGGTTGCGGGCGAGGCGAGTGTATAGCCAGTCTGACAACCCGACCGGTATGAGGCGAAACACCCCGGCCAGCTTCCAGGGCCAGCCAAGTTCGGTCAGTACCGCGAGCACGGCCCGGCTGCGCAGCAAGGGTTGGCCCTTGCGGATAAACACCAGAGTATCGAATTGGTCAGTGGGTAAATCGAAGTGGCGCAGCAGGTCCTGGCCTGCATCAGACTGCACACTGCACAGCCGAATGCGGCAATGCTTGTCGGTCCGAATGATAAACCGTCCCCAGCCGCGACATAGGGCGCAGACACCGTCGAATAACAGCACCTGATCGTCTGGGGAAATATGCGGAGGGGAGCTAGCGATCATGGTGACGATGGTAGCACCATCGGCGGCCTGGGCCGAGTTGCTACCATCGTCACCGGCGGGTTATTTAATCCAGATCTGCTTGGCGTTCACAAACTCGCGAATACCGTGGGGACCGAGCTCCCGGCCATAGCCCGAGCGCTTGATGCCGCCACTGGGCAGACGAGGGTCGGTTTTTACGATTCCGTTCACCGCGACTTGGCCAGCCTCCAGCCGGTCGGCTACCTGGCGGGCGAGTTCGGCATTGCCCGTCCAAATGGCTGCACCCAGGCCGTAGGGGGTTTCGTTAGCCAACTGCACAGCTTCTTCGATATCGCTGGCGCTGATGGCGCACATCACCGGGCCGAAGGTTTCCTCCTTGAAGGCGCACATGTGTTCCTTGACCTCGGTGAGCAGGGTGACCGGATAAAAGAAGCCGGGACCCTCGGGCATGTTGCCACCCTGGCGGCATTGGGCGCCCGCGGCCACTGTCTCGCTAACCTGGCGATGCAAGTTGTCGCGCAGGTCGGCTCTGGCGATGGGGCCAATGTCAGTGGTCATTTCCAGAGGGTCGCCCAGTTTGAGCTTTTCCAACCGGGACTGCAGCCGCTGGCAGAAATCCTCGTAGATGCGCTCTTCAATGATGATGCGTTTAGCGGCAATACAGGATTGCCCCGCGTTGATAATGCGCGATAGCACCGCCACGTCTGCTGCGGCATCGAGGTCGGCATCCGCCATCACAATACAGGGGTCGGAGCCGCCCAGCTCCAGCACGGTGCGCTTGATCTCGGAGCCCGCGACGGCGGCCACCTTGGCACCGGCAACCGCCGAGCCCGTGAAGGACACGGCAGCGATGCGCGGATCGCGAATGGCCTCTTCCACCTGTGGGGTCTCGATGGGCAGGTTGACCACAATATTCTCTGGCGCGCCGGCGCGGACGAAGGCCTCTGCAATCAGGCGGGCGGAGCCCGGTACATTGGGGTCGTGTTTCATTACACAGGTGTTGCCCGCCATTAGCGCGGGGGCGAGGTAGCGAAACGCCAGCCAGGCGGGGGCGTTCCAGGGCAGGATGCCGAGTAATGTGCCCAGCGGCTGGTAACAGACGTAACTGAGAGAGGCATCGGAGGCGAGTTCCTCTCGCTGGAGAAACGCCTCGGCGTTATCTGCGTAGTATTCCGCGCAGAACGCTGCCTTTTCTACTTCCGGGCCGCCCTCTTTTACGGGCTTGCCCATCTCTACCGCCATGGTTTCGGCGAGTCGAACCTTGTCGGCGCGCAGCTCTGCGGCCACGGCCTTGAGGACGGCGCCGCGCTCACTAAACGTCAGCGCTTGCCAGCCGTCAAAGGCGCGGTATGCATCGCCGATCCGCTGGTGAAATTGCTCGGTGGTGAGGGCTGGGTACTCTTCGACAATATTGCCGGTGTAGGGATTGCGTGCAACTAACATTTTGACCTCCTACGCCTGAGTGGATTTACTCACGCCATTTTCTTTTGCCTTGTCGGCGCTTTTTTCCTTGGCCCTGGCCTCGTCCAGGGGGATGGGCTTTGCACTTTCTTTGCAGGGCTTTACCGTGAAATCCCGGTCCATCGAGAAAAAGGATTTGCAGCCCTCGTCGGTGATATAAATGGTGTCGGAGATGCCCACGGTTTTGTCACCATCCACACCCCACATCCACGGAATAATGTGGAAGGTCATGCCTTCCTCCAGCACCACCGATTCGCCTTGCTTCAGGCTGACAATGTAGCCCTCGTCCCAACTGGGGGGAAAGGCGATACCAATGGAGTAACCCGAACGGGTAATGAGGCGGGCGCCAACGTCATTGTCGGAAATAATATTTCGCACCATATTGTCAGCGTCAGAAACCGTCATTCCCGGCTGGAAGTTCTCGTGCACGGCATCCAGGGCGTGCTTCATTTTCTCCTGGGCCTTGTACATGGAATCGGTCAGTGTGCCGTTAACGATGGTGCGCATCATGGCGGTGTGATAGCGCCGGTAGCAGCCGCCCACTTCCAGGAAGACGTGCTCGCCTGGCTGCACCGTGCGACCTTCCCAGGTAGCGTGGCCGATCATCGAACGGGGACCGGAGGTTACGTAGGGCATTACTGCCGGCGGCTCTCCGCCCGCATTGAACATGCCAGCGCTGATTGCGGCGCCAATTTCGTTCTCGGTCACGCCGGCCTGACAGGCTTCGATGCCGGCCTTCATGCCCGCCTCGGTCGCCGCTGCGGCGCGGTACATCAACTCGATTTCCACCGGGGATTTACATATCCGGCCCTGTTCTACAATGCCAAAACAGTCCAGCAATTTGGCATCGGTCAGGGTGGTGTGAATCCGGTCCTGCTGATACGCCGGGAAGAAATAACTGTTGCGCTCGTATCCAATGCGCTTTTTGTCCAGCCCAAACTCGCGCAGGGCATCCACCAGCATTTGGATCGCATCGCCGGTGTCTGGGTAGGGGCGGGTACGCTCTACCCAGGTACGGGCGTGGATGTTTGACTCTTCCATCGCCCGGGTGATCATGAAGGGGTCGTCATCGACGGGAACCACCAGCGCCTGGAAGAACGAATAGCCGGTAGTCTGGTAGTCGGTCAGGTACATGATGTTCTCGGGGTCGGTGATGACCACCGCATCGAGATGCCGTTGGGCGATACGCTGGCGCAAACCACTGAGCCGCCGTTGATACTCTTCGATTGGAAAGGTCATATCGTCGCGCTGTTTCATGCGGCGGCCTCCATTACCTGGGCGGTATTCTGGACCAGGATATCCAGACCGGTTTTGAGGTCGTCATCGGGGATGGTCAGCGGTGGAATCAGTTTGATCACACGGCCGCCCGAACCGCAGGCAGATACCAGCAAGCCCTGCTCGAAGCACTTCTCGACAATGGCTTTGGCGTTGGCGCCATTGCCCACGTCGACGCCGAGGATCATGCCTTTGCCGCGAACTTCCACGGCGTCGTAGCGCTGGGCGAGATCGTCCACGGCGCCGCGCATGGTGGCGGCTTTTTCGGCCACCTCTTTCATCAGGTTGTCGTCTTCGAAATAGCCCAGGGCTTCGCCGCCTGCGACGAAGGACAGGCACTGTCCCCGGAACGTGCCGGTGTGCTCGCCTGGATTCCAGTGTTTGTCGATCTCGGGCTTGACCAGGTTCATGGCCATGGGGGTGCCCATGCCGCCAATGCCCTTGGCCAGGCAGATGATGTCGGGGTCGAGGCCCATGCCGTCGAAGCTGAAATAGGAACCGGTGCGGCCACAGCCGACCTGAATCTCGTCGAAGATGACCAGGGCGCCGATATCCCGGGCGAGTTGTTGTAATGCCGCCAGCCATTTGGGGTCGGCTACGTTGACGCCGCCCTCGGCCTGAATCGGCTCAACCAGAAAGGCTGCCGGTGGGGTGAGGCCGCTCGAGCCGTCCTGGTACTGGGCTCTCAGGGCGTCGAGGTTGGCAATGCCGCAGCCAAGGCTACAGTCACCACACTTGGGCTCGCAGCCGAAGGGCTGGTGGCTGACGTGCTCAAGGGGGATTCCTGCAGCGCCTCTGAAGACCTGGTTGGCGGTGCAAGCCAGTGCGCCCAGGGTCATGCCGTGAAAGCCCCTGGTGAAGGCGACAATCTCGCGGCGGCCCGTTGCCCGCCGGGCGATTTTCAGGGCGGCCTCCACCGCGTTGGTGCCGGTAGGCCCCATAAACTGCATTTTATGGGGCATGTTGCGTGGCTCAAGGATGGTGGTCGTGAACCGCTCCATAAACCGGCGCTTGGCCGTGGTGTGCATATCGAGGCTGTGGGTGACGCCGTTGCTCTCGATGTAGTCGATCACAGCGCGCTTCATTTTCGGGTTGTTGTGGCCGAAATTGAGGACCCCGGCACCGGCGAAAAAGTCGATGTATTCCTTGCCGTGTTCGTCGGTCTGTCGGGCATTCTCAGCCTTGTCAAACACCACAGGGTAGACCCGGCAGTAGGCCCGGATATCCGATTCGCGTTGTTCAAAAATGCTCATGCTTCCTCCTGTTAAGGCAGCCGCCGGATGGCGGTTGGCGCGGTGAGGCTGCGCCCGGGGACGACCCTTGAATCAGGCCGCCGACGATTCAGGTAACGTTGCGCCAACTAGGCGCGCGTAGAGTTGTGTAACCAGGGGTATGAGGTTGTCGTTAAAGTCGTAGTGGGGGCTGTGGCAAGGGTAGGCCTGTTCGCCTTTCTCGCCGGCCCCAACCAGGGCGAATGCGCCGGGGATTTCTCTAAGGTAGTAGCTGAAATCCTCTGACGCCATGATTGGCACCGGCAACTCAGTTTCAATTGCGGTGGTGCCAAAGTCGGCTTGCCAGCACTGACGCAGTCGTTGCGCCTGGCTGGCATGATTGATGGTGGCGTGGTAGCGGGGGGTAATCTCCACTTCGCATTGCACGCCATAGCTGGCAGCGGTGCTCGTGCTGATTTCTGTTATTAACTGGTTGATCTGGTCGCGGGTGGCCTGGTCTGGCACCCGGATGCTTCCGCCAATGATGGCCTTTTGGGGAATGATGGTGGCGCCACTGGGGGCGTCGATGGAGGTGACGCTGACCACCGCGGCGCGCTGGGGCGGCAGCCGGCGGGCAATGATCTGTTGCAAATTCAGGGTGATGGCGCTGGCGGCAAGGATTGGGTCCCGGCACAGCTCTGGTTGGCTTGCGTGCCCGCCTCTGCCGGTAACGATCAGGCGGAAGGTGCCGTTGCCGCTCATAATAATGCCGTCGGGGCAGGCTATTTTGCCAAAGGGAATGGCTGGCCAGTTGTGCCAGCCGAATATCTCATCAACCCCTTCAAGAGCGCCATCGGCAATCATTTCCCGGGCGCCGTGGCCGCCTTCTTCGGCGGGCTGAAAAATCAGGCTCACCGGGCCGGCAAGGCTGTTCTCATGGTGCTTTAGCCAGTGAGCGGTTGCCATTAAGGTGGCGCTGTGGCCGTCGTGGCCGCAGGCGTGCATGCAGCCATCCACCACCGAGTGCCATTCTTTGCCGGACTGCTCGGCGATAGGAAGGGCATCCATATCACCACGGAGGGCAATGTGGTGTCCCGCGCTGTGAGGGTTCAGGGTGGCGACAGTGCCGGTGTTGGCGCAGGGTCGCCAAGGAATGTTCAGCTCGCTAAGTGACCGACGAATGACGTCGGCGGTGCGATTTTCTTGCCAACCGAGCTCAGGGTAACGGTGCAGGTCCCGACGAAATGCCTGCGCTGTTGCCATGATGTCTTTCCAAGCTGGGGACATGATCCTCCCTTACGAGTAACGACGACTAAAAACGGGTATCACCATAAGCCGAGTCGTGTTTGTAATAGTAGACTAGAAATGGTCGCGTTTTGCTCCAGTGTGTCGCCCAACGCTTTGGGCGAAGCCTTTATTTCAGGTGGAATTTTTTGGGTGAAACCGCTGCGGGCTATTTTTAGTCTTCCCATTTCCGCCGTAAAACTTACCGGTTTGCAAGCGTTGGCTCGGTGCGCTTTGATACCACCTCGCTTGTCCAATACTAGACCCCATCGCGGCGTTAGCAACACCTCAGGATTCTGCCAAGTGTATCGCTCATTGGCCACCTTGCTCGCCAAAACTCGTCCGCCTCATTGTCCTTGTAAAAGCGCCATTTGATTTTTCTCAAATTAAGGACAGGCAAAACCTGTTCCAGTTGCCGCTTTTTCTGATCGTTAGCGGTGTGGGGCGGCGCATGGTGTCACGTCTGGCTCCAGAGATTTGGGGCTTGATGTCGCTAAAAAGTTTCATTATTTTTCTGTTGGTTACTGCGGGTGCGCCATGTTGGTGCGCTTGCCGCTGTCGTTGCGCGCTGGGATGACAGCGCCTCTGGGACAATGGTCACCAAGGCCCGAGGGGCGGGGGGATGAGGACCTCCGGCATGGAATCTGCATGTTAACTTGATGGTTTTTAAGTATTTTTATGTTGCAAGGCGAAATGAGCTTTGCGCCTCGCAGGTTTTTAAAGGTCTTCGGATCAGGCTGGCTTGACACTGGTCAGGCAAACAGAGGAATGCATCGCGCGACAGCGCTGGAGTATTGCCCGCTCAACGGTGGCTAATACTCCGTTTCAGATCGGTCCGTGGACCAGACGTCAGGCTTCGGCTTGGGGGATGCCCCAACGCCTGAGCAAACCCACGGAGAAATAGCATGCTGTTAGCAACAGATCTCGATGGTACGTTTCTTGGCGGCGATAGCGAAAGTCGCCTTCGCCTGTATCAGATTATTGCGGCTCACCCTGAAATAGAACTGGCCTTCGTTACCGGTCGCGGTCTTGAGTCAGTACTGCCCTTGCTGGCCGACCCAACCATTCCCCAGCCCGATTACATTATTTGCGATGTGGGTTGCACAGTGGTGGATGGACACACCCAGCAGCCCATCCAGCCACTGCAGGCGGCCATTGATAAGCGTTGGCCTGGCGAGCACGCCGTGGAAGCGGCGTTGGAAACTGCCCTGGATGGCGTGGATGGGCTGGAGCGCCAGGATGTACCCCAGGAACGTCGATGCTCTTATTTTTGTAAGCCTGAGGCGGTAGAGGCGGTACGCAAGCCGCTGGAGGAGGCCGTCGCGGCGCTGGATTGCGACCTGCTGTATTCCGCGAGCTGGTACCTGGATGTGCTGCCAAAGGGCGTTAACAAGGGTTCCACTCTGACGGCGTTGGTAGCCCATCTGGGAATTGCCAAGGAGGATGTGCTGGTTGCCGGGGATACCCTCAATGACCTGTCCATGTACCAGCAGGAATTCGTTGGCGTATGCGTGGGCGAGTCTGAACCCGGTCTACTCGAGGCAACCCGAAATGACGCTCGGGTATTTCATGCTGAGCGCAGTGGCTGTGGCGGGATTCTGGAGGCGATTAGTCATTTTGGTTTTTTAGGCCGGGCGGGTCTTGATGCGGAAGCGCGAGACCTGCTGGAGCCTGGCAGCGCTGATTTGGTGATGGTGTATCACCGGCTTCCTTATGAAGAAGTGGTTGAGGACGGCGCGCTGATCCG
This sequence comes from Spongiibacter taiwanensis, assembly GCF_023702635.1. Lineage (NCBI taxonomy): Bacteria > Pseudomonadati > Pseudomonadota > Gammaproteobacteria > Cellvibrionales > Spongiibacteraceae > Spongiibacter > Spongiibacter taiwanensis. The sequence goes on from NZ_CP098455.1 coordinate 2,788,499, forward strand.
CCGCCGACCCGCATCACCGAATGGAATTATCCCGACCTTGTTGAGCTTCTTTGGTGATGGCAAGGCGGGCTCCTGGGTGGCCTGGTCGGTGCACGATAGCAAACAGGGGGCCTTTGAAACCCATACGGAGGTCGATGCCGAGCGGTATCCCAAGCTGGTTGCTTCCCGGGTGCCGCTCAGCAAAAAAGATGTCGATGTGTTTTACAAGAAGTTCTCCAAAGAGGCCTTCTGGCCAACGCTGCATACCTTTTGGGAGCGGGCCAGTTTCCGCGACGATCATTGGCAGGTGTTTCTCAAGGTCAACCGCTTGTTTGCCGAGCGCGCCGCTGCCGAAGCCGCCGCCAATGCGGTGGTGTGGATTCATGATTACAACCTGTGGATGGTGCCGGCATTTTTGCGTGAATTACGGCCTGACGTCACCATCGCCTTTTTCCACCACACGTATTTTCCGTCGGCGGACGTGTTCAATGTGCTTCCCTGGCGGCGCGATATTATCGGCAGCCTGATGCAGTGCGACTACATCGGCTTTCATATTCCCCGGCAGGCGGAAAACTTTGTTGATGTTGCCCGTGGGGTGATGCCGCTTGAGGTGGTTGAGCGCAAGGGCTGTGCGCCGCGTTTTTACACCTATGGGTGCGCGGTGGGTCTGGAGGAGATGACCACCACCGTGTTGGCCAATGGCCGGCGGATTGGCTTGGGTGCCCATCCGGTAGGTCTCGACATAAGCCGCGTTGAAACCGCACTGGCTGACACGGATATCCAGCAGCTTATGGCGCGACTGCGCAACGAGCTCAATGGCATGCGTCTGGTGCTGTCGGTAGAGCGGCTGGATTACACCAAAGGCATTCTGGAAAAACTGCAAGCATTTGAAACCCTGTTAGACACCCATCCCGAGTTGCATGAGAAGGTCACCCTCATCACGGTGTGTGTGCCGGCCGCCCAGGAAATGACGGTCTATCGCAAATTGCAATTGCAAATAGAGCAGGCCGTTGGGCGGATCAACGGCCGCTTTGCCAAAGTGGGATGGACGCCTTTGCAGTTTTTCTTCCGCAGCTTTCCCTTTAACCAGCTGGTTGCTTATTACGCCATGGCAGATGTGATGTGGATTACGCCGTTGCGCGATGGTCTCAATCTGGTTGCCAAAGAATTCATTGCCACCCAGGGGCTTTCTGATGGCAGTGGCGTTTTGGTGTTATCCGAGTTTGCCGGCGCGGCGGCGGAGTTGCGGGGGGCTGTATTGGCAAACCCTCACGACCCTGCTGAGTTAGCGGCCACCTGTTATCTGGCGCTAAATATGAGCCGGGCTGAGGCGCGCAGCCGATTGAAAGAAGCCTTCGATGTGGTCAGTCACTACGATATTCAGTATTGGGGTGATGAATTTATGGAGGCGGTCGAGGCGTGTCGCGAGCTGAATCTTAGCAAGCAAGAACAACTCACTCATGTTGCGTGATGCGTAGCAGTGCTCAGATTATGACGTAAGTACCAAGTCTTGCGCCCAATTGCTCACCGGTCTAGTTGAGTGCCAGTGAGGATTGGGCTAGTATCCCGCTATGGTATATGGGGTGGCAATCGAGACATAGAGCTCGAAAAAGCTGGAATGCCAAGTTGCAGGATGCATCGGTAGGAGCCAAAAGAGCGCCATCGATACAATAAATCCATAGCTTAAAGACGGGGTACATAATGAGGGCATTTATCGTTTTGGCCATTGCGGCCATGACGCTCGTGTGGGCGTCATTCGCATCGGCAGCAGACCAGGCTCGCCCCCACCTTTTCGTTATGGGGAGTTTGACCAAGGTTGACTCTGCCCGAGATACCGATTCCACCAATAATGGCTGGCAAATCGGGATCGGCTACCCGCTCACTGATGCCCTGTACGTTGAAGGCATCTACTTCGACAACGTATTTGAAACCGGCGAAAACCAGGGCAGCGACTATTACCAGCGCGGTGGTGGTCTCGATCTGCACTACAGCTTTGGTGACCGGGAGCAGTTCACCCCCTTTATTCTTGGTGGCATCGGCGGCGTCAGCAATGATGTGGTGCCTGATTCTCTCGATGAAGATTCCTTCTATGTGAACGCCGGCGTGGGTTTTGTCGGGCGTTTGTTCAATCTCAAATGGCTCCGCTATCGTGCAGAAGTGCGCTACGTTCACGACGATTATCTTGATGGCATGAATGATGTTCGCGGTGCCGTTGGTCTGGAGGTTGCGCTCGGTGGGGAGAGTCGTCCTGCACCGCGTCAGACAGTGGTTGAAAAAGTGGTGTACCGGGATGTGCCGGTGCGCCGAGTCGATAGCGACGGTGATGGCGTAGATGATGACCGGGATGACTGCCCTAACACGCTGCCGGGCGCGCGCGTGGATGCCCGTGGCTGCATTATTGAACGCCAGACCATCAGCATCGATAACGTGACCTTTGACACCAACTCTGCTGAGCTGAGCTTGAATGCCAGAAATATTCTGTCTTCCGCGCTCGCGTTTTTGCGCAGTCAGCCAAATTTAAGTGCCGAAATTGCCGGTCATACTGACAATGTTGGTGCGGCTGAGTATAATCGTCAGTTGTCGCAGCGCCGCGCTGAATCTGTGCGTGCCTACTTTATCAGTAACGGTATTGCTGCCGGTCGTCTGATCGCCCGCGGTTACGGTGAGAGTTCGCCGATTGCGAGTAATGCTACTGCAACAGGGCGCGAAGCAAACCGCCGCGTCGAACTTCGTTTGATTCCAAGATAAGAAAAGCTGTTTTTCGAGGAGCATAAAATGCAACTTAGTAAGCTGATTGCCACGCTTTTTGTGTGCAGCGCCCTCAGCCTGCAACTGGCAGGCTGTAATTCCGCTGACGACAACAAGGGTGGTAGCTCCGGTAATCCGTCAACAACGCAGGATGCCGATAACGATGGTGTGGTGGATGCTGAGGACAATTGTCCGAGCGTAGCCAACTCGAGCCAAGCCGATTCCGACAGCGACGGTGTTGGTGATGCGTGTGACTTTGAAGACGCGGACAGCGACGGGATTGCCGACGACATCGACAATTGCCCCTCGGTTGCGAACGCCAATCAGGCTGACACTGATAGCGATGGCGCCGGTAATGCCTGTGACACCGACGATGATGGCGACGGTGTGGACGACACAGCAGACAATTGCCCGCTGGCGGCGAACACTAATCAAGCCGACTTTGATAACGACGGTATTGGCGATGTTTGCGATGACACTGATGATGATGGTGTAAACGACAATGTCGATAACTGTCCCTCAGTGCAGAATGCTGCTCAGACCGACTCCGATGGTGATGGCCTCGGTAACGCCTGTGATGCCGATGACGATGGCGACGGCGCAGAGGATGCCTCTGATAACTGTCCAAATGTCGCTAACCCCCTGCAAACCGACACCGATGGTGATGGAGTGGGTGATGCCTGTGAAACTGACTTCGATGGTGACGGCGTAGCGGATACCGCTGATAACTGCCCATTTGTTGCCAATGCCGATCAGGCAGACGCGGATAATGACGGCGTGGGCAATGCCTGTGACGACGGTGACAGCGATGGCCTGGTTGATGCGGTCGATAATTGTCCGCTGACAGCGAACCCCGATCAGCGTGACACCGATGGCGACGGTCTGGGTGATGCCTGCGATACCGATGATGATGCCGATGGTGTTGCCGATGGTGCTGATAACTGCCCATTCACCGCGAATCCCAATCAGGCAGATTCTGATGGCGACAACGTGGGCGATGCCTGCCAGGCAGACCGCGATAATGACGGCGTGAACAACGGCTTTGATAATTGTCCCACCGTTCCCAACACCGACCAGGCTGACACCGACGGCGATGGTGTGGGTAACGCCTGTGACGATTCCGATAATGACGGGGTGCTTGATCCCTTCGATAACTGCCCGTCAACAGCCAACACCAACCAAAGCGATATCGATGGTGATGATGTCGGTGATGCCTGTGACCAGGATATTGATGGTGACGGCGAGCTGAACGATGCGGACAACTGCCCGCTGGTGGTTAACCCTGACCAAACTGACACCGATGGTGATGGTGAAGGAGATGCCTGTCAGGACGACGCGGATGGCGACCTGTTTGGTGACAATTCCGACAACTGTCCGAATGTTGCCAACCCGGGTCAGGAAGACACCGTTGATGGTGATGGAATTGGTGACGCCTGTGACGATTCCGACAACGATGGTGTTAATGACGACACTGACAACTGTCCGCTGGTGGCGAATACCGATCAGGTGAACTCTGATGCGGGCGCGGCCAATGGCGACACCCAGGGTGATGCCTGTGATATCGACGATGATGCCGACGGCATTCTGGACGGTAGCGATAACTGTCCGACGGTAGCGAACTTTGATCAGGCCGATGCCGGCGGGAATGGCGTTGGTGATGCGTGTGAGGCGGATAACGACGCTGATAACGTGCTTGACGATGTCGATAACTGCCCCACTGTCGCAAACACTGCACAAACCGATTATGACGGCGACGGCATTGGTGATGCATGTGATGCAGACTCTGACGGCGACGGCGTAGACGATGGAGTCGACAATTGCCCACTGCCGAACGCAGACCAGTTGGATTCTGACGGCGACGGCATCGGTGATGCATGTGATGTGGCGGCCATTGCTCAAAACTTCCAGTGCACAGCCGGTGCGCCGATGGGCACAACGGTGGCGACTGTCGAGTCAGGGCTGGTGTGTACGCTGACCGATCTGCTGACCGATCCGCTGGTGGAAGGTTGTGATGTCACCTCGCCTGATAACGCGATAGACAATGATCTCGAATCCTTCGCGATCATTAACTATAACGTTGGTCTGCTCGATGCGCTGCTCGGTGATGGCGGCCTGAATGTGACCGGCTCGCAAACCTTGCAGGTCAACTTCCCCGAGGCGATTGCCGGTGGTCAAGTTGTAGGCTTTATTGTGAGCGTGCCCGGCGGCACTGTGGATCTGAGTCTGGCGCGTCGCTTTACCGTAAAAACCTACCTCAACGGTGTGCAAAATGGTGGCGCCGGTGTGGGTCAAAACACGGCGATTGCCTTGCTCGGTCAGGGGATTGTGCAGAGCAATTCCGGTCTGGGTGGCTTCACCGGTCTGTTCCCGGCCTTTGATCCTAATGACCCGGCCACCAGCCTGGATCCCGGTGCGTTCAGCTTCCCTGCGTTGGAAGACTACTCCTCCAATGCCAAATATCTGCTGGGCTTTATTACCCAACAGGATTTTGATCGGGTAGAGCTGGTGATCGACGCCGAAATTCTGACGGTGGATCTCAACGAAGCGGTCTATGTGTACGACACCTGTACTGGTGCCGAGCGGGTGATGGTGGACCCGAGTGAACCCGAGGATCCGGCTACTATTGATCCTGAACTGCTTGAGTCCCTGCTGGGTGAAGGCTTTGATCCGGCATCACTGGCTGAATTCCTGGAAGAAGGCGGCGACCTCGGCATGCTCGAGGAGCTCTTCCCTGAGCAGCTGGGCGAGCTGATTGATATGCTCGGCGGTGATGATCCTGCAGCAGGTCTGCAGACCCTGCTGGACCTGCTCGATGGCGGCGACCCGACCGGTCTCGGCTTGGAAGAGCTGCTGGCGGCGCTGAGTGAAGACCCTCAGGCGGCATTAACCGAATTGGTTGATAGCCTGGGTGGCGGCGACCCTCAGGCTGGCCTCGAAGAGTTGCTGGCCGGTCTGACCGAGTTGGTGGGTGATGATCCGCAAGCCGCATTGGAGGAATTGCTGGCCGCATTGGGTGATGATCCGGCTCAGGCCATTACCGATCTGCTTGGTGGTATTGGCGGTGGCGGTGACCCCACAGCGGCCCTTGAGACATTGACGGAGACTTTGGAGGGTCTGGGTGGAGATCCCACCGCGATTGTGACCGACCTGGTTGATGCGCTGGGTGGTGGTGACGCTGGTCTTGATGCCTTGGCGGAAATTCTCGACCCAGAAAATCCGACTGCGGCGCTGGATGAGCTGACCACGCTGTTGCCGGGTCTGCTCGGCGGTCTCGGCGGCTAAGCCCTGCAAATCAGGCAATGCAACAAAGAGAAGGGACGCTGCGGCGTCCCTTTTTTTATCGTCGTTGTTTGCCTATTTAACCCCGCCTTCGGGGGGTGGCGGCTTGGTGAGGAGGGAGATGGGGGCTTCTCCCCTTGTGTCGAGTGGTTAGGTCGAGTGCTTAGTGTCGTGTGCTCAGCATCTCTTTGGCGTGGGCCAGGGTGTTTTCGGTGATGGCAATGCCGCCCAGCATCCGTGCAATTTCATCAATTTTTTCTTCCTGGGTCAGGAAGGTCAGCTCGGTGCGAAGCTGCTTGTTGTCGCCGACCTTCTGCACGCGAATATGGTGGTCGCCCTGGCTGGCAACCTGCGCTTGGTGAGTCACACAGAGCACCTGGCTGCGTTGGCCCAGGGTGCTGAGCAGTTGACCAACAATTTCTGCAGTGGCGCCGCCAATACCGACGTCAATCTCGTCAAAGACCACCGTAGGCACGGCGGCAACCTGGGCGGTGACAACCTGGATAGCCAGGCTGATCCGCGATAATTCACCGCCCGATGCAATTTTAGATAGCGCGCCCAATGGTGCACCGGGGTTGGTGCTGATCAGCAGTTCCACCTCTTCCTGGCCGTAGGGATGAGCGTCTTCACTGCTTAGTGGGTTGAGGGCCAGCTCCACTTTACAGTGTTTCATGGCCAGCGTGGCGAGTTGCTTCTCAACTTCTTTTTTCATGGTAGCGGCACCTTTCCGGCGCTTTTCGCTCAGCTTGTCGGCCGCTGTTCGATAGGACTGCCACAGCTGGTTTCGCTGCGTGCGTAACTGATCGAGTTTTTCATCGGTTGCGTCGAGGCCCTCCAGTTGCGCTGCAAATTCGTCCATTAGTCGAGGGAGCTCCTCGGGTGCCACTCGGTGTTTACGGGCGGTCTGATAAATGGTGTCGAGGCGCTCTTCCACCTGTTGCAGCCGCTCAGGGTCGACTTCGGTTGCATCGATCACCTGCTGCAATTCTCGGGCGGCTTCGTCTATCTGGATCTTTGCGGTTTCCAGTAATTGAATCGCATTGTTTTGGCTGGGGTGCTGGTAATCGCCGCTCTGCAGCGATGACAGGGCCTGGTGAATTACCCCGAGGGCATTGACCTCACCCTCTTTGCACAGGGCAAGGCTATGGTGGTTGGCGCTCAATATCTGCTCGGCGTTAGCGAGCTGCCCCTGCAATGCCTCTAATTCTTCCACTTCGCCCGGCTGCAGGTTGAGCCGTTCCAGTTCCTCGAGCTGATAGCGCAATAATTGCTCCTGAGCATGTTGCTCAGCCTGTTGGCTCTCCAGCCGCTGAAGGGTTTTGTTCAGCGATTGATAATCCAGATAGTGCTGATGCGTTTGCTCTGCCAAGTCACTGGCCTGGGCAAAGGCGTCCAGCAATTGTCGCTGATACGGCTTCTTCAATAACGATTGGTGGGCATGTTGGCTGTGGATGTCAATTAACAGGCCGCCCAGCTCCCTCAGGTCTTGCAGGGTGGCGGGTTGGCCATTGATAAACCCCCGGGAGCGACCCTCACTGGTAATGACTCGGCGCAGCAGGCAGTCGTCGCCATCCAGCAGCTCCCGTTCTGACAGCCAGGCCTTGGCCTGATCAATGCTGGACAGGTCGAAGGTGGCGTGAATATCCGCTCGATCCGCGCCCTGGCGAACGATGCTGCTATCGGCCCGGTCGCCGAGGGTCAGGCCGAGGGCGTCGAGCATGATGGATTTACCTGCGCCGGTTTCGCCGGTGAGCACGGTCATTCCGCGCTCCAGCTCGATCTCGAGGCTTTCAGTAATGGCGTAGTTGCTAATACTCAAATGGGTCAGCATAAGGTGCCTGCGAAAAGATTTTTGTCTGTATATTTATACAGTATTTCTGGGGCGTCCGACAATAGCCCCCAAGCGTGGCAGGCAAAAATCTTTTCGGGTGCCTTGAAATCGCGCCGGGCAGCCCCATATCCCCTGCATCGCGACGCAAGGTCGCAGTTTTTTGCCCTGTATTGGAGAGCGAAAGGTGGCTGAAGAGCAAGACAAAACTCAAAACCAGGAGGCGCCCGAGGAGGTGTCTCAAGAGGCCCCGGTAGAGACCCCTGAGGCGGCTGAGGCAGAGCCCAGCCTGGAGGCGCAGCTGGAAGCGGCGCGCCAAGAAGCGGCCGATGCCAAAGAGCAGGCCTTGCGGGCGGCGGCAGAGGCCCAAAACGCCCGGCGCCGGGCGGAGAAGGATGCCGAGAACGCGCGTAAGTTTGCCCTGGAGAAGTTCGCCGGTGACATGTTGGCCGTAGTGGATAACCTGGACCGTGCACTGGCCTCGGCTGACCGGGAAAACGACACCCTCAAGCCGGTGCTGGAAGGGGTCGAGTTGACTCTGAAAGCCATGGTGGATGCCCTGGCGCGCCATAATGTCGAACAGATTGATCCCACTGGTGAGCCCTTCAACCCCGAGTTTCACGAGGCAATGGCGATGGTGCCCAACCCCAATGTGGAGCCCAACACCGTTATTGATGTGATGCAGAAGGGTTACACCTTGAACGGTCGCTTGCTGCGGGCGGCGATGGTGGTGGTGGCCAAGGGCGCCTGAGTTTGACATTTTTTTGAATTGGTGGCCCGGCAGGTCTTGAAGTTTTCGCCATCGGGCCAATATCTAACAGCAAGTCAGTTTCATGCCCTGTGCGGGCAGCGAGAGATAGCGGAGAACAAACATGGGAAAAATCATTGGTATCGACTTGGGGACAACCAACTCCTGTGTCGCCGTGATGGATGGCGACAAGGTCAAGGTCATCGAGAATTCTGAAGGTGCGCGCACCACACCGTCCATCGTTGCCTACACCGATGACAACGAGATTCTGGTCGGACAGAGCGCCAAGCGCCAGGCAGTGACCAACCCTAAAAACACCCTGTACGCGGTCAAGCGTTTGATCGGCCGTCGTTTTGAAGATGACGTGGTACAGAAAGACATCAAAATGGTGCCCTACGGCATCACCAAGGCCGACAATGGCGACGCTTGGGTAGAAGTAAAGGGCGAGAAAATGGCGCCCCCGCAAATTTCTGCCGAAGTGCTGAAGAAAATGAAGAAGACCGCGGAAGACTACTTGGGTGAGAAAATCACCGAAGCGGTTATCACCGTGCCGGCCTACTTCAATGACTCCCAGCGTCAGGCGACCAAAGATGCCGGTCGCATCGCGGGCCTGGAAGTGAAGCGGATCATCAACGAGCCCACTGCGGCGGCCCTGGCCTATGGTATGGACAAGGCCAAGGGTGATCGCACCGTGGCGGTATATGACCTCGGTGGCGGTACCTTCGATATTTCCATCATCGAAATTGCTGAAGTCGACGGTGAGCACCAGTTCGAAGTGTTGTCCACCAACGGCGACACCTTCCTGGGCGGTGAAGATTTCGACATGCGCCTGATTGATTACCTGGCGGAAGAGTTCAAGAAAGAAAACGGTATCGACCTGAAAGGCGATTCCCTGGCTGTGCAGCGCCTGAAAGAAGCCGCTGAAAAGGCCAAGATTGAGCTGTCTTCCAGTCAGCAGACTGAAGTGAACCTGCCCTACATCACTGCCGATGCCACTGGTCCCAAGCACTTGGTGGTCAAGCTGAGCCGGGCCAAGCTGGAGTCTTTGGTTGAGGATCTGGTCAAGCGTTCGCTGGAGCCGATGAAGATCGCCCTGAAAGACGCTGGTCTGTCTGCCAGTGAAGTTGACGAAGTGATTCTGGTCGGTGGTCAGACCCGGATGCCGCTGGTGCAGGCCAAGGTATCTGAATTCTTCGGCAAAGATGCGCGCAAAGACGTGAACCCTGACGAAGCGGTAGCCATGGGTGCGGCCCTGCAGGGTGCGGTGCTGTCTGGCGACGTGAAAGACGTGCTGCTGTTGGACGTGACCCCGCTGACCCTGGGTATTGAAACCATGGGCGGTGTGGCCACTCCGCTGATCGAGAAGAACACCACCATTCCGACCAAAAAGTCGCAGGTGTTCTCCACCGCCGAAGACAACCAGACCGCCGTGACCATCCATGTGGTGCAGGGTGAGCGCAAGCAGGCTTCCGGCAACAAGTCGCTGGGTCGTTTCGATTTGGCCGATATTCCGCCGGCGCCCCGCGGTCTGCCGCAAATTGAGGTTACCTTTGATATCGACGCCAACGGTATCCTGCATGTGTCTGCCAAAGACAAGGCCACCGGCAAAGAGCAGTCGATTCGCATCACCGCTTCCAGCGGCCTGGACGAGGCCGAAATTGAGAAGATGGTTCGCGACGCGGAAGCCAATGCGGAAGCGGATAAGAAGTTCGAAGCTCTGGTCACGGCGCGCAATACTGCCGAAGGTCTGGCTAATGCCACTCGCAAAACCCTTGAGGAAGCGGGCGACAAAGCGACTGAGGAAGAGAAGTCTGCTATTGAGGCGGCGCTGGCTGAAGTGGACGAGGCCATCAAAGGTGACGATGTGGACGCCATTGAAGCGGCGACCAAGAAGTTGACCGAAGCTTCCGGCAGCTTGGCCCAAAAAATGTATGCCGAACAGGCAGCCCAGGCGGAAGGTGCTCAGGCCGAGGGTGGCGCCAAGGAAGCTGGCGATGACGTCGTTGATGCGGAGTTTGAAGAAGTTAAAGACGACGACAAGAAGTAAGACCTTGAGCGGGGTATTGCCCCGCTTGGCAAGACGCTAGACGGGAGACGGAAGACGCAAAGGCCGAGGTCAGTGTGTTTTGCGTTCTCCCGTTTGGCATGTTGGAAAAGCGGATTTTTACCGGTGAGCAGGTTGCGTCCTTGAGCGTTTCCCGTCTCCCGTCAAGCGTGTAGCGAGCCCATGTCAAAACGAGATTATTACGAAATCCTCGGTGTTTCCCGAGATTCCGACGAGAAGGAAATCAAAAAGGCCTATCGCCGGATTGCGATGAAGAATCATCCCGACCGTAATCCGGATGACCCCAAGGCTATTGATATCTTCAAAGAAGCCACCGAAGCCTACGAAGTGCTTTCTGATAAGGAAAAGCGCGAGGCCTATGATCGTTTTGGTCACGAAGGTGTGGGCGCAGGAGCCGGCGGCTTTGGCGGCGGTGGTGGCGCGGGCTTCAGCGATATCTTTGGTGATGTTTTTGGCGATATCTTCGGTGGCGGCGGTCGTCAGCGTGGGCCCCAGCGCGGTTCGGATTTGCGTTACACCCTGGAAATTGACCTGGAGCAGGCGGTTAAAGGCACCACGGCCAAGATTCGTATCCCCACCCTGGTCAGCTGTGACACCTGTGATGGCAGCGGCGCCAAGAAAGGCAGCACGCCGCTGACCTGCGGTACCTGTAATGGTATGGGGCAGGTTCGGATGCAGCAGGGCTTTTTTGCTGTGCAGCAGACCTGTCCTACCTGCCGCGGCTCGGGCAAGGTTATTTCCGACCCCTGTAATAGCTGTGGTGGCCAGGGTCGTAAGGAAGAGACCAAAACTCTGTCGGTGAAGGTTCCCCCTGGCGTGGATACTGGCGATCGCATCCGCCTGAGTGGCGAGGGTGAGGCCAGCCCCGATGGCGGTCCGGCCGGGGATCTGTACGTGCAGATGTCGGTGCGGCCGCACCCCATCTTCCAGCGCGACGGCAAGAACCTGTTCTGCGAAGTGCCGATCAGTTTTGCCGATGCCGCCCTCGGTGGTGAGCTTGATGTACCCACTCTCGATGGTCGGGTGAAGTTGAAGATTCCCGCCGAAACCCAAACAGGTCGCTCCTTCCGCTTGCGTGGCAAGGGCATTGCGCCGGTTCGCGGTGGCAGCACTGGTGACCTGATTTGCAAGGTGATCATCGAGACACCGGTGTCGTTGACCAAACGGCAGAAGGAATTGATTCAGGAATTACAAGCCAGCCTGGAAGGGGACGACAAGCAGTCACCGCGTAAAAAGAGCTGGTTCGATGGTGTGAAATCCTTCTTCGACGATATGAAGCTCTAGGCGAAATTGCTCAGGGGAAAGGCGCTTTGCGGCCTTTCCCCTCGACTTGCCTCACTTTTTTCTCCATGCTTTGCCCCATTGAATCACCGATGAGCGCTTGGCATGGATAAAACCCTCAACCGCTTCCTCGCCGACTACCTTTGGCGGGATGAGCACGAAAGCAAACCCTACTGGCACCGGCAATGCTTTAGCGCCCTGCGTTATCTCTACGTGGTCGTGGATGATCTGGCCAAGGGTGAGTTGACGCTGCGTGCCATGAGCCTGGTGTACACCACCTTGCTGTCGCTCGTGCCGCTGATGGCGGTGAGCTTTTCGGTGCTCAAAGCCTTCGGTATGCACAATAAGCAGCTGGAGCCGATTCTGCTGCAATTTCTTGCGCCCCTGGGAGAAAAGGGGGTGGAGATCACCGATCAGATTATCGGGTTTATCGACAATGTAAAAATCGGCGTCCTTGGCACCTTTGGTATTGCGCTGTTGTTTTACACGGCCATCTCACTAATCCAGAAAATCGAAGCGACGTTTAATTACATTTGGCGGCTGGAGCAGCATCGCTCCATTGGTCGCCGCTTTGCGGACTACGGCAGTGTGATGTTGATTGGCCCGCTGCTGGTATTTTCAGCGCTGGGTCTTTCCGCCAAGGTGCTGAGCGGTGATGTGGCGCAAAGCCTGAGTAATTACATTCCCTTTGTCGCTGAGCTGCTGGCCTTTGTGACGGCAGCGATGCCTTACGTGATGATTATCGGCGCATTCACCTTCTTTTACATGTTTATTCCCAACACCCGGGTGAAATTGAAATCGGGTCTGGTCGCCGGTGTGGTTTCGGGTGTGCTGTTTCAAAGTTTGGGCTGGGGCTTTGGCAGTGTGGTGGTGTCTGCCAGTGACAGCGGGCCTTACGCGATATATTCCGGTTTCGCCATCGTGATTCTGTTTATGATCTGGATGTACATCAGCTGGTTGACCCTGCTGGTCGGCAGCAGTATTGCTTTTTATGTACAACATCCCGAATATGTCGTCCCCAGTCGCCGCACCGGCAATATGAGCCTGCGGCAGCAGGAACGCTTGGCGCTTGAAGTGATGGCCATTATTGCCCAGCGTTATTACGCCTCTCACCGGCCCTTTAGTGCCACCGACTTTGTCCTGCGCCTGCGGGTTCAGATTCAGGGAGTTACCCGGGTGTTAAGGGCCCTGCAAACGGCGGGATTGATTACCGAAAACAGTGAAGAGCCGCCACGCTATCTGCCCAATGTGCCGCTGGAGAATACTTCTATCAAGCGGGTGTTGGACGTGGTTCGCGACGACGGCGGTATGCCGCCGGTGGCGCTGCGGGTGCCGCGAAGACCGGTGCATGGCGTGGCGGAAGTTGGCGATGCCATTGAAGAGGCGCTCGATCTGAGCCTCTCGGCGATCTCCATTAAAGACATGGCAATAGATGGTCTGACACCGAAGCTGGTCGCCGAGGCACCGCAAAAACCGGCAGCAGCAGACAATTGAGGTCGGCCGGTGTGGGTCAACCACTGCCGGAACGTTGATAGCAGAAATACGGAAGGATGAATGACAGTACGTGTAGCAGTGACTGGCGCCGCCGGTCGGATGGGTAAAACGTTAATTGAAGCCGTCGCATTGGCAGAGGGTTGTGAGCTGGGTGCAGCGATAGAGCGGCCAGATAGTTCGCTGGTTGGCGCAGACGCGGGCGAACTGGTCGGTATTGGTAAGAATGGCATCGCAATTGTGGGTGATATCGCCGATGTTACAGACCACTTTGACGTGCTGATCGATTTTACCGCCCCGGTCGCTACGCTCAACAATGCGAGAGTCTGCGGCGGTGCGGGCAAGGGCATGGTGATTGGTACAACCGGCTTTGATGCCACCCAAAAGCAGGTCTTGGCCGATGCCATTGGCTCCATTGCGGTGTGTCAGGCCAGTAATTTTTCTACCGGGGTGAACCTGTGCTTCAAGTTGCTGGATATGGCAGCTCGGGTACTGGGTGACGATGTGGATATCGAGGTGTATGAGGCCCATCACCGCCACAAGGTGGATGCGCCCTCCGGCACCGCCCTGAGTATGGGGCAGGTCGTTGCCGATGCGCTGGGTCGCGACCTGGACGAGGTGGCGGTATACGGCCGTGAAGGCCAGACCGGCGCCCGTGACCGGCAGACGATTGGTTTCGCCACGGTGCGGGCCGGTGACATTGTCGGCGATCACACGGTGATGTTTTGTGCCGAGGGCGAGCGGGTTGAGATCACTCACAAAGCCAGCTCGCGGATGTCCTTTGCCAGAGGGGCAGTGCGGGCCGCAGTTTGGCTGGCGAGCCAACACCCCGGCAAATACGATATGCAAGACGTCCTCGGACTCAAATAGCAGGGCCTTAGATGAGTCGAGTAGAGATTGCCCTGCCAGCGGCCTTTGCCTTCAGCACAGAGATTCCCTTGCTGATGGATCATATCAATGCCGGTGGTCACTTCGGTAATGATGCGGCGGTGCAGCTGATCAATGAAGCCCGTGCCCGGTTTTTGATCAGCCGCGGGCTGTGGGAAGTCGATACCCGCCGCGGCCTGGCCTTTGTGAATGCCGATATGGCAGTCAGCTACCGCTCCGAGGCCTTTTATGGCGACACCCTGCGAATTTCGGTGGCAGCGATGGCCTTCCATCGCTGCGGCTTTGATCTGGTGTATAAAACCGAGGAGCGGGACTCTGGTCGCCTGGTGAGCGTAGCGAAAACGGCCCACTTATTGATCAGCTCAGAGACGCGGCGGGCGGTATCTGAGCCGGAAGGCTATTTCGATCCTTTGCGATAGTGGGCTGCCTTCGGTAGTTTGTGGCTTCTGCGGGTCGTTTCGGTGGACTTGCCGTCAAACTTTCGCGTAAAATCCCGCCTCAGATTTGGGTGGCCGGTCATGTTCGCCGCGCCATCGGCAACCAAGCGAGGTGAAGCAACTTCATCTCGCTTTTTTGCACGCGTGTTTTCCTCTGTGGTCTTTCAGTCGTCGCTCCGATGGTCTTATTGTCGGCGGTGACTCTCGGCCGCAAATCTGATCCAGGAGGTGTCTTTGACCGTTCCAGCCATACTTGCCTTAGAAGACGGCAGCATTTTTCGGGGCCTAGCAATTGGCGCGGAGGGGCACTCTGTCGGTGAAGTGGTGTTCAACACCGCGATGACGGGGTATCAGGAAATCTTGACTGATCCCTCTTACGCCCGGCAGATCGTTACCTTAACTTACCCCCATATTGGCAATACCGGTGTGAATGCCGAGGACGAGGAGGCCGCTGAAATCTGGTCTGCCGGCCTGGTGATCCGCGACTTGCCCATGATCGCCAGTAGCTTTCGCAGCGAACAGGATCTTTCCTCCTATCTGAAATCGCGCAACGTGGTCGGTATTGCCGATATCGATACCCGCCGCCTGACACGTATTCTGCGTGACAAAGGCGCCCAGAATGGCTGTCTGATGGCTGGTGATATTGACGAGGCCAAGGCGCTGGAGCTGGCTCGGGGATTTGGTGGCCTGAAGGGGCTCGACCTGGCCAAAGAAGTGACCACCGCAGAGACCTACGAGTGGCGCGAGAGCACCTGGTCACTGGAACAGGGGCATCGTTACCTCGATGACGAGCAGCTGCCTCACCACATTGTGGCCTATGATTTTGGCGTGAAGCGCAATATTTTGCGGATGCTCGCTGACCGGGGCTGTCGACTGACCGTGGTGCCGGCCAAAACACCGGCTGCCGAGGTTCTGGCGATGAATCCCGACGGCGTGTTTCTGTCGAATGGCCCCGGCGATCCGGAGCCCTGTGACTACGCGATTGCCGCCATTGCCGAGATTTTGACCTCGGGCCTGCCGGTGTTCGGCATTTGCCTGGGGCATCAGTTGTTGGCGTTGGCCTCCGGCGCCAAGACCCTGAAAATGAAATTTGGCCATCACGGCGCCAACCACCCGGTTCAGGATCTGCGCAGCAAGGTTGTGCATATTACTAGCCAGAACCACGGCTTTGCGGTGGATGAGGCGAGTTTACCTGCCAATGTGGCGGTGACCCACAAATCGCTGTTCGACGGCTCGCTGCAGGGCATTGAGCTGACAGATAAGCCCGCTTTCAGCTTCCAGGGTCACCCTGAAGCAAGCCCAGGGCCCCACGACATTGCGCCTTTGTTTGATCATTTTGTCGAGCTGATTGAGGCTCGGAAGCGCGGCTGATTGCCGGATTGCTGTAAACAAGTTGAGATGAATGCTTAACGCTGGACGGAAGACCGGAGACGCAAAAGCAGGCGCAGCCAAGCTGCGGAGTGTTAGCGTCTCCGGTCTCCCATCAAGCGTCTCGCGGAGACACCATGCCTAAAAGAACCGACATCCAATCCATCCTCATCCTGGGCGCTGGCCCCATCGTCATCGGCCAGGCTTGTGAGTTTGACTACTCCGGTGCCCAGGCTTGTAAAGCCCTGCGCGAGGAGGGTTTCCGGGTCATTCTGGTGAATTCCAACCCCGCGACGATCATGACCGACCCGTCCATGGCTGATGCAACTTACATTGAGCCGGTGGTCTGGCAGACCGTAGCCAAAATTATTGAGAAAGAGCGCCCCGATGCCCTGTTGCCGACGATGGGCGGTCAGACAGCGCTTAACTGCGCCTTGGACTTGGATCGCGAAGGGGTGTTGGAGAAATTTGGTGTCGAAATGATCGGCGCCACCAAGGAAGCCATCGATAAAGCTGAGGACCGGGAGCTGTTTGACCAGGCGATGAAACGCATCGGCCTGGAAACGCCGAATTCAGCGATTGCCCACAGCATGGAAGAGGCGCTTCAGGTTCTCGACACGATTGGCTTTCCCGCCATTATCCGGCCCTCCTTCACCATGGGTGGCTCCGGTGGCGGTATTGCGTACAACAAAGAAGAATTTGTCGAAATTTGTACCCGCGGCCTGGATTTGTCGCCCACTAAAGAACTGCTGATCGATCAAAGCCTGATCGGCTGGAAAGAGTTCGAAATGGAAGTGGTGCGGGACAAGAACGATAACTGCATCATTATCTGCGCGATCGAGAACTTTGACCCGATGGGAGTGCACACCGGCGACTCCATCACCGTTGCGCCGGCGCAAACCCTGACCGACAAAGAATACCAGATCATGCGTAACGCCTCCTGCGCCGTACTGCGGGAAATCGGTGTTGAAACCGGCGGTTCTAACGTGCAGTTTGGTATGGACCCCGAAACCGGGCGCCTGGTGGTCATTGAGATGAACCCCCGGGTGAGCCGCTCGTCGGCACTGGCGTCCAAGGCGACCGGCTTCCCGATTGCCAAGGTGGCGGCCAAGCTGGCGGTGGGTTATACCCTGGACGAGTTGCAAAACGACATTACCGGTGGCGCAACGCCGGCCTCCTTTGAGCCGGCCATTGACTACGTTGTCACCAAAATTCCCCGCTTTACCTTTGAGAAATTCGGCGAGGCTCAGGATCGCCTGCACACCCAGATGAAATCAGTGGGTGAGGTCATGGCGATTGGTCGTACCTTCCAGGAGTCAGTTCAGAAAGCCTTGCGCGGTCTGGAGGTGGGTTCGGCAGGTTTCGAGCACAAAATCGATACCGACCGGGACGGCGCCAAGGATATTTTGATTGCCGAGCTGAGCAACCCCGGCCCCGAGCGCATCTGGTATGTGGCGGATGCCTTCCGCTACGGCATGACAGTGGCGGAGGTTTACGATTACTGCCGGATCGACCCCTGGTTCCTGGTGCAAATCGAGGACATCGTCAAAGCGGAAAATGGCCTGAAGAAAGTGGCCCTGTCCGACCTGACCCGGGACGATATGTGGCGCCTGAAGCGCAAAGGCTTTTCCGATCAGCGTCTGGCGGTATTGCTGGCGGTAAGTGAGCGGCAGCTGCGCAAGCGCCGTCATGAACTTGGCATTCGCCCGGTCTACAAGCGCGTGGATACCTGTGCGGCTGAGTTCGCCACCTCGACCGCATATATGTACTCGACTTACGAGGAGGAGTGCGAAGCAAGCCCCTCTGAGCGTGACAAGATTCTGGTCATTGGCGGTGGCCCCAACCGGATTGGTCAGGGCATCGAGTTTGATTATTGCTGTGTGCACGCGGCCCTGGCCATGCGTGAAGACGGTTACGAGACCATTATGGTTAACTGTAATCCCGAGACGGTCTCGACGGACTATGACACCTCCGACCGCCTCTACTTTGAGCCGGTGACCCTTGAGGATGTGCTGGAAATCGTCGGCAAAGAGAAACCCAAAGGGGTGATCGTGCAGTTTGGTGGTCAAACCCCGCTGAAACTCGCCCGGGACCTGGAAGCGGCTGGCGTGCCCATTATCGGCACCAGCCCGGAGGCCATCGACCGGGCCGAGGACCGGGAGCGCTTCCAGCAAATGATTCAGCGGCTGAATCTGAAGCAGCCGCCCAACACCACAGTGCGCTCGGAAGAAGCCGCCATTGCGGCGGCCAACAAAATTGGCTACCCGCTGGTGGTGCGCCCCTCGTACGTGCTCGGTGGTCGCGCCATGGAGATCGTTTACAAAGAGGAAGAGCTGGAGCGCTACATGCGCGAGGCAGTGAAGGTGTCCAATGAGTCACCGGTGCTGCTGGATCACTTCCTCAATGCGGCGGTCGAGGTGGATCTTGATGCGGTCTCCGACGGCAAAGATGTGGTGATCGGCGCAATCATGCAGCATATCGAGCAGGCTGGCGTTCACTCCGGTGATTCGGCATGTTCGCTGCCGCCATACTCCCTGGATGAAAAAGTCCAGGACGAGATGCGGGACATGGTCAAGCGCATGGCCCTGGAGTTGGGTGTGGTTGGCCTGATGAACGTCCAGCTGGCGGTTCAGGATGGCGAAATTTACGTTATCGAGGTCAATCCCCGCGCCTCCCGAACGGTACCCTTCGTTTCCAAGTGTATCGGTGTGTCGCTGGCGAAGATCGCGGCCCGGTGTATGGCCGGAACCAGCCTGGCAGAGCAGAACTTTACCAGTGAGCTGGTGCCAGAGTATTTCTCGGTGAAGGAGGCGGTATTCCCCTTCAACAAGTTCCCGGGCGTGGATCCCATTTTGGGACCTGAAATGAAATCTACCGGTGAAGTCATGGGCTTGGGTGAAACCTTTGCCGAGGCGTTCTCGAAGGCGGCCCGTGGAGCGGGAGAAGTGTTCCCTACCGGCGGTATGGCCTTCTTGAGTGTGCGTGACCCGGACAAAGACGGTGTGGTGGGTGTGGCCCAGCAGCTGAGCGATCTGGGCTTCTCGCTGTGCGCTACCCGCGGTACCCACCGTATTCTGACGGCGGCCGGCCTGAAGTGTAAGCGCGTCAACAAAGTGCTTGAGGGTCGCCCCCATATTGTTGATATGGTGAAGAACCGGGAAGTTGATCTGATCATTAACACCACTGAAGGCAAGCAAGCCATCGCGGATTCGTCGTTGATCCGCCGCAGCGCATTGGCCAATAAAGTGAGTTATACCACTACCCTCGCGGGTGCCGAGGCCATCTGCGTTGCGCTGGCTTTTGGTGAGGAAAAAACGGTACGTCGCCTGCAAGACGTGCATGAGGAGTTGGTAAAATGAGTCAAGTGCCGATGACAGTGGCAGGGGAGCGCGCCCTGCGTGAAGAGCTCAAACACCTGAAAAGCGTTGAGCGTCCCCGCATTACCAAGGCCATTGCTGAGGCCCGGGAGCACGGCGACCTGAAGGAAAATGCCGAATATCATGCTGCCCGCGAGCAGCAGGGCTTTTGCGAGGGTCGCATTCAGGAGATCGAAGGCAAACTGGCCGTGGTGCGGGTGATTGATATCGCCCAGATTCCCTACACTGGGCGCGTGGTATTTGGTGCCACGGTGACGGTGATCAACTGTGACACGGACGAAGAGCTGACCTACCGGATCGTTGGCGAAGATGAGGCCAATGTCAAAGTGGGTAAGATCTCGGTGACCTCACCTATTGCCCGTGCACTGATTGGCAAGGAAGAGGGCGACGTGGTTGTGGTTGCCGCTCCCGGCGGCAGCATTGAATACGAAATTGATAAAGTAGAGCACATCGCAGAATAAGGCCGGTTAGCGGCCCTATTCGCATTCTAGCGGAGCAGGTTGGACAGTTTGGGGTTGGGCTTTTTGGCGGGGCGGTAGAGCAGGGCGATTTTGCCAACGGCCTGTACTAGCATCGCGCTATGCGACTGACACAGTTGCTCAATCAGCTCGCCACGAACGTCCGCATCCGCATTCACTTTGATTTTGATGAGCTCGTGGTCGTTCAGCGCCCGTTCGAGCTCTGCTTCGACTCCCTCACTGATTCCCTTGTCGCCAATCATCACCACCGGGTTGAGTTTGTGGCCGATACCGCGAAGGTGTTTTTTGTCGCTGGCGCTGAGCTGGGGCATGTCGGTGAACCGTTTTCGCAAAATGGGGCGGTATTGTACGGGAAAGGTATACTGTTGGGGAGATGCTGGCGGCTGGTCGGTTTGATGACCTCCGGCATTCTGGCAACTTGTGCCAACGCCCGAATTCGAAAAGGAGAATCCATTGGCTAAACGTTCTGCCTCGAGTGGCGCCTGGTTGAGGGAGCACTTCGACGATCATTATGTGAAGTTGGCGCAAAAGGAGGGCTATCGCTCCCGGGCCTGTTACAAATTGTTGGAAATCCAGCAGAAGGATCGGCTGATCAAGCCGGGCATGTGCGTCGTAGATCTGGGGGCGGCGCCCGGTGGCTGGTCCCAGGTGGCGGTGGACCTGGTGGGGCATCACGGCCGAGTGGTTGCCTCGGATATTCTGGAGATGGACAGCCTGGCCGGTGTCGAGTTTGTTTGCGGCGATTTCACTGATGACCAGGTGCTCGCTCAGATACTTGAAGTGATCGCCGAGCAGCCGGTGGACCTTGTTATTTCCGATATGGCCCCCAATATGAGTGGTATGAGGGATGTAGATCAGCCCAAATCCATGTACCTGTGTGAGCTGGCGCTGGATATGGCCGGGCAAGTATTGCGGCCCGGTGGCGATTTTGTGACCAAAATTTTCCAGGGCGAGGGCTTTGATGACTACTTCAGACTGCTTCGTGACAGTTTTGACAAGGTGGTGACGCGCAAGCCCTCTGCGTCTCGCCCGCGCTCCCGCGAGGTCTATCTGGTAGCCCGGGGCTACCGGGGCTAAATTGCATGAAGGGTGGGCAGGTTTGGTGTAGAGTGTGGCAGGGGTTTTTGTCGCGCGGGACTGGCTGCAATTCCTGATTTGTGTGTAGTGAGAGGATCGGTTTTTGAACGATATGGCTAAAAATTTATTGTTGTGGCTGGTGATCGCTGCGGTGCTGCTCACCGTCTTCAACAACTTCAGTGTTCAGTCGCCAACCGAGCAGCTGAATTATTCCCAGTTTATTTCTGAGGTTCAGAATGAGCGGGTGAATAAGGTGGTGATCGACGGTCTGGTGATCAGTGGCCAGCGCAAGGATAACAGCCAGTTTGAGACCGTTCGGCCGATGGTGGACGATCCCAAGCTGATCGATGACCTGCTCCAGCACAACGTGGTCATTGAAGGGAAGAAACCAGAGCGGCAAAGCCTCTGGACCCAGCTGCTTGTAGCCAGTTTCCCGATTCTGATCATTCTCGCCATTTTCATGTTCTTTATGCGCCAGATGCAGGGCGGTGGCGGCGGTAGTCGCGGTGGCCCGATGGCCTTTGGCAAGAGCAAGGCCCGCCTGCTGAGCGAAGATCAGATTAAAACCACCTTTGCCGATGTGGCGGGGGTGGATGAAGCCAAAGAGGACGTGCAGGAACTGGTCGAGTTTCTGCGTGATCCGGGCAAATTCCAGCGTCTCGGTGGCCGTATTCCCCGAGGTGTGTTGATGGTGGGGCCGCCGGGTACCGGTAAAACCCTGCTCGCCAAGGCGATTGCCGGCGAAGCGAAAGTACCGTTCTTCTCCATCTCCGGTTCAGATTTCGTAGAGATGTTTGTTGGGGTGGGCGCGTCTCGGGTGCGGGACATGTTCGAGCAGGCCAAGAAGCAGGCGCCCTGCATTATCTTTATCGACGAAATTGATGCGGTGGGTCGCCACCGCGGTGCCGGTATGGGCGGTGGTCACGATGAGCGTGAGCAGACCCTGAACCAGCTGCTGGTGGAAATGGACGGTTTTGAAGTGAATGACGGCGTGATTGTAATCGCCGCCACCAACCGCCCTGACGTGCTTGACCCGGCGCTACTGCGCCCCGGCCGCTTTGACCGCCAGGTCGTGGTGGGACTGCCGGATATTCGCGGTCGTGAACAAATCATCAAAGTGCACATGCGCAAACTGCCGTTGGCCGATGACGTTGATCCCGCAGTAATTGCCCGTGGTACGCCCGGTTTCTCTGGGGCCGACCTTGCCAACCTCGCCAACGAAGCGGCCCTGTTTGCCGCCCGTGCCAATTCCCGCCTGGTGGGGATGGAGCAGTTCGATCTGGCGAAAGACAAAATCATGATGGGTGCCGAGCGCAAGTCCATGGTGATGTCAGACAAGGAAAAGCAAAATACGGCTTATCACGAGGCAGGGCATGCGATTGTTGGCCGCTTGGTGCCCGAGCATGATCCGGTTTACAAGGTCAGTATTATCCCGCGAGGCCGGGCACTCGGTGTGACCATGTTCCTGCCTGAAGAGGATCGCTATAGCCTCAGTCGTCGCCATATCACCAGTCAGATTTGCTCGCTGTTTGGTGGGCGGATTGCTGAGGAAATGACCCTGGGCGCGGAGGGGGTCACCACCGGCGCCTCGAACGATATTCAACGGGCGACCGATATTGCCCGGAAGATGGTTACCAAGTGGGGGCTGTCTGAAAAAATGGGGCCGCTGATGTATGACGACGGCGAGGAAGAGGTCTTCCTGGGTCGCGCTGCAGCAACAGGCGGTAAGTCGGTGTCGGGTGAAACGGCGCGCCAGATCGATGAAGAAGTGCGCCGGATTATCAATGAATGTTACGCCACCGCCAGCAAGATTCTGGAAGATAACCGGGATAAGCTGGATATGATGGCCAGCGCGTTGATGACCTACGAAACCATTGATGCCCATCAGATCGATGACATCATGGCGGGTCGCAAACCGCGCAAGCCGGCCGGCTGGGATGACGATAGTCGTCATGGCGGGCACTCTGCTCCCGTCGGTGATGGTGATGCTGATCAGGCTGAGTCACCTGAGGATCAGGGTAACCGTCCGGAAGACCCTTTCGCGGGATCTGTTCGCGACAATTAAACCCATGACACTTGCTACTTCCCTATGTCCGCCACAGCTGCGCTGTGGCGGTCGTGTTTTAGACCTTCGTAATCCCCATGTGATGGCGGTGGTCAATGTCACCCCCGACTCCTTTTCCGACGGTGGCCAACTGCACTGGGGCGGCGCTATTGCTCTGGATGTGCTGTGCGAGAGGGTTGAAGCCTTTATTGAACAAGGCGCAACGCTCATCGATATCGGCGGGGAGTCCACCCGCCCTGGCGCGGCACCGGTTAGCGAACAAGAGGAGTGCGATCGGGTGTTGCCTGCCGTCGAGGCCATCGCGGCGCGATTTGACGTGGTGATTTCGGTCGACACCAGCACGGCTGCGGTCATTCGCGGATCGGCTGACCTCGGTGCAGGGCTCATCAATGATGTCCGTGCCTTGCAACGTCCCGGCGCACTTGCTGCTGCGGCTCAAACCGGCTTGCCCGTCTGTCTGATGCATATGCAGGGGGAGCCTGACTCCATGCAGGCAGACCCCCGCTATCGCGATATTGTTGCTGAGGTCCGCGATTTTCTGTTAGCTCGGGCGGCGACATGCGAGGCGGCAGGCATTGCTCGGGACCAGGTGTTGCTGGATCCAGGATTTGGCTTTGGCAAGAGCCTAAACCATAACCTGACCTTGTTTCGGTCATTGTCACAATTTGCTGAACTTGGGTTTCCCGTGCTTGTCGGTGTATCTCGAAAGTCAATGTTGGGTGCGATAACCGGCCGCGAAGTCGGCGACCGCATGCCCGCCAGTGTGGTTGCGGCGGCGCTTGCGGTGGAGCGGGGGGCAAAAATTGTGCGAGTCCACGATGTGGCTGAAACGGCCGATGCCCTTGCAGTCGTCTCAGCGCTAAACGGATTGATGGAGAGACCATGACAAGGCGATATTTTGGTACGGACGGTGTGCGCGGCAGGGTGGGGAAGGCGCCCATTACACCCGACTTTGTTCTGAAGCTGGGCTGGGCGGTTGGTAAGGTTTTCGCCCAGGAGGGCGGGCGGAGCTCGGTGCTTATCGGCAAGGACACGCGCATTTCCGGTTATATGTTTGAGTCCGCGTTGGAGGCTGGCCTAGTAGCTGCCGGGGTGGATGTTCGATTGTTGGGGCCAATGCCGACCCCTGCCATCGCCTACTTGACCCGTACCTTTAAAGCGCGGGCGGGCATCGTGATCAGTGCGAGTCATAACCCTTACTACGACAACGGCATCAAGTTTTTCTCGGCTGAGGGCAGCAAGCTGCCGGACGAGGTCGAGCTCGCCATTGAGGCGATGCTGGACGAGCCCATGGAAACCGTAGAGTCAGCTCTGTTGGGTAAGGTGCGGCGTATCGATGATGCTGCCGGTCGCTACATTGAATACTGCAAGTCCACCGTCAGCAGCGGTTTCAGTCTTGAGGGCATGCGCGTTGTGCTCGATTGTGCCAATGGAGCCACCTACCACGTTGCTCCCTCGGTGTTTGCCGAGCTCGGTGCGCAGGTCACGGTGATTGGCGGCGGGCCAGATGGCCTGAATATAAACGCGGGTTGCGGGTCGACGTCTCCGCAGGAATTACAAAATCGCGTGATAGCCGACCAGGCCGACCTGGGTATCGCCTTTGATGGCGATGGCGACCGGGTGCTGTTTGTTGACGCCTCCGGTGAGTTGGTAGATGGCGACGAGCTGCTCTACATTATTGCTGCTGAGCAGCATCGTCAGATTGGCGGTTGCAAGGGCGTGGCAGGCACATTGATGTCCAATCTGGGATTTGAGCTTGCACTGAAAGAGCTGGGTATTCCCTTTGGCCGGGCCAAGGTTGGCGACCGCTATGTGAAAGAGCTAATGTGCGAGCAGGGTTGGCAGCTTGGCGGTGAAAACTCCGGGCATATCATTTGTGCCGATGTCAGTACGACTGGCGATGGTATCGTGGCGGCTTTGAAGGTCTTGCAAGCGTTGTCCACCAGCGGTCAGAGCCTGGCAGAAATGCGCAGCGGGCTTACCAAACTTCCCCAGATAATGAAGAACGTTCGCATTGCGCAAAGCCTGAATCTTCAGTCCGATGAATTGCTCGCGGCAGTGGCTGAAGTGGAGTCCGAGCTTGGTGAAAAAGGCCGTGTTTTGCTACGGCCTTCCGGTACTGAGCCTCTGGTTCGCGTCATGGTCGAGGGCGAGCATGCCGAGCAGGTTGAGCAGCTTTGCCAGCGTCTTGCAGATCACGTTAGTCGACTTGCAGAGCAAGGCTAAAGTGTCTTGTATGTGCATATAACTTTATGTAAGATTGGCGCCCATTTTGCGCTAAGGGAAATGGCATGCGAAGTTTTTTAGTAGCAGGTAACTGGAAAATGCACGGTGATAGCGCTGGCATAAAACAGTTGTTGTCTGACTTACTGAAATCCCTGCCAGCCGAGCCGGGCATTGATATCGCGGTGTTTCCTCCTTCGGTGTACGTAGCGCAGGTGGCAGCGGATATGGCGGCAACGCCGGTTGCAGTGGGCGCCCAAAATGTCTGTGATCAATCAGGTCAGGGTGCATTTACTGGCGAGGTCAGCGCCGCCATGCTTGGTGACGTGGGTTGCCAATATGTGATTGTGGGTCACTCAGAGCGGCGCAGCCTTTATGGCGAAAGCAGTCAGGTTGTTGCGGCTAAGGCCAAGGCAGTGTTGGCGGCGGGCTTGGTCCCTGTGGTTTGTGTCGGCGAGAGCGATGCTGAGCGGGAAAATGGCCAGACGCTGGATGTGATTTCTGCCCAGTTGGCGCCGGTCTTTAGTGCGCTGTCTGGTGAAGAGCTAAAGAAAATAGTGGTTGCCTATGAGCCGGTGTGGGCCATAGGGACCGGAAAAACGGCAAGTCCTGAGCAGGCGCAAGAGGTGCACGCGTTTATCCGCGCACTGTTTGCCAAGCGGGATGAGTCGACGGCGGCCAAACTGCGCATCCTTTACGGTGGCAGTGTTAAGGCGGCCAATGCGGCGACACTGTTCGCTCAGGCGGATATTGATGGTGGCCTGGTGGGTGGTGCATCGCTTGATGCAAAAGAATTTTCTGCGATATGCAGAGCGGCGGAATAATGGAACAGATTATCTTAATAGTTCACGTCCTGGCAGCGCTGGCGATCATTGGCTTGATCCTCATCCAGCAAGGCAAGGGAGCAGATATGGGTGCCTCATTTGGTGCGGGCGCCTCGCAAACCTTGTTTGGCAGCGTGGGTAGCGGTAATGCCCTCACCCGGGCGACGGCGATTTTTGCCACCTTGTTTTTTCTCACTAGTCTCTCGTTGGCCTATGTGGCAAAACAAAAGAGTGGCTTCAGTGAAGATATTATTGAGGTTCCTGCTTTGGAAGAGAGTCGCGATGTGGCGCCAGTAATGGATGCGCCCGCCGAGACTCCGGATGAAATTCCTGCCGCGCCTGAGCAAGGTGCTGCCGGTTCGGAGATCCCGACCGCAAATTAAGCAAATTAGCCGAAGTGGTGGAATTGGTAGACACGCTATCTTGAGGGGGTAGTGAGCATCGCTCGTGGGGGTTCAAGTCCCCCCTTCGGCACCATATAAGGAAGGCAGCCCAACGGGCTGCCTTTTTTTGTGCCTTCGGGGTGACTGCGTCCCCCGTTGGCTCGCTGTCGCTCGGTCCTGCGGACCATCGGCTGCGATGCGCCGATGCCCAAAAACGCGGTGCGTTTTTGTCGACACCAATATAAGGAAGGCAGCCCAAGTGGCTGCCTTTTTTTGTGCCTTCGGGGTGACTGCGTCCCCCGTTGGCTCGCTGTCGCTCGGTCCTGCGGACCATCGGCTGAGTAACGCCGATGCCCAAAAACGCGGTGCGTTTTTGTCGGCACCAATACAAGGAGGGTGGTCCAACGGGCTACCTTTTTTATATGCCTTCGGGGTGACTGCGTTCCCCGCTGGCTCGCTGTCGCTCGGCCCTGCGGACCATCGGTTGAGTAACGCTGATGCCTATAATGCCGTGCGTTTTTGTTGGGATTCTAAGAAGCGCTTTATTTTTGTTTGTCTGTGAGTCCGACATTGGCTCAGTGTTGCAGGTCGTCGGTAGAGGGTTGTCGTTGCCCTGGTTTTTGAAGGTTGCAGTGGCTCGCTTGTGTTGGCACTTGAAAGAGGTGGTGCGGCGCTGGGGGTCGCGACTCGCCTTGACCTATTCAGGCCTCGGTCCTATAATGCCGCTCTCTTGAGAGTAGGTCGGATTTTGCGTCTCAGGGCGCGTCGACATAAGCGTAGGGCACCTCGCTTGATACTTGGTTAGAAGTTTTCTTTAAAGCCCCTTACGCAGGGGCTTTTTCGTATCGCCGCAAGGCGTACGTCATGGAATTTCGATAGTGGGCCTCGGGCCCATTTTTTATTGGTGGCATCCTGTTTTGATTGGCGGAGAGTACGTTGTCGGGCAAAAGCGGCAAGATTGAGGCGATGTTACGGCCGGGTATTGAAGCACTTGGCTATGAACTCTGGGGGCTGGAGCACCACGCCCAGGGGCGCCATTCGACTCTGCGAATTTACATTGATAGCGACAATGGTATCAGTGTGGATGATTGCGCCAAGGTGAGCCATCAGGTCAGCGGTATTCTCGATGTAGAAGACCCGATTGCTGGTGAATACAACCTGGAGGTGTCATCACCCGGGATGGACCGGCCGCTGTACAGCCTAGACCAGTTTGCCCGGTATGTTGGTAGTGATATCAGCATCCGGTTGCGCGTTGCCTTTGAGGGGCGGCGCAAATTTCTCGGTCGCCTGGTGGCGATTGAGGATGAGGACATCGTGTTGCGGGTGGATGAGCATGAATATTTGCTTCCGCACCAACACATTGAAAAAGCGAATGTGGTGCCCAGTTTTTAAAAGGGTGCCGTTGTCTTATTTATAGCCGGCTACGGAACGAGGCGGACAATGAGTAAAGAAATCTTGCTGGTGGTTGAAGCTGTTTCTAACGAGAAAGGTGTTTCTAAGAGCATCATTTTCGAAGCGATTGAACAGGCTCTGGCCACTGCAACAAAAAAACGCTACGACGAAGATTCCGATATTCGCGTCGTGATTGACCGTGTTTCCGGCAACTACGAAACATTCCGTCGCTGGGAGGTCATGCCCGATGAGGAGCTCGCCTTGCTGGGTACCCAGTTCACTCTGGAAGAGGCTCATGAGCACGACCCCAGCTTGAAAGCGGGTGATGTGTACGAAGAGCAGGTTGAGAATGTTGGTTTTGGTCGGATTGCTGCGCAAACCGCCAAGCAGGTGATCGTGCAAAAAGTTCGTGAAGCCGAGCGTGCTCAGGTGGTGGAAGAGTATCTGCACCGGGTTGGTGAGCTGCTCAGTGGCTCGGTGAAGAAGGTGACTCGCGACAGCATTATTGTGGATCTCGGTAACAACGCCGAGGCACTACTGCCGCGTGAAGAGTTGGTCGGGCGTGAAGTCTTTCGTATCAATGATCGGGTTCGCGCCATTCTGCACGACGTACGCCCCGAAGCCCGTGGGCCGCAGCTGTTTCTGAGCCGCGCTTGCCCGGAAATGCTGATTGAGCTGTTCAAGATTGAAGTGCCGGAAGTATCCGAAGAGGTGATTGAAATTCGGGCAGCTGCCCGCGACCCCGGTTCCCGGGCGAAGATCGCCGTGAAGACGAATGACGGCCGCATCGACCCAGTTGGTGCGTGTGTCGGCATGCGGGGCTCGCGGGTGCAGGCGGTATCTGGTGAGCTGGGCAATGAGCGAGTCGACATTATTCTGTGGGACGACAACCCTGCCCAGCTGGTGATCAATGCGATGGCGCCGGCTGAAGTGGAGTCTATCGTGGTAGACGAAGATACCCACACCATGGATGTGGGTGTTGCCGAAGACAATCTCGCTCAAGCCATCGGCCGTGCGGGCCAAAATGTGCGTTTGGCCAGTGAGCTGACTGGTTGGGTCATCAATGTGATGAGCGTTGATGAAATGGCAGAAAAACACGAGCAGGAATCCGAGCAGATCGTCGCCGGCTTTGTTGAAGCCCTGGACGTTGATGAAGACGTGGCGATGGTGCTGGTGGACGAAGGTTTTACCACCCTGGAAGAAGTGGCCTACGTTCCCCTTGAGGAAATGATGGCTATTGAAGGGTTTGATGAGGATATCGCCCAGGAGCTACGTGCCCGGGCAAAAGACGCGCTGCTGACTCAAGCTATTGCTAGCGAAGAGCAGCTTGATAGCGCTGAGCCTGCAGAAGATCTGTTGACGATGGAGGGTATGGAGCGGCATTTGGCTTTCGTATTGGCCAGTCGCGGCATTATCACCATGGAGGATCTGGCAGAGCAGGCCGTTGAAGATCTTCTCGATATTGAAGACATGACCGAAGAGCGGGCCGCTGAGCTAATTATGACAGCTCGAGCCCCGTGGTTTGCAGACGAAGACGATACTGCAAATTAAGCGAGTCCTATAGTTTAGGGAGAATGATGAATGGCTGAAGTTACCGTAAGCCAGCTCGCCGAAGTCGTCGGCGCACCGGTGGAGCGTCTTTTGCGGCAAATGAAAGAGGCGGGTCTGTCGCACAGTTCGGCTGATCAGGCAGTGTCTGATGAAGACAAGCAAACCCTGCTGACTTTCTTAAAACGCAGTCACGGCGAATCTGCTGAAGCACCCAAGAAGATTACCCTCAAGCGGAAGACGCTGAGTACTCTGAAAACGGGAAGTGGTGCTGGCAAGAAAACTGTCAACATCGAGGTGCGTAAGAAGCGTACTTACGTCAAGCGCGATCCGGCGGAGCTGCAAGCGGCTGCCGAGGAAGAAGCGCGCCTGAAGGCCGCAGAGGCGGAAGCTGAAGAGCAGAATGCTGCGCCTGATGCTGAGGGCGAAGAGGCCACAGCTGTTGAGCCGATCTCGACACCTGAGCCGGTTGAAGCACAGCCTGAGGTGGCTGAGCAGGTAGAGGAAAAGGCCGAGACAGCAGAGCCGGTTGCCGAAGAGCCCGCTGAGGTTGCACCGGTAGAGGCGGAAGAGTCCGCTCCCGCGCCGGTCGAAGAGGAGCCCGCTGCAGCTGCGCCTAAGGACGAATACACCGAGGTTCAGGAGGTTCAAGAGGACCCGGCCAATATCGACCCAGAAATTCTTCGTCAGCGCGCAATCTTGCGGCGCAAAGAAGAAGAAGAAAAAGAAAAGGCCCGTCGCGCTGCTGTGCTTGAAGAAAAGCGCCGCGAAGAGGAAGAGCGCAAAGCGCGCAACAAGAAATCCAAAGAGTCTGGCGATGACAGCAATGGCCCTGCGCCACGCCATCACCGTCGTGCGGCACCAACGTCTCAGGATGACGATGATCGGCCGCGCCGCAAAGGTGGAAAAGGTCGCTTGAAGAAAGGTGACGATTTTGAGGCGGGTACCAGCTTTGGTGGTCGTCGGAAGAAGAAAACCCTGAAGTTGCCCGAGGATGCGCAACGTCATGGCTTCCAGGCGCCCACGGAGAAAATTGTGTACGAAGTTGCCATTCCCGAAACGACCAACGCCGGTGAACTCGCCTCACAAATGAAGGTGAAGGCGGCTGAGGTTATCAAGGAAATGTTCAAGATGGGCATGATGGTAACCATCAACCAGGCCATCGATCAGGACACGGCTCAGTTAGTGGTTGAAGAAATGGGCCACAAAGTGAAGCTTGTTTCAGAGGATGCCGTGGAAGAGGCGCTGGAAGAAGAACTGGTGGCGCGTGGTGGCGGCACCATGGTTGGCCGTGCTCCGGTAGTCACGGTGATGGGGCACGTTGACCATGGTAAAACCTCATTGCTCGACTACATCCGTAAGACCAAGGTTGCTAGCGGCGAGGCGGGTGGTATTACCCAGCATATTGGTGCGTACCACGTCGAAACTGGTCACGGCATGATTACTTTCCTGGATACCCCGGGTCACGCCGCATTTACGGCAATGCGTGCCCGTGGTGCCAAGAGTACCGATATCGTCATTCTGGTCGTTGCGGCTGACGATGGTGTTATGCCGCAAACCGAAGAAGCGATTGCTCACGCCCGTGCTGCGGGTGTGCCAATTGTGGTTGCAGTGAACAAGATGGACAAAGAGGGTGCTGACCCAGAGCGGGTGAAGAACGAGCTGTCTACCAAGGAAGTGATTTCTGAAGAGTGGGGCGGCGATACGCAGTTCGTATACGTGTCAGCTCACACCGGTCAGGGAATTGATGAGCTGTTGGATGCAGTGCTATTGCAGTCAGAAGTGCTGGAGCTCAAAGCGGCGGCCGATGTGCCTGCTCAGGGGTTGGTGATTGAATCTCGCCTGGATAAAGGCCGTGGTGCGGTGGCGTCGGTGCTGGTTCAGAACGGCACCCTGCGTCAGGGTGATATCGTACTGGCTGGTCAGTGTTACGGTCGTGTGCGGGCGATGCTTGATGAAGTTGGCAAGCCGGTGAAAGAAGCGGGCCCCTCTATTCCTGTTGAGATTCTCGGCTTGGACGGCACGCCAGATGCGGGTGATTCCTTTGTTGTGGTTGAGAACGACAAGAAGGCTCGGGAAGTGGCCGACTTCCGCCAGGTTCGCGAGCGTGACCAGCGGATCAAGCGTCAACAGGCGGCCAAACTCGACCGCATGTTTGAGAGCATGGAGTCTGCAGAGCGCAAGACCTTGAATGTGGTACTCAAGGCAGACGTACGCGGCTCGCTGGAGGCGATCCAGGCCTCACTGCGTGAGGCGGGTAACGAAGAAGTTAACGTTAATATCGTCTCTGGTGGTGTCGGTGGTATCACCGAAACCGACGTGAACCTGGCGCTGACTGCCAATGCCGTTATGTTTGGTTTTAACGTGCGTGCTGACGGCAGTGCCCGGAAGTTGGCGGAAACGGAAGGCGTAGACCTGCGCTACTACAGTGTTATCTATGACCTGATCGACGACGTGAAGTCGGCACTCAGCGGCATGCTCAGCCCCGAACGCCGGGAAGAAATTCTGGGTGTGGCCGAAGTGCGCGACGTATTCCGCTCGCCCAAATTTGGTGACATCGCCGGCTGTATGGTGGTGGAAGGCAGTGTCTTCCGCAGCAAGCCGATCCGGGTTCTGCGCGACGATGTGGTGATTTACGAAGGCGAACTGGAGTCTTTGCGCCGCTTTAAAGATGACGCCAACGAGGTCAAAAACGGCCTGGAATGCGGTATCGGCGTGAAGAACTACAAAGATGTCCGTCCCGGCGACAAGATCGAGGTCTACGATGTCAAAGAAGTGGCCCGTAGCCTGTAGAGGTTGAAAATCGTCTGTGAAGGAATTTAGCCGTACCGCGCGCATTGCCGACTTTCTCAAGCGAGAGCTGGGGACCTTGATCCAGCTCCAGCTTCGGGACCCCCGCTTGGGCATGGTGAGCGTGACCGACGTGGAAGTCAGTCGCGATCTCAGTCATGCCAAGGTGTTTGTCACGGTAATGGGCAAAAACACCGCCGAGGAGGCCAAAGACTCCGTGGCGGTGCTGAACAAGGCTGCGGGATTCCTGCGCAGCCAGGTTGCCAAAATCAATAATGCCCGCACCACCCCGCAACTGCGCTTTTATTACGATGCCAGTATCGATCGTGGCCAGCGTCTGAGTAAGCTGATTCAGGATGCGGTCGACGCTGATCGCAGTCGTCACCAGGACGACGGCGAGTCTTAATCGGTGGGTCGCAAGCGCAAAGGCCGCGATATCAGCGGCATTCTGCTATTGGATAAACCCCCTGGCCGGACATCCAATTCGGCGATGGTGGTGTGTCGCGCTATTTATAACGCGGCCAAGGCGGGGCATACCGGCGCCCTGGATCCTCTCGCGACCGGGGTGTTGCCGGTCTGCTTTGGTGAGGCAACCAAGTTTTCTCAATATCTGCTCGATGCCGACAAGGCGTATCGCAGTACCTTTGTGTTTGGTCAGCAGACCAATACCGCAGATGCAGATGGTGAGGTGATCGCCGAGGCGGATGCCTCCGATCTCACTGAAGCCCTCCTCAATGAGCGGATCGCAGACTTTCGCGGTGACATCGAGCAGGTTCCCCCCATGTACTCCGCGCTAAAAAAGGATGGTCGTCCGCTTTACGAGCTGGCCCGGAAGGGGATTGAGATTGAGCGCCAGGCGCGGCCAGTAACAATATATGAGTACGAGTTGGAGCACTTTGAACCGGGTGTTCAGGCCAAGGCGGTAGTCCGTGTGCGCTGCAGCAAGGGCACCTATATCCGGTCGCTGGCGGAGGATCTCGGCCAGCAACTGGGCGTCGGTGCTCATGTGGCGACCCTGCGTCGTATTGCGGCCGGACCCTTTACTGAACAAGGGGTGGTGTCGTTAGATGTCTTGCAGCAGTTGAGGGATGCGGAGGATTTCGCGGGTCTCGACACCCTGCTGATACCCGTCGAGCAGGCCCTTGGCCATCTGCCAGCCATTCATCTAGGCGATAGTGCGGCCCACTTTCTTCGTCAGGGGCAGGCGGTATTTCACCCAGGTGCCGGGCAGAGCGGGACCACGACGCTGTTTGATCATCAGGGGCGCTTTATGGGAATCGGAGAAATTTTGGACGATTTTCGGGTGAAACCTCGCCGCTTGATTGCAAATATGTGATAATGCGCGGCCAAATTTTCTCCCCCGTCGGGAGAAAAACCCTGGGTTACTCGGCTCCCTGCGGGGGATGCGATGTTGAGACCCCGAACCTGTCTGTGGATATGCGCGGTCAGGCTCGTTTAATTAGTGCATATCCCTAAAGAGGAAATAGTCATGGCACTGTCTGCTGTTGAAAAAGCTGAAGTTGTTAAAGAGTATCAAACTGCCGAGGGCGACACTGGTTCCCCCGAAGTTCAGGTTGCCCTGTTGACCGTCAATATCAACAAACTGCAAGGTCACTTTGAAGGCAACAAGAAAGATCACCACTCTCGTCGTGGTTTGATCCGCATGGTAAACCAGCGCCGTAAATTGCTGGATTACCTGAAGCGCAAGGATCAAGAGCGTTACACCAATCTGATTAAGCGCCTCGGTCTACGTCGCTAAAACAAGAATAAGTGAGGGGGTCCTGGCGGCCCCCTCATACTTTTAAAACCCCTATATTGGGAGGATAAACTCTGTGAATCCCGTTACTAAAACATTCCAGTGGGGCGGTCAGACCGTCACGTTGGAGACCGGCCGCGTTGCCCGTCAGGCCAGCGGCGCTGTATTGGTTACTATCGACCAGACGCAAGTGTTGTGTACTGTGGTTGGTGCAAAGTCTGCGAGCCCTGGTCAGGACTTTTTCCCCTTGTCTGTGCACTACCAAGAGCGCAGCTACGCGGTTGGCAAAATCCCCGGCGGTTTCTTTAAGCGCGAAGGTCGTCCCTCTGAGAAAGAGACCCTGACCTCTCGCTTGATCGATCGCCCCATTCGTCCACTGTTCCCCAATGGCTTCAAAAATGAAGTCCAAGTGGTCTGTACCGTCATGTCTGCGGACAAGGACAACGATCCTGATATCGCCGCGCTGATTGGTACTTCTGCAGCCCTGGCCGTATCCGGTATCCCCTTTGCTGGCCCCATCGGTGCCGCTCGGGTTGGCTTCACCGCCGAAGAAGGCTATCTGCTCAACCCCAGCTACAGCCAGTTGAAAACCAGCCTGCTGGACATGGTGGTTGCCGGCACAAAAGATGCCGTGCTGATGGTTGAGTCCGAAGCTCAACAGCTGACCGAAGACCAGATGCTGGGTGCGGTTCTGTACGCGCACCAAGAGATGCAAACGGCCATTCAGGTCATCAACGAACTGGCCGCTGAAGCAGGTAAGCCCGTTTGGGATTGGCAGCCAGAGGCAGAAAATACTGCGCTGATGGGTGCAGTTGCCGAAGGCTTCAAAGCCGGTCTGGGCGATGCCTACCGCATCACTGACAAAATGGAGCGTTACGCCGCAGTGGGCGAACTCAAAGCGCAGGCCGTCGAGCAGTTGGCCGGCGAAGGTAGCGAGTTCAGCGCTGACGACGTGAAAGCCGTATTCTCCAAGCTGGAGAAGCAGATTGTTCGCCAGCGCATCCTCAATGGCGAAGCGCGTATCGATGGCCGCGATAGCCGTACTGTACGCCCCATTGCTGTTGAAGTCGGCATGCTCAACAAAGCGCACGGCTCTGCGTTGTTCACTCGCGGTGAAACTCAGGCAATCGGTGTAGCAACCCTGGGCACCACCCGGGACGCCCAGTTGATCGATGCGCTGGAAGGCGAGCGTAAAGATGGCTTTATGCTGCACTACAACTTCCCTCCCTACTCTGTAGGTGAGTGTGGTCGCATGGGCGGCACTGGCCGTCGCGAAATTGGTCACGGCCGTCTGGCCCGCCGCGGTCTGGCCGCTGTGCTGCCCACCGCAGAAGAGTTTCCGTACACCATTCGTGTCGTGTCTGAGATCACTGAGTCCAACGGTTCTAGCTCCATGGCCTCGGTCTGTGTTGGCAGCCTGTCGCTGATGGATGCCGGTGTGCCGCTGAAGGCGCCGGTGGCCGGTATTGCCATGGGTCTGGTTAAAGAAGGCGAGCGCTTCGCCGTACTGACTGACATCCTGGGTGATGAAGACCACCTGGGTGACATGGACTTCAAAGTGGCTGGTACAGCCGACGGTATCACCGCCCTGCAGATGGATATCAAGATCGAAGGTATCACCCAGAAGATCATGGAAATCGCTTTGGAGCAGGCTCAGCAAGCGCGTTTGCATATCCTGGGTCAAATGAATCAGGTGCTGTCGGCCTCCCGTCAGGACGTTTCTGACAACGCCCCTAGTATGCACATGATGAAAGTCGACTCCGACAAGATTCGTGACATCATCGGTAAAGGCGGCGCGACGATTCGTGCGATCTGCGAAGAGACGCAAGCTCAAATCGATATCGAAGACGACGGTTCAGTACGGGTGTACGGCGCTGATGCCGCTTCCCGTGATGCTGCGGTTAACCGGATTCTGGCGATCACCGCCGAGGCCGAAGTGGGTGAGACTTACACCGGTACGGTAGCCCGCATCGTCGACTTTGGTGCCTTCGTCACTATTCTGCCCGGCAAAGACGGCCTGGTGCACATCTCCCAGATTTCTGACGAGCGCGTCGAGAACGTTAACGACTACCTCAAAGAAGGTCAGGAAGTGCAGGTTAAAGTGCTGGACGTTGACCAGCGCGGCCGCATTAAGCTGTCTATGAAGGAAGTGGTAAAAGAAGCTGCTGAAGAGCAAGTCGAAGAGTAAGATTGCTTCGCATCGCTTAGTAGCAAATAAAAAACCCCGCTTCTGCGGGGTTTTTTATACTTTGGAAATTTCTTGAGCCATAAAAGTTGTCTTACCAGTAATGACCGATTCCCATTTGGAAATAGTCTCCCTCTGACTTAACGTAACCCATTCGAAAATCTACCTGGCGTCCCAGTCGTACACGAAGCGTTACCTCTCCGACAGATTCTTCTTGGTACTGGTTGTCGAGCGCGTACCGAAAAGTTTGGTTGAGTCTCAAGCTAAGGGACTCGCTTAAGTGGGCAATGAGCTGTACTTTTGCACCAGATATTAGTGTTCCGGAACCTTGATAGTCTTCTCGCAATTTTCCTTCGAAAGTGAACGTGCTGTTCACGCTGCTTGACCAATTGTATCCCCGCCCCCATTCGCCAGAGGCCACACCCACAAGGCAGTCGTCGCAAACCGCATTTACTGACTCGAGTCCAGCGCGTAGCTCCCAAACGTCGGGCCGGTCACCGAAGTATCCAGTAGCGTTGTTGGCAACGTTACGTATCCTGATGGCATCAAAAGATCTGACTGTGATTTCATCCTCGACATAGCGTAATTTTATTCCCGCCATGGTTAATGCTGAGTAAGGTGCATGGCCGGCCTCGCCATCGAGTTCGTCGTAGTAGCTTGGCCGAATCCAAAACTCTTTGGCGATCTTGTCCGACTGGTTGGAGCTTGAAGCAGAAATTTGAACGTAACTGGGTGATCTGGCTGCATCTGGAGGGGTAACTGTGCCTTCAAATTTACTCAGTGGTGCGGGTGGTAATTGATACCTTAGCAGCAGAGCTTTCCGATACAGCTCATTTGCATTGCCTGAGTCCCCGCCTGACTCTTTCCGAATAAACTGGTAGTAATTTATGAGTGCGTCTAAGACTGCATACTGGACTGGCTCGTTCGCCTTTGCGATTAAATTCTTTGTTTTTTCCGGGTGGGCAACCAGCTCGGCAAAAAGGGCTTTCTCATGGCTGTTGAGCCCTCGGTAAATGCTGTAAAAGCGCGATTGCCGAGAAGGATGATAAATGCGTTGCGCCACGAGTTTATCTTCGCGAGCTACCTTTTGCAGTACAGACTGGGG
The DNA here is from genome assembly GCF_023702635.1 of Spongiibacter taiwanensis. Lineage (NCBI taxonomy): Bacteria > Pseudomonadati > Pseudomonadota > Gammaproteobacteria > Cellvibrionales > Spongiibacteraceae > Spongiibacter > Spongiibacter taiwanensis. Next base: position 2,825,815 of record NZ_CP098455.1, read on the forward strand.
GTAGGTCCATAGAGGTGTTTTAGGTAATGTGGTCGCAGGGGTGACCACCGATAGCAGCTCCGCCATGCGATAGGCGCAGTTTTGCTTGAAGAAATAGTATGTGAAGCGTTTATCTAAAAGCTCCCAGCCGTGAGCAACCAAAAGCTCTAAATCCTCTCTGGGCAAGTTCAGTTGGTACTCCCACAGGTCTCGGTTTTCCTCCTCACCATAATTATGATCGTGAAAATAGAACTGGATATGGGAGAAGCTGCCATCATAACCCCCAAAAATACCTTTAAAAATATAGGTGATAGGGTCGTCGCCCTCGATACCAATAGCGCCGTAGTTGAGGCTGGTATCAAGTAGTGAGCGTCCTTCTTCGACTTTTCCCGACTTGTTCAATTTCAGGAGTAAGTGGCCATAGTATGACGCTGGGTTACCAAGGAAGCCCGTCGCGAATACCAAGCTCACTGAGTCAATTTTGCCGTCCATCGCGTATTTCTGAAAATCGTTGCAAAGCAGAAGTGCTTCTTCTCGGTGAATACCAAGCAATCGGCTCAACCACAAGTATCGGGCTGGGAAACGGCAAATGGGGTGATTACCTTCCGGTGTTATATCGCCATGAAACATTGCGTCGATAGTGGCGGATAATTCTGCAGTAGAGTCTGAGGCCCCGCTCTTAGATAGAAAGAATGATGGGCTGCTAATTTGGCTGATTCCATCCCTAGAGACTGGTTGATAATGTAGCAGGCGTAGCCACTGGGGATGATTAGCCAGGCCTAGTTGATCTGCCTTTTCATGCAGATGTGCCAGGGGTTCTGCTGATGCGAAACCATTGAGTAGGAGTAAAACGCAGAGAACGCACTGCAACTTCGCGCGACGAAAACGCATATCGGCACTTTCTTGGTAACAGTGGGAAAAGCGGGCTGCAAAAGGACGCAGCCCGGCGAGGGGTGCTTTACGCGGAGCAGCTGCCTTGAGCAGCTGTACTCAGTGACGAATAGTAGTCAGCAGATTTTTCAATAAGTGATTTTTGACTATAGGCTGGAGAAGCAATTTTTTCTGCTACGCTTGCGCGGAGTCGTGGAACAATGACGCTTTCATCACCATTGCAACCGTAAAGCGAGAGGACTGTGGCGACGTGTTCACCTTGTCCTGCAGCGGTTTGCTCTGAAAGTTGGTCAAATGTTTCGAGAATAAATTGTGCAGTGGCAACAGTTTTCGCGTTGCAGGTCTCAGGGCTAGCCGTTGCAGAGGTTAGTGCGGTTGAGCCTAGGTCCCAGATCACGTTAGAGCTGATCGCCGCCCAATGGGTATTTGGGAATAATGCCGCGCCAATACCGCAGTCTACGTAAGGGTTTGGTCCAGATCCGGCTGCTTGCTCAGCTTCAGCGTTTACTGCTGTAGATAGTGTCGCAAAAAAAGTCGCCGCGGCTGTTAAAGAGAGGAGTGCTTTCCCGAAGTTAACCATTATTTCTTTTCCTTAAGAAGTGATAATATGGGAAAAATAACAGCAATATTAAGCTGAGTAAAGTCAGTTTTATTGCTGTGGGTAAGGTTGGTTCCTTGGCCTCCTTTTAAGCCTGCTTTATGCATTTCTGCGCCGTCTATTTAGAGACTAATAGGTTTAGTGGGACGGCTAAAGGCCAAGGAGAAATACTATCGTCAGGAATCTTTTAAAGGATTATTTTTAGGTAAGCGATTTATGCAAGGGGACTAGGTCCCCTGCTTATTCGTAAGAGAACGTTAGTGCTGATGCCCACCCACGCCATGAGCATGACCATGCTGCACTTCCTCCGCGGTGGCCTGGCGAACATCGGCTATCTCGATGGAGAAGTGAAGCTGCTGTCCCGCCAGTGGGTGATTCATATCCACATCGACTGAGAACTTACCGACTTTGATGACGGTGGCGCTGCGCATACCCTTGTCGGTGTTGATGCGCACGGTCTGTCCGGGGCGCAGTTTACCTTCGTGTTTCAGGTATTTCGCTGGAACACGCTGGGCCATGTCCTCTCGGCGTTCGCCGTAAGCTTCGGCTGGGGTAAGGTCGACCTCAAAGCTGTCTCCGGCTGAGCGGCCTTCCATGGCTTTTTCAAGGCCGGGAATAATATTGTTCGCGCCATGGAGATAAAGGGTCGGATTTTCGCCCCGATTGTTCTCCAGCTCCTCGCCCTGGGCATTTTTCAGGCTGTAGTGAAAGGAAACAACGGCGTTTTTTGATATTTGCATAGGAATTCCTTGGAGCGGGCTATCGCGCGGGTGGTTCAGGCGGCGTATAGTAATGCGCATTCGTTCGTAGTGGTAGCTTCAAGGGACTTTTGCTAGGCGGTATCACGAATCGGAGAGTTGTATGGGCGAAGTACTCCCGTTCTCCCGCAAAGGGGGCGGCAAGAAGGCGAATAGCCTCTGCCGTGAAGGGCATCATAAATGGAAAGTGGATACTGCTAAAAAGTTTGATGTGAAGCAGGGGAAGCTGGTGACGGTGTACCGCTGTGAACGCTGTGGCTTTATAAAAACCACAGCGCATTAAAACCTGTTCAATTTTTGGGCCTGTGTCAGAAATTCAGCTCTTGGGTGATTTCTGCGCCGATTTTGTCCAGCCACTTCTTGGCCTCTTCTGGCCCTTCAACGGCTTTAACAACACAAGCCAGGCCGAGCAGATGCTCCAATAGCAATTTTCGCATGGAGAGTTTATGCTCCTGCGCCTGTTCCTGTAAAAACAGGAAGGCTTGGGCGCTAATATCGTCAATGATCATCTGTTCATTGTTGCTACGATATTCGTTTAGCGTCACCACGTTTGAGATTGCCATGTCGCGTCTCCTCTTAAAGGGTGAGTCCAGTATAGAAACGCTGTCCCGTGGCTGGCTCTTCGTAATTACCCTTAGCGTGGTAAGTGTTTAGTTGCACGGATGAATAAGGACTGAATTGGCCCTATGACCGACTCTATTGCCATCGGCGCCGATGGCGTTGAACAGATTTCGTTGAAAACCTATACCGAGAAGGCGTATTTGGACTATTCCATGTACGTTATTCTCGACCGCGCACTGCCCAGCATTGCCGACGGCTTAAAGCCGGTGCAACGGCGTATTGTGTATGCCATGAGCGAGTTGGGCCTGAAAGCCACCGCCAAGCACAAAAAGTCAGCACGGACGGTGGGGGACGTTATTGGTAAATTCCATCCCCACGGCGACAGCGCAGTGTATGAGGCGATGGTGCTGATGTCCCAGAGCTTCTCTTACCGTTATCCCTTGATTGATGGCCAGGGTAACTGGGGCTCGCCGGATGATCCCAAGTCCTTCGCGGCGATGCGGTACACCGAGTCCAAACTCAATCGCTATGCCGAGGTGCTGCTCAGCGAGTTGGGGCAGGGTACGGTAGATTGGACACCGAATTTTGACGGCAGTCTGGACGAGCCTGCTAATCTGCCCGCCCGGGTGCCCAACGTACTGCTCAACGGTACCACCGGCATTGCGGTAGGCATGGCAACCGATATTCCGCCCCACAACCTGCGAGAGGTCGTCTCGGCCTGTGTTCACCTGCTGGATAACCCCAAAGCGAGTGTAAGCGAGCTGTGCGAGCATGTGCTGGGGCCTGATTTTCCTACCGAAGCGGAAGTTATTACCCCGCGCAGCGAACTGCAGAGAATGTACGAGACCGGCAAGGGCTCTCTCAAGATGCGGGCAGTGTGGCAAAAGGACGGTGACGATATTGTGATCACCGCGCTGCCTCACCAGGCGTCGGGCTCGAAAATTCTGGAGCAGATCGCCCAGCAGATGCAGGCTAAAAAGCTGCCGATGGTGGTGGACCTGCGGGATGAGTCAGACCATGAGAGCCCGACCCGTTTGGTGGTGGTGCCCCGCTCAAATCGGGTGGACTGCGAGGCGGTGATGAACCACCTGTTTGCCACCACTGACCTGGAGAAGAGCTACCGGGTCAATATGAACATGATCGGTACCAATGGCCGCCCCCAGGTAAAAAGCCTCGACCAGATTCTGGGTGAGTGGCTGGTATTTCGTACCGCAACTACCCGGCGCCGGCTGGAGTTTCGCCTGGATAAGGTGCTCAAGCGCCTGCACATTCTTGATGGCTTGCTGATTGCGTACCTCAATATTGACGAGGTGATTGCGATTATTCGCGAGGAAGATAAGCCCAAGCCGGTGTTGATGTCCCGATTTAATCTCAGCGACACCCAGGCTGAAGCGATTCTGGAATTGAAATTGCGTCACTTGGCCAAACTGGAAGAGATGAAAATTCGCGGTGAACAGCAGGAGCTGGCCGAGGAGCGCGATGCCATCGAATTGACTCTGTCCTCTGACCGGCGCATGAAAACCCTGGTGCGTAAGGAGCTGCTTCAGGTGGCGGACGAGTTCGGCGATGACCGGCGCTCGCCCCTGGTTGCCCGGAGCGAAGCCAAAGCCTTCTCGGAAGAGGACGTGGTGGCCGTTGATCCGGTTACCGTGGTGCTGTCGCAAATGGGTTGGATTCGCGCCGCCAAAGGGCACGATGTGGATGCCGCCGGCCTGAGTTATAAATCGGGTGATCGCTTCAAGCTTTCTGCTTTGGGCAAGAGCAATCAACCGGTGGTGATTCTGGACAACAGTGGTCGTGCCTACACGGTGGCCGCCCATAGCCTGCCGTCGGCCCGGGGACAAGGGGAGCCCTTGACCGGGCGGATCAACGCGCCCTCGGGCGCCAGCTTCGAAGGCCTGATGATGGGCGGCGATGACAGCCATTTTGTGCTGGCCAGTGATGCCGGCTACGGCTTTGTTGCCAAGCTGGGTGACCTGCAAGGCAAGAACAAGGCTGGTAAGGCCGCGTTGACGTTGCCCAATGGGGCCAAGGTGTTGCCCCCGGTCGCGGTGCCCGCCATCGATGACCACTACCTGGCAGCGGTAACAACCGAGGGGCGCATGCTGGTGTTCCCCCTGGGTGAACTGCCGGTGATGGCCCGGGGCAAGGGCAATAAAATGATCGGTATCCCCGCCGCTCGGGCGGCCTCTCGTGAAGAGTATGTGATTTCAGTGGCGGTGATGGGCCCGGGGCAAGTCCTCAAAGTGGTTGCCGGCAAGCGCCATCTGAACCTGAAGTTGTCCGAGTTGGAGCACTACCTGGGAGATCGAGGCCGCCGGGGCCATAAGTTGCCCAGAGGTTTTCAGCGAGTTGATGGTTTGCTGGTGGAGTAACTTTTGGGGAGGCTAGGCCTCCTCAATACCATCCTCGTCCCGATTGAAGCGGCCGGCGAGATTCAGGTTCTTTAGCTGGGTCTGCTGACGGTCTAACAGATCACTGTAGGGCGCCTTCAGCGTGCTGACGCGATTGCCCTTGTAGTCTACCCAGGCGTCCAGGCGCTCGTGATCTTTGCAGGTGTCATCCAGCCAGATACCGCGACCTTCGGCAGTCACATCGTGCAGGCGCTCAATCGCAGCGCACTCCATTGCCGCGCACTCCCAATCTTGACCTTCCCCTTCGATATGAGCCACCCCTGCCCGGGTCTTTAGCGCTCGGTCTAGCTTTTGTAATAGTTCGGCACAACAGATTGCTCGAAATAGCGGGTGGTCGGCGTCGTCGTGATAATCAAAGCGCATGGTTATCGCCGTGCTGCGATGGGGGATAAGCTGACCGTGGTAGAGCCGGGCAATGGCTTCGGCGCGGGCATAACTATTGTGAAGGTGGGCAGTGAAACTGTCCGGGGCCATTTGGCTTTGTAGCTGGTCATATGCCTGCCAGTGGCAATGGAGCACATAGTAATCCCGATATCGGTGCTCGCCGGGGGGCAGCAAGTTAACGTCGGGGTTATGAATGTCCTGAAGCAGCCGCCCCAGGCTGTCGCTGGCGTGGTAGGGTGGGGTGTCCTCCCGCAGCGGTTGGGCCAGACGGACTCTGGCCAGGTCCATCCACATCTCGACCTTGCGCACCGGCACCGCGACCAGGGCGTAACTCAACGCCGCCAGAATGCCGGTCAGGATCAGCAGGGTTTTTCCCAGGTCTCTGATTTCGGTGCTGATGATGTCCTGACTTAAGGACAGCTTGACCGCGCCCAGGCTGCCGTCTCCGGCGACTGGGGCCTCATAGTTGAGGTTTTCCGTGCGCCAATGGCCCGCCTCGGCCACTGTCTCGCCCCGGGTGTTGGCGATGCTGCCGTACACCACCAGTGGGCTGTTAATGTAGTCTTGGAGAATCGCCTGCAGGCTAACTTTGTCGTTGCGAAGCAGCGACTGCTGGCTTTGAGAGGCGAGCTGGTTGGTCCACTGCTGGCCGATCATGCGGGTGGTTTCGAGCAGAATCTGTTTGCTGGCGGTCATGCTGGTGATCAACAGGGTGAGGCCGGCCAGGGCGCAGATCAACGCGGCGACAAATCCGCATTTTGCAGAGAGGGGGAGCTTGAGCAGCTGCTTGAGCATTCGGGTATCCAGGCGGGTGACAATTTCGCTGTTTTGCCCGCGAGTATATCAAGGCTTTGCGGCCTTGGGTGGAATGCAATCACCCGCTACAATACGCCGTCTGCAGCGGGAGTCCCCAGTGAACGAGATTATTCTGATAAACATATCCGGTAGTGACCGGCCGGGTGTGACGAGCACCATTACGGGTATTCTGGCTGATCACCAGGTCAATATCCTCGATATCGGCCAGGCGGTGATTCATGATTCGCTGACTCTTGGGTTGCTGGTAGAAGTGCCCAGCGGGCTGGAGGCCTCCAGCATTCTTAAGGATATTCTGTTTCGCACCCACGAGATGGGGATGCAGGTTCGCTTTTTGCCAGTGACCCCCGAAAGCTATGAACAGTGGGTGAGTGGCCAGGGCAAGCAGCGCCACATCGTCACCCTTTTGGCCCGGAAAATCAGCGCCCGCCATATTGCTGCGGTGACCGACATCGTGGCTCGCTACGAGTTGAATATCGACCGAATCGACCGTCTGTCGGGCAGGGTGTCGTTGGCGGCGGGGGCGCAGCAGTCAAAGGCCTGCGTGGAGCTGTCGGTGCGGGGGTTTCTGGCCGACGCGTCTGATTTTCGGCAGGAGTTACTGCGTCTCGCCAGTGAACTCGACATCGACATCGCCTACCAGGAAGACAATATGTTTCGCCGTACCCGGCGCTTGGTGGCCTTTGATATGGACTCCACGCTGATCGAGGCCGAGGTGATCGACGAGCTTGCCGCTGCTGCCGGGGTTGGCAGCCAGGTGGCGGAAATCACCGAGCGTGCCATGCGCGGTGAAATCGATTTCACGGAGAGCTTCAAGGCCAGAGTGGCGCTGTTGAAGGGCCTGGATGAGTCGGTGCTCGAGGGCATTGCCCAGCGCCTGCCGATCACCGAGGGCGCTGAGCGGCTGATCTCGACCCTCAAGCGCATGGGCTACAAAACGGCCATTTTGTCGGGCGGGTTCACCTATTTTGGTGAATATCTCAAGGCCAAATTGGGCATCGATTATGTCTACGCCAACACCTTGGCCATTGCCGACGGCAAGGTCAGTGGTGAGGTCGAAGGGATCGTGGTGGACGGTCAGCGCAAGGCCGAACTGCTGCGCGAGATTGCCCGTCGCGAGAGCATTGACTTGGAACAGGTGATTGCGGTGGGTGACGGGGCTAACGACCTGCCAATGCTCAGCATTGCCGGGTTGGGCATTGCCTTTCGCGCCAAGCCCATTGTTCGGGAGAATGCCAAGCAGTCCATCAGCACCCTGGGGCTTGATGGCATTCTCTATTTGCTGGGAATCAGCGACCGGCTCAGCAGCTAGTGCGACGGTAGGTTAGCTGAACGCCGAAAACTCGTAGGTCATGCTGGGCTGGGGTTCGTGCACGTAACTGCCCTGGATGAAATCCGGTCCCAGCTGCCAAAGCATGGCGAGCGTAGCGGCACTGCCTACATTGGGAATCACGATGCGGCTGCCGAGAGTTTTGGCGGAGCGGATAAAGTCGCGAATTTGGCTGTTGTCTGGCGAATCACTGCTGCGAATGCCGGGTTTAACGAGGCCCGGCTGAATATGATTCAAGAACTTGTCTGAGGCCTTAACCCGGCCGAAATTACGCACACCAATCTCACCGCCCATGGTTTGAAACTGCTTACAAAAATCCAGTGCCGGCTTCAGGCTATTGCTGATACTTTCCTCGCTGAATTGCAGTGTTAGGGCGCTGGCAGGCAGACCGGCGGCCTTGATAGCCACACCTAGCCAGGAGCAAAATTCCTGGTCGTGGAAAACGTTGCCGCTGAGATTGATCACCAGCTTGACGTCTTTGCCTCCGAGCCGCTCTTTGGCGAGCAGCTTGGTGGCTTCCATTACCATCCAGCGATCCAGTTCGTTATGATCGGGGTCCCGTTCGATATTGCGCTGCAGTTCACCGGCGGTAATTTCGCCTTCGGCCCGGTCACGCAGATCAAGGCTGACCTCGTAATGGTCACCGCTGGCGCTGCCGAGATTGACCATTGGCTCAAACAGTAATTGCAGTCGCTGTTCAGCGAGGGCTTCCTGAACCAGTTTGGCGGCCGACTGGCTGTTTTCCAATTGTTGGCGCTCCCGGCGCACAATCTGAGCCTGGTTGCCGCCGCTATCCACCAATCGTTGAAGGAAGTCAAAGCTGTTGTCGAGGACCGCACTGGCCGCCGGTGGCGTGCGGTGGTTGATGGGCATGATCGCCACGCTCAAGGTCAATTGAATGGACTGCTTTTTGACTTCAAATATGCCCTCTTCCACGTTTTTGACGAGGTCTTCGGCCATTTCCAAGGCATTTTGCGAGGGAACGTGGTGGGCGACGGCAGCGACAATGTCGTCACCAATGCGCCCATAAATTTGTGCGTTGAGGGCGATGCGCAACTGTCCGCACAGCTCCGCCACCAGTAGTTCGGCGCCTTTCAGCCCGGTCTTTTGACGCAAACGCTGAAAGTTGTCGATGGAAATCAGCAGCAGCGAGCTGTTGTTGTTTCGCTCACTTTCGATAAATTCCTGGAACGACTGCTCAAAGTAATGGCGGGTGGCCAGGCCGGTGGTTTCATCGATGTTGCCGAAGTTGCCATCGGCGCCAAGTTCGCTCAACAGGACCTGAATGCAGTCTTCGTCGTCGTACTGGGTATTGCTGCAATGCACAATGCTGGTCTGGGAGCTGCCGTCACGCCCGCGAAACGCCAGCTCGAGCTGCCGGTCTTCTTTGCCCTTGCCCTGCTGTTTCAGGGCATTCTTCAGCCGTTCCTGGTCCTTGTGTTCGACCAGGTCAACGATCGGAAAACCGTCCAGGTCGTCATAGCCCAGGCCGTCACAAAACACCCGGTTGGCATGGATGATCATCCCATCGACGATGTAGGCGACCGGGTCTTTGGATTCATTCATTAACAGCTGGCTGCGCTGCTCGGCGACCTCGAGGGAATGGCGCAGCTCATTCATCTGGCGGCGCAATTGCAGTCCCTGAATTTCGCGCAGCGCGGCGGCGGCCAGTCGGGGAAACTCATATTTGCCAAAAACGGCAGAAATCACTGGGTCGGGCGGGCTGAGGGGGTCGGCATCACCGATGAAAATCACCGGGATATCGATGCCCTGTTTGCGCAGCATGTTACCGCAGTGCTTGATGTCGAGGCTGGCGCGCTCGTCATCAAATACGATCAGCTCCCATTGCTGGTCGGACAGACGTTTGCTCAGCTGCTCACCGCTGCTGACCCGGTCTTCTCTGACAACTTGGCCGGTTTTGCGAAAACTGTTACCGAGTTGTTCGGCGTCGCTGTCCGAGAGATTCACCAGCAGGACGTGGATAATTTGTTTGTGCATCATGTGATTACGGTAACGCCTATTTTGCGTTTTTCTGGTGGCTTACAGCACATCCCAAATTTGTCCGAATTGACCGTCGTCCTGCTCCTTGCGTATGCGGGGTGTGCTGTGTTCGTCCTTTTTCTTGACCGATCCGAATTCGTCTAACTTAAATACTTTGAAGGCATTGCCCTCTTCAAGCGCCTCGACCAGGCGAGCCTTGAGCGCGTGCCCTGGACGCAGCAGCTCTACTGACTGCCCCTTCCGAAAAATCGACAAGGCCGGCACCAGTACACTGGGCTCCCGGTGCCCGGCGGAACCCGAAATTAACAGGGCGCGCTGATAATCGGTAGACGGCAAGCCCGCCTGCAACACCCTGATGCTGTAGGGGATGGCCTGGGTCGCCAGCAATTCGGCGCCAATCTGAAAGTTTTCTTCGTTGCGAATCCAGCGAACTGCGGCGAGGCTCCAATCGGCATTTTCATTGGGGCTCAGGGCAATAATTTCGCCATTGCGCAGCTTCGAATTTGATGGCGCCGACCATCCTATACGATAGCCGGTGTCGCTGATATCGAGAATACGCGACTCAACGTAGCTAAATTCGGTGTGGGCAGTTTGGGTGCTAACGGAATCGCTGGGCAGGCTGTAGTTAATGGTTTCCAGTTCATCGCCGCGCTTGTAGCCAAAATTCCAGTGCTGCTTGTCCACTGAGTGGTGAGATTCGACCGCGGGGGAGTCATCCCAGGGCTGAGAGTGGGTTCGTTCAACGAAGGGGTCGGGGGAAGATTCGGCAGCATGGCTGTCAATTTTGAAGGCGTCAAAGCCCATTTCTTCCGCGAGGAAGTAGTGACAGGCACCGAGTCCCACCACCAGTCTGGCAGGGATGTCGCAAGGCTGGCGCTCTGACGAGCGAGCGGCCGCCGAGGCCCATGCCAGCAAAATGCGTTCCTGCAACAGACTGGGAATTTGGCTGTTGCTGGCAAATAGCTCGTCGCTGCCCAGGGTGGTCAGTGGTTTGGTGTCGATGCCCAGCCAATCTTCGCTGGGGGCGCGGCTCACCAGTTCCCGATACTGAGGTGGCTGGTCTGCGTCGGGGTCGAGCAGAAAGACGCAGCTTTCCAGACGTTCGTGACGCAGTTCTGCCAGGCCTGCCAGCTTATGCAGCTCATCAAAGATGCCGGCCAGAAAACGCTGGGGAATTTGGTGAGGTCGGCAGCAGGATAGCAGCAGAGCCCGTTTATAGGCCTCGCCAATGCGGCCACCGCCATAGTGCGGGTCGGCGATTTTGATTTTGAGAAGTTTGTGCTCCCGGGCCAACTGAAACAGGTGGTGCAACTTAAGCCAGAAGCCTGTGGCCGGGCTGCGGTGCAACTGGTAGGTGCGCAGCAGAATGCGAGACTGCTCGGCGATGATCCGGTGAAGGCACTTTGCCATCGCATCGGTGGGTTTGAGCAGGCGGCTTTCCTGGGGCAGGCTGCGAAAGGCGAGTTGGTAACCCAAGATAAGCTGCTTGTTCAGGGTGTCGGCCAGGGAAACGATCTTTTCGACTTTCTCTGGCAGGTTGATCGGCTTGCCAAGATAGTGTTGGGACAGGCCGCGGACGGCGGCGTGAATATCGGGGCGAAAGGCTTCCAGCAGGTCAAGGCGATCTTTGCCTTTGCACTTAACCTGATTCAACTCGGACAGGGCCAAATAGAGCTGCTTGGTCGTCTCGCCCAGGTTTGCCCGGGGCAGCGTTTGCAGCCAGCTGTTGGCCGCCGGCGCGGTCATGACAAACAGACTGTGCTTGTCCCGGCTGGGTTCCGGCAGCGCGGTTTTGGCGCCCGAATTATCTGTCATAGTCTTCCATCGCTATTGCCACTGCGCGTCAGTGTTATGGTGGCTGTGCAATACATCTTTATAACCCTATGTTTTTACGCGGTTCTTGGTCATATCGCAATAGGGGTTTTGCTATCTTCCCCCGGCAATTCCCGGACCAATCTGGGCACCAGATAGCCGGGAAGGGTGGCCCGCATCGCCTTGATCAGCGCGATGCCGCTTGCCTCGGAGGCCTGAAAATGGGCCGCGCCCTGGACCCGGTCCAGCAGATGCAGGTAGTAGGGCAGTACCCCCTGAGAAAACAGTTTTTTCTGCAGGGCGACCTGGACCTCCGCTGTGTCATTGATCCCTGCCAATAGCACACTCTGATTGAGCAAGGTGACACCTGCTGCGCGAAGGCGGCTGAAGGCCAATTCCGTCTCGGTATCCAGTTCGTTGGGGTGATTGCAGTGCACCACAACCACCGTTTGCAGGCGGGTCGCGCAAAGGGTGTCGATCAGCTCAGCGGTGACTCTGGCGGGCATCACCAGCGGAAGCCGGGTGTGGATGCGCAGTGTGGTGATGTGCTCGATAGCGGCAATCTGCTTTATCAACTCCGCCAGCGTCTGGTCTTTTGCCACCAGGGGGTCGCCGCCACTGAGAATCACCTCGTGGAGTTCGCTGCGCTGGGCAATGTAGTTCAGCGCAGCGTGCCAGTCGCGCCTGGCCGGGCTGTTCTCCTGGTAGGGGAAACTGCGCCGAAAACAATAACGACAGTTAATGGCGCAGGAGGGGGTGGTGATAAGCAGAGCGCGGCTGCGGTATTTGTGAATCAGCCCCGGCACGGGATTGGCGCTGCGCTCTTCAAGAGGGTCGTCGGAAAACCCCGGCGTGGTGACGGTCTCGGCCCCGCTGGGCATGACCTGCAACAGCAGTGGATCGCGCCAGTCTCCCCGGGTCATTTTGGCGACAAAGGCCTCCGGTACCCGCAAAGGAAACAGTTTTAAGGCCTCCGCCAGCGCCGGTTCCCGGCAGGGGTCCAGGCCCAGTCTGGCCATCAGTTCCTCGGGCTCCCGAATCACGTTTCGCATCTGTTGCTGCCAATTTTCGGTCTGCCAAAGTGCGTCTTTAACGGGTATCATTGTGGCCTTTTTACTTTCAGGAAAATAACGCTGTCGGCGAGGACCAACATGGCTAATTATTCTACCAACGAATTTCGCTCCGGGCTCAAGGTAATGCTTGATGGGGAACCGTGCTCCATCCTGGATAACGAATACGTCAAACCAGGTAAAGGCCAGGCCTTCAACCGAGTCAAACTGCGTAACTTGAACACCGGCCGAGTGTGGGAGCGAACGTTCAAGTCAGGCGAATCGCTGGAAGGCGCCGATGTGATGGATGTGGAGATGGAATATCTCTATACCGATGGCGAGTTTTACCACTTTATGGACCCCGACAGCTTCGAACAGGTTCAAGCGGATACCAAAGCGGTGGGCGATTCCATCAACTGGTTGAAAGAGCAGGACGTGTGTACCGTGACCCTCTATAACGGTGCGCCGTTGTCGGTGACCCCGCCGAATTTTGTCGAGTTGGAAATCACTGAAACGGATCCGGGACTCAAGGGTGATACCGCCCAGGGCGGCACCAAACCCGCGTTCCTGAGCACCGGTGCCGTGGTTAAAGTGCCCTTGTTCATTAACCAGGGTGAGGTGATTCGGGTCGACACCCGCAGTGGTGAGTACGTTAGTCGAGTGAAAAGCTAAGTGAGTTCCTGGCAGCCCACGGCTAGCCGGGAAGCTCTGCAAAAAAGGGCGCAGCTGCTAGCCAGCCTGCGTCTTTTTTTTACCGAGCGAAATGTCCTGGAAGTGGAGACGCCGCTACTCGCCTCGGCGCCAGTGACCGACCCCAATATCGAAGCCATTGCCGCCCAGCGCCCTGACAGCCCCGCCGAGCGCTCCAGCCAAGAGCAGATGTATCTGCAAACTTCGCCAGAATACGCGATGAAGCGCCTGCTGGCAGCGGGCTTTGGCGACATCTACCAAATCTGCAAAGCGTTTAGAAAAGGGGAGCGCGGCCGCCGTCACAACCCCGAGTTCACCATGCTGGAGTGGTATCGACCGAGTCTGTCTTTTGACGAGTTGATGGACGAGGTCGCCGAGGTTATCGCGCTGGCCCTGGGTGCAGCGCCTGCGGTCAGAAAGCTTAGCTATCGACAGGCCTTTCTCGACCACTGCCAGATCGACCCTCTGGTCGTCAATGCGCCCGAATTGGCCGCATGCGCCCGCGCCCGGATGGACATCAGCTTTGACAGTGACGATCCCGACTTGTGGCTGCAACTGTTAATGTCCAGCGTGGTGGAACCGGGTTTTGATCCCCACAGCATTACCTTTGTCCATGATTTTCCCGCCTCCCAGGCGGCGCTAGCTAAGGTTGAAGTCGACTCCGATGGCTTACCCGTGGCGCGCCGCTTTGAAGCCTTTTATCGCGGTATGGAATTAGCCAACGGTTATGATGAGCTGGGCGATGCCGCTGAGCTGATTCGCCGCATTGGCATTGATCATCAGCGCCGGGATGCCGCCGGGCAGGCCCGCCCCGCCATCGACCGGCAGTTATTAAAAGCGATGCAGGCAGGCCTGCCGAACTGTGTCGGTGTGGCCATGGGTTTTGACAGGTTGGTGATGCTGGCCTGCGATGCGACCAGCATTGATGAGGTGATTGCCTTTCCCCTTGAGCGCGCCTGACTCGATGATGGGGTAGTTTCAGCCTGAGCATCATTTTTATAAGTATTGTTGCTTATGTCCGTAGACAGTGGCCGATTATTGTCTTGTTTGGTTTCCTGTTGACGCGAATTGCCCTCTTCATTGCCCCGCTGTACTCCTACCCTCGCCAAGTGTGCTAACCGCGCTGACTGTTACTGCACAGAATCAATAACAATTAGACTTTGGTGAATGCTATGAATCAATGCGCCCGGCTCTTATTGAGCACTGTGATTTTTCTATTTTCCTCCACGTCATCACTGGCAAATATACAAGTGGAAGAAGTTGTCGTGACAGGAACGAAGCGTGATCAGGCCCTTCAGGATGTCCCCTCATCGGTTAATGTGTTGACGGAGACAGATATTGCCGAGGCAGGAATCAAACGCCCCCGGGATTTCCTGGCAACGGTGCCCAACGTCACCTTTATCGAGGACAATGCCGGTGAGGTGTACGTCAATATTCGCGGCCAAACTGCGGTGCGAAATTCCGATCCCAATGTGGCGGTAGTGATCGATGGTGTCCCTTTGGTAACGCTAAAAGCGTTTAACCAAGACCTGTTCGATATTCAGCAAATCGAAGTGTTGAAAGGGCCCCAGTCGGCGGTGTATGGCCGCAATGCCGCTGCGGGCGCCATCGTCATCGCGACAAAACGCCCCGGCGATATTGTCGAAGGGCAGATGTCAGCGGGGTTCGGAAACTTTGGCACGAGCCGCATGAGTATGGGGCTTGGAGGCCCTCTTAGCGATAGTCTGAAATTTGCACTTGCCGGCTCCACTCGCGAGACGGACGGTCCCTTTACCAATGACCTGACAGGCGAAAAAGTGCAGCGGGCCCAGTCCTCCCTGGGACGCCTGCGCCTGTTTTACACCCCTGATGACCTCACTGACATTAACTTCCGGCTGGCGGCCCACGATTCCAACGGCGGTGGCACCGCGTACAACGGGCAGTTTGCCGGGGTGCCTGTTGGTGACGTAGAGGTGACTGCCTTGGATGCTGATCTGATGTTGCCGTTTGTTTCCAATGTCGAGGGCTTTTCCGAGGAGGAAATGCTTGATAGTGCGCTGGATATTGAGCGCCAGTTCGACTTTGGTAGCCTTCGATCTATTACCAGCTATAACAGCTTTGACCAGACCTTTGGTGGCGATGGCGTACCCTACATCGCAGACAGTGGCAGCGCTGGTGCGCTGGTGCAGATGTACACCTATCAGGACGAAGTGGTGTCTCAGGAGTTTCGCATCAGCTCGGCTACTGGTGGTCGAGTGCAGTGGATGGCGGGTCTGTATCTGATGCAGTTTGATCGAGACCAGTTCAGCGAGTTGAGCCAGGACCTGGATGGCACGATGTTACAAACTCGGGGTGTGGATGGTCCTGACAGTGCGGCGCCGACCGTCAGTTACACCGCCAGCGAATTTCAAACCCGTAACTACGCCGTATTTGCCAACACCCAAATTGATCTGACAGATAGCTTAAGTCTTGAGTTGGCCGGTCGCTATGATATCGAGAAGCGAGAGGTTACAGAGAAGGCGCCAGATGTGTTTAACCTGTGTGTCCAGGCCTTTTCGATTCCCCGCTCTGCCTGTAACGATTCCGAAACCTTCCGCAATTTTTCCCCCAAGGTTTCGCTAGTGTATCTCGCTGCGGAGAATATCACTCTGTATGCCAACTATGGCAAAGGCTACAAGAGTGGTGGTTTCAATCCTTTGGGTAGCCGCGCCGCACTGGTAGCAGCCGGTGCTGGGGCGGGAGTTCCCGAGAGCGATATCTATGTCCAGGACCAGTTTGACGAAGAAACCTCCGACTCCTTCGAGTTAGGTTTCAAAGGCAAATTTTTTGACAAGCGCCTGAGTATTAACGCCGGTGTTTTCCATACGGTGGTGGAGGGGGCCCAGCAATTCGAGTTTTTCCCCTCGGCGGGCCTACAGACTGTGACCTCAATTGACGAGGTTGAGCTGCGGGGCTTTGATGTGGATTTTACCGCTTTGCTGCCCAATGAATGGGAGCTGTTTGGCGGCTTCGGTTACACCGACGGCGAAATCAGCGAATTTGGACCGAACCCGGCCTTTGAGGGCAATGTTGCGCCCGGCTCGGTCAAGACCACCGCGACGCTCGGCCTCAGCAAAGCCTACCAGCTTGACCGTGATCTTACCCTGACGCCCCGCCTCGAAGTCAGCCGCTACGGTTCGATTTGGTGGGATGTTGCCAATACCGAGGGCACCGAGCGCGACCCCATTACCCTAGTGGATGCTCGCCTTACCCTGGCGGGTGAGGAGCGCTGGGAGATAGCACTGTGGGGCAAGAATCTGACCGATGAGGAGTACTATCAGGAGATCGTGCCATTACTGGGTGTGTTGTCGGTGAATTACCGGGCACCGACACGCAGTTATGGTATTGATTTCACTTATCATTTTTAGTGGTTGATGGTGGCTGCCAATTTCTTGGAGGGTGAATGAAAGCCGCTGTATGCCCGTCGGCCAGGCGGCATCGCCCAGGCAGCCGTCAGCGGTTCTCAGCAACTTTGCGGTCGTCTAGAATGAAGCCTCATTTTTGGCCGACAAATAATATGAACAAGTCAAACGGGGCGCCTTCCTCGGCAGGTGGCAGAACGGCGCTGTCGGGATATGTGCTCGCTATGGTCCATGCGATGGATGAAGCGGGACTTGATCACCGTCAGTTGATGGCCGAGGTGGGAATGGACCCCGCCAGGTTGGAAAATTTTGGCGATCGTTATAGTCAGGAAAAGGTGACCGAGCTATGGCGCTTGGCGGTCGCGCGCTCCGGGGACGCTAACTTTGGGCTGAAGGTGGCGAGGCATATCCGGCCCTCCAGTTATCATGTGGTCGGCCAGGCCATGTTGTGCAGTGATAATTTGCGTGCCGCCGCCCACCGTTTCTCCCGTTTTGCCAAATTGATATCAGATTCCGCAGTGCTGCATTTTCACGAGCGGGAAGGTCATAGCGACTTGGTGATCGCGCTGGAAACCGGCGGCAGTGTGCCCCGCTACCAGGCCTTTGATACGGTGCTTGCTGGCTTTTTGGAATACTGTCGCTGGATGCTGCACGACGAGGCCTTGCAGCCGCTTGAGGTGGGTTTCAGTCACGCGCCAGGGGAGAAGCCCGAGGAGTACGAGGCACTGTTTCGCTGCGAGATTCGCTACGGCCAGACCAGCAACTATCTGTCATTCAGTAACGACGATCTGGCTCGACCGATTCCCGGCGCCAATCCGGAGGTCGCTTCTCTGCTGGATGAACTGGCGGCTCGCTATCTTGCGGACCGCCTGCAGGGGCGTTTCTCCCGGCGGGTGAGGGAGGTGTTGCTGGTAAAGCTCCCCAACGGCGAGCCCTCTCGGGCAGAAACGGCCCAGAGCATCGCCATGACCGAGCGGACCCTGGCCCGACGTCTGGCCGAGGAAAACACCACCTACCACGAAATACTGCGTCAGCTTCGGGAGGAGCAGGCCTACTCCTATCTGAAGCACACTGAGATGAGCATCGAAGAGATTGCCTGTCAGTTGGGCTTTTCTGACCGGGGCACCTTCTCCCGTGCTTTCAAGAGTTGGACCGGGCGCCGTCCCTCGGATTGGCGTGTGGAGCAGCAACAGATTCCCGGTATCGATGGGACCGAGGATGACGATTTCTCCCAATAATCGTCTTCGGCGTTAAATCCCCTGGTCAGCAAATTCTGGCACAGATGGCTCTGTGCCGGTCTCCTGCGTCATGTTCCTTCAACTGCGAAACCGCTACTGTTTCGCACAGTGGAAATAATGAAAATTGGGAGAGTTCATGGCCCTGCGACAGGTCGCCCTCGACGATAAATACCTTGCTGAAAATACCACCGTGCTGATGTCCGGCACCCAAGCGCTGGTGCGTCTGCCCTTGCTGCAAAAGGCGCTGGATCGCGCCCGGGGCCTCAATACCGGTGGTTATATCTCCGGTTATCGCGGCTCGCCGATTGGCGGCTATGATCAGGCCCTGTGGCAGGTTCAGCGCCTTCTGGAAGAAAACAACATTGTCTTTGAGCCCGGTGTTAACGAGGACATTGCTGCCACCGCCGTATGGGGAACGCAGCAGCTGGCCGATACGCCGGAGGTGACCGTCGATGGTGTTTTTGGCATTTGGTATGGCAAGGCACCCGGTGTGGATCGCTCCTGCGACCCACTGAAGCACGGCAACTTCGGCGGCGCCCATCCCAATGGGGGGGTGCTGGTTGTGGCGGGGGACGATCACGGCGGAAAATCCTCCACCCTCGCCGCCCAGAGTGAGCGGGCGTTCATGCACTGTGGCATCCCGATTCTGGCCCCGGCCAATGTGCAGGACTGCCTGGACTTTGGTGCTGCTGGCTTTGCCATGTCGCGCTATTCAGGCCTGTATACCGGCTTTAAGGCGACCAATGAGACCCTCGAGTTGACCGCCACGGTCGACGTGGATCTGTCCCGCTATGACTTTATCTACCCCGACAAGGGCGAGCTGCCGGAGGAGGGGGTGCACTTTGTCTCCACCCATATCGACCGGCTGCGCAGTGATGTGGTGGTGACCCGCTACCGGATGCCACTGGTGCATAAGTTTGTGCGTGCCAATGGCATTAATCGGGTGCTGGTGGACGCGCCCCAACGCAAGCTGGGTATTGTCACCGCGGGCAAGGCAACTCAGGATGTCATGCAGGCCCTGACCAAGCTGGGCATCGACCGGGAACGGGCCGCGGCACTGGGTATTTCGGTACTGCAGATCGGCTGCGTATGGCCGCTTGACCCTGAGGGGGTGAGCGCCTTTGCTCAGGGGCAACAGGAGCTGCTGTTTGTCGAAGAAAAGCGGGCGATTGTCGAACCGCAAGCTGCCAGTATCCTGTTTAATCAGTCGCCCCGGCCGCGGCTTGTTGGCAAGCAGGACGAGCAGGGGCAGCCGCTGTTGGCGGAAGACATCCAGTTAACCCAGTCGGATGTGGCGCTGGCCATTTTTCAGCGGCTGTTGCGCGCCGAAATGGCCGATGAGGCAATCAAAACCAAGGCGGCGGAGATCCGCGCCGAACAATCCTATGCCGCCGAAAACTCGGTGGCGCCCATTGCCCGGTCGCCGTTCTTCTGTTCGGGTTGCCCCCACAACTCTAGCCTCAAAAAACCCGACGGCAGTTACAGCGCGGGCGGCATTGGCTGCCATTCCATGGCCTTGTATCACCACGACTACATGATGCCCAACACCCATATGGGCGGCGAGGGTGGTCAGTGGATTGGTCTGGCCCACTTCACCAAACTGCCGCATATCTTTCAGAACATGGGTGACGGTACGTACTACCATTCCGGCTTGCTGGCCATACGGGCAGCGGCGGCCTCTGGACAGAACATCACCTACAAAATTCTCTTTAATGATGCCGTTGCCATGACCGGCGGACAGCCGGTTGAGGGCAACCTCTCGGTGGGGGAAATCAGTCGTCAGGTGCTGGCGGAGGGGGCCAGGGAATGTGTGGTAGTCACCGATCGGCCGGAGCTCTACGGCCTTGACAGCGGTCTGGCGCCGGGGGTGAAGGTTCACCACCGGGATGACTTGATGGAGGTGCAGGACCGTCTGCGCAGGGTCGAAGGATTGACGGTGCTGATCTACGAGCAGACCTGCGCCGCCGAAAAACGGCGCCGTCGCAAGCGTGGCAACTTTCCGGATCCTGCCAAGCGAATGTTCATTAACCCGGCGGTGTGCGAGGGTTGCGGTGACTGTTCGGTGCAATCCAACTGTGTCAGCCTGGTGCCCCTGGAAACCGAGCTGGGCCGCAAGCGCGCAGTGGATCAGTCCACCTGCAACAAGGATTACAGCTGCGTGAAGGGCTTTTGCCCTTCCTTTGTCACCGTGCTGGGCGGGGAGCCGCGCAAGCCCGAAAAGGCCGAGCTGTCAGGGGGCTTGTTTGCCGACCTGCCGGAGCCGGTGCAACCGAAAATTCACAATAGCTACGGGGTAATGATTTCGGGTATTGGTGGCACCGGTGTGGTGACGGTAGGTGCGGTACTGGCGATGGCGGCCCACCTGGAGCACAAGCAATCGTCGGTGTTTGATATGACCGGTTTGTCCCAGAAAAATGGCGCGGTCTATAGCCATCTGCGCATAGCCCACAGCCGGGACAAGATTGGCTCCCAGCGTCTGGGCGCCGGTGAAGCCGATCTGGTGTTGGCCTTTGATATGGTGGCGGCCCAGTCTGCCGAGCCCCAGCTCACCATCAATCAGCACAAGTCGCAAATTGTCGCCAATACCAAAGTTATGCCCACAGCGGCCTTCCAGAAAAACCCGGACATGCAGTTCAGCAGCCGGGATCTGTTGGCGCGCTTTGTCGGGATGGTTGGCAAGGAGGCCGTTCACGCACTGGATGCCAGTGGTCTGGGCCAGGTGTTGTCGGGTGACTCCATTGCCGCCAATATGATGCTGGTGGGTTACGCCGCCCAACTTGGCCTGTTGCCGCTGTCGGTGGCGGCCATTGAGCGGGCCATCGAAATCAACGGTGTGGCGGTCAAATTCAACCTTGAGGCCTTTAACCTCGGGCGCTTGTGTGCCCATGCCCCCGGCAAGATCGAAGCCCTGCTCAACAGCGTCGCCAGCACCCCGGCTGCGGACAAGCTGGAGAATTTGGGCGATATTGTTGCTCACCGGGTTGCCTTGCTGACGGATTATCAGAATGCGGCATATGCGAGCCGTTACCAGAAGCTGGTTGATAAGGTTGCTGCGGCCGATGGGGCCTTTCCATCAAAGTCCCAGGCGCTGTCGAAGGCTGTGGCCCGCTACGCCGCCAAGTTGATGGCTTATAAGGATGAGTATGAAGTGGCTCGGCTGTACGCCGCGCCAGCCTTCCAACGCCAGTTGAACGAAGCGTTTCAGGGCGGCATGAAATTGAAATTTAATCTGGCACCGCCGCTGCTATCCAAAACTGACCGCTACAGTGGCCTGCCGAAAAAGCGTGAATATGGCAGCTGGGTGTTTTCTGCCTTCCGGGTGCTGGCCCGAATGAAGTTTTTGCGGGGCACTGCGCTGGATATTTTTGGCTATACCCAAGAGCGCAAGCTGGAACGGCAGCTGATCGAGGATTACTTTGCCGATGTGGATGCGCTGCTTGCCGCGCTTTCCGAGGACAACTACGACTCAGCCGTTGCCATTGCGTCGCTGCCAGAGGCGATTCGCGGTTACGGCCATGTGAAGGAGCGTCATTTGAAGGCGGCTCGTCAGGACCAGCAGCGCCTGTGGGCAACCTTTAACAATGGCGGTGTGGACCCCAGTCGTCCTGAGCTGATTGCGGTGGAGGCGGTAGCGCACTACACACCATGATTCCCGCCCAGGGGCCCCGGCACGGCGAGGCAGTTTGCTGTGCCGGGGCAACTTATTGGCACGTATGGCCACCTCGGTGGGTGGCTTGCTCTTCGCTCCCAGTGACGGCTTAGGGTAAGTTTCAGAAAGCCAAGTCCTCGGCAGCGTGGCTGCCAAGCGGAAAAAATAATCAAGGCGAGAGGAAGATATGTCTTACAAATTGTTGATCGACGGCCAGCTGGTGGATGGTGCTGGCCACATAGACGTGATCAATCCAGCTGACGAAACCGTTATTGCAGCCAGTCCCATCGCCGATGAGGCCCTGCTCAATGCCGCTGTGGCGGCGGCCAAGCGCGCCCAGCCGGGTTGGGCGGCTACGCCCTTGCAAGAGCGGGCAGCCTGTCTGTCTGCGCTGGCGGAGGCGGCGGTTGCCCACGAGGCCGAGCTGGCCAAGCTGGTGACCCTGGAAGTAGGGCGGCCTCTGCCGCTAGCGCACTTCGAGTTACAGCTGGTGCAGAAGAGTTGCAGCTTCTACAGTCAGCAGAGCCTGGCGCCGGAGGTGCTCCACGACGACGAGGCCACGCGCATCGAACTGCAGCGCCTGCCCCTTGGAGTGGTGGCCGCCATTCTCCCCTGGAATGCACCGCTCTACCTGGCGATTAACAAGCTGGCACCTGCGGTATTGGCGGGAAATTGCGTGGTACTCAAACCGGCACCGACCTCGCCGTTGTCCACCCTCAAGTTTGGTGAACTGTTGGCCAAGATTTTTCCGCCGGGGGTGGTGAATATTATTGCGGATCGCAATGATCTCGGCGCAGCCCTGGTCAACCACCCCGATATTGCCAAGGTGGCCTTTACCGGCTCGACGGCTACCGGCATGAAAATTCTGCAATCCGCCGCCGCCAATTTGAAGAAAGTGACACTGGAGCTCAGTGGCAATGACGCGGCCATACTGCTGCCGGATGTTGATATCGCCGCCATCGCCGGGGATGTGATCTTTGGCGCCTTTTTCAATAGCGCCCAGATCTGCGCGGTGATCAAGCGGCTTTACGTGCATGAATCCCGTTACGACGAGATATGCGACGTCCTCGCCGCTGGCTTGTCGCAGGCGGTGATGGGTAATGGCATGGACCCGGATGTCATGTTCGGCCCGATCCAGAATGCGGCCCAGTATGACAAAGTCAAAGGCTTCCTCGAGGAGGCCCGGGAGACCGGCACGATCATTTGCGGTGGTGAGATTCCCGAGGGTAAGGGCTATTTCATTACGCCGACCTTGGTGCGTGACCTTAGCGACGGACACCGCCTGGTTGACGAAGAACCCTTTGGTCCGATTTTGCCGATTATCAAGTACCGGGACATTGATGACGCGGTCGCCCGGGCCAATGCCTCGCCTCTGGGGCTGGGCGGATCGGTGTGGTCGGCGGATGCTGAACAGGCGCGGGCTGTCGCCGAGCGACTGCAGGCGGGCACCGTGTGGGTGAATCAACATTGCGCCATCGATCCGGCCATACCCTTCCCCACCAGTAAAGGCTCGGGGCTTGGGGTCGAAGCCGGTCGGGAAGGCTTGCTGGAATACTGCAACCTGCGCGTAATGAATATCAAAAAATAAGAGGTAGCGCTGTGGCAAATGCATTTTTAGACGGTTTATACAGCCTGGATGGCAAGGTCGCATTGGTGACCGGTGGTCACAAAGGCATCGGTAAAATGATCGCCGAGGCCTTAACCCAGGCCGGTGCGCGGGTGTATATCGCCTCTCGCTCGGCAGGGGAATCCGATCATCCCCTGGCCATCCCCTGTGACTTGGCCAGTGAGGCGGGTATTGATGCCCTTGTTGCGGAACTGCAGAAGAAGGAGAAGCAACTCCATATTCTGGTGAATAACGCCGGTTATTTTTCCGCCGCGCCGGTGGAGGATATGGAGGCAGGTGAGTGGGACACCGTGCTCGCGCTCAACACCAAGACACCCTTCTTTCTGGTGCAAAAATTATTGCCGATGCTGTTGTCCGCGGGAAGCGCCGATGATCCTGCCCGGGTGATTAATATTGGTTCGATTGCGGGCATTATGGGCGGCAGCAACATGGCCTATGCCTACGGCGCCAGCAAGGCAGCGCTGCACCAGCTGACCCGCACCCTGGCCAGCGACCTCAGCGCCCGACACATCACCGTCAATGCGATTGCGCCGGGATTTTTCCCCAGTGAAATGACCGATGGTTTCTTCTCTGCCCAGGAGGGCTTGAAGGATGCCATTGTGGCCGGCACTCCCCGGGGGCGCCTGGGGACGGCGGAGGATATGGGCGGGATGTGCATCGCGCTCTGTGGTCGAGCAGGTGCCTTTGTCTGTGGTCAGATTATCGCCCTGGACGGCGGCGTGCTGCTGAAGTGACAGGCTGAAAGCTTTGGCCGGGATCGCCTCAGTCTGGCCGTCCCTGCCCTTCAACGACGGCGCCCCCCATTAGTAGACTGACATTACGCCACTAACAATAAGTAACGGGAACAACACAATGAATAAAGATTGGGTTCAATACTGGATCAAGCTGTTTGACCGCAAAGGTGAAGAGTTAATCAGCCTGTATTCGCCAGAGTTCTATTTCATCGACATTAACATGCAGATCGAAATTCAGAACGACCTGGAAGCCCTGAAAAATTTTCATGCCATTTTTGATAACAGCAATCCGGATGTTAAGTACGACTACTTTGACGTGTTTGATTATGCCGGCGACGAACGCCGCGGCTGCTTCCAGTGGACCTGGAAAAGCAAACACGCCGGTGATTTTCTCGGCTTGCCCGCCAAGGGCAAGGAGACCGAGACCCGGGGCATGACCCTGATGGAGTGGAACGCCGACGGCAAAATTACCCGGGAGGAGAGCATCTGCGACCTGCTCAGAATTTTCCGGCAGCTGGACATTGTAAAAGTATAAAAACCATTCATTTTTAAAAGCGGCAGGCGTGTGTGTGGGGCTGTGCCGCTGAGGTGTCATCATGCAGTTTGATCCAATGAATGCTGATTTTCAGCAGAACCCCTACCCCTTTTACGACGAGCTCAGGGCCAAGCAGCCTGTGGTTTGGTCCGAGTCCATGCAGGGTTTTTGTGTGGCGGCCTACGACGACATCATGACGGTCTTGACGGACTCGGATAATTATTCGTCGTCTAAATTCTGGCCCATTTTACTTGGTGAATACGACCCGGCGCCGGAAGTTCAGCCGATGATTTCCCTCGATCCGCCGGACCATCTGCGCACCCGGACGCTGGCTCAAAAGGCCTTTTTGCCCCGGGAATTGAAGAAGCTGGAAATAAAAATTCAGCAGATATCAGACGACCTGGTAGATCACGCCATTTCTGTTTCAAAAGATAACACCTTTGATATGGCCTGGGATTTTGCAGCCCTTTTTCCGGTGAGTGTGATCGCCGAAATGCTGGGCATTGATAAATCCCTGCGCCTGGATTTCAAACACTGGGTTGATAATCTGTTGGCCGCGTCAAACAGAGCGATTTACGACGACGCCCGCCTGGCCGAGATAAAACATGCCTCGGATAGCTTGCGGGCCTACTTCAGCAAGCTGGTGGACGAGCGCACAGAGAACCCCGGTGACGATATGATCAGTTCCTTCATTCAGGCGGAGGTGAATGGCGAGCGCCTGAGTAAAATCGAAGTGATCAACCTGGCGATACTGCTGTTGATCGGTGGCACCGAAACCACCACCAATCTTTTGGGCGGCCTGCTGGCCGGTTATCACGATCACCCCGAAGCCTTCGCTGCCGCCCGGGCCGACCGCTCGCTGGTGCCCCAGTTGTTGGAGGAGCAGCTGCGCTGGCAGCCACCGGTACAAAGCCTGTTTCGTCATACCACCCGCGAAGTGGTGCTCAATGGTGTCACCATTCCGGAAAACACCATGGTGATGACCTTGCTGGGTAGTGCCAACCGGGATCCGGAAAAATTCCCCGACCCCACCGTCTTTGATCTTAAGCGCGACGTGCGCGGCTACTGCACCTTTGGCCAGGGCCCGCATTTCTGCATGGGCAGTTTTCTGAGTAAGTTCGAGGCCGCCATTGCCGTGAACAAACTGTTTGACCGCTTTAAAGTGTTGGAACCTCTGCAGCAACCTGAAGAGGTTCGCTGGATTGATTCCTACTTTGCCCGCGGCCCGATCACCTTGCCGGTTCGCTACGAATTGGCGTGAGGTGCGGCGGCAGACAAGATAAGGAGAAAGCAAATGGCAGAGATGATTGACGCTGGGAAAATCGATGACCTGGCGCCCGGCAAAATCCACAAGGTGCAGCACGGTGATCTGGTGATTGCGCTGGTGAATATTGGCGGTGAATTCTATGCCGTAGACGGTGTGTGCGGGCACGCGGGTGGCCCTCTGTGCAGGGGCGAAGTCATTGAGGACGAGAAGGTCATCACCTGTCCCTGGCACGGTTGGGAATACGACCTGAGCAGTGGTGAATGCCTGATGGACCCTTCACTGAGCCAAAAGACCTACGCTGTGCATGTTGATGGTGGCGCGGTGACGATCACTGTGGAGTAAATCAGATGAGTCAGAGTGATCAGGTCGAATTAGCCGCGCAGAAAAGCAATTATCAGCAATTTGTTGCGAGCTTAAGGGACATTGTTGGCGATACGGGGGTGCTGGAAGGTGAAGCGGTAAGCAGTCGCTATCCCGGCTACTTCATGGAGCGGGTGGAAAGCCGATTGTTGGTGCGGCCCAGTACCACGGAGGAGGTCTCTCAGGTTTTGCGTCTGTGCAATGCGCGTCAACAGCCGGTGGTGACTCAGGGGGGAATGTCCGGCTGGGTGCGCGCCACCCAGACGCGTCCCGGAGATTTAATTCTTTCGATGGAGCGTCTGCATGCCATCGAGGAAGTCGATACGGTCAATCGCACGGTTACCGTTCAATCGGGGGTGATTTTACAGACGCTGCAAGAGCAGCTTGAGCCTCACGATCTGATATTTCCGCTGGACCTGGGTGGCCGAGGTTCATGTCAGGTTGGCGGTAACGCCGCCACCAACGCCGGTGGTATTCGGGTGATTCGTTACGGGATGATGCGGTCACTGGTGCTGGGGCTTGAGGCGGTGATGGCCGACGGCAGTGTTATCAGCTCAATGAACAAGATGCTGAAGAACAACTCCGGGTATGACATCAAACAGCTGTTTATGGGCAGCGAAGGCACCCTTGGGGTGATTACCCGGTTGGTGCTGAGGTTGTATGAGCGGCCCCGCAGCGATAACGCGGCGCTATTAGCGCTCAATGATTTTGCCAGCGTCGCCAAGTTTCTGCGTTTTATCGACAGTCGCCTGGGCGGCAAGCTCAGCGCCTTTGAAGTGCTGGATAATACCTTTTACCGCATCAATACCCAGCCCGGGCGGCAGCGTGCGCCGATCAGCGGTGACTATCCCTACTATGTCATCACCGAATCCCTGGGCTTTGATGACAGCATTGATGCGGCCCAATTCGAACAGGTGCTGGTTGACGCTGCGGAGGCGGGGCTGATTGCCGACGCTGTTATCGCCAAGTCGGGTGCTGAGCGTGAGGCCATCTGGCAGATCCGGGAAAACCTGGAGCACGTGGTCAAGGAAATGCAGCCCTTCCAGGCCTTTGATGTCAGTATGCCCATCGGCGATATGGCGCCTTATATGCAAACCGTTGCCGAGAATTTTAAAAAATTCTGGCCAGAGGGGCAGCTGTGTTTTCTCGGTCATGTGGGTGATGGCAACCTGCATATTGCTGCTGGCTGCGGCAGCAGCGAGCCGGGTGCCCGCCGGGCGGTGGAGGAGTGCGTGTATCAACCGCTGCAGCATATTGGCGGCAGTATTTCTGCCGAGCACGGTATCGGCCTGGAGAAGAAGGACTTTCTGTCACTGTCACGGGGCGACAATGAATTGCGGCTGATGCAATTGCTCAAGCGCAGTCTTGATCCCAATGGCATTTTGAATCCCGGCAAAGTCATTGATCTTGAGGAGTGACCCCTTGACCCCGGCAGATGATGCAGTGGAAATCTTTGGTTCGCCTGTAAGTAACTGCTACAACGCAGTGCTCGCAAGCCTGTATCACAAGGGGATTACCCCGGTGGAGCATCATATTGGCGCCTCAATGGCGCCGGATTTTTTGCGCCGCAGTCCAATGGGAAAGATCCCGTACCTTTACCACCGGGGTGAGTATCTCTCCGAGACCTTGGCGATTGTTGAGTACCTCGATGAATGCTTTGCCGGCAAGGATTTGTTGCCGGGCACGGCTTTGGAGCGCGCCCGCCGTCGTCAATTGACCAAGTTTGTTGAATTGTATTTGGAGTCGCCGTCTCGCCGTCTGTTTCCAGGAGTTTTTTGGGCGGGCAAAAATGATGCTGTGCACGTGGATGAGGTCCGCCCGGTGCTTGAACGGGGTTTGCAGGCCTCGGAAATTTTGTTGGGCCAGTGTTCGTCGCTATTGGATTCGCCCTGTGGTGCGGCTGAGTACTACAGCTTTTTTAGTCTGGCCTTGGTCAATAGAGTGACCCAGCACCAATACGGCTGGGATCTCTTGGCTAAGGCGCCCTTGTTGAAACGTTTTGCCGATAAGGCCCTAGCGGCAGACTTTATTGCCAAGATTTGCAACCAGCGCGATGGCGCGATGCAGGCTTACTTGGAGAAAAAGGCCGCCGAGTCTGGCCGAAAGTAGACGTCAGTTTGGGCCGGATAAACACACAATAACAATGAACAGGAGACGCCATGATGTGGCTCCCAGGTCGACGCGATAACCCGCTTGTTTTGAAGTTTTACGCCGCCCTAGTGCTGCTGTACTGCGCGCCGGTGCTGCAGGCCGCGCCTGATGGATGTCGCAGGGGTGAGGCCGGGCCGCTGGCAACCGTCGCGCTGCTGTATAAGAAAGCGGACGTTACCCAGTCTGACTTTCAGGCCTATTGGCGCGATATCCACGGCATGCTGGCCACCCGAATTCCGGGCTTTTGGACCTATCGCCAATACCATATCGGCGCGGCGGTAGAGGAACTGTCCCGCCAGCCCGCCGACGCTGGAACAGTCAAACCGCTCGACGGCTTTGCCGATGTGACCTTCTGCACAACGGAGGATATCGCGGGGTTGGCTGCGAGCCCGCAGGCCGAGCTGATCAGAGACGACGAGGTCAATGTGTTTTCCAGTACCTATCTGTACGGGGCCGTGGCCGGTGAAAGCGAAACACTGACCCGCACTGAACCCTTTGCACAGATGTCGTGGAAGGCCGACACAGACCACCTGATTTTGCTGCTTGGCAAGGCGCCTGGGGAGTCGAAGGCGGACTATCGTCACGCGCTGCGCCGTGCTGCCGAGGCGGTAAAGCAGCAGTGCGCGCCCCAACGTCTGCGGCTTAATCTGTTTCAGCCCTATGATGCCAGTGCCTGGCCAGCGCCGGGTGTTAATCATCAACCTCGCCAGGTGCTGGATGCGTCACTGGAGCTGGAATTTGCCGACCGGAAGGCCAGCCTTGCCTGTCTTAAGCAACATTCGATGTTGGCCAAAACGCCGGGGGCTGATGGTGCTGAGCGCCTGCAATTGGCCTATAGCGTGAGCCATCGCTATGCGATGGTGGCGGATGGTGTCATTACCCTGTTGGGGGTGCGAGGCCTGCCAGCCACGGCGGTTATTCAACGATTGGGCGCCGATAATCAGACTACCGATGCCGTGCTGCAAGCGGTGTATGGCTCGGGGGTGCGCCCCTGATGCTGAGCATCATCCTACGCCAACCCGGCTGCGTTGCGCGCGATGTTTGATCGCGACCAGCGCGGGGAGTTGTTCGCGCAACAACGGTTGATGTATGCCGCTGCCTTGGGCTTGACGGCGGGCATGACCGCCACCATGTTTTACAGCCTGGGTGCTTTCATTCCGCCGCTGCAGGCCGAGTTTGGTTGGTCGCGGGGCGATCTTTCTCTGGCGGCGACTTTCTTGACCCTGGCAGTATTCCTCACTGGCACCTTTGCTGGCCGCTTGTGCGACCGTTATGGCGCCTCGGTCATCGGTGCGCTGAGCCTCTTGGCCTATGCCCTGGCGATTGTGGTGATGGTTGCAACCATGACCTCGCTGATTCACTTCTGGATTGCCTATTTTGTCATCGCGGTGGTGGGAGTAGGTTCGACACCGATTGTTCTGGTGCGGCCGATCACCACTGGTTTTTTTGCGGCCCGGGGTATCGCATTGGGTGTCGCCCTGACCGGGGCCGGCATTGCTGGATTCTGGGTGCCGCGGCTGGTAACCGAGGTTGCCACCGCCTATGGCTGGCGGGAGGCCTATCTGGCCTTGGCAGGCATCGCCGCCCTGGTTGCCCCCTTTGTGTGGTGGGGTTTTCGCAGTACCAGTGCACCAGATGCCTCTGCGGCCGCCCCAGCCGATGGCCTCAGCCATGCCCAGGCCAGATCCCAACGCAGTTATTGGCTGTTGTCGCTAATGGCCTTTGCTATGGCCTGCGGTATCGCCGGTGTTGTCGTGCACTTACTCCCATTGTTTGTCGATTTGGGCGCCGACACTCAACAAGCCGCGAAGATGGCATCGACGGTGGGGGTGGCGAGCGTCGCCGGGCGGCTTGTGGTGGGGTACTTCCTGGATCGACTACCGGCCATCCTGGTGTCCGTTGCAGTGCTGCTGCTGGCGGGTGCCGGCATTGCCTTACTGGCGCTTTATGGGCGCGACAGTGGTTATCTGGCGGCCGCGCTGCTTGGCCTGGCGGCGGGCGCTGAGATCGATCTGCTTGCTTACCTGACGGTGAGTTACTTTGGGCGTCGACATTACGGCGCGATCTACGGCTGGCAGTACAGCGTGTTTGCCCTGGGCTATGGCATCAGTCCCTACCTGGTCGGCAGAGTGCGGGATGCTGCGGGCTCCTATGATGCCGCATTGCTCCTCAGCGGCGGGCTAATGTTGCTAGCCGCAGGTTGCTGTCTGGCTTTGCCAGCGGCTCGGCCCCGTAGGGCAGAATCGCTGGCACGGCCGCAAACCCCTTAATTTTTTATGGAGGCTACGATGTTTTCTCTTAACGGCAAGGTTGCGATTGTGACTGGTGGAGGCTCGGGCATTGGCTGGGCGACGGCCCAACGCCTAAAGCGTGCCGGCGCGGACGTGATTGTGGCGGATATTGTCGACTGCCGCGCAGAGGTCGCCCAATGGGGCGGCGATTTCCGCCAGGTTGATGTGGGCGATGGTGGCCAAATCGCCCGGTTGTGTGATTACGCCATTGAGCGATATGGTCGTCTGGATATTATGGTTAACAATGCCGCCGTCTCGACCGGCAGAATGATGGCTGATATCGACTCCGACGAGAACTCCCTGCGCTTTTGGCGAATCAATCTGCTCAGTGCCCAGACTGGAACCCGGGAGGCAGCGGCCCGGATGCAAGCCGGTGGCAGTATCGTCAACCTCACTTCGATCACGGCGCTGCGGGGCTTCCCTCAGTGGTCGGAATACGGCGCGGCAAAGGGCGGCGTTATCTCAATGACCCAGACGGCGGCGATGGAATATGGCCCGGTCGGCGTTCGTGTCAATGCTGTGGCGCCGGGAATTATTGATACGCCCATGGCCATGCGTGAAGCGCCTGACATGGTCGAAAAAAATGCCAGGGTGTTTGCCCCGCTGGGCCGAATCGGGCGACCCGAAGAGCTGGCAGCGGCTATCCACTTTTTGGTCAGTGACGACGCGTCCTATATCACCGGCCAGGTATTGTCGGTGGATGGTGGCTGGAGCACCGGCACGTCGCTGCAGGCTTTCGGTATGGTAATGGCACAATAAATTCGGCCACGATCCCGGTTAAATATTTTCCCGTTGAAATCGGCGAATGCTCGGAGCACTGCTGACCAGCGCCCCGATTCTATCGAACAGGCCCGTTTCAGCCCGCCAGTTGAGGTAGGCTTGATAGGCCTCGCTACTCTGCCATTGCTCCAGCACCGCAAATTCATTGGGGTTTTCACAGTTAGTCAGAATCTCGATCTGAATACAGCCCTCATAGCGACGGGTATCGGGTAATATCTCCGTCAAAAGCGCTTTGAAATCATCTGCTTTGCCCTCTTGGGTCTCAGCTTCGAGTATCACATGAAGTGCCATTTCTCTTTTCCTTACTGGTGTTGTGAGTGCTGTTTTGTGCTGCTCGAAACAGCGCGCTAATTGTTCATCCAGGAACCGCTGCTGTTGTCGATGGCCCGGGGCCGTCAGCGCTATCCCGCTTCCGCGAGCAGTGCATCAATAGCGGGCAGGGCAGCCGCTTCGTGATCCAGGCCAAGGGGGGCACACCACACCCTCTGGAGGGTAAATAGCGCCCGCTGACGCTCCACAATCAGCTGATCCAGTGCGGACTCGTGGGCAGTCTCTGCCGAGTGACGCACGGCTTGGCTGATCAGCTCCCGCAGTGCCCGGCCGGACATCAGGTATTCCTCCACCTGGGCTTCGGGCTGGTCAAGTAGTTCGCTGGCGGCATTGCTGGCGGTAGCCAGTGCGGCCTGATCTGTGGCCTGTGTATCGCCTATCAGCGCGGCAACTTCGCGGCTCAGGTCGATAATTTTTTGCAACTCAAGCCGGTGGTAGGGTCGGGCGTAGGGCAGGCGCTGGCGGGTAAACTCCAGCGTAGCAATAGCCAGATGGAGTTGCTCAACAACGTGGCCCTCGGCGCTGGCCAGTGCGGGGGCGACCACATCTTTCAGGGCCCGCAGGGACACCTGTAGTTGGGTATCAAATGACTGCATCATTGGACAGCCTCCTGAAAATAGTCGCAGATTTCGGCCAGACTGGGGTAGCCGATGCCGGTTACATAGTGGGTCAGTACGTCCTGATGGGTGCGGGCGCCGTAGGAAGAGCGGGCTGAGGCGCCGAGAATCAGAGCGACGATTAGATAGTGGTTAAACAGTTTGTAGTAAGTCAGCCGTTTGGGGTCGACCTTTAGGCCAGAGGCTTTCTCATAGGCGGCGTAGAGTTCGGTCCTTGGCAGCATGCCCGCCGCCAGCGGGGTGACACCGTCCTCGGCGATATGGGAGAAGGTGTCCATGCAGGCATAGGTCAAATCCCGGTGGCGGTCGCCGAGCACGGCGCCCTCCCAATCCAGCCAGGTAGTAATCTCTCCGGAGGCTTCGTCGAACAGAAAATTGCCGCTGCGGTAATCGCCGTGGATCAGCGAGATATGGTCGATGGGGGGGGCGTGCTTGATCAGCCACTTGTAGACCACCTCCATGATCGGTTCTTCCTCCAGCCGGTCTTCCTCCCAGATCCGGCGCACGGCGTTGACCTGCTTGATGACGGCTTCGTTGGAGCCCAGCACCGGCATATCAAAGTCGGTCAGGCAGGCGGTGTCGATGCCATCCATGCGGTGCAGGGTCGCCAGCATGCCGACAAACTGGGGCGCCAATTTGCTGCGCAGGCCTGGCCCATAGTTTTGTCCCAGGCCGGACACCTTGCCGCTATCGGTAGAGGGCTTGGCTACCCCCGTGCAGAAGCTATAGATAATCCCGGGGTAGGGCAAAAACTCACCGGTCGCGTCGATCCAGTAAGGGACGGGCGCCGGAATGGCGCCGGCTACCGCTTTGAGTACCTGAAACTCACGCTTGCGGCTGGACTCGGTGACCGAGGCGGCGGGCTCAGTGCGCAGTACCATTTTACTGCTGACGCGGTCGTTCGGGCCGCCATCGGGGCCCCGCCACTGTAGGGTGAAGACCGCTTGCAGTTTGGAGGCGCCGCCAGATAGCCATTTGGCCCCTTCGATGGTGACTGGGTAGCCAAGCCGGGTTTCGATCAGCTGCTGGCAGCCCTGAAGCATTTTCTCCAGACTCACCGTCTGGAAGGCCGGGCCATTGCGGCGGTGCATTTTGCGGGTCAGTACCGCGTCCACCTCGGTTTCGGTGGGGTATTGCTGGCGGATGCGCTGAATCAGCGCTTCGCTGGGACGCTCGCGAATATCGGCGTCCTTCAGGCGTTGTAGTGCGTTCATATTGTTATCACCCTACGTGGTTGACACTTGCGTTAGTCAGTCGATAAAAGTTTCGGCCATACCCCGGGATAAAAATCCCAGCCCGGTAAAATCGGCGATATGGGAGTATCCCGACCGCTCACCGCAGCGCCAGTGCATCAAAGTCTGAAAGCCGGCACTGGAGGGGTTGAAGTTGTACCAGGGTGCCCCGGCAACAGTGGTACCATCGGCCTGATAGCAATTGCCCTGGTCGTCTTCAAATTCCACAAAGGCCCGGGTCACCAGCATCTCGTGGCGCTGGGCGGTCATCCTCGCCTTCATAATAGGTCGCCGCTCGCCATTTTCACTGATGTAGCCGTATTTAAAGGGACCGTAGACCCATTCTTTGTTCTCGATGGTCATGCCCAGAATCAGAAAGGCATTGAGGTCTTCGCCCAAATCAACATGGACCCAGGTTGCCGCCTTGTTGCCCCAGTCGTTGCGGGGTCCCCAGCTCTTGTTGATGCCGTCGATGCAGTTGATGGTGTAGCGTTTGTCGCCCAGGCGCAGGCTGCCGCGGGTACGGCCTTTGCCTTCCATGTGGCCGTTGTTCCAGCCCTCGTAGCCTGACACCTTCGACTGACCAGCTAGGGGATTGTCCTCCGGATCGTGGGTGTCAATGGGCCGACACAGGGCCTCGAAGCTCAGGTCCACTTCGCAGAAGCCGTCCAGAGACGCGTACCGATATTCCAGTTCACCGGCGCTGTGAGCTTTAAAAGTTAGGCCGTTTTCTAGGGTGAAGTCGGAAAAATCCGCTGGGCAGGGCAGGTGCATCTGGGCATCGCAGTGGTCGATTTGCCAGGGGTGGAAACACATGCCCTGGTGGATTTCGATGGCGCTGTGGCACACCCCCATATTGGGGCGGGTGAGGACATAGAGAGAGCCGCTGATACAGGCCTCCGGCACAGAAAAGATAATGAACATGGTTTCTGTCCAGGTGCGGTCACTGCCGTCCTGTTCATGAAACTTGTAACTGTCCAGGGTAATCATGTTAATGCTCCTGTCATCGAATTATTTGACGGCGGTCTTGGCGAAGACTTTGCTCAGCTCAGTCAGGCCAACCACGTCGGTGACGTTGGAGTAGCCCACCCGGTCGCCGATGGTCCAGCGGTAGAGGGACTGGAAAGAGATAAAACTACCGTAGGCGGTGTGCCAGGGCGCAGCGGCAATGGCGCTGCCGAAAATTTCCCACTCTCTGCCCTTGGCATCGCGCAGCTGCACCCGCCGGAACATGCCGAGCATGCCACTGTTCTCGCCAGTGACGGTGGCCGAAACGACGCCGCAGGATTCGCCATCGACCACCACATAGCCGAAGCGGAAGGTGGTGTATTTTGGCGTCTTGTCGCTGACGTCCAGGGACATGATTAAATGGAAGGCGAGATCGTCGCCGAAACACATATGCATCCACGACACCGGCGCCGCATTCCATTCCAGCCGGGGCCCCCAGCTCCGATCCAGGCCGTCAACACAGTTAACCTGGTAGCGTTTGCCGTACAGCTCCAGCTCACCGGTAATACGGCCGACCAGATCGTAGTGCCCCTTGGTCCAGCTGTCGCCAGCACCGGTGGCCTCCTCAAGGTTGCTGAAGGCGTCAAGCATCGGGTTGTGGTCCGGGTCCAGGGCATCGAAGGGCGTCATAATGCCGGCGAAGTTCAGATCAAAGCGGCACAGTTGGTCCCGGCTCTGGTACTTGAAGTGGTAGTTTTTGCCCGCCTCGGAGGCCTTCAGGGACAAGCCGTTATCCAGGGTGAAATCGGAAAACCTAGCCGGTGCCGGCAGGTGCATTGGGGCATCGGCGAATTCGGCTTCAAAGGCGTTATGGCAAATGCCCTTGTTGATATACACCGATGACAACACGACCCCGACATTGGGCCGAGCTAACACATAGGCGTTGCCGCTGATGGATTCCTCGGGGATGGAAAAAATCAGGAAGTAGGTTTCAGCATAGGTTGGGTCATCTGACTGGTGATGGTGATACTCAAGATCTGCATCGGTAATCATTGTTCGATATCTCTTTACGTATGAATTCTGCTGTCGGGCTCTACCGGCAGGGTGCTACTGGTGGAAATGGACATAGTCCTTGGCGAACTCCAGGTACTTTTTGTTCCAGCAGAATTCACACCAGCCTGAGCCGGAAACGCCGTCGATTTTGACTGCGGTGGGAGCTTCCCGCAGGGTGATCATCGGGTCGGCATTGAACTCGGTATGAGTGAACGCGGTGCAATTGATGGTGGTGGTGCGACCGGAGGAGTCCTTGGCCACCACATCAATGGTGGTGTGGAACATCTGGTCGTTGAAGGCGTAGTCGTAGTCCACGCCAGTGATCTGGGCCATATGCTGGTCTTTGAACACGTAGCCGCGCAGGCTGACCTGGCCGAAAGACTGCATTTCGAAGAAAAACACCGCTGATTCGGCGGTGGTGGCATGGAACCATTTGTAGTGCTGGTTCAGGCCCCATACCCGTGGTCCCCAGGAGTGATCCCGCTGACAAAAGCCGTCCAGGTCAAAGGTCTGACCCGCTACGGTCAGGCTGCCCTTGGCGGTGCCGTGCTGTTCTGTGCGGTCCAGGCCGTAATAGGGTGGGCAGCCTTTAGGGTGTGCGCTAGCCGGATAGGTGGGATGAAGGGCATCAAAGCGACAGTTAAGCTGGATTTTTTCGCCCTGGAAATTGAGGTCTACGCTGACCAGTGGTTCGTCGATGCAGTGCTCAAAGCCGCCGATTTTCCAGTGGTAAAAGTCCATGCTGTCGGGAACTTCAGTATCAGGGATGCGCTCTTCGATGTCGGCGTCAACCGCGGGACCGCAGACTTTGACGGCTGCCGCGGCGACACCGTCTTCAACCCAAGTATAGACAAAGGCGGCCAGGCCAATTTCCGGTTTAGAAAACATATAGGCTAGTGCTTCGCGGCGGCCGCCTGAAGGCTGATCTGTCAAATTGTGGCGATTGCCGTGTTCCACCGGGTAGCTGGGCAGGTCTGAGGTGACGTGTTCGAGTGCCATGGTAACGCTCCGTTGATAATCTGGTTGTTTTAGGGGCGCTGCCCTTGGCGGACGCCCCTAAAACATAGGCTGAGAGAAAGTCTGGATAGGTGTTAGAAGTGGTAACCCACAGTGATACCTGCGGTTCTAGGTTCCATGAAGTTGTCCTGCCCGGTGTTGGCCAGGTCGGTCACTTCGATGCGATAGGTGGCCACCTCTTTGTCGCCCAGGTTTTTTGCCCACAGGCGGACAAAGAATTTCTCGTCGGCATGGGTGTAGGTGACGTTGGCGCCCCATACGGAATAGCTCTTCAGGGTTGCCGCGGTCTGGTTAAGAATGTCGCCATAGCGCTCTGCCACGTAGGTGCCGTCAATCTGAGCAGAGACATAACCTGTGGCGACGGGCCACTCATAGCGGGCGACCAGGTTCGCGGTCTTGTTCGGTGCTTCACCCATTTCAGTATCCATTTCGGTACCTGCCCGGATGACGCCCTCGACTTCAGTGTCCAGATAGCTTACCCCCAGGATGATATCCAATCCCTGCATGGGATTGGTGAAGACTTCCAGTTCGGCGCCAGTGATGCTGGCTTCCCGGTTCTCAAAGAACTGGCCCAGATTCTCAAAGCTCAGCGCCTGATAGTCTTTGTAGTCGTAGTAGAACGTCGCCATATTGACCCGGGTTTTGCCGTCCATAAAGGACAGCTTGCCGCCGACTTCATAGGCATTGAGGGTCTCCTGATCGTAGGGGAAGGCTTCGGGGGCCAGGCCAAGTGGGACCACGCCGACATTAAAGCCGCCCGCTTTCACACCGCGACGGAAGGATGCGTAGTAGAGCGCCTCATCGGTCGGTGTCCAGTTGGCCTGCAGCGTGCCGGCATAGCTGTCCTTGTCGATCTTGGTCAGATCGCCTGCGCTACTGGGGGTGAAAATATTGCTTTGCAGGGTCTGTTCAATAGTGATGTTTGGCGCGCGAAAATCCGACGGACCATCGAAATCAAAATCAGCCACCGACACGTAGTACTGATAGGTGCTTTGAGAGAAGTCCTTCTTGTCGTTCTGGGCGCGCAGACCGGCGATCAGCGTCACCTCCTCGGTGAGGTAGTAATCAAATTGACCGAACAAGGCGTAGGCTTCCACCTCAATATCATTGGTGGTGGCTTGTAAAATACCGCCATCGGGGTCATTGGGGTCCACCAGGCCGTTGAACACGTTCAGGTTCAGGCCGCCATCGGCATCCTGATTCAAGTAGTACACACCGACGGTGAGGTTGTACTTGTCCGCCTGTT
Organism: Spongiibacter taiwanensis; assembly: GCF_023702635.1. Classification (NCBI taxonomy): domain Bacteria; kingdom Pseudomonadati; phylum Pseudomonadota; class Gammaproteobacteria; order Cellvibrionales; family Spongiibacteraceae; genus Spongiibacter; species Spongiibacter taiwanensis. The sequence continues at coordinate 2,863,550 of NZ_CP098455.1, forward strand.
TGTTCAGGCGCACCTCTTGGGAGAAGTGTTTGGACTCGTAGAACGAGTGGTAGTTACAGATACTGACCGGGCTGGCATCGCAGTCCTCGGTCAGCTCGAAGTCCTGGTCCAGCAAACCGGTGATGGCGGTGATGGTGAGGTCGTCCAGGTAAAAATTGTTGGTTAACAGAAAGCTGTTTACCTCGTTGCTGGCCCAATCGGCGCTGTTGTGAGCCACTTTGAATGGGTCGGCATCTTTTGGCTGACCCAGTCCGTTGGTGGGTGCAAACACGATATCGTCACCCTGTTTCATCATCGGGTTGAGGTTGTCACCCACCAAATTGCCCTCTGCCTCGCCAGATTCAAACTTCAGCAGGGCTTCCCATTGTTCGGAGACGTCATAAAGCGCCTGAAAGCGGAAAGCATTGAAATTACCTTCGCGGAAGTCATCCCGGCCGGGATAGGTGTTCTCGGTAAAGCCATCGTGGCTGTCGTGGAAGGCGCTGATGCGCAGTTTCAGTTGATCATTCACTGGCAGATTGAGGCGGCCTTCACCGCGCAGAATGCCGTCAGTGCCCGTGGTGCCCTCGGCGTAGGCGCTGAACTCATCCTCGGGTTTCTGGGTGAAGAAGGAGAAAGCACCGCCGGTGGCGTTGCGGCCAAACAGGGTGCCCTGGGGGCCCTTGAGAATTTCCGTACGGGCCATGTCGTACAGGGAGAAGTCGACGGTGCTGCTGGAGATCATGTAGAACTCATCAACGAATCCCGCCACCGGTGATTCCGCGCCATTGTTCAGGTCGGTATTGCCCACGCCGCGGATAAACAGGTTGGTGGTCAAGCCCTTACCGACAAAGTGGCGACGAATTTCCACGTTGGGCGATTGCATGGCGACGTCCGCCGCATTTTTGAAGTTGAGCGCTTCCAATTGCTCTGCCGAAAACGCCGAGATGGCGATACCGACATCGCTGGCAGACTCTTCGCGCTTTTGTGCGGTGACCGTGACTTCTTCCAATACGGATCCCCGCGTTTGGCTCAGTGCATGCTGGGGTAGAGTCAGGGTTGCCGCGCAGACGGCAGAACCGATCAGGGAGAGGCGAAAACTTTTATCTAAGGGCCGTTTTTTCATGGTGGTTCCTGCTTTCTTATTTGTGTCGTAGTGATGCGGTCGTTTGTTGAGGGGGCGTAATCCCACTGCCGAAAAGGTTATCAGATGGTGTTTTTAAAAATCAACCAAATTTTTTAATTTGAAAAATTGTATAAAAAACATATTGTTATATTTTTTAAGTTGAAAAAACAGAACATATCACACGGTGTTTTTATGGAGGTTGGGCAAATTTTGAAGGTTTTGCGGCGCGGTCTTGGGAGCCGGGCGCAAGGAATTTCGGGGGGCGGCAGCAGTGCAAAAGTACACCGCGGTCGCTAAAAGCGAGCGAGTTTGACGGCCAGATGGGAGTTGTCAGAGGTCAGACGCGGCTTGTTGAGGTTCGGACTTGGCGGTGGGTTGCAGCAGAATTTCAGCGGCGTTAATGAATTCCTCAGCCGGAATCAGTGCTTGATCTGAAATCGCTTCTTGCAGCATCGAGCGGCCTTTGATCCAAATACCAAATGTGGTGGCATTGCCGCGGTCGACGCTGAATTGGGCAGGCCAAAAAGCATTACCGGCCCGATAGGTTCCCCAGCCATCGATTTGCCTAAGATGGTTGATCAGGGGGTGGAGGAGGTGATCCTGTCTGGCGAGCAAGCAGGCCTGTCCGGTCAGGCGGGAATACTCATTGTAGAACCCGGGTGGCTTTCCTTCATCTGCGGATCGGGTCAGTACCCGCAAATAATCGGCCCACTCCTTGATATCGCGTTGGCGTTCGGGGACTTTGGTGGGGTCGAACTGGGCCGGGAGCTCCCGCAGCAATACATGCCACAGGGCCTCGTTGGAGAAGTTCGCCATATTGCCAAAATGGTAAGCAATGGCGGCGGAGGACACGCCTGCCTTGGTGGTCAGGGTGCGCAAGCTCAGGGCATTCAGGCCCTTTTTGCGGATGGCATCGCCGGCCAAATCCAGTAGTCGGTTGGCCAGCTCTGAGCGTTCGTGGGGTTCAAAGTCCGGAAACTGAGCAGAGTTCTTATTGAGCCAGCGTATTACCTCACCTCGGCGGGATTCGGGCTCGGCGTCAAAGCTGCCGCTGAGAAGAGCTTTGATGCTTTCATCCATGAGCAGCTGATAGTTAAGGTCATCCGCCAGCTCGTAAATGTAAAACTCCTCCATAAACAGGTAGCAGCACAGTGTTTCGGCAAACTGGGGGTGGTAGGGGATATCGCTGCGGGCCAGTATTTGTTGCCAGAAGTCAATCCGCATGTCGTGCCAGCGCTGAATCTCGGCGCGGGATGACAGGCCCTGATCAAATTTTGCGATGACCTCTGACCAAAAGCGTGCAGTGTTCAGCTTGCTGCGTTGTTGCAAATAGCTGCGTAAGAAGGTGGTTAGGGTAGCCGAGTTGATGGGCATACCCACCAGTTGCTGAGCGAGCTGATTGTGAAATTCGCTGTCTAATGCGAATGCCCTCTTTTGCACCGCCCGGATCAGTCCCGACTTGTTTTTGAAGCGGCTCGTGATCGGCGTGTTGGAACAATTGGCTGCAGCGGCCACATTTCTGATGGAATAGTTTTCCAAGCCCAGATTGCACACCAGCTCGAGGGAGAGGTCGATGAGCTGCTCGGCAAGGTCGTCGGGTTTTTCCATGGCGGTACGGCGGTTCACTGGTTGGCGTGGGTTTGGGGGCCGGCTTGCCCTTCTGGCAGCCAGCGAATCTTTGATGTTATGGACTTATTTTCGTTCTGTAAATTTCCCGGTTGCTTTTGTCCGGCTTGCTCATGCTGGTTGTAGCCCTTGGGGCGGTCGAATCGGTCAAGCTTGTCACTCGGCCCACTCCCTTTTGCAGCGGAATTAGCCTTTGCGCTCACCCAACTTTTCGCCCAGTCGGGTTGGGCTGGTGGCAGTAAATTTGCTGTCCCAGTCCATTCGGTCTTTGGCAAACAGCAGAATGACGGTGGAGCCCAGCTTGAAGCGACCCATTTCCTCGCCTTTTTTGAGGCTGATCGACTCGCTGCGGGGATACTCCACCCGGGTCAGCTGGCGGGGCGGCGGTGCCACTTGGCCAGCCCACACCGTCTCGATGCCGGCCACGATCATTGCGCCCACCAGAATCATTGCCATGGGGCCGGCGGGGGTGTCGAACAGACAAATGAGTCTTTCGTTACGTGCAAACAGACTGTTGACGTTTTCTGCGGTGGTCTGGTTTACCGAAAATAACTGCCCCGGCACATAGATACTCTGGCGAAGCTCGCCATCCAGGGGCATATGCACCCGGTGATAGTCTTTGGGAGACAGGTAAATTGTGGCAAAGGCGCCGTCGCGAAACTGACTGGCCAGGGCCTCGTCGCCGCCGAGCAGCTGGCTGAGGGAGTAGTCCTGCCCCTTGGCTTGCAGGATGCGGGCACTGGCGATGCTGCCGATTTGACTGATGGCACCATCGGCGGGACAGGCAGCGCTGTTCTCATCCGCGCAGATTGGCCGCGCATCAGCTTTCAGTGCCCGGGTAAAAAAGGCATTAAAGTTGGGGTAGCTTTCTGCTTCTCCCTCGATTGCCTCGGCCATGTTCACTTTATAGCGCTGGATAAATTGCTTGATCAGCAGATTTTTCAGCCACGGTGTCTGACACTCGGCAAGCCGACCTACCAGCCGCGACAGCAGCTGTTGGGGGAGGAGGTATTGCAGGATGACAAAAGCAATTTTCACGGCGTGTCCTTGAGTCTGGTTAACGGTGTCTGGCGATGATGGTTGGTAACGGTCGAAACGCGTTGTTAATAGGCCGCGTTGTCAGATTTTCGCAGCCCATCTTCAGGGCATATTGGCGCTGCCGGAGCTGGCCTGCTCGCCGGTCTCGATAGGGGTATCTTCCCGGTTGCCCCACTCGCCCCAGGAGCCGTGGTAGCCCTTGATGTTGGGGTAGCCCAGTATTTTCATCAACAGGTAACTCAGGCCCGAACGATGGTGGGTCTGGCAGTGGGTGATAACGGTTTTGTCCGGCGTAATGCCCAGTTCGTTGAGGCGCTGTTGCAGTTCGTTCAAGTCTTTGAAGCGCAGGTGGTTGTTCTTGTCCATCAACTCCAGCCAATCCAGATTGACCGCGCCGGGAATGTGTCCGCCTCTGGCGGCAACCACTTTTTCGCCGCTGTATTCCTGGGGGGAGCGGGCGTCCCAAATGGCCAGCTGCGCGTTGTCGAGCAGGTGGATGAAATCTTCAATTTCGGCGATGGGGGTTGTGTTGATTTCGACGCTGACCCGGGTTGGGCTGGCCTGGTGTTCACCGCTTTCGACCGGGTGACCTTCTGCCAGCCAGGCGTGCAAGCCGCCGTCAACATAGGAGTAGAGCTGGTGGTCAATGGCGTCCAGGGTCCAGATCAGTCGACCCGCCCAGCCGCCGCCTTCGTCGTCATAACACACCACATGACTGTCGGGTGTCAGGCCAATGCGGCTGAACAGAGACTCGAGCGCCGCCTTTTCCGGCAGTTTGCCCACCGCCGGCTTTTCCCCCCGCTGCAACTCGCTGGGGTTGATATGAACGGCGCCTGGAATATGGTGGCGCAGGAAATTGTCCTGGCTGCAAACATCGACGATCAACAAGTTGGGATCGTCGAGGTCAGTCACCAGGTCCCGGGCTTGGATGAGTAATGGCCAGTCTTTCATAGTTAACCTGTCGTCGTTTTGTTGGGTTGTGGTCACGGTGAAACGGAAACTGCCGCTTTGATGGTGTTATGGGCCGGATTGTAACAGTTTGCCGCCCCGGTTGAGTTGCTTGGACACCCTTCGCAGGCAAAAGGCTCAGCCGGTTAAACTTTGGACTATTTGACGGTAGCTGATGAGTCGTTGTTCCTCGACCTGACCGTCAGCGACAGCGGCCAACAAGGCGCAGCCGGGCTCGGCCTCGTGTCGGCAATCCCTAAAGCGGCAGGTGGAGGTAAAGGGGCGGAATTCGATGAAGCCTTGCTCTATCTCTTCCCGGCTCAGGTTCCACAGGGCGAACTCGCGAATACCGGGGGAGTCGATCAGGCTGCCGCCCTCGGGGAAGTGAAACAGTCGAGCGGTAGTGGTGGTGTGGCGACCTTTTTGGGTTCCCTCTGATAGCTCGCCAACGCGCAGGTCACTGCCCGGCAGCAGAATATTGACCAGGGACGACTTGCCGACGCCTGATTGGCCCACAAAGACACTGATCTTGTTATTCAGCAATGCTTTCAGGCCCACCAGCCCGTCCCGGGTTTTGGTTGATGCTTCGATAATGGGGTATCCAATCCGGCGGTAGCGCGCCAGCATGTCCTGCAAGGTCTCTCGGTTGTCGTCGTCGATCAGGTCGTGTTTGTTTAATACCAGCACCGGACTGATACCGATAGCCTCTGCCGCGACCAGGTACCGATCGATGAGGTTGGCATGGGCCTGGGGGCGGGGAGCGATCACAATCAGGATGTTGTCGATGTTTGCCGCCACGGGCTTGAGCTTGCCGTGATTGTCGGGCCGCGAAAGCAACGAGCGGCGCTCCAGTCTCGCTTCTACTGCGCCGGTGGGGTTGCCCGCCCGCCAGACTACCGCGTCACCGGTGACCAGATCGCCAATTTGGCTGCGGACATGACAGCGTTGGCGCTGCCCCTGATCGCCCTCGACTTCGACCTGTTGGCCAAAGTGGCTAACGATCAGGCCGTGCTGTTCATGGCCGAGCGCGCCCTCGCTGATGGCCTCGTCGATCTGGCTCTGACGGCGGGTGGCGCGCTCGCTGCGCTCGGCCTGAATTTTCTCGATGCGCCAGCGCTGTTGTCGGCTGATTTTTCGTTTGCTCATTGGGGCTCTCTATGGGCTCGGCGCCCAGTTTACTGCATGCCCCAGTCACCACCAATGAAATTGCGTTTGGGATGCTGACCGGGCAATGGCGCTGCTACAATTCCATTTTGCCCAGTCCGGCCGTCGGCGCTGGGATGACGGAGACCGCTGAATGTCGAAGAAAACCAATTTGATCTGGATAGACCTGGAAATGACCGGGCTGGATACTCTGAACGATCACATTATTGAAATCGCTACCGTGGTCACTGACAGCGAGTTGAACGTGTTGGCTGAAGGGCCAATGTTGGCGATTCATCAAAGCGATGAGGTGCTCAATGGTATGGATGAGTGGAATACTCGCCAGCATGGCAGTTCGGGCTTAACCAAGCGAGTCAGAGAAACCTGCATGACCGCCGACGAGGCGGAGCGCCTGACCCTGGCGTTTTTGGATAACTACAGTGAGTCAGGCGCGTCACCCATGTGCGGCAATAGCATCTGTCAGGACCGGCGATTTTTGGCGCGTGAAATGCCCAAGCTTGAGGCATATTTTCACTATCGCAACCTCGATGTGAGCAGCCTGAAAGAGCTGGCTCGACGCTGGCGACCAGAGATTATGGCGGGTTTAAAGAAGGGCAGCTCCCATTTGGCGCTGGATGATATTCGCGATTCCATCGCCGAGCTGCAGTATTACCGGGAGCATTTTATTCGCTGAGCCGGGTGGTTGGCGCTGCTTGGCCGGACGTTCGGCGCGGCGTCTCTGGAAGAATCCAAATCCGTCATTCCGGACGCGCTGTTTGCGATCCGTAATCCAGTGGGGTTTGAACATGGGAGCAACTGGGCCCCGGCTCGGGGGCCGGGGCGACGGAGTTAGGAGTTTGTCTTGAGGGCGACGCTGAATAGAGATTGGCGTTGAATTAAAAAAGTGTGCTTAGTGCTTGACATGCGCCGGTACCAAATCATGCTTTTCTAGCGTCTAGCGTCTAGCGTCTAGCGTCTAGCGTCTAGCGTCTAGCGTCTAGCGTCTAGCGTCTAGCGTCTAGCGTCTAGCGTCTAGCGTCTAGCGTCTAGCTATTCGCCAGGCGTTTCTGGCTCCCGCTGCGCGGGTATCAGCCGACCAAACAGAATCCCCGCTTCAAACAGCAACCACATCGGCACGGCCAGCAGCGCCTGGGAGATTACATCCGGCGGCGTGAGCAGCATGCCAAACACGAAGCAGCCAACGATCACATAGGGGCGCTTTTTCGCCAGATCGGCGGCACTGGTCACGCCGGCGCTGATCAGCAATACCGTGGCAATCGGGATTTCAAAGGCGATACCGAAGGCCAGAAACAGTTTTAGCGCGGTGTCGAGGAAGCGGGCAATATCGGGGGTGTAGGAAACCCCTTCCGGGGTAATGCCGCTGAAAAAGCCAAACACCAGTGGAAACACCACGTAGTAGGCAAAGGCCAGACCAGCGTAAAACAGCAGCACACTCGAGACCAGCAAGGGGACTGCGAGCTTCTTCTCGTGGCGGTACATGCCAGGTGCGACAAAGCGCCAGGCCTGGTGGAGCACCACCGGGATGGCCAGACAAAAGGCGGCCACCAGCACTAATTTAAAGGGGGTCAGGAAGGTGGACGCAATTTCGGTGGCAATCATGCTGCTGCCTTCGGGCAGATAGCGCCGCAAGGGTTCAGCCACAAAACTGTAGATTTCGCCGGAAAAGGGCATCAGCGCCAGGGCGCAAACAAGGATGGCCAGTACGCAGTAAAGCAGGCGGTTGCGCAGTTCGGTCAGGTGGGCAACCAGCGGCTGGCCAACATCCTCCTCGGGGTGGGGCCGCTCACTCATGGTGTGTCATCTTTCCCGCTAGCAGGCTGGGTGGTTTTGGGTGATTTTGGCGATTCGGTGGGGGTCGGCGCTTCTGGTGTCTCAGCGTTTGGCGACGTGGGCTCTGATAACTCAGATTGTGGCGCGGCGGCGGCGATGTCAGTGTTGGCGGCTTTTTCGATATCGCGTAACTCGCGATTGGTGCGCTCGACGGTACTGCGCAGCTTCTGCTCTCCCTCTTTGAGGGACGCCATAATTGACTCGTTGTGCAGCTGCTGACGAATTTCGTCTGCGCCCACCTCTCGTTCAATTTCTTTGCGAATATTGTTAAAGCTGCGGCGCAGGCGGCCGATCCACAGGGAGGTGGTACGCACCGCGCCGGGAAGGCGTTCCGGCCCCAATACCAACAGGCCGACAACCGCGATCAGCAAAAGCTCCGCAAAGCCGATATCGAACATGAATTACTTCTTGATTTCTTCTTGAGCTTGCTCACTTTTGGCGGTGGTTTCTTCGCTGTTTTCGAGGTTTTTCTTTTCTTCCTCGTCGTCTTGCATGCTGTTTTTGAAGCCTTTCACCGCGCCGCCAAGGTCGCTGCCGAGTGACTTAAGGCGCTTGGTGCCGAACAGCAGAACCACGATGACCAGAATGATCAACAATTGCCAAATGCTAATACCGCCGATGCCCATGGGGACTTACCTCTCAAATGGTTCAATTAGTCTTTGCTGCGAGCAGCCTTTTCGTCCAGTCCTGATAAGCCGAATCGCCGGCCCAGTTCCTGTAGCACGGCATCGTAATTCACATCGAGGTGAGACAGCATAACCAGGCTGTGAAACCAAAGGTCTGCAGTTTCATAAACCACGTCGCGGGTATCGCCGCTGAGTTGAGCGTCCTTTGCCGCCAACACGGTTTCAACGGCTTCTTCACCGACCTTTTCCAAAATTTTGTTGAGCCCCTTGTGATGAAGGCTGGCAACATACGAGCTGTCGGGGTTGGCCTGTCGCCGCTCGGCCAGCACCGCGCTAAGTTGTTCCAGAATGTTGTTGCTGTCACCGGCCATACATGTCTCCCGGTGCTTTTAAGACGTCCTCGGTGGTCTGCCATTCACCCTCTGTCAGGGTCCGGTAAAAGCAGCTTTGCCGACCCGTGTGGCAGGCAACGTTGCCCACTTGCTCCACCTGAAGCAGCACCGCATCGCCATCGCAATCCAGCTGGAGGGATTTCAGTTGCTGCACGTTGCCGGAGCTTTCGCCTTTGCGCCATATGGCGCTGCGGGAGCGGGACCAATACACTGCCCGCCCTTCGTCAATGGTCAGCTGCAGGGCCTCGGCGTTCATCCACGCCATCATCAGCACCCGGCCGCTCGCCGCGTCTTGGGCGATTGCCGCCACCAGGCCATCGCTATTCCACTTAATCTGTGACATCAATTGGGCTGTCATACTAGTCCGGATTTATGACGAAAACATGAAAAGCCACGGGGGCTTGATTCGCGGCTACTTTACCTCAGTTGCCGCGGAGAAAGAAATAAACGCTCAGTACCAGCAACACGGCGCTTGCAGCGGGAACATGGTCAATGCCGTGGCGGAGTTGAGGTTGCGCGACCACAACCGCGGCCACGCCGCAGACCAGGCCGAGCAGGCGGGAGGCCCCCTGGCGTTGGCGCTGTTGGAGCTTGGCCTCGAGTTGGTCTAGCCGCTGCTGCACGTGGCTTTGGCCGGGCGCCTGGGGCTGCAGCTGGGCGCGCTCTAATAAAGTCTCCGGAATCTGGGGCAATTGTTCCAGCCAGCCCGGCAGGCGGTGACTGACCTTGCGCAGCATGCTCTGGGGTGAATAGCGATCCTTTATCCAGCGCTCCAGATAGGGCATTGCCGTGTTCCAGAGGTCGAGCTGGGGGTAGAGCTGGCGACCCAGGCCCTCAATGTTGAGCAGTGTTTTTTGCAGCAGCACTAGGGAAGGCTGCACCTGCATATCAAAACGCCGGGCGGTCTGGAATAGGTAGAGCAGGACCTGGCCGAAAGAAATCTCTGCCAGCGGCTTTTCAAATATCGGCTCGCTGACACTGCGAATGGCGGCTTCGAATTCGTGGACCCGGGTTTCCGGTGGTACCCAGCCGCATTCCACATGAAGCTCCGCCACTTCTCGGTAATTGCGCTGGAAGATGGCCAGTAAATTGCGGGCGAGATAGTACTGATCGAAGTCGCTAAGGCTGCCGATGATAGCGCAGTCGATGGCGATGTATTGGGGTGACTGGGGGCGTCCCTCGGCCACAAAAATATTGCCGGGGTGCATGTCGGCATGGAAAAAACTGTCGCGGAATACCTGGGTGAAGAAAATTTCGACACCGCGCTCGGCCAGTTTTTTCATGTCGGTATGCTGGGCGTGCAGCTTGTCCAGGTCGGTGACCGGAATACCGTGTATGCGCTCCATGACCAGCACGCTGCGGCGGGTGTAGTCCCAGAATACCTCGGGCACGTATAGCAGGTCTGAGTTGAGGAAGTTGCGCCGCAATTGAGAGGTGTTGGCACCCTCGCGCTGCAGATCGAGCTCGTCAAAAATCGTCAGCCGGTAATCTTCGACCACTTCCAGAGGACGCAGGCGACGGCCGTCTGGCACAAAGCGGTGAACCAGTCTGGCAATGGTTTGCAGAAGGCGGACATCCTGGGCGATAACCCGTTCGATGCCGGGACGAGTGACCTTGACCACGACCTGCTTACCGCCGGGCAGGGTGGCGGCGTGAACCTGGGCAATGGAGGCCGAGGCCAGCGGCTCTTGCTGAAAGGATTCAAACAGTGCCGCGACGGTGCTGCCCAGACTGCGCTCAATCACAGCCACCGCCTGGTCGCTGGGAAAAGGTGGGACCCGATCCTGAAGACGGGCCAGTTCCAGGGCGATATCGTCGGGCAGCAGGTCCCGGCGCGTGGAGAGCAGCTGGCCGAATTTGATAAACACCGGTCCAAGGGCTTCAAGTGCTAAGCGCAGCCGCTCGCCGCGACTGAGATTGCGCTTGCCCAGCAGGTGCCAGGGGCCGAGTTTGAAGAGGATGCGGATGCCCAGTGGCAGCCGTTCTACCGGAAGCAGTAAGTCCAGGCGGTAGCGGCAAAGCACCCAAAAAATGAAGAGAAGGCGTCGCAGGCCCATTACGGGGTCCTTATTACGGTTGCCGCGCGGCTGCGCGTTGTTGGAGGCGTCGAATTTTGGCTTCTAGGCGGTCGGCTTCGCTGCGCAGTCGGTCGATGTCATCAAAGAACTGGCGGCTCTCGACGGGATGGGGCATCAGCCTACTTTCCTCGCGCAAGAATTCTTCGAGCTGGCGGTTAATATTGCGGCCGCTATTTTTTACCCAGGCCTGGCCGCTGCGCAGGCCCCGGCCAATTTGATGGCCAATCACGTCGCCGAAGGCGTCGGCCAGGGGTTGCTCCCAGTCCAGATCGAGGCCGGCCAGAATTTTACGCAGCGCCAGCAGGGCCTGGGTATCGCCGCTCACTGTGACGTTGCCGTTGATCAGTGCCGACCCCGGATCATCGGCGGTGGCGACAGCAGCAAAATCAGTCCAGGTGCCAGTGAGCCGGGTGGTGACTTTTTCTTGGTCAGTGTCGAGTAATCGCAAGCGCTGGCCGGATACGCCGATCACCACCACCATTGCCGGGTCCTGCAGGCACAGCGCAAAGCTGCAGCCATCCAGGGAGGCCAGTTTGGCAGTGGCGGCCGGGTCGAGGCTCAGGGTGCGATTTGCCAGGTCTTCCAGTTGGGAAATAGCAAAGCCCTGGAGGGCGTTTCTCACGGCTTAATACCCCGGTGCAGGGCGACGACACCTGCCGTCATATTATGGTAGCGAACCTGGGCAAAGCCGGCCGCTTCCATCATCCCTTTGAGGGTTTCCTGGTCGGGGTGCATGCGAATACTTTCGGCGAGGTAGCGGTAGCTGTCCTCGTCATTGGTCACCAGGCGGCCCATCTTGGGCAATATGTCGAAGGAGTAGCGGTCGTACACGCGCTCTACTACCGGATTCACCGGCTTGGAGAATTCCAGCACCAACAGACGTCCGCCCGGCTTGAGCACTCTCAGCATGGACTGCAACGCCGTGTCTTTATCGGTGACATTGCGCAGGCCGAAGGCAATGGTGATGCAATCAAAATGATTGTCGGGAAAGGGCAGGCACTCGGCATTGGCCTGCACGTATTTAATATTGCCGACAATGCCCCGGTTGGTCAGCTTTTCCCGGCCGACCTTGAGCATGGATTCGTTGATGTCAGCCAACACAACTTCACCTTCGCTACCGACGAGGCGGCTGAATTTGGCCGCCAGGTCGCCAGTGCCGCCGGCGATATCAAGTACGCAGTTACCGCTGCGAACTCCGGACAGCTCAATGGTAAAACGCTTCCACAGGCGATGGATACCGCCGGACATCAGGTCGTTCATCAGGTCATACTTTGCGGCGACCGAGTGGAATACCCCGGCGACCATGCCCGCTTTCTCGCTGGCATTCACGTTGCGAAAGCCGAAGTGGGTCGTTTTGTCGTCTGCCATGTCTTTGCCTTTCGCAATGGGTTTGAAAAAAGTTGCGGTATTGTAGCCGCTGGCGGGGGAAGTCTGAAGTCGATGCCGCGCGGGCTGGGAGCGGGGCTTCAGATGTTCAACTCATCCCGCATGGCTTTCATTCGTTTGCGCTGCTCTTCCGGGCTGAGCGGTTTGCTGGGATTTTCCGGCAGGGCTTTTTGCTCCGGCGGCGCCAGGTCTTTGCCCCGGCGGATCTGTTCGCAGAGTGCATCATAGTGACGTTTGAAAACGGGAAAGGCGTTGTGTTCAGCGGTGCCGGCCAGAAAAAACCAATCGCTGGCGCGCCCGGCATGGTAAACCGCCGGGTGAGACCAGCTGTGGGCGGCTTTGGGGCTGGGTGCGTTGCAGGCTTCCAAGTAGGCGCTGTGGGCATCGGGTAAGCCGAGTTCTTCGGCGCTGGGCTGACAGAACTTGAGAATGCCTTTTACCGTGGGCAGAAATTCTGACTCCCGAATTGCCCGGTGACTGGCGGCGGTGATCTGCTCGGGGTCCAGGTGGCGCAAATTGCTGAACCAGATCTTTTTGGCATAGGCCAGTTTGTCCGGGGTGGCAAAGGCCTTGTTGTACTGGTTGTGATAGACCAGCTCGAACTCGGCAAACATCCGGTCGACGGCGTCCATCACGGCTTCTTTATCTGGCAGGGGCTTGCTGTCAGAGGCCTTCTCGCCAGCTGCGGTCGGTGTGCTTTTCGATGAAGCCAGTTGCTGCCGGGCCTGCTCCAGTAGCTTGTTGTTTTCCATGGTGCTGTCCCATTTGGTGGCTGTGAGCCCAACGATATTTCACATGCTGTAGAAACTTGGTGTTCCACGAGCGCTGGGGTTGGCCGCTGTCGCGCCAATACAGGATGAACTCCGGCACTTGCTGTTGGGCAAAATCGGCATCAATTCGTGCCATACGGAGAATATCAAATACGGCGTCGTCTGGCCGCCAGTTTGCCGGAATCGGTGTGACCTCCTGGTCGTTGGGCACCGAGCGGGTAAACTTGGCCCATTGCAGCCGAATATGTTGAATGAAGCGGGAGTTCCAGTTGTTGTCGGCGGTGCCCCGCTCGCGCCAGTAGAGGACGAACTCGGGGATGGCATCCTCGATAAACGCGGCGCTGATATTGTCGCGGCGAAGAATTTCCAGTGCGTCGATGCTCGGTTGCCAGTTGTCGTCGATGGGCTGGTTTCGCGCCGCCTCAATCTGTTGGTATTGGGCCTTTTTCCAGCGGCGACTGATGTACTGACTGAAGGTGCTGTTCCACGAGGCGCGGGGTTCGCCACTGTCGCGATAGTGGGCGATGAACTCCGGCAGCTGTGCCTCAATAAAGCTCAGGTCTACCCGATTAATTTTGGTCAGAAAGTCCAAAATTGCGCGGTCGGGGCGCCAATTGGCGGGAATCACTGAGTGGCCGGGAACCGCTTGGCTGTGCCGGGGTGGTGCCGCCATAGCGCTTGGGGCTGGCTGCGCTGTTTCGCGCTCGGTAGATGTCGGGGTTTGCTGTGAGGTCTGTGTCGCAGAGCCCCTTTGGGGTAGCGCAACCCGCAGATTCTTTACGTTGCTCATCAGTGCCCCGCCCATAATAATGAGGCCCTGGTCAGCCAGGGTGCGCAGCACCTGCAGGATTTTTTCTGGCTGCCAAAAGGGCAGCTGCTCGGCCAGCTTCGCCATGTCGATCAGGTACCATTGCTGCCCTTGTTTCGGTTGGCTGTCCAGCAGGGGCAGCCAGTCGCTGATGAGCTGATACACCAGTGCGGCTTCGAGGCCGATGGTGGCGGCCAGAGAAGGCGAAACGAGTAGCGGGCGCTCGGTGAGAGAAGACATGGCAAAACCATCACGAATGTAGCTCGCCATTGTACGGGCTGGGTGGCGCGGATGTCAGCCCTGCTCCGAGCACCCGCAAAAGGACTGAATTTAGAGAGAGTGTTATGGCCAAAGCAAAAATCGCCTACGTCTGCAGTGACTGCGGGTCGGAGCACAACAAGTGGCAGGGGCAGTGTCAGGATTGTGGTGCCTGGAATACCTTGGCGGAATTTCGTGTTGCAGCGGCGCCGGGACGGAGCGCAGCCAAGCAGGGTTATGCCGGCGCGGCTGACGGCGAAGTCATGTCGTTGTCCAGCGTCAGTGTTGAAGCACTCCCCCGATTGCCGAGTGGATTCGATGAGCTGGATCGGGTACTGGGCGGTGGCCTGGTGCCGGGGTCCGCGGTGTTGTTGGGCGGCCACCCTGGGGCAGGCAAAAGCACCCTGTTGCTGCAGGTGCTGTGCCGCTTGGCCAGCAGTTGTGACTGCCTTTATGTGACCGGTGAGGAGTCCCTGCAGCAGGTGGCCATGCGGGCAAAGCGACTTGGCCTGACGGCCGACGAGCTGAAGTTGTTGGCGGAGACCCAGTTGGAAACCATCTTGGCTCATGCCGCCCGGCTAAAGCCCCGAGTGTTGGTGTTGGATTCCATCCAGGTTCTGCACAGCGAGCAGGTGACCTCGGCGCCGGGCAGTGTGTCCCAGGTGCGCGAGTGCGCGGCGGCGCTGACTCGCTACGCCAAACAAAGTGGCACGGTGTTGCTGCTGGTGGGGCATGTTACCAAGGATGGCAGCCTGGCTGGACCAAAGGTACTGGAGCACATTATTGACTGCTCGATGATGCTGGAGGGCAGCAGTGACAGCCGCTATCGAACCCTGCGCGGGCACAAGAATCGCTTCGGTGCGGTGAACGAACTGGGGGTGTTTGCCATGACAGAGGCGGGCATGAAGGAGGTGAAAAACCCCTCTGCGATTTTTCTTAACCGCAGCGAGATCGCCGCCTCCGGAAGTGTGGTGATGGTGGTGTGGGAAGGTACCCGGCCGCTCTTGGTGGAAATTCAGGCTTTGGTCGATACCTCTGGTTTTGGCAGCCCGCGGCGGGTGGCGGTGGGTTTGGAACAAAATCGCCTGGCAATGTTGCTGGCGGTGCTGCATCGCCACGGGGGGTTACAACTCGGTGACCAGGATGTCTTCGTTAATGTGGTGGGCGGGGTCAAAGTCCTGGAGACCGGCGCCGATCTGGCGCTGTTGTTTGCCATTGTCTCGTCATTTCGCGACCGACCGTTGCCGGAAGATTTGGTGGTCTTTGGCGAGGTGGGTTTGTCTGGTGAAATCCGGCCGGTACCCAGCGGTCAGGAGCGGATTCAGGAGGCGCGCAAGCATGGCTTTAGCCGGGCGATTGTGCCCAAGGCCAACGCCCCCCGGGGAGGGCACGGCGCGATGCAGGTCATTGCGGTGAATACCCTCGCCGAGGCACTGGAGGCAATTTAGCCTCGAGGGCCTGCGCGGTTTAAAACAGCTCGATGGGCTCGTTGCCGCCGTTAAAACTACCGGGAGTGCTGTAGTCGGTCTCCCGCGGCGCGTTCTCTGTGCGGAAATACTCGAAAATGGCGTTGGACTGTCCGGGGCGTGCCAGGGTGCCGGTATCCGGATCAATGCGCACCGAGACGATCGAATCGGGTTGTTTGAAGTGGCGCTCCGGCCGGTCTTTCAGCGCTTCACGCATAAAATCGATCCAGATAGGCAGGGCGACCGAGCCGCCGTATTCCCGCCGCCCAAGCTTCTGGTTTTGGTCGAAACCCGCCCAGGTGGAGGTGACAACGCCGCCACTATAGCCGGAAAACCAGGCGTCGGTGGGACCGTTAGTTGTCCCGGTTTTGCCTGCCGCATCGCCGCGGTTAAGGACCAGCGCCTTGCGGCCGGTGCCGCGCTTCACGACATCCTGCAGAATGCTATCGATCAGAAACACCACTTCGTCGCTGAGCACTTTTGGCGCGGGTGTGGCGACAACTGCTGTATCCTGAGCGAGAATTTCATCGAGGGAAAAGTCTTCGTTGATGGCAGCGAGTTCTTCACTCTCTTCGTCGCAGTTTCGGCATACCACTTCGGGATTCGCGCGAAAGATAACGTTGCCATCCCGGTCAATGATTTTGTCGATAACATAGGGCGACACTTTGTAGCCGCCATTGGCGAAGACCGCGTAACCCGTCACCACTTTTAGCGGTGTCATTGAGTGACTACCCAGGGCGAGCGACAGGTCTCGGGGCAGGGCTTTGGTATCAAAGCCGAAGCGGCCGACGTAGTTGATGGCGGTGTCGATGCCAAGCTCGCGCAGGAGGCGAATCGAGACCAGATTTCGAGACAGGTAGAGTGCCTTACGCAGGCGCATGGGGCCATTAAAAGTGCCGCTGTCATTGCTGGGGCGCCAGGTGCCGCCAAGTGAGGCGTCATCAAACACAATGGGAGCATCATTAATAATACTGGCCGGTGTGAAGCCGTTGTCCAGGGCCGCAGTATAAATGAAGGGCTTGAAGTTCGAGCCGGGTTGGCGCTCGGCCTGGGTTACCCGGTTGAAGGAGCTCTTCTGGTAGTTGTAACCGCCCACCAGACTCAGAATGGCCCCGGTATCTGCATCAAGTGACACCAGTGAGGCTTGAACCTGAGGGAGCTGGGAGAGTTGCCAGTGACGCTTATCGTCTTTGCCGGTCATTCTCAGCCGGATGACATCGCCAGGTTTGAGAATGTCTGGCACTTTTTCGATGGTGTAGCTGACTCTGTCCTCGCTGATGTATTTGGCCACATCCTTAAGGCCCTGGTCCCAGCCGACTCGGGTTTGCTCGCCCGAGGCGAGCAGGGCGGCGAAGCTCTTTTCCTCCACCTGGGTCACGATGGCAGGGTGCCATTCGCCCACGGCACCGATGTCCACCAACTTCTTCGATAAAGACGCTTTGGCCTCGTCGTCGAGGCTTGCCGGCAGCGGCCAGTTCTTCTCTGGTCCTCGGTAGCCATGACGCTGGTCATATTCAATGACGCCATCAATAATGGCGCGGTTGGCAACGTGCTGGAGTGTGCTGTCGACGGTGGTGATGACCGAATAGCCGTCTTCATAGGCGTTGCGGCCAAAGCGATCCAGCATTTCCAGGCGAACCATTTCGGCAACGTAGGCCGCATCGACATCAAGTGGGGTGCCGTGTGCCGTAGCGGAAATGGGAGTGGCAATAGCCTCTTTAAACTCGTTGTCGGTGATAAAACCGAGGCTGAGCATTCTCGAAAGGATCCAGTTGCGTCGGACTTTGGCTCTTTCGGGGTTGGCAACCGGGTTATATGCCGAGGGCGCTTTGGGCAGGCCGGCGATCATCGCCATTTGCGCCACGCTGAGGTCGCGTATTGGTTTTCCGTAATACACTTGTGATGCAGCCTCGATACCATAGGCGTGATTGCCGAGGAATATCTTGTTGAGGTAGAGCTCGAGGATGTCACCCTTGCTGAGGGCCCGCTCAATTTCGATGGCCAGAAAGATCTCGGTGAATTTGCGGGTGAAGGTGCGCTCCTGGGTCAGGAAGTAATTTTTTGCCACCTGCATGGTGATGGTGGAGCCGCCGGTTTGAATGCTACCCGTGGTAATTAGTTGTGATGCGGCGCGCAATAAGCTGCTAACATCGACGCCGTGGTGACTATAGAAGCGGTCGTCCTCGGCCGCCAGAAAGGCCTTGATGAAGGTGTCGGGGATTTCCTGGAAGCTAACCGGGGATCGGCGTTTCTCTCCGAACTCGCCCATCAGTTGGCCATCTCGGCTGTATATGCGCAGCGGAGTTTGCAGTTGAACATCCCGCAGGGCCTCAACGGACGGCAGTTTGGGGCTGATGTAAAGGAAGGCGGCGGAAAAAACCATGACCGCGCCGGCGGCGGCGATGAGCACCAGACTGGCAAAGAGGCTGATCAGTGAGAGGCTGCGAGACATAGGTATCCTGTGAAACGGGTGTATCCATCCTGTAAAGCGGGTCTAGCATAACGAAAAGCGACGTTATATCGGTGTATTTTTTTCATTACTATTTGCGCATTGTTACTCGCTGGTATTTAATCTGGAGAATAGAAGTGCGCCCTAAGCCTAAGATATAGATAGGAAAAAGATGTGCTAAAAGGCCTGTTAGGCGGTAAATCATCGCAAAATCTCCTTGGCGTGGATATCAGCTCCAGCGCGGTGAAACTGTTGGAGCTCAGCCGCAGTGGCGAAAAGTTTCGCGTGGAAAGCTATGCGGTGATGTCGCTTCCCGCCCATGCGGTGGTGGAAAAGAACATCGCTGAGGTCGAGGTGGTGGCCGAAGTGCTCCGCTCGGTGATAGCGCGCTCGCGCAGCAAGGTGAAACGGGCCGCGGTAGCGGTGCCGGGGTCTGCGGTCATTACCAAGGTGCTGAGAATGCCCGCGGATATGAATGAGAATGCGCTGGAAGCGCAGATTTCTCTGGAAGCCGATCAGTACATTCCTTATCCCCTCGATGAAGTTGCGCTGGATTTCGAAATTTTGGGTCTTGCAGAAGACAATCCCGATCAGGCCGAGGTACTGCTGGTCGCTTGTCGACGGGATAACGTGGACTTGCGGACCGAGGCCTTGGAAATTGCTGGGCTCGAGCCAAAACTGGTGGACGTGGAAGCCTTTGCCGTTGAGCGCAGCTTCGAGTTGATGGCCTCGGCGCTGGGTTGCGATGAGAATACCGTGGTCGCTATCGTTGATATCGGTGCTTCCATGACCTCCCTGAGTGTGATCGTCGACGGCGAAACGCTCTATACCCGGGATCAGTTGTTCGGCGGCCGGCAGCTCACCGAAGAGATTCAACGCCGTTACGGTATGACCGTAGAAGAAGCGGGACTGGCCAAAAAACAGGGTGGCCTTTCCGAAGACTATGACAGTGAAGTGTTGGCTCCGTTCAAAGAAGCGGTGATCCAGCAAGTGTCGCGTTCCTTGCAGTTCTTTTATTCCTCCAGTCAGTACAACGCCGTCGACATGATTTTGCTCGCCGGCGGAGTCGCCGCGATGCACGGCTTGGCCGAGTTGGTTGAGCGGGAGTTGGGTGTAAGCACGGTGGTGGCCAACCCCTTCGGATCCATGGCAGTGGCATCCGGGGTGGATGCAATGAGCCTGAGTAATGATGCGCCAGCAATGCTAATCGCGTGTGGGTTGGCCCTGAGGAGCTTCGATTAATGGCAACAATCAATCTCCTTCCCTGGCGTGAAGAACGCCGGCAGCAGATTAAACAGCATTTTCTGGTGGTGCTGGGCGGCGTGGCAATTGTTGGAGTGCTGCTAGTGCTGTTGATGATGTCGATTATCAATGGCGCCATCAGCAGCCAGAACGATCGCAATGCCTACATACAGCAGCACATCACCAAACTGAACAAAGAGGTGGCGGAGATCCAGAATCTGGAAAAACGCCGCCAGCAACTGATTGACCGGATGGCGATCATCCAGGACTTGCAAGGCACGCGACCGCTGATCGTGCGCGTGTTCGATGAACTGGTTCGAACCCTTCCGGACGGCCTCTTCTACACCAGCCTCAGCCGCCGCGACAAGCGGATCCAGGTCGAAGGCATTGCCGAATCCAATAACCGGGTGTCGAGTTTAATGCGTAAGCTCGATGCGTCGCCCTGGTTTGCCGACCCCAATCTCACCGCGGTTAGTGCTGCGCCAGCGTTTGGGGACCAGGCAAGTAACTTTAAACTCTCCTTTCTGATTAGTGCGCCAGAGCCTGATCAGGAAGAGAAAGCCAAGAAGAAGTAGGGGGCGGCAACGTGGCGTGGCAGAATTGGGTTGACGAGCTGAAAGGCTTCGATGTCAATGAAATAAGCCTGGAGAATATTGGCGCCTGGCCCACTCTGGTCAGAGCCTTTGTTTGGCTGCTGGTTTTTATTGTATGCCTGGTGGGCGGTTACTTCTATGTGGTCGCTGATCTTCGCAAGGAGCTGGATGTAGCCAAGGCCAAAGAAGCCCAGCTAAAGCAGGAGTTTGAAAAGAAGGCCTTCAAGGCGGCAAAACTTGAGCCGCTGAAAAAACAAATGAAGGAAATGGAGGCCTCGTTTGAGGTCTTGCTTGGTCAGCTGCCGGTGGATACCGAAGTTCCGGGGCTGCTTGAGGATATGACCGAAAAGGCCGTGAGCAATGGGCTGGATATCGCCAGCATTCAGCTCCAGTCGGAGCGGGTGCAGGAGTTCTACATAGAACTGCCCATCGCGATCAAGGTAAGCGGCACCTACCACGACTTGGCCGCCTTTGTTAGCGGTATCGCCGGCTTGCCGCGGATTGTGACCCTGCACGATTTCAATATTACTTCGGACAAGGCTTTGACTGGCCAGGAGATGTCGATCACCGCCAAAACCTATCGCTACAAGGATACGGAGGGCGGCAAATGAAGCGCCTGGTATTGCTTGCTATGGTTGTCGGCGTGGCCGCCTGTAGCCCCTCTGGCAAGTTCTCTGATCTCGACGCGTTTATGGCAGAAAAGCGGGCTGCGCCAACGGGAAAAATTGACCCGATTCCGGCGATGAAGGCCTATCGCGCCTTCTCTTATAGTGCCTCGGGCCTGCGCGCGCCGTTCAGTAAACCCATCGACGTAAAAGAAATTGCCCGCCTTGAAGCCAGTGCGAATGTGAAGCCAGATTTGAGCCGAGAGCGTGAGTTTCTTGAACAGTTCTCCTTCGACTCCTTGCACATGGTGGGTACGCTCAAGTTAGCGGGTACCTTGTGGGGGTTGATCAAAGATCCGGACGGCGGTGTTCACCGGGTGCGGGTTGGAAATTATTTGGGGCGCAACTACGGTCGGATAACAGAGCTGACCGAAAACTATCTTTCCGTGGTGGAAATTGTTTCAACAGGCGGGGATGGATGGGTCGAGCGCCCACGCTCCCTTGAATTAAAAGCCGGTAAGTAGATCGAGTGGCAGACATGTTCTTAAGTACCCGAAAAATGATGCAATTCTTTAGCCTTCGCCGGGGCGCGCAAGCGAACGCAGGGCTGGGGATTGGGCCGTCGATCCTAGCTGCTGTGGGACTGAGTGCGCTTGCGTTGAACGCCTTTGCCGCTGACCTGGAGAATATCCAGTTTAACGCGCTGCAGGCAGGGAGTTTTGAGGCGAGGCTCACCTTCAGTGGTCCGCCACCAGAGGTGAAGGGCTATACCATCGAGAAGCCCGCCCGTATCGCCCTTGATTTCCCCGGCGCTGGCAGTGCGCTGCAACAGAAAAAATTCCCCCTAGCCTATGATAATGCGAGCAGCGCGGTGGTGCTGGAAGGTCAGGATCGCACTCGTCTGGTGTTGAACCTCGTTCGTCTGGCAAGTTATGAGACCCGGGTTGAGGGCAATACCCTGGTGGTCGAAGTGGGCGGTGCCGGTGGTAAGAGCTATATCAAAGAAACCTACAGCAACCCGATCGTCTCTACCTCGGCCAGTCAGCCGGCCGGCACTGACAATATGATCCGCGACCTGGATTTTCGCCGGGGCGATTCGGGTGAAGGTCGATTGGTCATTCAACTGGCCGATGACAAAGCCGACATCAACGTGTTTGTTGAAGGCAGCAAAATCAAGATCGATTTCAACGGTGTCGGCTTGCCGCAAAATTTGCAGCGGCGCTTTGATGTGGTGGATTTTGCCACCCCAGTCAAACGGATCGATGCCCGGATGGGTGAGAAGGGCGCAAGGCTTTCTCTTGAGGCTCAGGGTGAGTATGACTACTTGGCCTATCAAACCGACACCGAGTATGTGGTGAGTGTTAAGCCCCTGACCAAGCAGGAAGTGGAGCTGCGGCGTAAAGAATTTGCCTACGTTGGTGAGAAGCTGTCGCTCAACTTCCAGGATATTGAAGTCCGTTCGGTGCTACAGCTGATCGCCGACTTTACCGACCTCAACTTGGTGGCCAGCGACACGGTTCGCGGCAATATCACACTGCGTTTGCAGAATGTGCCCTGGGATCAGGCGCTGGAATTGGTGCTGAAAACCAAGGGGCTCGACAAACGTCAGGTGGGCAATGTGTTGATGGTTGCGCCAGCGGCGGAGATTGCCGAGCGCGAGCGTCAAGAGATTGAGGCCCAGAAGCAGGTCGAGGAGTTGGCCCCCCTGCAAACCGAGTTCATCCGCATACGCTATGCTGACGCTGATGAGCTGTTCAAACTGTTTAAGCCCGATAACGATGATGACGCTGGGTCCACAGGCAGCATTCTTTCTCCCCGGGGTACGGTGATTGTCGACAAGCGGACTAACTCCCTGTTGATCACGGAAACGGCCGATCGCCTGGAAGAGTTCCGCCGTCTGGTGGCGCTGGTTGATGTGCCGGTTCGGCAGGTGCAGATTGAGGCAAGGATCGTGCGGGCATCCTCCGATTTTGACCGCGCCCTGGGTGTGCGTTGGGGCGGTGCTTATGTAAAACGCGATGGCGACAAAATTTACTCGGCCAATGGCGATATCGAGAGTGATTTGGAAACCACCGGCAACTTCATTGATGCGCTGGCGTCTGGGAGTCCGACCTATGAAGCCTCGCCCGGTCTGGTGACCGATTTGGGCGTTGGTGGCGCGGCAGGTTCTTTCGCACTGGGCTTTATCAGCTCCGATGTATTGCTGAATCTGGAATTGTCAGCCCTGGAATCCAAGGGCCGCGGCGAAATTGTCTCCCAGCCTCGGATCGTAACGGGTGACAAGGAACCTGCCATTATCAAATCTGGTACCGAGATCCCCTATCCGCAGTCCTCCGCGAATGGCGAGACAACCATCGCCTTCAAAGAGGCGGTTCTGAAGTTGGATGTGACCCCAATCATTACCCCAGACGACCGCATTATTATGGATCTGGTGATTAATCAGGACACCGTTGGCGAGCTGGTCATCGCCACTGGGCTGGGCGGCCAGGTGCCGACCATTGATACCACCGAGTTGCAAACCCGGGTTCTGGTAAGCAATGGCGAGACCGTTGTGCTGGGGGGTGTTTACGACCAGCTAGACATTGAGTCCGAGACCAAGGTCCCGCTGCTCGGCGATATCCCCTTCCTCGGCAGGCTGTTCAAAAATACCTCCGTCACTCGTGAGAAGCAGGAGACGCTGATTTTTATCACGCCGCGCATTCTCGCCGATAGCCTGGTAGATTGATGAGCTGATGGCGATAAGAGGGGCGATATTTCTGGTAGGCCCGATGGGCGCTGGAAAAAGTACAATTGGTAAGTTGCTGGCGGAGTCCCTTAATCGGGACTTCCGGGACGCGGATCGGGAGATCGAAGAGCGCAGCGGCGTTGATATCCCGTGGATCTTCGATATGGAAGGCGAGGCTGGCTTCCGGGAGCGCGAGGCAGCGATGCTTGCCGAATTGGCCGATGCGAGCAATGTGGTGGTCTCAACCGGCGGCGGTGCGGTGCTCAAAGAAGAGAACCGCAAGTTGATGCTGGCGAAGGGCACGGTAATTTATCTGAAGACCTCCGTCGAGGAGCAGGTGCGTCGCACTGCCAGAGATCGCAAACGGCCCTTGCTCCGGCAGGGAAATCCGGAGCAAACGCTGCGCAATCTGATGGCCCAGCGTGAACCTCTGTATGAGGAGGTGGCCGATGTCGTGGTGCTAACGGATCTGCGCAGCCCCAAGTCGGTGGTTCAGGAATTGTGTCAGCGCCTGCAGGAAGAAGACCCCATTCTCTCCAGTTGATATACTCTCTCCCCCAGCCCGGGCACGTTACCCCCGGGCGTCCTGATGTCGATTTCTGGATGATCCCATGAAGCAGCTGCAAGTTGCGCTAGCCGAGCGCAGTTATCCTATTTTTATTGGGCGTGATTTGCTCGGGCGCAGTGAACTGTGGCGCGAATACATTCGTGGCAGTCAGGTGTGCATTGTCACCAATGAAACCATTGCACCGCTTTATTTAGCGCAGCTTCGGTCCAAGTTGTCGGGGCTGTCGGTCGTAGAGGTGATTCTCCCCGATGGGGAGCAGTTTAAATCCCTGGCCACCCTCAATCAGGTTTTTGATGCGCTGTTGGCGGCAAACCAAAATCGGAAAACCACCCTGATTGCCCTCGGCGGCGGTGTGGTTGGCGATATGTGTGGCTTTGCGGCGGCCTGCTATCAGCGCGGGGTGAATTTTATTCAGATGCCTACCACCTTGCTGTCGATGGTGGACTCGTCAGTGGGTGGCAAAACCGGGGTTAACCACCCGCTCGGTAAGAATATGATTGGCGCCTTTCACCAGCCCCAGTGTGTGGTGGCGGACTTGAGCCTGCTCGATAGCCTGCCTCCTCGAGAGTACTCGGCAGGAGTGGCAGAAGTGATTAAATACGGGTTGATCTGCGACGCCGAGTTTTTCGACTGGCTTGAGGCCAATATCGACAAGCTCATGGCCCGAGACAGTGAGGTATTGGCGGAGGCGGTTTACCGCTCCTGCCACGATAAGGCGCTCGTGGTTGCCGAGGACGAAACCGAGCAGGATCGACGTGCCATTCTCAATCTCGGGCATACCTATGGCCACGCCATTGAGACGGCGGAGGGTTACGGCAACTGGCTTCACGGCGAGGCAGTGGCGGCGGGAATGGTGCTGGCAGTGGCGCTGTCGGTGAAGCTCGGTTGGCTGGAGCCGGTCTTGCTGGAGCGCACGCGCAGTCTCCTGGCCAAAGCAGCGCTGCCGCTGGATCCGCCTGATGACATGAATGTGGATCAGTTTTTGCAGTTGATGGGGCGGGACAAGAAAGTGATTGATGGCCGTATCCGCCTGGTACTGCTCAAGGCGCTGGGTGAGGCTGTGGTGACCAGCGAGGCGCCAGTGGCGCTAATCAAGGAAGGCTTGCTGGAGGCCGGTGTCAGAGCCTGAGCCGAGGTCTTTTTCTCGCCCCGAACGGGAGGAAATGTGCGGCTGTTTGTCGGCGTTGGCGCATAAGTGTAGAATGTCCCTCCTTTTTTCCCCGAATCAAAGGGTTTGGGGGATGTCTTTTCGACTATCTTTTTGTTTTTCTTAGTAATTTTGCGAGAGTCGTTTTATGAGTACAGGCCTGTACAGACCTGAGGATGTGCGCGACAACTGCGGCTTCGGCTTGATTGCCCATATGCAGGGCGATGCGAGTCATGCCCTTTTGCAGACCGCCATCGAGTCCCTAACCTGCATGACTCACCGTGGCGGGATCGCTGCGGATGGGAAAACTGGGGACGGCTGTGGCCTGTTGCTCAAAAAACCCGATGGCTTCCTGAGAGCGGTGGCGAAAGAGGCCTTTGGTGGCGAGCTTTCCGAGATTTACGGCATCGGTCAGATTTTTCTCAGTCGGGACGACGCCAAAGCGGCCGTTGCCCGGGAAGAATTCGAAAAGGTGATTAAAAGCAATGGCTTGGCTGTTGCTGGTTGGCGTGAAGTTCCCGTTGATGACAGTTTCTGTGGCGATATTGCGCTTGCTGGGCGTCCTCGTATCGAGCAGTTGTTCATCAATGTTGATGGCTTGACCCAAAAAGAATTAACCACACGCCTGTTTGTGGTGCGTAGGCAGGCAGAAATTGCTCTGCAGGGCGACTCGGATTTTTACATTTGCAGCCTTTCTGCGGATGTCATTTCCTATAAAGGCCTGGTTATGCCAGTGGACCTGCCACGCTTTTACAAAGACCTGGGTGACGAACGTCTGGAAACCGCTATCTGCGTATTCCACCAGCGTTTTTCCACCAATACCATGCCCCGCTGGCCGCTGGCTCAGCCTTTCCGCATGCTGGCCCACAATGGTGAAATCAATACCATCGAGGGTAACCGCAATTGGGCTGAGGCCCGTACCAGCCGCTTCTCCAGTGAACTGCTGCCCAATGTCGAAGAACTGGCACCCCTGGTAAATCGTACCGGTTCTGACTCCTCCAGCCTGGATAACATGCTGGAACTGCTGGTCGCGGGTGGAATGGACCTGTTCCGGGCCGTGCGCATGCTGGTACCGCCAGCTTGGCAAAATATCGAGCATATGGATGCCGACCTCAAGGCATTTTATGAGTACAACTCCATGCATATGGAGCCCTGGGATGGCCCCGCCGGGATGGTACTGACCGATGGTCGTTACGCGGTGTGTATGCTCGACCGCAATGGTTTGCGCCCCTCTCGCTGGGTGATCACCAAGAACGGCTTTATTACCGTGGCCTCTGAGGTGGGAACCTATTCTTACTTGCCAGAAGACGTGGTGGCGAAGGGCCGAATCGGTCCTGGGCAAATTCTGGTTGTCGACACGGAAACCGGTGAAGTACTGCACACCAAAGATGTGGATGAGCGTCTGAAATCTGCCCATCCCTACAAGCAGTGGTTGCGGGAGCACGCGCACCGCTTGCAGGACCAGCTCAGCACGGTGGGTCGCCCCGAACTGCCCGAGGGTGAGCAGCTGCGCAGCATGCAGAAATATTTCCAGGTCAGCTTCGAAGAGCGCGAGCAGGTGCTGACTGCCCTGGGCGATAGCGGCAATGAGGCCGTTGGCTCCATGGGCGACGATACGCCGATGGCGGTGCTGTCTCGCCACCAGCGTTCACTCTATGACTATTTCCGGCAGAAGTTTGCCCAGGTAACCAATCCGCCGATCGACCCGCTCCGGGAAGCGATCGTGATGAGCCTGGAAACCCTGCTTGGCGCTGAACAGAATGTGTTTGAGCAGACCGCCGATCACGCCGACCGGCTGATTCTGACCAGCCCGGTGTTCTCCCCCGAGAAATTTGGCCGCTTGCAGCTGCTGAACTCAGATCGCTTCCCGCAGCAGGTCATCGACTTGAGCTATGACCCTGCGGTAACCAATTTGAAGTCTGCGGTAGAGCGAGTGGCCGCGGATGCTGAGGCCGCGGTTCGCAGCGGTAAAGTGATTTTGATTCTGAGTGATCGTCGGGTTGAGCCTGGCTTGCTCAGTGTGCATAGCTTGTTGGCGACGGGTGCGGTGCACCATCACCTGATTAAACAGGGCCTGCGTTGCGACGCCAACCTGGTGGTAGAGACCGGCAGTGCCCGGGACTCCCATCAGATGGCCTGTCTGTTTGGCTTTGGCGCCACGGCCGTCTACCCCTACATGGCTTACGCGGTGTTGAGTGACATGCTCAGCTCCGGTGAACTGCTGGGTGATGAGCAGACGGTTCATACCAACTACAACAAAGGCATTAATAAAGGCCTGCTCAAAATTATGTCCAAAATGGGCATCTCCACCATTGCCTCTTATCGTGGCGCGCAATTGTTTGAGGCGGTGGGCCTGTCTGAGGAAATTGTTGAGCTGTGCTTTGCCGGCGTTGCCAGCCGTATTGCAGGGGTCAGCTTCGAGCAGCTGCAGAAGGACCAGGAAGCCCTGGCAACCATCGCCTGGTTGCCGCGTAAGTCGCTCGATCAGGGCGGTTTGCTGAAATATGTTCACGGCAAGGAATACCACGCGTTTAACCCCGATGTGGTGATGACCTTGCAGCAAGCCGTTAAGAGCGGTGACTACGCCACCTGGAAAAAATACGCCAAGCTGGTGAATGAACGTCCCGTGGCAACGCTGCGTGATCTGTTGAAATTCGAAGGAGACGCTGCCCCCATTCCGTTGGAGGAAGTGGAGCCGATTGAAAGCATTCTGAGCCGCTTTGACTCGGCGGGGATGTCTCTGGGGGCCTTGAGCCCCGAGGCGCATGAGGCTTTGGCTGCGGCAATGAACCGTCTCGGCGCGCGGTCTAACTCCGGTGAAGGTGGTGAAGATCCCGCTCGCTTTGGCACCGAACGCGTGTCTAAGATCAAGCAGATCGCCTCCGGCCGCTTTGGTGTGACACCCCATTATCTGGTCAATGCTGAAGTGTTGCAGATCAAGGTCGCCCAGGGCGCCAAACCCGGTGAAGGTGGTCAGTTGCCGGGTGGTAAGGTCAATGCCCTGATCGCGCGTCTGCGCTACTCCGTGCCCGGTGTGACCTTGATTTCGCCGCCGCCCCACCACGATATTTACTCAATTGAGGATTTGGCCCAGCTGATTTTTGACCTGAAGCAGGTCAACCCTGATGCACTGGTCTCGGTAAAACTGGTGTCTGAGCCCGGGGTCGGTACCATCGCGGCCGGGGTGGCGAAAGCCTACGCGGATCTGATTACCATTTCGGGTTACGACGGCGGCACCGCAGCTAGTCCAATTACCTCCATTCGCTACGCCGGCTCGCCCTGGGAGCTTGGTCTGTCCGAGGTTCAGCAAACCCTGCGCGGCAATGGTCTGCGCGGCAAAGTGCGGGTCCAGACCGATGGCGGCCTGAAGACCGGTTTGGATGTGGTGAAAGCGGCGATTCTTGGTGCTGAGAGTTTCGGTTTTGGTACCACACCCATGGTTGCTCTGGGCTGTAAATACCTGCGTATTTGCCACCTGAACAACTGTGCTACCGGCGTGGCTACTCAGGACGACCGCCTCCGGGATGAGCATTTTATTGGCACCGTGGATATGGTGGTGAATTTCTTCACCTTTATGGCCATGGAAACCCGCGAGTGGATGGCCAGTGTCGGTGTGCGCACCATTGAAGAGCTGATCGGTCGCACCGATCTGCTCAAACAAGCTGAAGGTGAAACTGACAAGCACGCGCTGCTGGACCTGTCTCCGATTCTGTTTAAAGACCCGGCGGCCAATGGCCAACCCGAGTTTTGTCAGGTCAAGCTCAATGAGCCCTTCGATAAAGGTGTTAAGGCCGAAGCGATCATTGATGCCGTAATGCCCGCCATTAAAGGCAAAACCGGCGGTGAGTTCGAGTTTAAGGTGACCAACTGTGACCGTTCTATCGGTGCGCGGATCTCTGGTGAAATTGCCAAGCTCTATGGCAACCTGGATATGGAAACAGCACCGATCACCCTGCGCCTGACCGGAACGGCGGGGCAGAGCTTTGGTGTCTGGAATGCCGGCGGCCTGCACATGTATCTCGAAGGGGATGCCAACGATTACGTCGGTAAAGGCATGGCTGGTGGCAAGCTGGTTATCTTCCCGCCCCGGGGCAGCGCTTTTAAAAGCCAGGAAACCTCCATCATTGGTAATACCTGTCTTTACGGCGCCACTGGCGGACGCCTGTTCGCAGCGGGAACCGCCGGGGAGCGTTTCGGCGTGCGTAATTCCGGCGCCCACGCCGTGATTGAGGGGGCTGGCGACCACTGCTGTGAGTATATGACTGGCGGCAATATCACTGTGCTTGGCCCCACCGGGGTGAACTTTGGCGCGGGGATGACTGGCGGCTTTGCCTACGTGCTCGACGAGGCCAATCGTTTCGTAGACCGTTACAACAGCGAGCTGGTTGAAATCTGCCGAATCAACTCCGAGTCAATGGAAGCCTACCGGGCCCATTTGCGCGGCAATATAAGCGAGTTTGTCGCTGAAACGGGCTCCCAGTGGGGCCAGCACCTGCTCGACAATTTCGATGACTACATTGGCAAATTCTGGATGATCAAGCCGAAGGCCGCGAGTCTGAGCCGGCTGCTGGATTCCACCAGAAAGCGTCCTGAATAACGCCACGTAGTGAAGAGGTGACGAAATGGCTGAACGACTAAACAACAGTTTTCAATTTCTTGATGTGGGTCGCATTGATCCCAGCAAGAAGGACATCGGCGAGCGCCGGACCGAATTTGTTGAAATTTATGAGCCCTACAAGGAAGAAGAGGTCAAGCATCAGGCCCACCGCTGCCTGGCTTGTGGCAACCCCTACTGCGAGTGGAAGTGCCCGGTTCATAACTACATCCCCAACTGGTTGAAGCTGGTCAGTGAAGGCAACCTGTTTGAGGCAGCGGAGCTTAGCCATCAAACCAACAGTTTGCCCGAGGTATGTGGCCGAGTGTGTCCACAGGACCGATTGTGCGAGGGCGCGTGTACGCTGAACGACGGGTTTGGTGCTGTGACTATCGGTTCTACCGAGAAATATATCACTGACACTGCGCTGGCGATGGGCTGGCGGCCGGATATGTCCAAGCGGGTTTGGACCGACAAGAAAGTGGCTGTGATTGGTGCTGGCCCTGCCGGCATCGGTTGTGCCGACGTGTTGGTGCGTGCCGGTGTCAAACCAGTGGTATTTGATCGCTACCCGGAAATCGGTGGCCTGCTGACCTTTGGTATTCCCGAGTTCAAACTGGAGAAGTCGGTGATTCAGCGTCGTCGCGGCGTGCTGGAAGAGATGGGTGTTGAGTTTCGTCTCAACGTCAACGTCGGTACCGACATCAGCATCGATGACCTGCTCGCCGAATACGATGCGGTGTTCATGGGCATGGGAACCTACAAGTACATGAAAGGCGGTTTCCCCGGGGAGGATTTGCCCGGTGTCTATGACGCTCTGCCTTTCCTTGTATCCAACGTCAACCGCAATATGGGCTGGGAAGAAAACGCCGCTGATTTTATCAGTGTGCGCGGCCAGAAAGTGGTGGTTCTGGGTGGTGGTGATACCGCCATGGACTGTAACCGTACCTCCATTCGTCAGGGTGCCGACAGCGTGGTCTGCGCCTACCGCCGTGACGAAGAGAACATGCCGGGCTCTCGCCGGGAAGTAAAAAACGCCCGGGAAGAGGGTGTTGAGTTTTTGTTCAATCGCCAGCCGATAGCAATTGTGGGTAACGATCGGGTAGAGGGCGTGAAAGTGGTGACCACCCAGTTGGGTGAGCCTGACGAAAACGGCCGTCGCCGCCCCGAGCCCATCCCCGGCAGTGAAGAAATTATTCCCGCCGATGTGGTTTTGGTGGCCTTTGGCTTTCAGCCTGATCCGGCCGAATGGATTGGCGGCGCGGGAGTGGATATCAACAGCTGGGGCGGCATTACTGCGCCTGAGCAGCAAATGTTCAAATTCCAGACCAGCAACCCCAAGATCTTCGCTGGCGGTGACATGGTGCGCGGCTCCGACCTCGTGGTGACCGCGGTATGGGAAGGTCGCCAGGCCGCTGAAGGCATTCTGGATTTCCTCAAAGTCTAATAATTGGCAATACCTTAAATGGGAGACGGGAAACGCAGGGGCCGCGAAGGATAAGGCATACAGTGTCAGCCCCGCGCTGATCGTTGCGTCTCCCGTCTTCCGGCCTGCGTCGAGCGCACTATGACCGAATTAAAAAACGACACCTTTCTTCGCGCGCTGCAGCGCCAACCTGTTGAATACACGCCGGTATGGATGATGCGCCAGGCAGGGCGTTATCTGCCAGAGTATCGGGCCACCCGTGCCAAGGCTGGCGACTTTCTGTCGTTGTGCATGAACCCGGAGCTGTCCTGCGAGGTGACCATGCAGCCGCTGGCGCGCTACCCCCTCGATGCGGCCATTCTGTTTTCCGATATTCTCACCATTCCTGATGCGATGGGTCTCGGTTTGTATTTTGAAACCGGCGAAGGGCCTCGCTTTAAAAAGACCGTGCGCACCCAAGCGGATGTGGACGCGCTACCCATTGTTGATGGCGAGAAACACCTCACTTATGTCTGCGATGCGGTGCGCACCATTCGTCGGGAATTGAATGGTAGCGTGCCCTTGATTGGCTTCTCTGGCAGTCCCTGGACCTTGGCCACCTATATGGTCGAGGGCGGCGGTTCGAAAGATCACGCTCGGAGTAAGGCTCTGGCATTTGACCAGCCCGACCTTATGCATGGTCTGCTCGACAAACTGGCACAAAGTGTAACGGCTTACTTGAATGACCAGATTCGCGCCGGTGCCCAGGCAGTGCAAATTTTTGATACCTGGGGTGGCGCACTTAGCCACAATGCCTATCAGGAATTCAGCCTTCGATACATGAAGCAGATCGTTGACGGTCTGATAAGAGAGAATGAAGGCCGTCGGGTGCCGGTGATTTTGTTCACCAAAAATGGTGGTCAATGGTTGGAGCGGATGGCGGAATCCGGCGCAGATGCCTTGGGGTTGGATTGGACCACGGATATTGGGGCTGCTCGGCAACGGGTTGGTGACCACGTGGCCCTGCAGGGCAATATGGACCCAGCGATGTTGCGGGCCTCGCCAGCGCGGATTGAGCAGGAAGTGGCGACCATTTTGGCAAGCTACGGTGCGGGCACGGGGCATGTCTTCAACCTGGGACATGGTATTACGCCAGAGGTCGATCCAGAGCATGCGGCGGCTTTTTTGAATTGTGTCAAAGAACTCTCAGTTCCTTATCACCGCAACTGAAGTAGACAGCCTGAAAGCAAGTCCCTCAATAAGAAGGCCGCATATGCGGCCTTCTTATTGAGGGTTATGTTCGTCATGCACCTTATGGCATGACTTCAACAAAATTACGCCACTTGTTGCGCATGCTGATAAACCAGTTTGGTGCCGCTGAGCCGGTTCCGGAAAATTCGAGTTCCGGGTAGTGGGCGGTGATCCGTTCCAGGATGTTTTGCTGACGTCCGTCAATATCGATGATGAGCAAATGACGGCCGCTGGCAAGGGCCTGATTGAAGCGCTTGAAATCGTGGTGGGGTTCCTGGATGCCGAGCAAGCCGCCCTCCCAGGTAATAAAGCCAAGTAATACAATGGCAAGGAAAACAAAGGGTGTCCAGCCAACAGCGGCGGTTGCACCGCTGTAGTAGCTTACCGCCAGTGTCAGGATACTAGCGCCAAGGCCGATCAGTGCGCCGCGCTCCATGGACTGCACAACATCTTTTCGGAGCACTGCTTCCACGTCGTTGAGCTTTCGCCGTTTCACACCAGAATCATCCTGACTGAGCACATGAATTTGCGGCTCAGTTAAGCCGTTCGACTGCAGATCTTGGTGAACATTCGCGAGTCGATCTAGATCATCAGTAATAAAATAGAAGCGTTTCATGTGTGACTCCCCTTTATTTGTGGTCTGCACTCATGCTTGCTGGTCGCCTGGCAGAGCCGCACGGAAGTGATATCTTTGCAACCAAATGTCGCAATGCGGAAGATGTTGCCGCGGCGCCAAGTGAAGCTAATTTCAGTGTAACGCATTGTTTGCTACGTGCTTTCGTCATCACTGGTTCTGGCTATTTTATTTTCGTCTATGTCATCATTTCGCTAATTTCAAAATTGCATAAGCAGGCGGGAAGATAGTGTTTTGCCGCTAGCGGTGTGCTGTTCATACAGGCAAAAAAGATGGCGTTTTATCAGGCAGAAAAAGAAGCCGGTATGGTCGCGCGGTGGCTCGATGAGGTGGTGATCGGTGAGAATCTGTGCCCCTTTGCTTCGCTGCCTCGGCGACAAGGACGAGTGGATATTTGCGTGAGTGATGCGACAGACGATGACACCCTTGTCACCGATTTCATGACTGCGCTTGGCCGAATTCTCGACACGCCGGCAGAGCAGTTGGAGACAATTTTGTTGGTAGTGCCAAACCTGTATCCGGACTTTTTCGATTACAACGATAGTCTGGCGATGCTGGAGACCGCGATCCGGTTAAGCGGGGCCGAAGGCGAGGTGCAGCTGGCCAGCTTTCACCCCGGATACTGTTTTGACGGTGAGCCGGAAGATGACCCGGCGAATTACACCAACCGCAGTCCGTTTCCCATTTACCATTTGCTCAGAGAGCTCAGTGTGGAGCAGGCCCTGCGAGGCGTTGACGACCCGGATGCCATTCCCCTTCGCAATATTGCTTACTTGCGGGCGATGCCGCCCGCAAAGTTCGCGGCCCTGTTTCCAGAAAGGGGCACTGGGAAGTAAGGGCTTGGTCCTCACTAAGTCATGAGGCCGGCGTGTTCTGTCCGGCAATAGCACTATTTCGGTGGGAATTGGGCCCAAATTTCCGCCACGGCATTATTGATTGCAGCCTGGTTGGCTTTTGGATCTTTAGGGTCCAGTTCGACTACCAGCGATCCCCGCCAGGTGAGCTTTTTGTCGGCCGGGTTGATCAGGTCGATCAGGATCATAATGTTCTTCACCACGGTATCTTTGCCCAGGGGAACGCCCACTGACGTGCTCATGCCGAAGTTGCCGGTGAAACTGCCTAACCCGATACCGAGTCGGGGGCTGCGGTCGATGGTATCTGCCGCTTCAGCCACGTAGTAGCGGGCGATGAAGTCGGCCTTTTGCAGCGACTCGGCTTCCTTGTACAGCCCGGCCACTAGCTGATCCTTGAAAGCGGCCTTCACTGCGTCAATGGCAAAGGGAGACACCAGTTTGTCGCCGCCGCTGTTCTCGGCCCAAATGTATTGCTGGTAGCTGGCAAAGTTGGCTCTGGGGTTAAAGTCGGTCACCACATCGGTGGTGCTGCAGGCAGCCAAAAACAGGCTGCAAAGAAAGACGGAGAGGCGCTTTTTCATAATCAATGTCCGTTGTCGGTGATGCGGGTACTTGGACATCCTACCGCGAGCAGGATTTCCGCGTCATGGTAATAAAGCCAGTGTTTTCGGTGAGGCTCCTGTCAGCGGCCTTGGCTGCGCCAATGGGCCCCTATCTCGTCTGCCATCGAGGCACAGGCCTGGTGGCGGTGACAGCCCTTGATATGGTCGTTTACCAGGCCAGTGGCCTGTAAGTGGGCATAGCAAATAGTGGAGCCAAAAAATCGAAAACCGCGTTTTTTCATATCTTTGCTGATGGCGTCTGATTCTGCCGAGGTAGCCGGCACCTCCTTTAGCGATGCCCAGTTGTTTTGCTTGGGTTTGAAATCATAAAAAGACCACAAATAGCGCGAGAAACTGCCGAATTCCCGTTGCAGCTCCAGAAAGAGTTTGGCGTTGCCGATGGCGCTTTCAATTTTTTTACGATTACGGACGATGCCCGGATTTTGCATCAGTTCTTCGACTTTATCTTCGTCAAATCGGGCAACTTTGCGGGGGTCGAAATTAGCAAAGGCCTTCCGGTAGCCATCGCGTTTCTTCAGCACCGTAATCCAGCTCAGCCCGGCCTGAGCCGATTCCAGAATGAGAAACTCAAACTGGACACGATCGTCAACTTGGGGAACGCCCCATTCCTGGTCGTGATACTGCTGGTAGAGTGGGTCGTTGCCGCACCAGTCACAGCGTTCTTCCATTTTTCGGTTCCTTGTAGCGTTTGCTTTCGTTTCGGGGAGCGGTTCACGTTGTCACAATATTGATCGGGACTTGCGGGTGGCATTGCCTCTACATTGCCACTACAAGGTCATAGCGGCTGTGCCATAATGCGGCCATTCCACGTTAGTCTAGCAGGGAGTGTTATGAAAATTCTGAAGATTTCTGCTCTGGTCGCCGCGCTAGCAGGGCTGATGATAGCCTGCGTTGAGTCTCCGACCGGACGCCGCCAGGTACTCTTGTTCAGCAATGCCGAAATGTCTCAGATGGGGACAACCGCCTTTGACGAGATGAAGCAGAAAATGACGGTCAGCACCGATTCCAGTGTGAACCGCTATGTGAGCTGCGTGGCCGATGCCGTGACCGCCATTTTGCCATCAGAGTGGCGAGGTAGCTGGGAAGTGGTGGTGTTCAAGGAAGACAGCGCCAACGCCTTTGCTTTGCCAGGCAAAAAGATCGGCGTACACACCGGGATTCTCAAGGTCGCAAAAACACAGGACCAACTGGGCACCGTGCTTGGCCATGAAGTAGGCCACGTGTTGGCCCAGCACAGCGCGGAGCGCCTGTCTCTGCAAAGCGTTGCCGGCACAACCACCCAGTTGGTGGGTGTGATGCTAGGGGAAGGCGCCGGCAAAGACACCGTGATGGGCTTGATGGGGCTGGGAACCCAGTACGGTGTGGTACTGCCCTACGGTCGCGCCCAGGAATCCGAGGCTGATGTGGTCGGCCTCGACCTGATGGCGCAGGCGGGCTTCAACCCCGAGGCCAGTATTGCCCTTTGGCAGAATATGAGCGCCGCCAATGCGGGGCAGCCCCCGGAGTTCCTGTCTACTCACCCCTCCCATGAAACCCGGATTAGCGATTTGAAAAAGGGAATGCCAAAAGCGAACAAGCTGTATCAGCAGGCGGTCGCGCAGGGACGTAAACCTAACTGCAAATAGCGGCTGTTAGCCTCTCTTCGTTAGTGGGGGCGTAAGCCCTCACTGGCGATGTGGCACTCAGGGCGCTGCCAGTTAGGTGTCGCAGCAGGCGAGGTGGTTCATCGACAACGCGGGATTGTCGCAGTCGGGGCGCCCAACCACCTTAGCCGGCACACCGCTGACCATAGTGTGGGGTGGCACGTCCTTTAATACCACGCTGCCGGCACCCACATGGGCGCCTTCACCGATTTGGATATTGCCGAGAATTTTGGCTCCCGCGCCAATCAGCACACCATCGGCAACCTTGGGATGGCGGTCGCCATCTTCTTTGCCGGTGCCACCCAGGGTGACCGATTGCATCAGCGATACGTTGTTGCCCACCACCGCCGTCTCACCGATCACCACGCCGGTAGCGTGGTCCATCAAGATGCCGCTGCCGACCCGGGCGGCCGGATGAATGTCCACCCCAAACTCGCATGAGATGCGGTTCTGAAAGTACAGGGCGAGGGAGGTGCGCTGCTGTTGCCACAGCCAGTGGGCCACGCGGTAACTCTGCAGGGCGTGGAAGCCTTTGAAATACAGGAAGGGCACCGACAGGCTATTGCAGGCTGAATCACGCTCCTGAACGGCGCAGATATCGGCCCGCATGGCGGCGCCGATAGTCGGGTCACTCGCAAAGGCCTCTTCGATCACCTCTCTGACCAGCAGTGCCGACGCGGCAGGGCTGTCGAGTGCGTGGGCGAGGTGAAAACTCAGTGCTGTTTCCAGGCCACTGTGATTGAGAATGGTGGCGTGAAGAAAACTGGCCAGTACCGGTTCGCGCTTGACCTCGCAGGCCGTTTCCTTGCGAATGCGCTCCCAGACAGGGTCGGTATTGGCGGCGGCGATAGCGTGTGTCGTCATAGCAAATCAGGACTGTTGAGCGAATCAGTGAGTCAGTATACCTCCCAACGCCCAGCAGAATAAATCCGGGTGGGATCTGATCAGATATTCTCTGCCCAGACCGAGCAGCGGCAGCGCCACAGCGTTTGGCCCGCCACCGAATACTTTCGCTCAAAGGGAGTGATGGGCGGATCAGGCTGAAACTGACTGACCTCGCCGGGTTGGCCGGCCAGGTTCAAGGCAAGCGCAAACTCTTCCACATAAACCGGCCAGTTGCTGCGCAGCTCTATTTCCCCGCCCAGTTGCAGGAGGGCGGGAAACACGGCAGAACCCTGCACCCGATACTTCAACTGGCCGGGTTTTGGCCAGGGGTTTGGATAGAGCAGGTAATGTTTGGCCAATTGCCAACCCGCTTGCGCTGCGAGTCGCCAAAAATCGTCAACATCAGCCCTAACCAGCAGGTAATTGTCACGGTGCTCGCCGGCGATGGCGTGGTTTTGCAAATGCTTTCCCAGTCGGTGGGCTGATTTGTCGATGCCGATGACCAGCGAATCCGGATAGCGTTCTGCCAGTGTGTAAGTGCTCTCGCCAACGCCACAAAAGGAGTCAAAGATAATTGACTGCGTTGCCGGTTGCCGGGCCAGCCAGTGCTCGGTTTGGTGAAAGGCATCGACGTTGTGGCTGGCAAAGGGCTTGCGAAAGGGGTGGGCCAGGTGCCGGGCGACGGTGGCCGCGAGCTTGTCGTGGGGGCGGACCTGGCTGCTGGTGATGATGCGTGGCGATAAGGCGTTGTTGGTCTTTTTCATACGGTCGCGGGCCAGAGGGTGACGCTTTTGTGGCCGGGGAGTATCGCACAAAAGCCCCGGTGATGATCGCGGGTTCCTTGCCTTGTCTTGCCTGGCCCTGTCTTGCCTTAGTGGGGCCGGGGTAGCGCGACCGCGCGGGCCGGGCTGCCCTCGGAACCTAAATACAGTGTGTTGCCGTCGCGGCTGAAGGTGCCGGCTTCAATCTGAGGGAATCGGCCGGGATTTAAAATCACCGGGTCGCGATTGAGGGCGGTCAGCCAGCTGTCTTCCCCGTCGCGGGGAAAGTAGTAGGTGTGGCGCGGCGTGACCACAATGGCGGCATCGTGCTCGGGGCTAAAGGCCATGGCAGTGGGCTGAAATTGCCAGCGCTGTTTGGCTTTGATATCGGCGTGTTTGGCCTTGCTGGGCAGGCTGGTGACCTCCCCGAGGTACTGCAGCGGGACAAACAATTGCTTCAGCGCGTCGAGGGAAAAGCGATATAGCCGCGGATTGTCGTCGCGTTTACTGAGCAGGTATACGCTGCGCTCTACGGCGTCGATTGCCACGGCTTCGGTATCGCGGGGGCCGTCTGGATACACGACCGTATAGCGGCGCAGGGTTTTCGCTTCCGCGGCATCAAGGCCGGGTTCGGCCAGCAGGTAGAGGTCGACAAAGGGCCGCAGGCCGGTATTGTCGCCGGTGTCTGCAATCAGCAAGAAGGCATTGCCGTTGGCATCTTTGAAGCTGGCGATGTCCTCCCAGTCAAAGGCGCTGGCCCCGCGAATGTTAACCTGGCCGAGTACTTCACCGTTGGTGTTTAGCCGAAACAAGCGCGCGGAATCACCGGAGTCGTTGTGGGCCCATAAGAGATGGTCGCTGACAAAACTGCTGGCCAGGCCGCTCATCTCGTTCAGTTCGGGGGCGGTGTAGGTCAAGACCGTGGGTGCCTCGGTTGCCTTCGCTGGGGGTTCAGCCGCTTGCGCAAGCGGTGCGATTGCCAGGGCAAAGCACAACAAACTCGCACAGGCAACGCGAAATGGGGCGAAGACACGGGGTAAGCAAAGCATAAACATCCTGATTGGGCTGTGACGGCATTTTTGGCCGCGTTGGGGAGTTGTGATCAATGGTGCTAGAAAAGGTTCGCCATTCACGCCCCGCCGACAGAGTGGATGCGAACCAGGGGGTGCGACTCAGGTTTTGCGACTCAGGGTTGCTAGACCCAATGGCAATTCAGCTATTATCAGAGTACATGCACGATTCTTACCAGTGCCGCATCGGGCAACAGACTGCACACCAATCATGACGGGGTGGTGACAGTGGGAGGCCTCTGTCGGTTGAGGTGAATTCTTTGGTAGAGATGCGCTGTGGCGGGCTGGCTGGCGGCAGTCCCCCGGCGCAGCCTTCGCCGGGGGAACAAAGGGCTAGTGGTCCATGCGGTAAATTAGGTCACCCTCAGAGCGTCTGCGTGGGCGAGCCAAGGCGGGTTTCGCCGCTCATGGCCCGGCCCTTTGCAAGGGCTGCAACGCCGTCCAAAATCCCTTGTGCTGTGGCTGAGCGTAACCTTATTTGCCGCCTGGGCCACTAAAGGCTCGCAGCCAGCCGGGTGCCCTGGTCGATGGCGCGCTTGGCATCGAGCTCTGCCGCGACATCGGCACCACCAATGAGCTGATAGGGCTTGGTCAGTCCCTCCAGCAAGTGCCTGGCAGGCTCTTGCCCGGCGCAAATGATCACGTTGTCGACGTCGAGAATTTCAACGTCGCCATCCCGGCGGATATGTAGCCCCTGATCATTCACCGCCAGGTATTCGCAGCCGGACAGCATGCTGACCCCGCGCCGCTCCAGTCCCAGCCGATGGGCCCAGCCACTGGTCTTGCCCAGGCCGTTGCCGACCTTGCTGGACTTTCGCTGGAGCAGAAAGATTTCACGGGGAGACGCAGGTGGTTGAGGTGCCAGCCCCTCAACGCCACCGCGGGCCTGCAGCTTCATATCCACCCCCCACTCGCGCATGAAGCTGGCGATATTCAGGCTGGCGTCGCCCTGGTGACTGAGAAATTCCGCCACATCAAAACCGATACCACCGGCACCGATGATCGCCACCCGTTTGCCGACCTCGGCCTGCCGGGACAACACGTCCAGATAGCCGAGGACCTTGGGATGATCGATGCCGGGAATATCGACCTCTCGGGGGGTAACACCGGTGGCGAGTATCACTTCATCAACGTCGAGGGCGTTCAACTCGGCTGCGGTCATCGGACGGTTGAGCTGGACATCAACATTCAGCAGCTGCAGTTGGCGGCGGTAGTAACGCAGGGTTTCGTTGAACTCCTCTTTGCCAGGAATGCGCTTGGCAATATTGAACTGGCCGCCGATGTCGCCCGCCGCATCAAACAGGCTAACAGCGTGCCCCCGTTGGGCCGCGGTGACCGCAAAGGCCAGGCCGGCCGGGCCCGCGCCGACAACGGCAATTTTCTTCAGCTCATTGGCCGGGGTGATGGTCAGCTCAGTTTCCCGACAGGCGCGGGGGTTCACCAGGCAGCTGGTCAGCTGACCAGAAAAAATATGATCCAGGCAGGCCTGATTGCAGCCAATGCAGGTGTTGATTTCATCGGCCTTGTCGGCCGCGGCTTTGGCAATAAAGTCCGGGTCGGCCAGAAAGGGCCGCGCCATCGATACCATGTCGGCGTCACCCCGGGCGAGTACCTGCTCGGCAACCTCGGGGGTATTGATGCGGTTTGAGGTAATCACGGGAACGTTCAGGTGCTCCCGGAACTTGGCTGTTACCCAGGTGAACGCGGCCCGGGGAACCTTGGTGATAATGGTGGGAATGCGGGCTTCATGCCAACCGATGCCTGTGTTGATCAGGGTAGCACCGGCCTGTTCAACGGCTTTGCCAAGGGTCAAGATTTCGTCGAAGGTGCTGCCGCCTTCAACCAGATCCAGCATCGACAGCCGATAGATAATAATGAAGTTGGGGCCAACGGCCTCGCGCACCCGACGTACCACTTCAACGGGCAGGCGCATTCGATTCTCGTAGCTGCCGCCCCATTCATCGTCGCGCTGGTTAGTGCGCGCGGCCAGAAACTGGTTCAGGAAGTAACCCTCTGAGCCCATGATTTCCACACCATCGTAACCCGCCTGCTGGGCCATTTTGGCGACCCGCACAAAGTCATCGATTTCCCGGGCGATGTCCTCCGCAGTCGCCGCGCTGGGCTTGAAAGGGTTGATCGGGGAGGGAATGGCAGAGGGGGCGATGGGGTTGTTGTTAAAGGCGTAACGGCCGGTGTGCAGAATTTGCAGGCAAATTTTGCCATCGGCTTCGTGTACCGCGTCGGTGATCAATTTATGATCGGCGCAATCGGCGTCGGTTTCCAGCTGGCGGGTGTGCTCATGGGGGGAGGCCCGGCGATTGGGGCCAAAGCCGCCCGTCACAATGAGCGCCACTCCGCCCCGGGCCCGCTCGGCAAAGTAGGCGGCCATGCGCTCAAAACCATTTTCTGCTTCCTCCAGGCCAGTGTGCATGGAGCCCATCAAAGATCGGTTTTTTAGCTGGGTAAAACCCAGGTCCAGGGGGGCCAGTAGGTGGGGGTAGGCGGTCATGAGTGCTCTCCGTGTGTTGGTCTCCCACCCTCAATCGGAGCGGGATGAATTATGTCTGGTACGCAACTTGACGGCGTCAAGTTGTACAGGCTAGTCGTCTATATGGACACTGTCAAGATTGGCTGCTACATTGCCTTCATGCCAGCCGCCAACACCAAAAAGACTTCTCCTCGATCCCGCAGTTATCACCACGGTGACCTGCGTCCCGCGCTGGTGGAAGAGGCCGCCCGCCTCCTCGGCGAAGAGGGTGAGGACGCCTTATCCATGCGCCGTCTGGCACAAAACCTGGGGGTTTCCAGGATGGCGCCCTATCACCACTTTCCCGATAAACACGGCCTGATGTGTGCGGTCGCCGAGGAGGGTTTTCGGCGCTTGCTGGAAATGATCGACGGTGATGATTTTCTCAACGGGCGCAGTAATACCCGGTCGGGCTTGCGGGCGTTTATCGACAATTACATTCGCTTCTCCCTGGATAACCGCCACTACTACGAGCTGATGTTTGGTGCTCGACTGTGGAAAGTACAACAGCCCACGGACCAGTTGCGTGAATACGCCCACGGCGCGTTTAAAGGCTATGTTGAGAAAATGCGCAGGTTGCCCCTGGTCAGTGCGGCACCCGGTGATGCATTGCGGTATGCCCAGGTGAGCTGGTCGACGCTGCATGGCATCAGTCGCGTCGTCATTGATGGCATCTACCTGCAGTCCGATGCCGTATCCGCAATGTGTGATGCCGCCGCCGACATGATGTGGCGGGCCTTTCAGCCCGACTAGCCCGGTCGCGGTTGCTGGGTTGCTTGCCTTGGCGGCGGAAGTCGCCGACACTTTGGGCAGTTTTTTCTTCCGGTTTTTTTCTCCCAATTGTGATTGGAGGCCATGTGTCCGCCATCAGTGTGCAGGGCGTCAGCAAGGTTTACAGCGGCGGCTTTACCGCCCTGCAAGACGTCAATCTGGAAATTGAAGAGGGCGAAATCTTCGCCCTGCTCGGTCCCAACGGGGCGGGCAAAACGACGTTGATCAGTATTATTTGCGGCATTGTGAATGCCAGCGGTGGCACGGTACTGGCCGATGGCTTTGATATCCGCCGTGACTACCGCCAAACCCGAAGCCTGATTGGCCTAGTTCCCCAGGAGCTGAGCACGGACGGCTTTGAGAGCGTGATGTCGACGGTCAAATTCAGCCGCGGCCTGTTTGGCAAAGCGCCCGATCCGGCCTACATCGAGAAGATCCTCCGCCAGCTGTCCCTGTGGGAGAAACGCAACAACCGGATTATGGAATTGTCGGGGGGGATGAAGCGCCGGGTGATGATTGCCAAAGCCCTTTCCCATGAACCCCGAATTCTATTCCTGGACGAGCCCACGGCGGGGGTGGATGTTGAGCTGCGCCGAGACATGTGGGAAATGGTCCGGGGGCTGCGCGAGCAGGGTGTCACCATCATTCTGACGACCCACTATATTGAAGAAGCCGAGGAAATGGCGGACCGCATCGGGGTCATCAATCGCGGCCAAATTGTGTTGGTAGAAGATAAATCCAGCTTGATGGAAAAGCTCGGACAGAAACAGCTGCGCCTGCAGTTGCAGCAACCCCTGGCAGAAATTCCAGCTGATCTTCGGGCGCTGCCGCTGTCTCTGGCCGATGACGGCCATCAGTTGATCTTTCATTTTGACAGTCAGAGCGAGCACACCGGGATCGCCGATGTGTTGCGACGCCTCGATGCTCACGGCATCGACTATAAAGACCTGCAATCGAAGCAGCGCTCGCTCGAGGAGATCTTCGTCAGCCTCGTTCACGACAACGCCAGTCAATCAGCAGCGGAGGTTCAGGCGTGAATTTCTACGCGGTAAAAGCCATCTATTTTTTTGAAATGCACCGCTGGTGGCGCACGCTGATGCAAAGCCTGGCTTCGCCGGTCATTTCGACCTCCCTTTACTTCGTTGTATTCGGTTCGGCCATTGGCTCAAAGATGGTGGAAATTGATGGCGTCAGCTACGGTGCGTTTATCATTCCGGG
Organism: Spongiibacter taiwanensis; assembly: GCF_023702635.1. NCBI lineage: Bacteria > Pseudomonadati > Pseudomonadota > Gammaproteobacteria > Cellvibrionales > Spongiibacteraceae > Spongiibacter > Spongiibacter taiwanensis. The sequence goes on from NZ_CP098455.1 coordinate 2,906,610, forward strand.
GCTGTTGATGCTGGCCTTGCTCACCGAAAGCATTTCCAATGCGTCCTTCGGTATTTACTTCCCCAAGTACAACGGCACCATTTATGAGTTGCTGTCTGCGCCAGTGGCTACCACCGAAATATTGCTGGGATACGTGGGGGCTGCTGCCACCAAATCCATCGTGCTGGGGATAATTATTCTGGCAACCGCGCGACTGTTTGTGGATTACCAGATTTTGCACCCAGTGTGGATGGTGGCCTTTCTGGTAATGACGGCGGTCAGTTTCAGTCTGTTCGGCTTCATCATTGGTGTGTGGGCTAATGGATTTGAAAAGCTGCAAATTGTGCCGATGTTGATCGTTACCCCGCTGGCCTTTCTGGGTGGCAGCTTTTACTCCATCAGCATGTTGCCGCCCCTGTGGCAGACCATCACCCTGGCGAACCCGGTGGTGTACCTGATCAGCGGGTTTCGCTGGAGTTTTTATGGGGTAGCGGATGTGAATGTGGCGGTCAGCGTGGGCATGACCGCCGGATTTATGTTGCTGTGCCTGGCATTGGCATCGTGGATGTTGCGCACCGGCTATCGCATTAAAAATTAATCGGGTGATACCGGCTGTGATGGCCACTGATAGTTGCTGAATTGCGCCCGAATATCCTTCTTGCTCAGTTTGCCGGTGGCGGTATGTGGCAATTCGGTGACCACCTCGCAGGCGTCGGGTATCCACCATTTTGCTACCTTGCCTTCCAGCCAGCGCAGTAGGGTGGCTGGGGCCTCGGCGGCGCTCAGGCTGCTCCCCTCTTTCAGCACGACCACCAACAGCGGACGCTCTGTCCACTTGGGGTGGGGCAAGCCAACCACGGCGGCTTCGGCAACATCCGGGTGATTAACGGCGGCATTTTCCAAGTCGATGGAACTGATCCATTCACCGCCGGATTTGATCACATCTTTGAGGCGGTCAGTGATTTGCAGCATCCCCCACTCGTCGATACAGCCCACATCGCCGGTTTCAAACCAGCCGTCGTCATCCAGAGTCTGGCCGTCGTAGTGAAAGTAGTCGTTAATAATCCAGGGGCCTCTTACCTTGATGGCACCGGTGCTTTTGCCGTCCCAGGGCAGGGCCTCGCCCTGGTCGTTGGTGATCTTGATGTCGACCCCAAACACCGGACGACCGGCTTTTAAACTGACTTCGGCTTTGTCCGCTTCTGGCAGCGATTCCAGGGCGGTTGGCTTGCGGCCGTTGAAGGTCCCGAGGGGGTTCATTTCCGTCATGCCCCAGCCAATCTGTACGTCTACGCCGTAACGGCTGCGCATCTGCTCATATATCACCATTGGACAGGCGGCGCCGCCCACGGTCAGGCGCGTTAAGGTTGGAATGGTCCCGCCTGACTGGTTGAGGTAGTTGAGCAGGGCGAGCCACACGGTGGGTACCCCGGCAGAGGCGGTAACCTTTTCCTCGTTGATCAGTGCACAGAGGGTCTCGCCATCGGCCATTTTGGGGCCGGGCATCACCAGTTTGGCACCCACCATCGGTGCGGAATACACCAGCCCCCAGCCGTTGACGTGGAACATGGGCACGATGGGCAGAATCACATCGTTGACTGAGATAGCGAACACGTCGGGGGCAATACTGGCCAGACTGTGCAGCACGGTGGAGCGATGGGTGTAGAGCACGCCTTTGGGGTTGCCGGTGGTGCCTGAGGTATAGCACAGCGCCGATGGTGCGTTCTCGTCGAGATCAGGCCAATCAAAGACATCGGGCTCGTCCTCAATCAGCTGTTCGTAGCAGTGGGCGTTGCGCAGTGTGGTGTCGGGCATGGCCGCTTCACTGGTCATCACCACATAGCCCTGCACCTTGGGCAATTTCTCCTGGAGTGATTCCAATAGCGGCACCATGGTCAAATCGACAAACACCCACTGGTCTTCCCCGTGATTGACGATGTATTCCAACTGCTCAGGAAACAGGCGCGGGTTGACTGTGTGGCAAACCATCCCGCTGCAGGACACGGCATAGTAAATTTCAAAGTGCCGGTAATCGTTCCAGGCGAAGGTGCCAATGGTGTCCCCTTGCTTCAGGCCGAGCCGGGCCAGCGCATTGGCCAGCTTGCGCACCCGTGTGAAGGCATCGTGATAGGTATAGCGGTGGCGGGGGTTGTCTGCGGTCACTGAGACAATCTCGGCGAAGCCATTCACCTGATCGGCATGACGCATTAAATGGGTTAGCGTCAGCGGCGTGGTCATCATCGGCATAGGCATTCTTCAGTAATCTCCCGGGTTATTGTTATTGGTGCCACTGGGTGGCGCTAGCTCTGGCTAATTAGGTGTACGTAACTGGGTCCATGCAACTGGGTCCATGCAACCAGGTCGACTTAACCCAGTGTACGTAAAATGTAGCCGTCGGCGATGCATCAATCCAGCGCCGGAAGGGCAGGGAATGCTGGAATCGCCAGTAGCGGGGCTGACAGTAGCGGCACCGGCGGCACAATGACCAGTTCCGGAGAAATCAGTGTGCCGCCGTTGAGGAAATAATCGGGTAGCTCCGCTGGCGTGTTCACCAAGACATCGAAGGCGGGCACAAGCTGCCCCTTCAGCGGCCCACCGAGACCGAGTAGCGCGCCGGTCGGGCCATTGTTGTTGGAGAACACCAATTCGCCCGCGGCGGGCAACACCAGCAGGGTGCCAATGCCCCTGGGCAAGATGCCGCTGGCACCAATGTCGCCAAAGGCGCTGGTATTTGTGCTGAGGTTGGCAAGCAGAGGTAAGGCAGCGCCCAGATTCTGGCTGTGTCCGGCTTGGCTACCAAGCAGCCCGAGCGTGATAACTGCGGGTAAGAATGCGTTGAGTTTCATTTTAGCGATTTCCTGAATAGTGATTGATGGTTTGCCCTACAGCAACGTATCGAAGTCCCATTTGAGGCGAATGCCGTAAAGCTGTGGCGGTGCCAGGGTCACCGTGCGGCCAAAGTCCTGTTGCAAAATGCTTTGGTAGTAATCCTTGTCTTTGGCGTTCTTGACAAATGCGGTCAGCTGCAGCCCGAAAGGATCGTAAAAATAGCTCACACGCCCGTCCCAAAGTTCGTATTGGTCTTGCTCAAAGTGAGGGGAGTTTTGTGGCGTGGTGTTGTAGCCGCTGTTGTAGTAGTAATCGAGACCAAACTCGAAGTTGCCAATCGCACCGGCGGAGAAGAATTGATTCAGCGACAGGCTGCTGGTAAACCGCGGTGTTCTCACGATGCGATTGCCACTAAAGTCCCGCGCGGTGTCTCCCACCAGACTGTCGGCACCGAAGTAAAGGCCGGTTGTATCGTCGAAGCCAGCACCGTCCGGGTAGTCGGTGTAATAGGCGTCGAGGTAGGTGGCGCCGCCACTCACGGCCAGTCCCGGATTCCATTCGGGCAGGGGCTGCCACTGGAAGTCGACCTCCGCGCCTTCGATTTCCGCCTCGCCCGCGTTACGAAAGCTGACGATGCCGCCGGAAGGAATGGCCACAATGGCAGTGAGCAGGCCTTTTATCTGGGTTTTGAACAGGGCGCTGTTCAGTCGCAGGGTGCCATCGAGGAGGTCGGACTTGAAGCCGAGCTCAAAGGCGGTGGCCTCTTCCCGATCGACCGGGTCGGGGTTGGTGAAAAAGTTAACGATATTATAAGTCGGGCTTTTGTAACCTCGTTGCGCCGAGGCAAAAACTTGAAAATTGTCATTCACAAAATACTGGGCAGCCAGTCTGGGCGACACGGTATTGTCTTCCAGGTCCGGGGCACTGAAGTTAGAGAGACGGATATTCTGCGACTGGTCACCCGATTTAAAGTAGGCATTGGGCGGGTTGCCAGCCAGCGGGTTGACCACGTCCAGATAGCTATTGGTGATCCCCCGCGTCTCTTCCTGGTAGCGAATACCACCGGTTAGATCAATGCGCTCACTGAGGTGCCAGGTGGCTTGCGCGAAGATGGAGTTGGATTCGGTGGTCAGAATCCCACCGTTGCCGAGTACCACATCCTGAGTATTGTTGATGATTGGCCCAATCAGCGGATTGAGCAGGTCGGGCAGGCCGATCACGTTGCTGCCAAAGCCAACCGGGTTGAGGGTTAAATAAAGACTGCCAAAGCCTCCCTCTCCCTCGAGCCGGTATAGTCCGGCGACCCATTCCACGTGCTCGGCCAACCAGGTGTCTTCATTGGACAAAAACTGCAGTTCATAGGTCTTTTGATAGTTGAACTGATCGGCACTGTAGAAATAGGCCTGCGACTGCTCGGTGGAGTCCAGGTCGTAGTGAGCTTCATCGACATCGGCATCATTTTCCGAATACAGAAATTTGATATCCAGCGGCCCTGGCCGCCATTCGATCACGGCGCCGTAAAGGGTGTTCAGGGTGGAGTTGCCGCCCAGCTTATTATTGTGCCAAACCCGGTCGGGTTCGTCGGCTTCAACACCGCCGGCAAAGATCGGTGCGGGGCGCGTGTTCTCCTGAGACAGGGAATTACTGGTGAACTGATTGTGATATGAGGCGGTCAGCATGACCGTGATTTCATCGGCCGGATCCCACTGCACTTTCAGGCGCGCGCCCTCGCCAAAATCAGCGCGCATTGGGCCGGGTTGCCCATTGACTTCATTGCGGCCATACAGGTCCTGATGGCTTTTAAACAAGGAGAGCGTTGTACCGAGCGAGCTGGTAATTGGCGTGCCCAAGAACAACTGATAAGACTCGGCGTTGTAATTGCCAAGCTCTGTTTTCAATGAGCCGACAAACTCGTCCGGTGGGGCCTGGGTAATAATGTTGATCGCGCCACCAGTGGCGTTGCGGCCAAACAGCGTGCCCTGGGGGCCTTTAAGCACCTCCACCCGTTCCACGGGGCCCAGCGTGTCCTGCTTGCCCTGACTAGGACCAATATTGATGCCGTCAATATAAGTGGCAATGCTCGGGTCGGCGTTGGGCAGAAAGGCATCCGTACCGATCCCGCGCATGTAAATCACGGTGTAACCATAGGTGTAGGTGAAGGTCAGCCCGGGGGTAATACGTTGCAAGTCGGCAGTGGACTCGACACCCATCGCGTCGAGTTTATCTGCACTGAACGCGCTGATCATGATGGGGATATCCTGGGAGTTTTCTTCCCGCTTTTGAGCGGTAACCATAACCTCCTCAATTAGGCGGCTGCTGCGTTTAGTATTGTTTTCCCCTGTGCTGGCCAGCACAGGGGACACGGCGGCACTGCACACCGCCGCAGAGATCAGAGGTAAGAAATAATTGTTACTCATGAAAATCACCTTATTATTATCGTTACGAGTTTTCGTTAATTTTTGACGCGCTGACCTTAGGAAGGGCGAATAAGCCGCATAAGAAATATCAAGGCGCCGAGTACATCCATGACCGCAAGCCACAGCATCAGCTGGGAAACTCCACTGATATAGCCGTAAAACAGCCAGCCACTGGCCAGCACCTTCACCATTAAACTCAGTCCGACGATCTGTCGGGAATCGGCGACCTGCAGCCGGATCAGGGCAAGACCCAGTCCCAGGCAGCCCGCAATACCACACAGGCTCAGTACCAGTGGGTGGGTCGCGATTGCATCGCCGAGTTGGCCGGTGCTCAACAGCAGCTCAATTGCCAAAGCATTGAGCCCAGGTAGGGCGAGGACGAGGAAAATCCCGACGTCGGCTTGATAAATCAATCGGTGATTAATGGCCATGACCGAGAAAGGCCTCCTGGGCGACAGCAGTGTTCATGAAATCGCGGAAGTGCAGCCAACGACCGTCTTTGCATTCAATAACATGGACAAAGGGGGATTTGATTTCATTGCCATTGACCTTGGTTGTCAGGCGGAGGCGTCCCACCACAATGACTTTACTGCCCTCACACACGAAGTCTTCCGCCTCAAAGACGTGAATGTTTACTGATGTGAGTACGGTGTCGAAGAAACCGCGACACGCCGCTTTGCCTTCATAGTGACCGGCATAGGGAATGACCTCCGGGCCATAAAAGTCGATAACACAGTCGTCATGGAGAAGTTCAACGATCCCGTCGACGTCGTGGTTGCCAAAACGAACGAATATTTCCTGAGTTAGTTCTAGGTTTGTCATTGGTGTCTCACTCTTCGGGGGCAATGGTTAGGGAAAGGTTTTGTATTTCGGCGTCAGCGCGGAGTTGACATAGCAGGCGACTGTTTCTTGCGCGGTGCATCAGACCATCGAGAATGTCGATTTCCTCTGCACTGGCTGGATGCAACATGGTGGTGTTATCGGTGATCAGCACGTGGCAGGTAGCGCAGGAGCAGGCGCCACCGCAAATGGCGTCTATCTTCATTTCTGCGCTAAGGGTGTCGTAAAGGTCGCCAAGGGAGGCAACTTCATAACGAGCGGTATGCCCGCTGCGATCGGTGACATCAAACTTCATTTTCGGTGTCTCCGTGGTACAGGTCGGCGTAGATCGCCTGGCGCTTTTCTTGTTGGGCGCGAATGGCTGGGGTGACGTCGCCAAAGGTGTACATGCCGGCATTCCACACTGCGGAAAGCTGCAGAGAGTCGTCAAACCGTAGGTTGCGGGCATGACAAAGCGTGGCCTTTACTCCGGACATCGCCAAGGGGGATAAAGCAGCAAGTTGTGCCGATAATTGATCGAGGCGACTGATCATGCTCTCTTGGTCGGTCACTACCTCCCCAATCAAACCGGCAGCGAGGCCATCTCGGGCGCTAAACAAATTGCCGGTAAACGCCATTTGGGCCGCAAAGCCCTGACCGCACAGCTGCTGGACTCGCTGGATGGTGCCCAGGTCGCACATGATGCCAACGTTAATTTCGTGGATGGAAAATCGTGCACATTCTGTCGCGATGCGCAGGTCACAGGCCGCAAACAGCGCCAGCGAACCGCCGATGCATGCCCCATTCGCCGCGCCGATCACCGGAAACGGGAGCGCTTCAAATTGGTTGATAATCGCTTGGAAATAGAGAACTTTGTCTTTGATCCAGTGGTTGTAGCGCGCCGGATCATCGCCCTTGCTCTGATTCAGCGTGGCCAGATAATCCACATTCATACCGCCGCCAAAATGTTTGCCTTCGGCAGATAGGGTTAATACCCGAATGTCGCTTGCGCTTTTGATCTCATGGAGAAAGGTCTTCAGCTCCTCCCAGAATACGGCGTTGTAGGAGTTGCCCTTGCTTTGGGTAGCCAAAATCAAGTGCATAACCCCGTTCTCTTGTCGGGTGTAAAAGTTAGTCCACTCACGCATCAGCCTGCTCCGCACAAGGTGACGGGAAGGCGGCTGAACCCATATGCCAGTAGCCCGCCCGATTGGCGTGAGGTGTTGGCCAGGTCACCTTCCAGACTATCGGTGCAATCGAGCAGGGTGTTCAGCATTATTTCCCCTTCGATGCGGGCCAGTGGGGCGCCAAGACAGTGATGGATGCCGTGGCCGAAGGTTAGATGGCGGCTGATGTTTGGCCGCTTGATAATGAATTTCTCCGGTTCGGGGAAGACCTGTTCATCATGATTTGCCGCGGCCATGAAAAAGGCCACCCAATCTCCTTTGCGCAGTGCTTGCTCTCCCACTTGGCAATCGTCGAGGACAACGCGGAACAGGCGCTGCGGCGGGCCGTCCCGGCGCAGGCACTCCTCCATGAAGGGGCGAATTAACTGGCGATCTTCTTTCAGGCGCGCAAACCAGCTTTTGTCCTCGAGCAGCACGCCGATGAGATTGCCCAGAAAATAGGTTGTGGTTTCCGCGCCAGCCACTACCAGGGTGATGCAGAACAGAATCACTTCCTCTTTGCTGAGACCTTTACCTTCATATTCGGCGCGAATGAATGCTGTCATCAGATCATCGCCACAATGCTCGCCGGCGTTGACTCGGCGATAGCGGTCCTGAACGGCGGCGGTGAAATACTGGAACAGCTCTTCATTGCAAGTCAGACGCTGCTCCGGGGTGAAGTCGGAGGACACCATAAAGGCGTTGGCCCAGCGCACCAGTTTGCGGTAGTGATCCTTGGGCAATCCCATCAGATAGGTCATTACCATTGCCGGGATCACACCGGCGACTTCATCCATGTAGTCGATTGGTCGATTCATGCATGAGCGAAAAATGTCGGTAACGTCACTGCGCAGGCGATCGACGATGTCGTCGTGGATGCGTTTGGGGGTGAACGCCATCTTCGCCAGATTGCGCAGCTCGGTGTGCCTGGGCTGGTCGTGATTCACCAGCATCAGGCTCGGCGCACTGGATTCTGCCTGCATGGGATCCTCTGACGAAAATAACTGGGGGTTTTTCAGTACAAAGGCAACATCCTCATACCGGGTGAAAACCCATGCGGGAAAGGGCGTGTCGACCCCCGGTACGGTTCCGGGGGGGTAATCCTTCAGGCCAAAGGCCGGAGGGTGGCTGCGCAGTACCTTGTACACGGGGTAGGGGTTGCTGATGCACTCGGGGCTCAACATGTTGGCAACGACGGTATCGATATCGCTGGCCGGATGGCGGCTTGCTTGGTTCATAGTTTCCTCATTATTTTGTTAATTGCACCGAAGATACGGGGGTAAGGCGGTGTCACCATTTTGCTGACATCAATACCTCCGCCACGGTAAATGGCGCGGTGGTTGGAAAACTCCCGGAAGCCATCAATGCCCCGGTATTTGCCCATGCCACTGGCGCCTATTCCACCAAAGGGCAGGTCATCATTGGCATACTGGAAAATGATGTCGTTGTGGATCAATGCACCGGATTGGCTGTTTTTCGCCACCTCATCGAATGTGCGCCGATCTCCAAACACGTAGATCGCCAGCGGGTGAGGGCCTTCACCTACCATGGCGATCTGGGATGCGAGCGAGTCGGCGGTCTTGATCATCAGTGACGGTCCAAATATTTCCTCCCGGCAAATATCCGCGTCCTCGCCCGGGTTGATGGCGACGTGCAGTGAGTATCCGCCGGGCTTTTCGCTGGCAAAATGGTGGAGTTGGGCGCCTTTGTTCTTTGCGTCACTAATAAGTTGTTCGAGGCGTTGCTTGTGACGAGCGTTGATAACCGAAACGGCGTCATTATCGGTGGTTGAGGCATCGGCCCTTGTCACCGCGCGAGCCAGTTTGGGCAGAAATTGATCCAGTTGGTCGGCTGTCATCAATACATAGTCAGGGGCGATACAGATCTGGCCAGCGTTAAAGTATTTGCCAAAGGCAACTTTTCTGGCGACGAGGTCAAGATCAGCGCCCGGGCCGACAATCACTGGGCACTTTCCGCCCAGCTCCAGCGTTAGCGGGACCAGGTTGTCTGCTGCAGAGCGCATAATACTTTTGGCCACCTGCTCGCCACCGGTGTATATCAAGTGATCAAAGGGAAGTGCCGCAAAGCGTCGGCTGGTATCTACATCACCCAGGGCAACCTGTACCTCTTCCGGCCCGAAATACTCCGGTATGAGATGTGCGAGACGCTCGGCGGTGGCTGCTGTGATTTCGGACGGTTTGATAAAGGCGGTATTTCCTGCCGCCAGTGCCGATGCCAGCGGCGACAGGGCGAGGTTAATTGGAAAATTCCAGGGGCTGAGTATTCCAACCACACCCTTTGGGGTGTAAGCGCTCTCACAGCGTGCTCCACTAAAGCGCAGGCTGAGATCCGTCTGGCGACGCTGGGATTGCATCCAGAAGCTAAGGTTTTTGATTGCATGGTTTACCGATTTGACCGTGGTGGTGATATCGGCAAAGGCGCTTTGCTGCTTGCTGCGATAGCCAAAGTCGTGGCTGAGAGCGTCGAGCAAGTCGGCTTCCCGTTCCAATAGCAGGGCGCGCAGGCGGCGGAGCCGATCGAGGCGCGTTGCCAACACGGGCGCCGGGTCGCTTTTGTGGCCTCGGCGAAGCGCGGCCAAAGAGGGGTTTAACAAGTCGTCAGTCATATGAGTTTGTGAGTTATTAGATTTATTGAAGGCCATAATAGTGTTCAAAGTGAAATAGTGTCAACAGGAAACTATTTCATTTTATCTTGTGCTGGTTGTGTTGTGCCGCAGATTTGTAAAGAATAGGGGGCGTTTTCACGCAAATATTCCGTAATTTCAGCGGCTTGAGGCAAAGTTGAAAAAATTTCAGGACGTTAAGGTCAGTGCCGACTCTGCCCCAGAGGGCTTTCTGGATTACTTTTATCCGATCCACTATTCCATAGGCATGCGGATTGAGGCGGGTTTGCGAGCCTGTGGTCGGCTTGATCGGCATCAAACCGTCATCATGTGGATTCTTCGCTCCGAGATGCGTCGCAGTGGCCGCAGCGCCATCCCGCGTAAAGACGTGGTGCGGCTGATGACTAACTGGTACGACATTACCAGTAGCAGTGTTTCCAAGGCCTTGCGTGCCCTGTCGAAAGAGCCGCTAAATTACCTCGAGCTGCGCGAGGACCCAAATTCCGGCCGGGAGAAGTTGATCGAGATGACCGAGGCAGGCGCCCGGCACTGCGAGGAAATGATCGCCAGTGCCTGCGATGTCATTCGTCGCATCACCGACAATTTCTCGAAAGAGGAAAATCAGATGGGGATTTTCATGTTCATGCGCATGGATGAGGAATTCTCCAAAGTAGAGAAGTAGACGGCCGTATTGTGGTCCCGGCTTGGCAAGCTCGTTACACTAGCGGGCTTTTCCAGCCGGGGGTGCCCGTGTCAGTCATCGACGACTTTCTTGCCCATCTCTCATTAACCGATCTGGGCGACGACCAGTTTTCTGGGTTCAGCCAGCACTGCGCCGCCACCGGGCATCTCTTCGGCGGTCAGATCATGGCCCAGGCCTTTTCCGCTGCATCACAAACGGTGAGCCTGCCCCGGCTCGGGCATCAACTCAGTGGTCAATTTCTGCGTCAGGGCGATACCGAAAGCCCGGTGTATTTCCGTGTTGAGCGAGTGAAAGAAGGTCGCAGCTTTAGCCATCGCCGTGTGAGTGCGTCCCAGGGTGGTCGCTGTCTGTTCACCCTGGATGCGACTTTTCAAGAGGATGAAGCAGGGCTGGATCACGGTGAGTGTTCACCCGTGACTGGGGATCCCGAATCCCTGCCCCGGCTAGAGGATTTTGACGCCGAGTTTATCGGCCCAGGGCCGCGCCAGTTGTTTGATTTTCTGGCCACTTACAGCGTGTTGGAATATCGCTTTGAGGCGCCGCCGGCCTATCTGGAACACCGTGACCGGCCGGCGCGCCAGCGCACCTGGGTGCGTGCAAAGTACCCGCTGCCTGAAGACCCGGCATTGCAGCGGGCCTTGTTGGTTTACGCGAGTGACCACAATTTTCTGCGTACGGCATTGCTCCCCTATCGCAGTCGGGTTGGCAAGGAGGCCTTTCAATTTGCCAGCCTGAATCACTCCCTGTGGATTCACCGGCAGGTCGATCTGTCTGAATGGCTGCGCTATGAGGTGGTCAGCCCGGTGGCCTGCCATCATCGTACGCTGGTAACCGGGCATTTCTACGATCTGGCCGGTCGGCTGGTGGCGACGGCCGTGCAGGAAGGGTTAATGCGGCTTGCCAGTGAAGGTGGGCTTGCCTCTGAGGTAGTTTAAAAGGCTAGCCCGGCGGTGTTACCAGCGATAGTTCACCTGGAATGATAAGGCGTAGGACTTGAATTTTTCCTCGGCGTCTTGTCCGAGCGGCAGCTGGGTATTGGTGTAGTGGCGGTTATTGTTGGCGGTGTAGAGGTAGGTAATCGCTGCGCTCCAATGGTCGTCAAATTGCTTTTGCAGGGCGGCGCTGAAATGCCACTTGGCTTGCAAATTGTTGAGTGGCGTGATCGCTGATTTCTCTGTCAAATTACTAACGCGCAAAATGCCGCCCATCGCCTTCAGGCTGTCGTTAAACTGATATTCCACTGACACCGAGTGGGCGAAATTATCCATGCCGCCAAAATCACCCTTGATCTTGATGTCAGGCGCATTGGCATCTTCTGCTCGCGATAGCGTCGTGTCGATCCCGCCCAGTGCCTCGCTCCATTCCAGCCAGCTGATCTCGGCGCCGAGGTTAAGTTGTGGTGTTACCTGCCAGGAGGCGCCCAGATTGATTTCCCGGGGCAGCGACAGCCCATCGATCTCGGCGTCGTTGTACTGCACTTTGCCCATCCCGATCGCCTGGTAATTCACCTGGGCGCTACCGCCCTCCAGCACCAGCTTGGTCTTTTCGCCATAACTGAGGCCCAGGGTCACGGTTTCGCTGGCATCGTATTGCACCCCGGCCCGCCAGGAGAAGGAAATGCCGCTGAGATTGTCGATGCGCAGGCCAAAGAACGGCCCCTCTGCGCTGGAAGTTTCGTGAAACAGTTTTTGCTCGGCCTCGGAGTAGTTAAGTGAGGCCGACAGCCCCAGACGCAGGCGGTCATTGACCCGCCAGGCGATAGCGGGTGCTGCCCGAAACACGCCGAACATGGCCGAGAGTTCATCCTCGTTGTTGTACTGGGTGGTTAAGTCCTCGTAGATGTAGCCGACACCGCCCTGGGCAAACACGCCAAAGCCCACCACAACATCTGGGTTAGCCTCTAGGGGGCTGGTCCAGGCACCGCTCACCAGCACCACAAAGTCGTTATTGGAGTGTTGCTGATTGCCCAGGGAGTCCCAATGGCTGATACCGCGAATAATGTGGGGCTCCAGATTCAGGGATAAATTCGCTGAGCGCTGTCGGGCGATCCCGGCGGTATTGCCGTTGAGGCCCATCGGGCCGCTGGAATAGGCGGTATCCGTTCCGGCTTTGCCAATGGCCTCGGTACCAAAGCCCACCGGATTGACGCCAATTCCAGCGGCGGCGAAGGGGGACCAGCAGAGTGCTATGGTGAGGGTGAGTTGCGGAAGAGGGCTGCGGGTGAATGTCATAAATATACCGATTAGTATTTTTTGGCCAATAATATACCGAAAGGTATATTATTGGCAGCGTTATTTTGGTGTGAGTTTCTTTTCCGGCAGGGCTTGGGTATAAGGGCGATCGGCATAGCGCCGTAAGGCGAAAACAGAGGTAGGGGAATGGCGGAACAGAAAATCAGCAAGCGGCAGAAAACGCGGGAGTTGATTCTCCGGGTAGCAGCGCAGCAATTTTCAAAATACGGTTTTGCTGGCACCAGCATGGATGGCTTGGCAAAGGCCTGTAAGTTGACCAAAGGCGCCCTGTACGACCACTTTGGTGGCAAAGACGATGTCTATGTGCAGAGTCTTACTGCCCATTTTGACCAGGCCCTGGACGGCCTTGAGGTGAAGACCCTGGGTTTGGCGGCGGCACCGGTGGAGGAGCGTTTGCTCTCCTTTGCCCGCAATTTCGTGCAGCTTCTGTCGGATGACAAGGTGTTCCGGCGGTTGATTATTCACTGGATTACCGACACCCGAACAAGCCCCTCGCAATTGCTGGTCAGCGGTCGGATCGTCAAGGCCTTTGATTACATGGTGGGGCTGTTGCAGGAATATCGACCACATCTGGATGCCCGCTATCATGCCTACGGGTTTTTCTGCACCGCCATTTTGGCAGAGGACATGCGCAGTGTCGCCGAGGTACTAACGCCAGAAGTGAAGTCGGTGAAAACCGCCGAGGGCCTGTTGAGCTATTTTAGGGAGACTTTGGGGTAGGTCTGCACGGCGGTCGGCTCCTCGATAAGTGGTTGAGTACAATGGGTGGTGTTAGCGAAGCGTTCCCCCTCAGAGGGGCTCGCTAACAGGGACCTCCCGCCTTAACCCAGGCCTCCAGGGCCTCGACAAATTCCGGCTGGGACAGCGGTGGCAAGCTGCGACCCTTGCCCGGCTGCCAACCCCACAGCACCAGTTCATCCTCGGCCATATGGTGTTGTAGATCCTCCAAGCTGCGATTACCGTTCTTAGTGGGATCTTTCAGCGCGAGGCACAGCTCAAAGGCAGTCAGCCCTTCCCAGCCCATGCTCAAGGGTGCAAGCGCCCAGTGGGGCGCCCCCGGAACGGCATCGTCGGCTACGTTGCGATCCTGATGGCAGGCGCTGCATTGCAGGGTCGGCGCGCCGTGATTGTCCGGTCCTCTTACCACCAATTGGGCGTGGCGGCGGCGATCGTCACCCTGTCGCGGAAATTCGGTGTTGGTATGGCAGTTCAAACAGCGCGGGTGAGTCAGTACCTCGTAAAGCGGGGCGAACAAGGTCGATTGACCGAAGACCATCTGGCTGGAGCCGAACAGGCCCAGAATCAGGCCGCTCAAAAGCGGTAATTTCATCGCAGGCCTCCTCAGGCAATGTTGAAATCGAGGTTCTTTAGGGGCAGTTCGGTAATGGCTTCCCCGGTGGCGGCGAAGATGGCATTACACAGGGCTGGGCCGACGCAGGGCACCCCCAATTCACCCACCCCGCCAGGGCGGCCGCCGCGGTTCACCAGCACGGTTTCAAAAGAGGGTGTCTGGTACATGCGCAGCACGGGGTAGTCATCAAAATTGTTTTGCTGCACGATGCCGTCTACCAGCTCAATTTCACCAAACAGCACGCTCGACAGGGCGAAGACCACGGCGGACTCCACCTGGGCAATCACCAGATCTGGATTGATCGCGGTACCGCAGTCCACCGCACTGACCACCTTGTGTATAAGCAGATTCCGCTGATCATCCACTGAGGCCTCTACCACCTGGGCGACGAAACTGCCCCAGTGGCCCATAACTGCGATTCCCTGAAAACGCCCAGGCGGCGGATTGCCCCATTGCGCAGCCTGGGCGGCGGCGTCGAGTACCGCCCGGTGCCGGGGGCTGTCGTTCAGCATGTTGCGACGAAATTGATAAGGGTCGGCGCCGCTGCGCCGGGCGACGACATCGATCAGGGTCTCCTGGGCAAACACGTCGGTGTATTTGTTCACCGAGCGCATCCACAGTGCTGGCATGTTGGGTTTGACGGTGAGGTGGAAATCCATCAGTACGTTGTCAATGTCATAGGGCATGCCGGTTTCCAGGTCGGTCAGGTCCTGCAGTGGCGGCAGCTCAACGTCCTGAAGAAGGTCGAGTACCTCCTCCACGTACAGCGAAGCGGTGACATCCTGGGTGACGGCCCGGTGGCTCCAGGAGATGACGTCGCCAGTCGCATCCACCCCCGCAGACACCCTCACCATCGCAGCGGGGCGGTAGAAGCCGCCTTTCATATCATCCTCCCGACTCCAGATTAATTTCAGCGGTTGCTGGACGACCTTGGCCAGCACGGCGGCGTCTCTGACAAAATCGGCCAGGGGGTTGCCCCGGCGGCCAAAGCCACCGCCAGCGGGCATCACATGGAATTGAATTTGATCGGGGAGCAGGCCAAGAATGGCGGCGGCAAAGGTTTTGTCCAGGGTCGGAGATTGGGTGCCGGTCCAGATGTCGCAGCTGTCGCCGCGGTAATCGATCACCACGTTAAGCGGTTCCATGGCGGCGTGGGCCTGGTAGGGGAAGTAATAGTCCTGGCTGATGACCTCCCGCGCCAGCGCATTGGCCAACAGCACCGAGCCGTCATTGCGAATCGGGACACCGGGCAGATTGAGCTTCAAGCCATCCACATTGCGCTGGGCTTTCGAGTCGGTACGCCCCGCCAATACTTCGTTCCAGCTCACCTGTAGCGCCTGGCGACCTTTGGTGGCGGCCCAATAGTCTTCCGCCAACACAGCCACACCGCCGGGAACACTGATAACATCGACCACCCCGGGGACAGCCAGGGCCCCTTGACGGTCGACGCTCAGCGGCTGACCGCCAAACCGGGGTGGGCGTAGCATCACCGCAGTGAGCATATCGGGGATGTCGATATCCATTCCGTAAAGAAAGCTGCCGTTGGTTTTCGGTACCACATCAAGGCGCTGGCGCGAGCTGCCGATAATGCGGTACTGGCTGGGGTCCTTGAGGGTTGGCGTTGTCGGTACAGGCTCCGCCGCTGCGGCCGCCGCCAACTCACCGTAGCTCGCATGGCGGCCATTCGCATCGTCGATCACATAGCCAGATTCGGTACGCAGCGTGCTTGCGCTGACTTGCCAGCGCCGGGCGGCGGCATTCACCAGCATTTGTCTGACGGTAGCGCCTACTGCCCGCTGGCCATCAAAGTAGCCCCTGACGACGGAGCTGGCCACGGTGAACTGCAGTAGCCCGGCAAAGTAGGGATTATTAAAGTTGGCGGCAACCGGCGATAGCGCAGAGCTCACCCGGCTCCAGTCAGCGTCGAGTTCCTCGGCCACCAGCATTGGCAGCGCGGTGAGGGCGCCCTGGCCAATTTCAGCGGCACCGACCAGGACGGTTACCGAATTGTCGGTATCGATTCGCAGAAATTCGCCTATCTGATAGGTGTCTGTCGCCGTTGGGGGCGAAGTGGCTGGGGTATCATTATCACGGTTGGTATCGGTGTCTGAGCTCCCACTGCCGCCGCCACAGGCTACCAATAATCCGCCGCCGGCAAGGGCGGTCAGGCGTAGGAACTGACGCCGATTCAGTCCATTGGCATTCGAAGTGGCAATGCCGCGCTCAAGTATTTTTTTCATGTTTCCCTCCCGCCGCTCGGAGCCTAATGGTCGATGCGGCAAATAAGGTTACGCTCAGTCACAGCACAAGGGGTTCTGGACTGCGGCCCTTCGGCAGCGTCTGTGCGGGCGTGACCCCGCGTGGTGTTCCTTGCTAAGGACCGGGCCATTAGCGGCGAAACCCGGCTTGGTTCGCACCCACACAGACGCTCTGAATGTGATCTTATTTGCCGCATGGACCACTAGCGTTGGTCATCGGCAATTTGGTGAATCGCGCGGCGAATCCGGGCATAGGTACCGCAACGACAGAGATTGCCTGACATCGCTTCATCAATGTCCCGATCGTTCGGCGAAGGAATTTCGGTTAGCAGGGCGGTGGCGGCCATAATTTGGCCGGATTGGCAGTACCCGCATTGGGGGATGTTCATCTCCTGCCAGGCTCGCTGCACCTGCTGGCCTATCGCGTCGGCGGCCATGGCTTCAATGGTCTCGATTCGCCGTTGACCTACCGCTGCAATCGGCAGGACGCAGGATCGTGTCGGCTGGCCGTCCAGGTGAACAGTGCAGGCGCCGCACAGGGCCTGGCCACAGCCAAATTTTGTGCCGGTAAGTTTGAGGTCTTCCCGCAGGACCCATAACAGGGGCTTGTCTTCGGCCACATTGACAGTGTGGTCGACCCCGTTGACGTCGATGGTAAACATGGTGATCTCGCAATGTTGTTATTGATTTTGTCTGGCGCCCGGCAGAATGTGCTCGGTGTTTACATTGTGGCCGGAAACACCGCTAAGACGCAAGTTAGAGTTACGGGGTATTAACCGTTTCGGATGAGTCCGTTGGTGTGGGTAACGCGAGGCGCGAGTATTGGCTAGGTTTTTTGGGAATAAAGGATTGTTGGAGATTAAAAGGAGGCCAAGCGTAGCGGGGTCTCCTGCAGCGCCGCCTGCTGCTCGCGCAGCTGCAGAATATGCTCACCCCAGTAGCGCTCGGTGTTAAACCAGGGGAAGGCCTTGGGAAACGCCGGGTCATCCCAGCGCCGGGCCAGCCAGGCGGCGTGGTGCATAATGCGCAGGCTGCGCAGGGGTTCGATCAATGTCAGCTCCCGGGGGTGGAACTCGTAGAACTCTTCGTAGCCTTCTACCAGCTCCATTAAAGCGCGCTGCTGACTGTCGGAGTCACCCGAGAGAAACATCCACAAATCCTGGATGGCCGGGGCCATTCGACTGTCGTCAAAATCCACCAGCCAGGTTTCCTCACCCCGCCAGAGAATGTTGCCAACGTGGCCATCGCCGTGACAGCGCAGCAGGGTCGGCGGCGCGTCTGCAAAACGCTGGTCGATCACCTTGAGCAAGTCCTCGCTCAGGCTGGCATAGGCATCGCGCAGGGAGTCTGGCAAAAAATTGTGTTCCAGTAGAAAGGCGCGGCTCTGATGACCAAAACTTTGGCTGCTTAGGGTCGGGCGGTGGGCGAAGGTTTCACTGCTACCTAAAAGGTGCAGCCGGCCGAACAGGCGGCCCAGCTGAAACAGGTTTTCCATGTCGTCCAGGGCCGGGGCGTGGCCGCCGCGCCGGGGGTAAATGGCAAAGCGAAAGCCCTCAAAATGGAACAGCGTGTCGCCGTCGGGGTTTTGCCAGGGTGGAATCACTGAAATCTCGTGATCGAATAACTGCTGGGTAAAGCGGTGTTCTTCCAGAATCTGTTCATCGCTCCAGCGGCCCGGGCGATAAAATTTCACCACCACGGGGTCGGCTTCTTCCAGGCCAAACTGGTACACCCGGTTCTCATAACTGTTGAGGGCAAATACCCTCAGGTCGCTAAGCAGCCCCTGACTCTCGACAGCATCGACCACGCGATCGGGATTGAGGTTGGCAAAGTCCTCCCGTACTTGATCGTTCACGACGGCCTCCCGGGTTGATTTAGCAGCGCCACACTTTTGATCTGGGCATACACACCCATGCCCTCAGTCAGGCGCAGTTGCACGCAGGACTTACGGGTAATTTTGGCAAGCAGATAGGGTGGCTGGCTACCCTCACCCAGACGCAATCGCAACAGCATTTGGGCTGGCCCGCTGGCGGCAATGGTATCGATCACGCAGGGCAGGCGATTGAGAATGGAACTGTTGCCGGCGGCGTTGAGGCTGATACTCACGTCTCTGGCCGGCACAAAAATACGCACATTGCTGCCCAGCTCGGCATGGATTTCAGCTAACTCCAGGTGGCGATGAAGGTCGAGCCGCAGGCGGCTCAGATTAAAGTGAGGGTCGTGGGATTCCACACTGGCTTGCAGCACTACCCCGGCGTCTTGCTGCTGGGCAAGGGGCAGGTCCAGACGCGAACACAGCTCGAGAATATTGCCCTGGGCCAGGACTTGCCCCTGCTCCAGCAATAGCACTTCGCTGGCCAGTCGGCTGACTTCGTGAAAACTGTGGCTGACGTAAATAATGGGAATATCCAGATGTCGGGGCAGGTCTTCGAGCAGGCTCAGCAGCTCATCGCGGGCGCTGTCGTGGAGACCAGCGAGGGGTTCGTCCATCAGCAGTAATTGGGGGTGGCGGAGCAGTGCCCGGGCAATGGCGACGCGTTTCTGTTGACCGCCGGAGAGGTGGCTGACAGGGTGTTTCACCAGGTCGCGGATCTGCAGCCAGTCGCAGACCTCCTCTTCGCTCGGGCCGGCCTTGTTGAAGGCGCGGCGGCGGGCGTAGCGAAGATTGCCCAGCACATTTAAATGGGGAAACAGGCGGGCATCCTGAAACACCAGCGCCACGCCACGCCGCTCCGGTGGCAGGAAGGATTTCGCGTTTTGCCAGTCCTGGCCGTTAAATTGAATCAGCCCGCCGCTGGGTCGCTCTAGCCCAGCGATGCAGCGCAGCAGGGTGGTTTTGCCACTACCGCTTGGGCCACAGATAGCGGTAATGCCTGAGCTGGGCAGGGCGGTATCCAGGCGAAGGGCAAATTGGCTGCGCGCTAAGGCCAGCGACAACAACAGGCTCACACGGGGCCCCCGAGCACGGCGCGGCGGTTCTGGCGATACACCAGGGTCAGCACCAGCAGGGAGAACACAATCAAGCCCCCCGCCAACACATGGGCAGAGTCGTATTGCAGTGATTCCACCCGGTCGTAAAGGGCGATTGACAACACCTGGGTTTCACCCGGGATATTGCCGCCGATCATGAGCACCACACCAAATTCGCCCACGGTGTGGGCAAAGCCGAGGGTGGCGGCCACCAGGAAGCTGCTGCGGGTCATCGGCAGCACCAGGGAGAAAAAACGGTTCAGCGGTCCCGCTCCCAATGTCGCGGCGCTTTCCAGCAGCGCGCCCGGCAATTGCTGGAAGGCGCTTTGCAAGGGCTGCACCACAAAGGGCAGCGAGTACAACACCGAAGCAATGACCAGACCACTGAAACTGAAGGACAGGCGACTGCCGGTCAGGCTAAGCCAGAATTCAGCCAGCGGTGAGGAGGGCGCAAAGGCGATCAATAAATAAAAGCCCAGCACCGTTGGCGGCAGTACTAATGGCAGGGCGACAATGGCCTGCAGTAGCGCCTTGCCCCGCCAGCGGGTATGGGCCAGCCACCAGGCCAGCGGCGTGCCGAGAAGCAGCAAGATCAGTGTGGTCAGTCCGGCGAGTTGCAGGGTGAGGGCGACTGCCTGCCAGTCCTGGGCGGTCAAAATGGCGACGCTCCCTGGGCACAAGGTCTCGGCCGAGAGGATCTGAATGGGCGCGGCGGCGCTGTGATCATGGTGTTCCTGTCAGGTTAAGCGGCGGTAGGGCGGCGGCAATGCGACGGTTTATGGCGTTCTGGCAAGACACCAAATATCGACGCGACGTGCGCCACAGCGCGTCAGTATAGCGGCCAGGCTGTGGGCTGTCGCGCCTGTGGTGAGTACGTCATCAACCAGGGCCAGGTGTTTGCCGGCGATGGATTCGGGTTGCAACACGGCAAAGGCCTTGCGCAGGTTTTGCCGCCGCTGGTTGGCCGACAGCCCCTGCTGGGCGGACGTCCACTGGCGGCGCTTGGCGGCGCGCAGCATCGGAATTTTCAGGGCCGCGGACCACTGCTCGGCCAATAGCTCAGCCTGGTTGTAGCCCCGTTGCCAGCGGCGGCGCCAGTGCAGCGGAACCGGCACCAGCAGCTCTGGCTCTGCCGCCTCGAGCCGGTCGCGGCAGGCCTCAAGCCATAATTCGCCGAGCAAAGCCCCGGCCGCGAGCTGGCCGTGGTGCTTGAACTGGTTAATCAGGCCGCCCACGGGAAAGTCGTAGCGCAGCGGGCAAAGACAGCGAGCAAAGGCCGGGGGCCGCTGCAGACATTTGCCACAGTGGATGGCGGTGCTGCCAGGGGGGAGGGGCAGGGCGCATTGCTGGCAATGGGCGCCCAGCCAGGGCAGCTCAACTTCGCAGGCATCGCAGATGGCCTTGTTGTTTTCGCTGGGCAGCTGGCAGAGCAGGCAAGCGTAGGGAAAGAGGGCATCGAAGGCCCGCCGCCAGCGGGATCTGTTAACCATAAGCGTCCTTGCAGGTTGACAGTGATAGGGGGCGCGATATGATAGCGCTTCCTCTGAACATAGCGTTGTTTGCGCCCCAAGGGAAAGTTATGAGCCCGGAAAATATCACCACCCCCCGTCACGATTGGACCGCCAAGGAAGTGCAGGCCCTGTTTGAACAGCCCTTCAACGATTTGCTGTTCCAGGCGCAGACGGTGCACCGGGCCAACTTTGACCCCAATGAAGTTCAGGTGAGCACCCTGCTGTCCATCAAAACCGGCGCCTGCCCGGAAGATTGCAAATACTGCCCCCAGAGCAACCGCTACGACACCGGGCTGGAAAAAGAAAAATTAATGGAAGTGGAAAAGGTGCTGGCCGAGGCGAAAGCTGCCAAAGCCCAGGGTTCCACTCGTTTCTGTATGGGCGCGGCGTGGCGCTCGCCCAAGAAAAAAGACATGCCCTACGTCACCGCCATGGTTAAAGGGGTCAAGGAAATGGGTCTGGAGACCTGTATGACCCTGGGGATGCTCAGTGATGAGCAAGCCAAAGCGCTGGCTGATGCGGGGTTGGACTACTACAACCACAACCTGGATACCTCGCCCGAGTTCTACGGCGAGATCATTACCACCCGTACGTATCAGGACCGTCTCACCACCCTGAGCCACGTTCGTGATGCCGGTATCAAGGTGTGCAGTGGCGGGATTGTTGGCATGGGCGAAACCGTCAAGGATCGGGTCGGGCTGTTGCTGCAGCTGGCCAATCTGCCCGCCCACCCCGAGAGCGTGCCCATCAACATGCTGGTGAAGGTAGAGGGCACACCGCTGGATCAGGTTGACGATCTGGATAACTTCGACTTTATTCGCACCATCGCCGTGGCCCGGATTTTGATGCCCCAGTCCCATGTGCGGCTGTCCGCCGGGCGTGAATCGATGAACGAAGAAATGCATGCCCTGGCCTATTTTGCCGGTGCCAACTCGATTTTCTACGGCGAAAAATTGCTCACAACACCCAACCCGGAAGCTAACAAAGACATGCAGCTGTTTGGCCGCCTGGGAATCAAGCCTGAGCAGCGCTGTGTTGAGCAGGATGACGAGGCCCAGGGCGAAGCGCTGATGGCTCAAGTGGACAAGGTCCGCAACGACGCATTCTTTTACGACGCCACTGCATAATCGCCATGTTCGAACGCGCCCTCCAGCGCCGTCTGGCAGAGCGCCGGGAGCAAAATCGTTACCGCCAGCGGCGGGTCGTGGAGTCGGCCCAGGGCGCCGAGCTGCAGGTTGACGGCCGTCAGCTGCTGCAATTTTGCAGTAACGATTATCTGGGCCTGGCGAATCACCCCAAATTGATTGAAGCCATGCACCGTGCCAGCGCCGAGTTTGGTGTGGGCGGCGGCGCGTCCCATTTGGTTTGCGGTCACTCTTCGCTTCACCACCGCCTGGAAGAACGCTTGGCGGAGTTAACGGGGCGGGATCGCGCACTCCTGTTTTCTACCGGTTATATGGCTAACCTCGGCACGGTGGCAGCCCTCGTTGGCCGCAGCGATCAGGTGTTTGAAGACCGCCTTAACCATGCCTCGCTACTCGATGCCGGTCTGCTTTCCGGCAGTCGCTTCCAACGTTTTGCCCATAATGATGTCGCCGATTTGCAGCGACGGCTGCAGCGCGCCCCGGAGGAAGGGCTGAAGCTGATTGTGGTGGATGGCGTGTTCAGCATGGACGGCGATATGGCGCCCCTGCCTGAATTGGCCGGCCTTGCCCAGCGCCACAACGCCTGGCTGATGGTCGACGATGCCCACGGTTTTGGTGTGCTGGGGGCGTCCGGTGCGGGCAGCGCCGCCCACTTTGGCCTGGACCAGCAACAACTACCGGTATTGATGGGCACCCTTGGTAAGGCCATTGGCAGCTTCGGCGCCTTTGTTGCCGGCAGCGAAACGCTGATTGAAAGCCTGATTCAATTTGCCAGACCCTACATCTACACCACCGCCATGCCGCCAGCGGTTGCTGCGGCAACCCTGGCCAGTCTGGACTTGCTGGAAACTGAAGCCTGGCGGCGTGACCATCTGGCATCGCTGATCGCCTACTTTCGCCATGAGGCAGCCCTGCTGGGACTGCCGTTAATGGAATCTAACACCGCAATTCAGCCGCTAATGGTGGGTGATGATGGCCAGGCCCTGGCAATCAGTCGGGCCCTGGAAGCCGAGGGTATTCTGATTTCTGCCATACGCCCGCCCACCGTGCCGGTGGGTACCGCGCGCTTGCGGATCACCCTGTCGGCAGCCCACCGGGAGACCGATGTGGATCGTCTGCTGAGCAGCTTGGCCGCCATCTGGCGCGAGCGAGGCCAGCTGTGAGCCAGCTCTATCGCGAGCGCCTGGCTTCCACGAGTGGCAGTACCGTCGAACTGGTGTTGCTGCACGGCTGGGCCAGTCACTGTGGCATTTGGCGGAGCTTGCTGCCGGGGCTGCGTGAGCATTTCAATATCACCCTGCTGGATCTGCCCGGCTATGGCGCGAGTGCGTCGCTTGCCGCCCCAGTCGACCCCGACACCCTGCTTGAGCAGGTGTTGCCTGAGCTGCCTCCATCAGCGCTTTATGTGGGGTGGTCCCTGGGCGGCATGTTGGCGACCTCGCTCGCTGACCGCTACCCGGACCGGGTGAATGGGGTCATTACCATTGGCAGCAATGCGGTGTTCGTGGCCAGACCGGATTGGCCCTGGGCCATGGCGCCGGAGACCTTCCAGCAATTTGCCGACAGCCTTGCCGGCAATGCCGGGCGCACTCTGAAGCGCTTTAATGCCTTGCAAGTATTGGGTGACAGCGCGGGCAAGCAGCTGTTGAAACGACTGGAGGGGCTGAACCTAACGCAGGATGTCAGTCTTGATAATCTCAGTCGGGGGCTGGCTTGCCTCAACGGATTCGACAACCGCGCGGCATTGGCGCGATTGACGGTGCCGGTGTTGCACCTGCTCGGCGAGAAGGACGCTTTGGTTCCTGCCGCGGTGGCGGAGCAGCTTGCGCTGTCGGCGAATCAGCAGGTGCAGGTCATGCCCGGCAGTGGTCATCTTCCTTTTTTGTCCCAGCCTGATGAAGTGCTCAGTGCGGTATTAGCCTTTGCCGGTGAGCACGGATGGATCATGGCAGGCGCCCAGCGTCACATCGACAAGCAACAGGTGGCCCGGGCCTTCAGCAAAGCCGCGGTCAGTTACGACAGCGTTGCCCAATTGCAGCGGCGGGTTGCCGATCATCTGCTTGCGGCGCTGCCGACGACCACTGGAACGGTGCTCGACCTGGGTTGCGGCACGGGCTACTGCTTGCGCGCGTTGCGTGAGCGGGCCAAACAACAGGTGCTCGCACTGGATCTGGCTGCGGGGATGGTGAGCTATGCGGCCAGCGCGCGAGCCGGTCAGGCGAATTACTGGATTTGTGGCGACGCGGAAGATTTGCCCCTGGCTGACGAGAGTGTTGACCTGGTGTTTTCCAGTTTGTCGCTGCAGTGGTGCGAGAATTTTGCGGCGGTCTGCGCCGAGTTGCAGCGGGTGCTCAAACCCGGTGGTCAGGCCTTGCTGGCAACCCTCGGTCCGCAAACCCTGTTTGAATTGCGCCAGGCATGGCAGCAGGTTGATCAGTACACCCACGTGAACTCCTTTGCCGACCGGGAATATTTGCAAGCGGCGATAGACGGAAGTGGTTTGAACCTGTCATGGTGGCGGGAGGCGCTGGAGGTAGTGTCATACCGGCGGCTCGGTGAACTAACCCGGGAGCTGAAGAGCCTGGGCGCCCGCAACGTCAATGAGGGCCGCCCCGGCGGTCTTGCAGGGCGGCAGCGACTGCTCGCGTTAACTGAAGCCTATGAAGGCTTTCGCCAAACGGATGGCACCCTGCCGGCCAGCTATCAGGTGTGGTACCTGTGTCTGCACAAGTCGTGCTGAACAGGAAACGGCAAAAACGAACGGCGAGAAAAGGAATGGGCAAAACGTTTTTTGTTGCGGGAACCGATACGGATGCGGGCAAGACCCTGATTTCTTGTGGTCTGCTAACGGCAGCAAACAAGATGGGACTTTCTACCTTGGCGCTCAAGCCGGTGGCCGCCGGGGCAGAGCCCGGGCCGGAAGGGCCGGTGAACGGCGATGCCATGTTACTGCTGCAAACCATGACAGAGAAGCTGCCCTACTCTCAGGTGAATCCGGTTTTGTTTCAGGCGCCCATCGCGCCGCACATTGCCGCCGCCCAAGAGGGGCGACGGTTGCAGGTCGCCCAGCTGGCAGGTTATGTTCGCGGCGCCTTGATGAAGCCCGCCGACTTGAAATTGATCGAAGGAGCAGGCGGCTGGCGTGTGCCACTGAACATGCACCAAACCATGGCCAGCCTGGCTGTGGAGCTGGAATTGCCAGTGATTATGGTGGTGGGGATGAAGCTGGGCTGCCTTAACCACGCCCTGCTAACAGCGCAGGCAATAGCCAACGATGGACTTCGGCTTGCAGGCTGGGTAGCGAATCGTATTGATCCCAACATGGACTGTTTTGAAGAAAATATGCAAACCCTGGCTGAAATGCTGCGCGCGCCCTGCTTGGGTATTGTTCCCCACTTGGCGGACCCAAGGGATTTTAACAAGGTCGCAAGCTACCTCGATCTGGGCGCGCTGGGGCTATCGCCGAAAGACCCGGCGTAGCGCAAACGCTTCCCTTTGTGTGCCTGGCTGGCGAACGGGGCTGGACCTGAATGGTACTTACTTAAGCCTGTCATTCCCGCAAAGGCGCACTACTGTCCGGAATAAATTGAGCCACACAGCTTGCAAGGACTAAATATCGTGGGCGGAAACAGCATCTGCCGGGGACGTGACTTGATTTAAGAAAGCCTCAAATATCGTCGTACCCGCGAACGCGGGTATCCAGTATGTTTGCTAACGTAGCTGGGTTTTCTGGATGCCCGCGTTCGCGAGCATGACGGCATAAAAGTCATTCCGGATAGTAGTGCGCGAAGGCGGGGGTCCTGAAACGATAGCCCCCGGATATCGTCATACCCTAGAACGCGGGTATCCAGTATGTTTGCTAACGTAGCTGGATTTTCTGGATGCCCGCGTTCGCGAGCATGACGACACAAAAACTATTCCGGACAGTAGTGCGCCTTTGCGGGAAGGACAATCCGGACGATATTTGCCTAAAGTAAGTGCCGTTCGGGCTGGACCTCATACTCTTCTCGGGTTAAAAACACGCGGTACGTCTTCTTTTTCCGCGACGCGGATTGTCGCGGCGGAAGGCCAATTCCATGATCTATTCGGAGAAACAGGATGACTGAGAGCACGGTAGCGCAGGGTGGTGGCGGTGAGGGAACAGCCAAGATTGTCTACATTCTTTATCTGATTGGCATTGTGTTTGGCATTACCGGCATTATCGGTGTGGTGATTGCTTATGTGAATAAAGGGGACGCGCCAGAATGGTTGAAGTCCCACTATCAGTTTCAGATTCGTACCTTTTGGATAGGGGCGCTGTACATCGTGATTGGCGCGATGTTGTCGATGGCGATTGTGGGCTACCTACTGCTGCTGTTTTGGGTGGTGTGGTTGATAGTGCGCTGCGTGAAGGGCATTAAAGCGCTGGACACCAAACAGCCTCATCCCGACCCGACCGGGTGGCTGTTCTAAGCCCGCGGCTTTATTCAACGTTGAGGGTTTTTCCCTCTTTAGGACCGTCATCAGTTTGCCAGCTCACCCGGATGTCCAGCCGGTGACGGTTGTCCTCTTGGCTGGCACTGACTCTCAGTGTCAGCAGCCCTTCGGGGTGCAGCAGAATCTCGCCATCATCGTCGCTGAAACGCAGTTCGCCACGATTCAGTCCCTTGGTCAGCGCTTTTAAAATTCCCTGTACGGTATCGCGATCCTGCAGCGACTCATGGCGAAAACTTTTCTTTGATTCGCGCATTGCGCTCTTCCTCGATGGCTATTTCAGCAGCTACTTTTTTAGCAACTAATAGTGGGCTTTCCCCAACGGGTTTGGAAGGCTTGGTGTAGAATTTCTGAGCGACCCAACCCCCGCCATCTAGTGCCAGGTCAGATAACTGGCCGGTTCGAGCACGCGGGTCGCATGGTGGTCATTGCTGATGCCAATCACCTTGCCGGAGGGGTGAATCAGGGTGAAGCCGACACCGAGGCCCGAGAGGCCTTCTTTAATGCGCGAGTTGCGATCCATGGTGATGTCACCTTCAATGTGCAACAGCCCCTGTCGCAACATCAACCGCTGGCCATTGGTCTGGTTGCGGTGGCCGTGCATGATGGCGTGAATGCCGAGTTTGTTGACCTTTTTTACCCCCTTTTTGCTGAGCGGCAAATCGGTCTTGCGATACTTGGTACGCAGGGTGTTATTGACGGCGCCATAATAAAACGAAAACAGGTCGTCGCTGTGTTGTTTGCGAAACAACTTGTTGAGGTGGCGATGGCCTTTTTTCTTCAGCAGGTCAGCTACGTTATCGTCCAGGCCTGCATGGATAAACAGGAAGGAGCCCGCCCGATAGCTGAGCTTCATCTTGCTGAAGAACCAGCTGAACTCGCCGCCAGGGGCAAAGAACAGGTCAACACAGCGCTGGGCGGTTGCGTAGACTTGGCGCAGGTCCAGACCCGCATCCCGGTAGGCCTGTTCGAAACTGTCGCGCTTCTTCGCCATGCCGGCAATTTCCTTGGCAATGGCTTCGTCGCTCAATTTGCCTCTTGCCGCGTCGGCAAATGCTTGCGGCCAGGTGTCGCGGGGCATCAGCCGCTGGCGACAGGTTGCCTCATCCGGTATCGAATGTGGCAGGGGATTGCCGCTCAGGTAGACGTCAAACACTTCCTTGAGCAGGGGCACCACCTTGGGTCCCATGCGCAGAAAGAAATGCTCGCTGAGGACGGTGCGGGGGCGGACCAGGGTACGCAGACCCACCAGCAAGCGGATGTCGTGGTTGCCTGCCAGGAGTTTGACCTTGGCGCCGGTGTCGAGCAATTGACGAATTTTGCGCAGCAACGCCAAGTTGCTCGGCCCCTTGTCTAAACAGTCACCGCCGATCACGAAGCAGGCCTTCTTGCCGTAGTCGCTGAGGCGCAACTGCTGGCCGTCTTCCACAATGCCGCCAGAGGCGATCAGTGAGGCTGCAAAGGCATCGGCATCCGCGTGGGCGTCGGAAAAAAACAGGACCGGTTGCTTGGGCCAGCGCCATTGCTTGAGAGCGTGGCCACTGCGCAGGGCGGTGGCGAGGGCAATGTCGTTTTCGTCAGATGCAGTATTGTCCAGCGCCCATTGTTCCATGCGGCGAAGGGCATGGTTGGGAAAGTAGCGCTGCAAAACGGCTTGCTGAGAGGGCGTGGTAGTGCCGAGCTCGGGGAGTCGAATGGCGGGCTCTACCGCTGTCGGCATCGAGTCGCCGTAATATCGCGTGATAGTGTCCATCATAGTGCCGGGTATCCTCGCCTCGCTATTCAGGCCGCCTGGTGTCTGGCAGTGCGTTGTCCGTTGGACAGTGCTGCGCGCTGTTTTCTCACTTCCTCTTTATATTTCATCTTTGTTGCAAATCGATGACGAACTCGCTGCAACCGCCGATGTCGCCGGGCAAGGGCAAAGTATGTGGGTGATATGCGGAGGATGCGCGGTGTATTAATCTGCGTGGGCTTCGCGGTGACGGATTTTCCAATTGCCGCCGATGTGATGCCAATGATCGTCGATCCGTTCCAGAAAGACAGGTTGGGCGTGGTACATGCTCAATGTGGGGATATCCGACTCTGCCAGCGCGCCCATCACCGATGCCGCATGACGGATAGCGGCGCCGTGGCCCACAAATACTTTCAGTTGAGGGTCACTGCCAGTGTTGGTCATGGCCCCTTCAATATGGCTGGCAACCCGGTGTCCTGCGTCCATCAATGATTCTGCACCGGGCAGGGGCAGGCGGAAATGACTGTCGCTTTTCCAGTTATCGGGCAGTGGTGGGCAGCGCGGGTCGCTGGCCACCGCTTGCTGAATTTGGGTCGTGGTGAGATTGGCAGCGCTGCCCACATTGCGTTCCCATAGCGCATCAAATGACGCGGTGGTCACTGCGGTGCCCGTTAGCCGAGTCAACTCGTCGGCCAGAATCTGCGCAGTCTGCCAGGCGCGTAACAGGCTGGAGCAGTCAATTTGGTGCGCCAGCGTGAGCTGATGTTCGGCGCAGAAATCCATTAGTTGCGGGGCTGCGGCCCGGGCCTGGGCTCGGCCTGTTTCGGTGAGCGGCCAGGGTTGCAGGGCACTGGGGGTATCGGCCTGTTGGTGATAGTCGCCGTGACGGAGCAGGGCGATGACAGTTCTCACCATGCTTACGCTCCCACCAGCGAGGTGATGGCATCGGCGGCCTTGGCAAAGTCGGCTCTGCCGGTGATTTCGTAGCACGCCACCCCCTTGAGCGCAGCCAGGTACTTCTCGGGCTTGGGCCTAATATCACCATCGAGGAAATGGCCCTCGCTGTCTTGATAAAACGGGCCGGGGGATTTCATTACCGCGGGCAGCAGTTCCCGACGTTGGTTGAGATCAACCTGTGTAATCGTGGTCTCTGCATCGGCGGCATGGTGCCAGTTCAGGATAAACAGGGCCTTTAACGGCGCGTTGTGTTGAATGCGACCTTCGCCGTAGCAGGCGGTGATGGGCACATCGTACTTTTCCTCCAGCTCCCACAGGGCCTGCTTGGGCAAATTGGTGAGGGCCTGCTGGCGTGCCGTTGGCAGCAGGCTGACCAGCCGAAGGTTGTTGAGCAGGGTGCCGGGATTCACCCGAGGCAGCTTGGGCACCCCGGCAGCCTGGGCGCCATTGCCCTCGACCTTGATGAACAAACGGTCATTGCTGACAAAGCGGGTTCGCTCACCTTCCATCAGGGTCAGCATCAGGGTGGACTTGCCACCACCGGAAAGACCAGCCAGCGCAATCGCCTGGTTCTGATGGGCATCGAGCACGACCCCCGCCGCATGACAGATCAGCCAGCCCTGCTGCTGCAGATAGTTCATGTACTGATTGTTGATGAAGTTGATCACCTGATTGTCATTCTTCAGGCAGGGCCCCACCACCAGGGCTTCGGTCGGTGATTGGAGAAAGACCATGCCGGTGCGCACTTTGCGCAGCAATCGGGTGTTGGGTGTCAGTGCCAGGTAGCTGTCCTTGCGGGATTGCTTGCCCGGCTCCCGCTTCCAGTCTTTGAAGGCCAGATCCAACTCCGGTGCTGGCGCCTCAATGGCGGTAATGGTGATGTTAACTAGCTGATCGTTTGCGTCGCTGGCAGGCGATGCTGCTGTTGATGGGGCTGTTAGATGCGCCATATAGTGCGCAATCTTTGCTAGCAGGTTTTCATTGTTACTGCGCAGCTCCAGCGTCACACCGGCGATGTGAAACTGCACCGCTCGCGGAAGGGGTTGGCGCTCCCCCAGTAATTGATGACGAAGGCGCTCGACGTTGTCGGTGGTCATGAAAGTTGCTCCACCGCGTAATCCGCATAGCGGGCGGCGGCGTCGATGCCCGCACCCTCAAGCGCGCCCTTGAATCCCCCAAAGGCGGACACCTCGAATACCACCGGACCGTTATCGGTTTCGGCGATGTCGACGGTGGTGAAGTCCATACGGAAAGCGGCCTGGGCTCGGCGTGCAATGTCGATCATATCCGCCGGTGCCTGGTAGCTCTCATAACGGCCGCCGCTGTGGATGGTGGTGTTCCAGCTGGAAGACTGGCTTACCCGGGCATAGGTGCCCAAATACTCGCCCCCCAGAAACACCAGCGCCAAGTCTCTGCCGGGTAAATTTAGGCGCTTTTGAATGTACATCACCGGGTTGGCGGCCATAAAGGCCCGCACTGCAGCGCTGATTTCCTCACTGGGTTGATCAGTGTCGATGATGCACATGCCCCGGGCCTTGGTGGAGTAGAGGGGTTTAAACACGGCGCTGCCAAAGCGGTGAATGGCATCCAGGGCCTGGTCGATATCTTCGGTCACGCAGGTTTCCGGCATGGGGATCTGCTGGGCCTGTAGAGCCATGGTGCCAGACAGTCGGTTGATCAGCCGAGCCATGGAGTTCACCGGGCTGAACACGCGTACCCCGGCTGCTTCGGCGAGGCGCAGCATTTCCAGTCGGTCCAGGCTTTGGGGGCTGTACTGGGCGGTGATTTTCTTGACGATAATACCGTCGAGCTGGCACAGGTCCTGATCGCGATACAGCAGGCGGCCCTGCTGTAGATCCATGCTCAGCTCATGCATGTCGACCACCAGGCGAAATCCTGTGCGTTGCTCCAGGGCGTCTGCCAGCACTTCGGTTGACCACTTTCCGGGAATGCCGACAACGGCGATACGTGGCTTAGGCAATGAACATCTCCCTGACTGTCAGTGTAAATTTTTCCGGCTTCTGGGGGTTGGCGGCCAGTGCTTGCTCAAGCAAGTAGCGAGCTCGAAAGAACATGCCTTTAGCGTGAGCCTTGTCGAGGATAAAGCGGGTTGAGCTGGCAAAGGAGCGGGCCAGGGCGAGCGCCATGCGCAGATCGAAACTGGTGTCATCCTGCTCGCGCGCAAATGCACTGGCCGTCTCATGAATACGCAATGCTGATTGCATTAAGCGTCGACGAACGGGGGTGTCCAGAATTTGCAGCCGATAATTGGACACCATAAATACCGACACATCCTGCACGTAATCCATATAGCGGGAGCGGTGCAGGTCGATGAAATTGATCTTCTGGCTGGCGGGGTCGTAAATAATGTTGTCGATATTGAAATCGCCGTGGATATACACCGAAAAGGGCGCCGCCAATTTGGCTTCCAGCTCGGTGGCCTGCTCGATAAGGGTGTCAAAGGCGGGCAAACGCAGCGCGTTGATGCGGCTGGGCGCGCGATTAAACTCGGGGTGAATTTTGTAGACCGGGTCGATGCGTCGTTTTAGCTGGCCGCCAAAATCCGCAGTGACCGGTTCTTTGATCAGGGTTTCCCGCCATACCTTGTTTAACGTTTCAACGAGGCGGTCGTGGGCCTGCGCAAACAGATTGTCGTCGGCTTGTAAGGCCAGCTTTTCAAAGGTCAGTCCGGGCAAGTGCTCAATTAGCAGCGCGGCAGACTGGCCCCGTTTGTCGTAGGACAAGATTCGCGGTGCCAGCCCGGGATAAATATCGTGCCAGCTTTTAACGCCTTCCCGCTCCTCCTTGACCTTCTTTTTCTCACCATCTTTAAAGATTCCCAGATAGCTCTGGTCGGTTTCCTTGCCGCTGGAAACCCCGGCGATGGCGCTGCCAGATCGGGTTTCGGCAATGGTTTCAATTTTGACGTCGTCGACTTTCTGCTGGCGCTGCAGCTTTTCCACCGACGATTGCAGTGAGCGGTAGCGCTCAAGGCTCACGGTCTGGCCGACATTGGCTGAGATAATGGCTTCGCTGATATTCACCAGCGCGTCGCCCATTGACGCCACGCTCTGACTAACGAACAGCGCCTGGGCGAGATCTTCCGTCTGCTTCTTGTTGTTTTTCAGCGCCTGAATATAGCGCTTTTTCAGCTTGTTGCAGTCCTGCTCCAAGCGTCCTTCAAATCGGGTGATGCGCAGCGCCCGGCGACTTTTGTTGTCGCTGATGGCGGGTTCCAGCATTTCCAGCGCATCGCGAATGTGCTGCAACATGGGCACATAAAGGGTGGGGCGCAGCACTTCGGGGGCCGACATTCGCTCAACATGGCTGACACAGCCAATGGCCAGGGTGCCAATATCTTCCAACTGGGAGGCGATTTCCTCAATGCTGCGCAAGGCGGTGATCTGCGGGTGGCCCGGCTCAAACTGGGTCAGGTGTTGCAGGCAGCTGTTATGAATACGCTGCTTCAGATTCTGGATATACCCTTCCCGGCTGAGAATGTCCTTGGCATTGCCCTTGCCGACGTCGCCAAAAAAGACCTGCAGCTTTTCGACCAGCGAGTCGATTTCGACCTGCAGAAAATGCAGATTGCTGGCGATGCTGCTGGGGATTTCCATAGGGCAGATCCGGGGTGTCTGATTGGCGGTGCAACAAAATTGTCATAACGATACTGCTAAAGTAATACAGAATTGTTAAATTTGCTGCTGCATGGCCACCGAAGTGGCCGTTGGTAGCAGAACAAGGAGTTGTGGTTGATGTCGCCCATTCGTTTGAGCCGGACGGTTGAAATCCCTGATGGCCTGCGAATCAGCCGCTATCGGAAGAGCCCCGAGCTCGGCCCCAAGGTGCTGTTTTTCAGTGGTGGCAGCGCGCTTAACTCGCTGTGCAAAACCCTCAAGGATTACACCCACAACTCTACCCACCTGGTCACTCCCTTCGATTCCGGCGGCAGCTCCGCCGAGTTGCGCCGGGCCTTTGGCATGCCCTCGATCGGTGATTTACGCAGCCGGATGATGGCATTGGCCGACGAGTCGGTGCTGGGGCATCCGGATATCTTTCGCCTGTTTAACCATCGTTTTCCCAAAGGCGGCAGCAGTGACGCGCTGCGCGCTCAGCTAGAGACCATGGCCCAGGGCAAGGGTGAGCTGATGAGCGAAATCGCCAATCCGATGCGGCGTTTGATTTCTAATCAGCTCGGCTATTTTCTACAGGCAATGCCGGCCGATTTTAATTTGGCGGGTGCCAGTATCGGCAACCTGATTCTGACCGGCGGTTACCTCAACAATCACCGCCACCTCGATCCCATTGTGTTTCTGTTCTCCAAATTGGTGAACGTGCAAGGCACCGTTCGCGCCATCGTTGATGAGGACTTGCACCTGGTTGCCGAGTTGGAGGATGGCTCTCGGGTGATCGGGCAGCACGCACTGACTGGCAAGGAAGTGCCGCCGCTGCAAAAAAAGGTGAAGCGGGTGTTTCTGTCGGCATCGGCGTCTCAGCCTGAGCCAACACCCTTGTCGGTGCGCAAGAAAAATCGCAAGTTGATCGAGTCAGCCGAGCTGATTTGTTATCCCCCCGGTAGCTTTTATTCCAGCCTGCTAGTGAACTTGCTGCCATCGGGAGTGGGGCGGGCCATTGCCAGTAACGGCTGCCCAAAGGTGTATTTACCCAACCTGGGCCGCGACCCGGAGCAGTACGGCATGACGCTGGATGATTGTCTGGATCAACTGCTCGCCCAGTTACAGGCGGACTGCGGCGAGGAACCTACCCCGGTGTCGAGTCAGCTGAACTTTATCCTCATTGACAGCCGGCAGGGCAACTATGGCCCGCTGCCCTCGGCAAAGCGCCTGGAACAGCTGGGCATCTCGGTGATCGACACCCGGCTGGTCAGCAAGGCCAGCGCGCCTTACTACGACAATGCGCTGCTGGTCGCGGCCCTGATGTCGCTGGTCTGATCCCCGCCAGCCCGGCATAGCGCGCCTTTCCGGGCGATGCCCCGCTTCCGGGGCACGCCTCCCGCCTTTTCCTGCTCACTCTGCGGCCTTCGCCGGCCACCATTGATTGACCCAAATGACATAAAAATCCGTCACCAGGGACTTGCCCAGCGCAAAAACCCTGCTATAGTTTTCACTGTCAACATTGGTGAGCCGTTTTAGCTTGCCCGGTTTAAGAGTGAGGTTTTCCCATGCCGCAATACAAAGCACCCCTGCGCGATATCCACTTTGTCCTCAAGAATGTGCTCAACTGCAACGAGCACTATACCAAGCTGGCAAAAAGGGAAGAGGTAAGTGAAGACTTACTTGATGCCATCATTGAAGAAGGGGCGAAGTTTTCTGAGAACGTGCTGTCGCCGCTGAACCAGGTTGGCGACCAGGAGGGTTGTACCTGGTCTGAAGACGGGGTGACCACACCCACCGGCTTCAAAGAGGCCTACCAGCAATATGCCGAGGGCGGTTGGCCTTCGATGACGGCGGCCACCCAGTTTGGCGGTCAGGGTCTGCCCAATTCCATCGGCCTGGTAATGAGTGAGATGGTGAGCTCTGCCTGCTGGTCCTGGGGTATGTACACCGGTCTGTCCCAGTCTGCCGCGCGGCTACTCGAGAATTACGCCAGCGAGTCACTTCAGGAAACCTATCTGCCCAAGATGGTAGACGGTACTTGGGGCGGCACCATGTGTTTGACCGAGCCCCACTGCGGCTCGGACCTGGGCATTCTGCGAACCAAAGCCGAGCCCCAGGCCGATGGCAGCCACCGCATTACCGGTACCAAGATTTTTATTTCTGGCGGTGAGCACGACCTGACCGAAAATATTGTTCACCTGGTGCTCGCCCGTATTGAGGGCGCGCCGATGGGCACCAAAGGTATCTCCCTGTTTCTGGTGCCCAAGTTCCTCCCGGACGCGGATGGCAATGTTGGTCAGCGCAATGGCGTGAGCTGCGGCAGCATTGAACACAAGATGGGCATCAAGGCTTCGGCGACCTGTGTCATGAACTTTGATGGGGCCACCGGCTTTTTGGTCGGTGAGCAAAATCGCGGCTTAAATGCGATGTTTCATATGATGAACTCAGCTCGCCTGGGCACCGCACTGCAGGGTCTGGCGTCTGGCGAACTGGCTTTCCAGGGCGCATTGACTTACGCCCGGGAGCGTCTGCAGATGCGCTCGCTCAGCGGCCCCAAAAATCCGAACGGCCCCGCCGACCCGCTGATTGTGCACCCCGACGTGCGCCGTATGCTGCTGACCCAAAAGGCCCTGGCCGAGGGTAGCCGCGCCTTTATTTACTGGGTGGCGCAACTGGTGGATGTGTCTTACTTCTCAGACGATGAAGAGGCCCGCGAGCACGCCGAGAACCTGTCAGAGCTGCTGACCCCGATTGCCAAGGCCTTTGTTACCGAGACTGGCCTGGAGTCGGCCAACTACGGCATGCAGGTCTACGGCGGTCACGGCTACATTGCCGAGTGGGGCATGGAGCAGATCGTGCGTGACCTGCGCATTTCGACCCTGTACGAAGGCACCACCGGCATTCAGGCGCTGGATCTGCTGGGTCGCAAGGTGATGGGCAGCGGTGGCAAGCAGCTGGCGGTGTTCACCAAAATTATCCATAAATTCTGTCAGTCTCAGCAGCACCGCCCGGAGATGGCGGAGTTTATCGGCCCGCTGGCCAAGCTGAATCAGGAGTGGGGCGAAGTCACCGCCAAATTGGGTGAAAAGGCCATGGCCAACCCGGAAGAGGTGGGCGCTGCCTCAGTGGACTACCTGATGTACGCCGGCTACCTCTCCCTGGGCTACATGTGGGCGCGGATGGCGGCCATTGCGCTGGAGAACGACGGCAGCGATGCCTTCCTCAGTGCCAAGGTGCAAACGGCCCAGTTCTACTTCCAGCGCCTGCTGCCCCGCACCGAGTCGCACAAACTGGCGATGCTCAATGGTGCTGACTCCATCATGGCCATGCCGGCGGAGGCCTTTGCCTTTTAATTTGCGGGGGACATCCCCCGCTGCCTGAATCACCGTAATACTCAGACCCAATCCGGCATTTATGGCCGGATTGTGGTGTCTGAACCGCACTGAAAGAACAAGATTGGGAGGCGACATGCCCGACTATAAAGCACCCTTAAAAGACATGCAGTTTGTATTGCACGAGGTGTTCAACGCAGAACAACTCTGGCGTGAATTTCCCGCTCTGCAGGAGGTTAACCGGGAACTGGCCGATGCCATTCTCGAAGAGAGTGCCAAGATCAACGAAGGCTTGATCGCACCCTTGAGCCAGAGCGGTGATGCCCAGGGTGTGCGTTGGCAGGATGGCAATGTGATCACCCCGGAAGGCTATAAAGAAGCTTTCAAACAGCTCGCCGAAGGCGGTTGGGCAGGGCTGTCGGGTGAGGAGCAATACGGCGCCCAGAATATGCCCAAGATGCTGATTCTGCTGTTCGAAGAGATGCTCTATTCCGCCAATATTGCGATGGGTTTGTATCTGACCCTCACCTCGGGGGCGGCGCTGGCTATTGCCAATCACGCTTCAGACGAGTTGAAGGAAAAGTACCTGCCCAACATGTATGCGGGTAAGTGGGCCGGGGCCATGTGCCTGACGGAAGCCCACGCCGGTACCGACCTCGGCATGATCCGCACCAAGGCCATTCCCCAGGCCGACGGCAGCTATGCCATCAGTGGCACCAAGATCTTTATCACCGGCGGCGAGCAGGATCTGACCGAAAACATCATTCACCTGGTGCTGGCCAAACTGCCCGACGCCCCCGCTGGCTCCAAAGGCATTTCGCTGTTTCTGGTGCCCAAAGTGAAGGTGAATGACGACGGCTCATTGGGGGACGCCAATGGCGTCAACTGTGGCAGCGTCGAGCACAAAATGGGTATTCATGCCTCGGCCACCTGTGTGCTGAACTTTGACGGCGCCCAGGGCTTTTTGGTCGGTGAGATCAATAAAGGCCTTCAGGGCATGTTCACCATGATGAACTACGAGCGCCTGTCGGTGGGTATTCAGGGCCTCAGCGCGGGCCAGGCGGCTTATCAGTGGTCGGCGGAATACGCGTTGGAGCGCCTGCAAAGCCGGGCGCCGTCCGGCCCGCAAAACGCCGATGGCGCGGCCGACCCGCTGATTGTGCACCCGGACGTACGGCGCATGATGCTGACCCAAAAGGCCTATGTAGAGGCGGGCCGCGCTTTTGCGGTGTACGTTGGCAAGCAGCTGGATACCGCCAAGTTTGGTGAAGGCGAGGCCCAGGCCAAAGCATCGGCCCTGGTCGAGCTGCTTACCCCGGTGGCAAAAGCCTTTTTGACTGACAAAGGCCTGGAAGGCACCGTGCTGGGCCAGCAGGTGTTTGGCGGCCACGGTTACGTGAAAGAATGGGGCATGGAACAATTGGTGCGCGACGTGCGTATCAGCCAGATTTATGAAGGCACCAATGGAATTCAGGCGCTGGATTTGATGGGCCGCAAAATTGCCGCCAATGGGGGTAAATACCTCGCGCCCCTGTTGGCCGAAATGCGTGGCTTTGTTGAAGAAAACGGCAGCGTGGCCGGGCTGGCAGAATTTCTGACCCCGCTGAGCGGCGCAATAGACAACCTGGAAGCCCTGACCGAGACCGTGTTGTCCCGCACCGCTGACGGCGATGCCAATGCAGTGGGTGCAGCGTCGGTTGAGTACCTGCATGTGATGGGTTTGACCCTCTACACCTACATGTGGGCGCTACAGTGCAAGGTGATTCTCAGTGGCGACAGCGCCCAGAGCGAGGCCTTTAATCAGGCCAAGCTGCACACCGCGCGCTTCTTCGTTGAGCATCTGCTGCCCCAGGCGGACGCCCTGTCCGCGTCGATTCGCAATGGCAGCGACAGCCTGATGGCGATTCCCGCCGAGGCCTTTCTGTCTGCCTAGCACGGGATGACCGGGGTGCTACCGCGCCCCGGTCACCGAGCCCCGATCAACGTGCCCCGGTCACCTCTTCGCACTGCTTCAATTCCACTCCTGAGCCGGCTGCCGATGCCCGAGCCCGGGTACCGTTCTGGGCTGGTATTACGGTCACGAATTTGTCATGGTCGGCGTGTGAATACGGTATACTGCTGGCGCTGAAAGCGAGGTGGAAAGCGATGGAAAACGAACACAACAAATTGTATCCAGAAGACCAGGCCCGGGTGGATGCGTATCTGCGTCAGGGCTACAACGAAACCGAGCGCAAGCCGTTTCGGCCGCTGAAACTGTTGTTTATTTTGGCCATTATGGTCACCACGTTGAGTTGCGCCAGTCTGCTACTCGCGTGGGCGGCAGGCGTTTATTAATCTGCCCCAGTTTTGATCGCATTTGCGCCGCTGCAGTCAGCATGGCGGCGCAACCCTTCCCAGCGTCATCTCCCTGTATTGCCCCTCAAGCCTCCTGCCGGTCAAATCTGTTCTTTGAGTAGAGGAGCCGCTGTTCTCATTGAACCAGCGGTAAGTCGATAGTACCGGCAAGCCCGGTGGGCAGAGTCGGTTGGGCGATTGCCGCGCCGTGGAGAAAGTAGGGGTGAAAGCCATAGACCATCAGCCCCAATGTATCGCCGCTATTCACCTGCTCAGATACGCCGATCATCTCGACCAGCAGGCTGCCGGTGCCGGTAATTGGCAGCACCTGATCGTTGATCAATTTGGCATCGCCGCCGCCCGCAGGGATTCTGCCCAGGCCGATATACAGGGTGGTGTCCTCGCCGTTGCCGCCGTCGAGAACCAGTGACGCCAGCGGGATGCCGGCCAGGGTGGCTGCCGATGTCATGGTCTCAAGGGGAATAAACTGCGCCGGGGCGACCAATTGCACAATCAGCTCCTCCGGCAGCAGATTGACGATATCGTCGGCGGAGTCTGCCAGCGATGCCGGGTCGGCCAAACCGGCAGCCACTTGCTGCACCACGGCCAGGGTTTCAACTGGCAGCGCCGACAGGGTGTTTAGCAGGGTGGTTAGCGGAATATTCTGCAGCAGGTTGGCGAGGCTGCTGAGGCCGCCCGGAATCACCTGGCTTGGGGGAAGTTCGCGCAGTTGGCCGCCCCGGGGGACTTCGGCAAAGGTGGTGCCTTGCTGGCTGGCCGCCAGGCTAAAGCAGATGTCGGGCAGACGGAAGTTGGCAGCGCTGCCACTGAGTTTGCTGATCAGAAAGTCGGCGGCGACCTCCCGGGTGTTCAACACCTGCTCGTCGCAGTACAGCTGCTCGTCGGTGCCAAACAATATCTGCGAGCCCGCCGTTTGCAGTGCCGGCACAATATGGCCGTCCCGCTGAATCAGTAGGTGGGTGTCCTGACCGTTGGCTTTCCAGCATTCGTAGTTTTCAATCGCTTCGTTGAGATTAAACAGCACATCGTGACTGCCCTGAATAAACAGGGCATCGGCGGTGGACAGGCCAGTGGCCATCTGGCCCTGACAAAAAGCCCGGGGGCCGTGGGTGGCCAGTTCATCAATGATCTCATCACTGATATCGCCGGTGGTGGTCGCCTCGATAAAGCCCTGAATCAGATAGGGTGCCAGCTTGCCCTGGGAGGCAACGGCGAGAAGATCCAGCCAGATGTTTTTTGGTGTCTGGTTGGCGTACAGGCTGTAGGGCAGATGGCTCCAGGTGGCCATGGGCACAATGGCATCAAAGCGCTTGTCGGTGCTGGAGCAGACCGTCTGAAAACCGCCGCCGTAAGACAGGCCAATGGCGCCGATCACCGGGTCGCTGTCGCGGTAGCCCAGGTTAGGCAGGTTCTGCTCCGCCCAGTCGATCATTCGGGAAATATTGTCGCAGTCCAGCTCCGGGTCCATTACGGTAATGTCGCCGCTGCTCTCGCCAAAGCCCCGCTGGTCAAAGCTGATCACGTAGTAACCGGCCTCCTCCCACAAGCGTCGGGAGACATCACCGGACACATCGCCGCTGGCAAAGCTGGATACTGGGTTGGGGTCGTCAAAATCCTTGATGCGGCTCAGGCCAAAGCCGTGGCCGTGGATCACCAACGGTACCGGCGCGCCCTCGGTATTGTTGGGTACAAACACACTGAAGGCCACATCCTCGCCGTCGCTGGCGCTGATAATCTGGTCGAAATGACCCTGGGTTTCTGCCACACCGCTATTGCCACTGCGATGGCTCAGGGCGGTCTGGGGCGTTTCGTTGCCGCCGCTGTTGCCTTCGTCGTTGCCGCTGCTAGTGCTACCACCGCCGCCGCCCCCGCCGCAGGCGCTCAAAAGCAGAAGGGTGGAAACCAGTGTGCTGGCGGCGAACAGTCTTAGGGAGGCCTTTTGCATTTTATTATCTCTTTCGGTCTGGCGGATTTGTGTTCGATGAAAACATTGCGTCGAGTATAGGTCTTCTGGTCGGCAATGCTATGCGCCGGTCGACAAAGTGGCTGTGGCGCTTGGGCCAATCGGCATTTTCTTGGGTATCATCGGGTCCCATAAGCGCTTGTTGCTGCGCATCCTGTTCCGCTTTGGAGTCCCCTTTGTCTGGATTGAACATCGTTACTGCTGATTACCGCTCCCCTCGGGATCGCCGCGCCATTACCGAATTGATGGACTGCTATGCCCGGGACCCAATGGGCGGCGGTCAGCCCATCACACCGGATAAGCTGGCGGTGCTGTGTGATCATTTGGCAGCCTTCCCCGGCGCAGTTACGCTGTTAGCCTATGACCAGGATCGGGCGCTGGGGTTGGTTACCGCCTTTCCCGGCTTCTCCACCTTTCGCTGCGCGCCACTATTTAATATTCACGATGTCGTGGTGGTGCCCGAAGCGCGGGGCCAGGGCATTTGCCGACAAATGCTCGCCGCGCTGGAGGGGGTCGCCCGTGATCGGGGTTGCTGCAAGCTGACCCTTGAAGTGCTGGCAGGTAACGAGGTTGCGCGCGGTGTGTATGCCCGGATTGGCTTTGCCGGCTACGCATTGGACCCGGCGGCAGGCGAGGCCTTGTTCTGGGAGAAAAGTCTGTAGTGGCTTGCTCATGTCCCCAGTGAATAGCATTGCCGGGCCAGCCCTGACTTTGAAATCGCAGGAAACAAGAAATCGCAGGAAAACGGAATAGAAAACGCCAATCAAAAACAATGGCGGAAAACCCAGTGAAAGGAAAAGACGCGATGCCAGATTATCGCAATATTGTGGTGCTGACCGGGGCGGGGATTTCCGCCGAATCCGGCATTAAGACCTTTCGGGCCAGCGACGGCCTGTGGGAAGACCACCGCATTGAAGATGTCGCCACGCCCGAAGGCTTCGAAGCCAATCCCGCGCTGGTGCACCAGTTTTACAACGGGCGCCGTCGCCAGTTACTGGGTGGCGAGGTCGCCCCCAATCCGGCCCATTTCGCCCTGGCGGAGCTGGAACAGCGCCTCAATGGCAAGG
Organism: Spongiibacter taiwanensis; assembly: GCF_023702635.1. Lineage (NCBI taxonomy): Bacteria > Pseudomonadati > Pseudomonadota > Gammaproteobacteria > Cellvibrionales > Spongiibacteraceae > Spongiibacter > Spongiibacter taiwanensis. The sequence continues at coordinate 2,948,129 of NZ_CP098455.1, forward strand.
TGCTGCTGGTCACCCAGAATATCGACAATCTCCATGAGCGGGCCGGCTCTAAAAATCTGATTCATCTCCACGGCGAGCTGTTAAAAATGCGCTGCGCGGTCACCGATCAGTTATTCGATATTGAAGGAGATATCGACGGAGCTGACCTCTGCGCCTGCTGCGGCCAACCCGGCCGGCTGCGTCCCCATGTGGTCTGGTTTGGTGAAATGCCCCTGCAGATGGACGAGATATACGCGGCCCTGGACCAGTGTGATTTGTTTCTGTCCATCGGTACCTCCGGAAACGTCTACCCCGCAGCGGGCTTTGTGCAGGTCGCCCGGGCGGCGGGGGCCGATACCATTGAAGTGAACCTTGAGCCGTCCCAGACCCGTACTCTGTTTGCCGAGGGGCGCTATGGGTTGGCCAGTGAGGAACTGCCCAAGTTGGTTCGGGAGATTCTTGCCTAGTGTGGGTGGTTGCGGCAGTGTTAAGCGGTTTTTTTTGTGGAGCGATTGTGTTTGTTCCTGACCCTATTTTTGGCGGTATTGGCAGGGTAAATTATCGCTTTGGCGATGCTGTGCGAAAGGTGTGAGTTTTTGCCTTTATTTATCAGGGTGTTAGAAAAGTTGCCTTTAAATTTTCGAATTATAAGGTATACCCGCTAATTAATATTATGAGGTCGAAGACCTCATTAACATGCTGTTAGGTCTACATGTTGCCAATAAAAATGGAAGTGCAAATATGCTACAACATATTTTAGATTTACCTGTAATAGCACAGGGAGCCCTTGGCTCTGCTGCTTTCTGGTTGGTCTATGAAGTAAGCAAGCGGCTTATAAATGCTGGTTACAATTTACTTGGCAAATTTAGTAGCGAAACTAGAAGGGACTTGAAAAGTCTAGAGTTCTTCTACCATAAAAGATGTGCTGGAGGCAGTGAACGCACTTTTATTGTATCTATGTTTCATGCTCTCAATCGTCTTGTTATAGCATTAATTTTTATTTGCCTTGGATTAATATCAGCGCCATGGATTGGTGCAGCCTCAGGAATAGCATACTTATTCGCAATCTTTAACTTGTTCATTTCCTTGCGCGCATTGAAGATATCATTTAGTACTGACATGACCGATGAAGAGCACGAAGCTAAAGCGAAAGAATTAGCAGAAGACCTAACAAGTCAAGAAGGGACGCCGTAAACGGCGCCCCTTCTTGAGGCGTTATACCTAGCTAAGAAAGAATTTCCATCGAATGAAAGACGCCGGCGTGAAATATGAGGTTCTGAGGATTGCCGAAAATGAAATAGAGGTGAAAATCGATGTTTCTTACAATTTTTTGGTTGCCTTTCAGAAAACGTGGTATGAATTTAGATTTACCAATGAGGCATTTCGGCACTTCCAAGAATGTTTGGAAAAGGGCGTAGAATCTACCCACGGTACATCCTCTATCTGGGAAGCTAATAAAATTTTTATAAAAAAGCAGAATCACCCAAACAATTACCGAAACGTGCGTTTCTATAGAAGGTTTTTTATACTCGGCTTCAACATTGTGCCAGCTGTGTTGTCTCAAGATATTGTCCGAGGCATCGTGGCAGCAAAGGTATAACAAGCGACTGTGATCCCAAGTCAACCTAATAGCCGACTAAATCTATATTGTTTGCCTCGTTACAACTCTACGTGCCACGCTTGATATCACGGTAGAAATTTTCATGGGAACCAAGCACCATTAATTCCAAAATCAACTGTCCTTCATCAAAACTATATCCGAGCAAGGTTAGCTGCTTGTTCATCTTGAATTTATGTACACGCAAAAAAACTAGGTCGCCTTTCTTCTGCTCCCCAAGTTTTGGGTCTTTCATCAGCGCTTTAATAGCTGTATCCAAATCCTTTTTTTGGTTTGGCTTCAACTTTTTTACCACCTTTTTGAACGTAGGTGTTTGTAATACGCTAACGACTTTAGCCAAAGTCGTATTCCTCAAGCTTTCCAGCTTCTTTTTCTGCTTTTGCTATGATCGCCTGCTTAACAAATTCATATGGCAAATCTGGGTTATCTTCCATCATTTCGCCAATTTTTGCCCAGTGCTCAATCTGCTTAGGCGGTGTTCTATTCAGGGCTTTTGCCATAATCGTGGCTTTATCAACCAGATCTTGGTCTAATCGTATGCTCGTTGTAGCCATGGCCATGTCCTCTGCAAGTCGGCTTCTTACAGGGAGTGTAGCGTTTTGCCACAAGTGAGGCAAGTTGCAGCAAGGCGTTGTTGTCGCGGCGCAAAAGGCCACTCAAGCCCAAGTTTTCCCGCATCAGCCAAACAGTTAAGCTTGCGAACTATACGCTAATTTCCTAAGCTTCATCTTTATCACCCACTATCCGCGTTTGGCTCAGCACCGCGCCGCTGGGTGTGAGCCTTAACAAGACCACTAACGCGGCGACGACGCGAAGGAAACTGACATGAATCTGGACGCCCTGCGGGATCACGTATTCCAACCCATCATTGTTAACTACACCGATAAAGACACCATGCTCTATGCCCTGAGCCTGGGTGCGGGCAGCGACCCGATGGATGAGCGGGAGCTGCCCTTTGTCTTTGAAAAGAACCTGAAGAGCCTGCCGAGCATTGCGGCGGTGCTGGCCCACCCGGGTTTGTGGCTGGCGGACAAGAAGTTTGAAATCAATCTGGTCAAGCTGCTGCACGGTGAGCAGCGCTGTACCTTCCACAAGCCGCTGCCAGCTTCTGGCGAGCTGCGCGGCGAATACCGGGTGGATGCGGTGATGGATAAGGGCGCTGACAAGGGCGCGCTGATGTATTTCGCCAAGGACCTGTACGACAACGCCTCTGGCGAGCTGCTGTGCTCGGTGCTGTCGACTTATTTCCTTCGTGGCGACGGTGGTTGCGGCAGTTTTGGCGAGGTGCCCGAGGCCATGGCCAAGGTGCCAGAGACCCCGGCGGATTTCAGTGAAGAAATTGTGATCGACAAGCGGGCGGCGCTGTTTTATCGCCTCAATGGCGACCGTAACCCCATTCATGCCGACCCCGAGCTGGCCAAAAAGGCGGGCTTCCCCGCGCCGATTCTGCAGGGCTTGTGCGCCTACGGGATTTGCGGGCTGTCAGTGGTGCGCCAGGCCCTGGACTATGACCCCAGCAAGATGGGCTCTCTGAACCTGCGCTTTAGCTCGCCGGTGTTTCCCGGTGAAACCCTGAAAGTGGAAGCGTGGAAAGTGGATGGCGGCATTGCCTTCCAGGCCTTTGTGAAAGAGCGGGAAAAGCTGGCCATCAGTGATGGTTTTGTGGCGGTACATTAATCGCAGTCGCGAACATGTGATTGAAAATAAAAAACGGGGCGCAAGGCCCCGTTTTTTATTTGCCGGCCTGTATTAGCGCAGCCGGGGATTCAGGGTGTACTGCACCGAGATCGAGGCACTGTCGAGCACATGGCCTTCAATGGCTGCCAGCACATCGGCGCCGGTAAAGTCGCCCTCTACCGGGCAGCGGGCCACATCCAGGGCATACAGGGTGAAGCGGTAGTTGTGCATGATGGAGTCGTTCCAGGGCGGGAAGGGGCCATCGTAGCCGTAGTATTTACCGCCCATGTCCGGGTCATCGCCAAACCACTCCCGATAGTTATTGATGCCGTGGCGGGTGCCCAGCGGGCCTTCGGGGCCGGGTTTGCCACCGGCGGTAAAGCCGTCGGAGAACAGGCCTTCTTCAATGGCGCTGAGGTTGGCGGGCAGATCGACCATGACCCAGTGGTAGAAATCCACCCGGGGCAGGTCGGCGGGCACTTCCCGGTCTTCCTGGTTGACATCGTCGGCGGCGGAGGGCACGTCGAGGTCAACGCAGATCATTACCAGCGATTGGGTGCCTTCGGGCAGGTCGGTCCAGGCCAGTGGCGGATTCTTGTTTGGGCCAAGGGTGGCGTGGGCCTGTTCGTCGGGTAGTCCGGCACAGTAGGTCGCAGGCATAAACTGCTTATCCTGAAAGGCTGAGCTGGTCAGTTTCATAATGGCTCCCTGGTTGGATAAAAATGGTACCCGGTGTCGGGTGTGTGGCGTTTTGCCCATAGCATAACGCGGCTGGCGCGGGCCCAAAAGGGCTGCTGTGCTCAGCCTTTGCGATGCACGCGGTAGTCGCTGGGGGAGAGGCCAATGACCTTTTTAAACAGGCGAGAAAAGTAATAGGCGTCGTCGTAGCCCACCGCCGCAGCGACCTGTTTTACCGATTGGCTGGTGCTGTCCAGCAGGTAGCAGGCCCGCTGCACTTTCATGTTGATAAAGTACTGGATGGGTGACTGGCCGCTGAGGGCTTTGAACTTTTTGGTGAAGTGGTACTTGGACAATTTTGCGCTGGCGGCCAGCTCGTCCAGATTGAGCTGGCCGTGAATATGCTCCTGCATGATGGCGCGCAGCCGCTCCCAATCCAGCGCCTTGCCGCTTTGGGGGCGCTGCTGCCGCACTAGCAGGGCCAGGTAGCTGAGCAAGGCCTGGAGCTGGTGGCAGCCCTGAACGAATTCCGGCAGTTGGTAGGCGCTGCGGCGCAGCTCCGACAGGCCGTCGAAAATACGCACGACCCGGGGCTGCACGCCAATATTCAGCACGGGCGAGGTGACGTGAATGTGGTTGTAAAATTCGTCTGCCAGATTACCTTCAAAATGGAGCCAGTAGATGGTCCAGGGGTCTTGCTTGTCCGCCCGGTAGCTGTGGGCGTGGTCCCGCTGCAGCAGCACCAGATCGCCACTGCCAATCTGGTAGCGGCGCTGGTCGCTGGTGAGGCTGCCTTTGCCGGCGGTGCAGTAGATGAGCAGGTAGTTTTCGGTCTGGCGGCGGGCCATGCGGTGACCGTAGGCGCTGGGGTAGTATCCCATCGCCACCGGATACAGCCCCTGGGTGAGGGGGTGCTGGGCCAGCTCGCTAACAATAAATTGCGGTGTGAGAAAGCGAATGCCGTCGGCGGGGAGGGGCCAGTCGGAGGTAAGCGCCATTATAAGTATTTGTAATTTAAGTGATTGTTTATATTTCCAAGTGTGGATGCGTAACACAATGTTACCGCAATATAGTCCATTAACTCGGCAAGATAATCAATCCAATTTCGGGGCGCGTTATGCTTTTATATTGTCCCTTTTTACACCAAGCCGCCCGGACTGGCCGGACAGCTGATTGATCCTAAAACCATAATGGGAGAAACACTATGGCTGCTGAAACTGCTGCTGCCACTACCGAAGAAGCCAAAACCATTGCTGCCCTGATTGAACGGTCCCGTGCGGCCCAGGCGCAAATCGAGAACTACACCCAGGAGCAGGTCGACGAGCTGATCACTGCGATGGTGTGGGCGGTGGCCCAGCCCGGCGTGGCTGAAAAGATTGCCCAGTTCACTGTTGAAGAGACCCAGCTGGGTAACTACGACGGCAAATACCTGAAGATTTTCCGCAAGACCCGCGCTGCGCTGTACGACATTATCAACGACAAGTCTGTGGGTGTGATCGAGGAAGATAAAGAGCGCAATATCGTTAAAATCGCCAAGCCCGTGGGTGTAATCGGTGCGCTGACGCCGTGCACCAACCCCGAGGCGACGCCGGTGATCAAGGCGATCTCTGCCGTGAAAGGCCGCAACTCCATCATCGTTGCGCCCCACCCCCGCTCCAAACTGACCAACAAAATGATCTGCGACCTGATGCGTGACGCCATTGTGGCCTGTGGCGCACCTGCGGATCTGGTGATCTCCATCGACAGCCCCTCCATGGAGCTGACCGGTGAGCTAATGAAGCAGTGCGACCGCATTCTGGCCACCGGCGGTGCGCCGATGGTTAAGTCTGCTTACTCCAGCGGTACACCTGCGCTGGGTGTGGGTGCCGGTAACGCGGTAATCACCGTTGACGACACTGCCAACCTGGACGAAGCGGCCGAGAAAATCCGTATCTCCAAAACGCTGGACCTGGCAGCGTCCTGCTCTTCTGATAACGCGGTGATCGCCTTTGAATCGATCAAAGACGCGCTGCTGGAGAAACTGGTTGCCCAGGGTGGTTACATCTGCAACGAAGATGAAAAAGCCAAACTGCAGGGCATCATCTGGGAAGATGGTCACATTGCTTCACGCATTGTTGCCCAGCCCGCTTCTGTGCTGGCCGAGATGGCCGGTATTGAGATTCCCGAAGGCCGCACTTTCTTCATCGTTCCTGAAACCGGTGCCGGCCCGGCTCACCCCTTCTCTGGAGAGAAGATGTCTGTGGTAATGGCCTTCTACACTGCCAAAGGTATCGATGAAGCCATTGCGCTGACCAACGCCATTCAGGCTTACCAGGGTCAGGGCCACAGCTGTGGTATCTACTCCTACAACGACGACAACATCATGAAGTTTGCCAAGGCCACCAAAACCTCACGGGTAATGGTGAACCAGCCTCAGGCACCGTCTAACAGCGGTAACCTGTGGAACGGCATGCGTCAGACCTTCTCCCTGGGTTGTGGTAGCTGGGGCGGCAACGCCACCAATAACAACATCACCTGGCAGGACCTGATCAACGTGACCTGGATCTCCAAAAATCTGGACAAGCCCAAAGAGCTGCCCGCTGACGAAGTGCTGTTTGCCAGCGCGATCAACAAGCTGAAGTAAGCTGTCCACCTCCCTTGGCGGCCACAATTTTGTGGCCGCCCTTGTATTGGATTCCAGCCGGGGCCTGTAGCAAATCTCCGGCTACTGATAAAACGAGAACGACATGGACTTTAACCTGACAGAAGATCAGAAGGCCTACGCCGAAAGCGCGCGGTCCTTTGCTGAAGGGGTTTTCAAGCCCAATGCCGCCCAGTGGGATGCTGAGCATATTTTCCCCAAAGACGCGCTGAAGGCAGCGGGTGAGCTCGGCTTCATGGGCCTGTACACCCCCGAAGAAGCGGGTGGCCTGGGTATGAGCCGCCTCGACACCAGCGTGATTGTGGAAGAACTGGCCCGGGGTTGTACCTCGACGGCGGCCTTTTTGACCATTCACAACATGGCCACCAGCATGATTGGCACCTACGGCAATCAGGAGACCATCGATAAATGGTGTCCCGAGCTGGTAACTGGCGAAAAGCTGGCGTCTTACTGTTTGACTGAGCCCGGTGCCGGGTCCGATGCGGCCAGCTTGCGCAGCACCGCCAAGAAAGATGGCGACAACTACATCGTTAATGGCGGCAAGATGTTTATCTCGGGTGCTGGCGCCACCGACGTGCTGGTTGCCATGTTGCGCACCGGCGATGCCAATTCCGGCGCCAAAGGCATCAGTGCCTTTGCCATTCCTGCCGATGCCCCTGGTATCACCTACGGCAAGAAAGAAGAAAAGATGGGCTGGAACAGCCAGCCAACGGCCACCGTCACTTTTGAAGACGTGGTGGTGCCTGCCTCTGCTATGCTCGGCAAAGAGGGCGAGGGTTTCAAAATCGCCATGCGTGGCCTGGACGGCGGTCGCATTAACATTGCCACCTGTTCCATCGGCACGGCCCAGGCCGCCCTTGAAACGGCGGTAGAGTACGTTAAAGAGCGCAAGCAGTTTGGTCAGGCAATTGCCGACTTCCAGAACACCCAGTTCAAACTGGCCGATATGGCCACCCAACTGGTCGCTGCCCGGCAGATGGTGCGCATGGCGGCTTTCAAACTGGACAGCAAAGACCCCGAAGCCACCACCTTCTGTGCCATGGCCAAGCGCTTTGTGACCGATGTCTGCTTTGATATCTGTAACGACGCTCTGCAGCTGCACGGCGGCTATGGTTACATCAAGGAGTATCCCCTGGAGCGGCACGTGCGGGATAACCGGGTTCACCAGATTCTGGAAGGCACCAACGAAATCATGCGGGTCATTATTGGCCGTCGAGTGTTAATGGAAGGCGCAATGGAGGTCGTGAAATGAGCAACTACAGCCCAACCGATAAACTGAAAGTCGAAATCATCGAGCACACCGCCCTGATTACTATCGACAACCCCGGTGCCAACACCTGGGATGTGGAGTCGCTCACCGGGCTGAAAACCCTGGTCGAGAATCTGAATGCGGACAAGAACATTTTCAGTCTGGTGATTACCGGCGCGGGCGAGAAATTCTTCTCTGCCGGTGCTGACCTGAAACTGTTCGCCGACGGTGACAAAGAAGTCGCCTACGACATGGGTGTGAAGTTTGGTCAGGCCTTTGAAACCCTGGCGGACTTCCGCGGTGTGTCCATTGCGGCAATCAACGGCTTTGCCATGGGTGGCGGTCTGGAATGCGCCCTGGCTTGCGATATTCGCATCGCTGAAGAGCAGGCCCAAATGGCCCTGCCCGAAGCCAAAGTGGGGCTGCTGCCCTGCGCTGGCGGCACTCAGCGTCTGCACCAGTTGGTTGGCACCGGTTGGGCCAAGCGGGTGATTCTGTGCGGCGAGCGCCTGAAAGCGGCCAAAGCCCTGGAGATTGGTCTGGTTGAAGAAGTGGTACCCACTGGCACGGCCAAAGAGGTGGCCCTGAAGCTGGCGGCACAAGTGGCCCAGCAAAGCCCCGTGGCCGTCACCATGTGTAAAACCCTGGTACACCAGGCTCGGGAAGAGACCATTCCCAAAGGCCTGATGCTGGAGCGGGAATTGTTTGTTCAGTTGTTTGATACGGCCGACCAGAAAGAAGGTGTTAACGCCTTCCTGGAAAAGCGGGCTCCGGAATGGAAGAACGCCTGATGACTGACGAAGTTTTATTTGAAGAGCGCCCCTCCGCGAGCGGCCCCGCCGTGGGGGTCATTACCCTCAATGTGGAAAAAACCCTCAACTCACTCACCCTGAACATGGTTGAGCTGATGCAGGCCAAGTTGAAGGACTGGCGTCAGCGCAGCGATATCGCCTGTGTGTTTGTCAAAGGCGCGGGTGAAAAAGCCCTCTGCGCGGGTGGTGACGTTCAGGCGCTGTATCGCTCCTCCATCGAGCAGCCCGGTGGCCCCTGCGAGTACGCAGAAGCCTTTTTCGATACCGAGTACCGGGTTGACTACGCCTTCCACCAGTTCGACAAGCCGGTGATCGTGTGGGGTCACGGTATTGTGATGGGCGGCGGCATGGGGATTTATGCTGCGGGCAGCTACCGGGTCGTTACGGAAAAGACGCGCCTGGCCATGCCCGAAGTGACCATCGGGTTGTATCCCGATGTGGGCGGCAGCTACTTTCTCAACCGCATGCCCGGCAACAAGGGTTTGTTCCTGGCACTGACCGGGGCGAACTTCAATGCCGCCGACGCGCTGTACCTGGGTGCGGCCGAAGGCTTTATTGAACACCAGTACCGGGACGATGTGCTTGAGGCGCTGGCAAATGTGCCCTGGTCAACCGGTGTTGCCGACAACCATGAGCGCGTGCTGGATTTGCTCAAGACCTTCACCGAGCGCAGTGCCGCGGCTATGCCGGCGGGCAATGTTGAAGCCGCTGCCGACGAGATCGAGAGTCTGTGCAGCGCCGACAGCGATGTGGCCCTGATTGAGGCCGTGGCCAATGCCCAGAGTGAAAACCCCTGGGTTCAGAAAGCCGCCGCCGCCCTTAAGGCGGGTTCGCCGCTCAGCGCCCGGATCATCATTGAGCAGCTGCGCCGCACCAAGGGTGTCAGCCTCAAAGAGGTGTTCAAGATGGAGCTGGCACTGTCGACCAACATCGTTCGCGGACGCGAGTTTGCCGAAGGTGTGCGTGCCCTGCTGATCGATAAGGATCGCAACCCCAAGTGGCAGTTCGCGACTGCCGCCGATGTGTCTGATGCGGCCCTGGCGTCTTATTTTGAAGCGCCCTGGGAAGAAAGCCCCCTGGCGGATCTGTAATTCCAGCCGGGAGGCGGGGCGGCTGGGCCGCCCCAAGATTACTGGTCGGGGTGGTGTCTGCCCCGATTTTCTGAAAGCAATAAACAGGTGAATATCATGGCGAATGTCGCATTTATCGGTTTGGGTAACATGGGCGGCCCAATGGCTGCCAATCTGGTTAAGGCGGGTCATTCCGTCACTGTATTTGACTTGGTTGAAGCGGCAATGGATGCCGTGGTTGCTCAGGGCGCCAAAAAATCCAGCTCTGCACTGGAAGCATTGGCCAGCGCAGATACCGTGATCACCATGCTGCCAGCTGGCAAGCACGTGGCCGGTTTGTACCTGGGTGACGAGGGCCTGATCGCCAAGGCCAACCCCGGCACTGTATTTCTGGATTGCTCCACCATTGACGCCGATACGGCTCGCAAAGTGGGCGCGGCGGCTGCCGAGCGCGGCCTGGAAATGCTGGACTCACCGGTATCCGGTGGCGTGAAAGCCGCCCAGGCGGGCACCCTGGCCTTTATGTGTGGCGGTACTGCCGCCGGCTTTGAGAAAGGCAAGCTGGTGCTCGAAGGCATGGGCAAGAATATTTTCCACGCCGGTGATCACGGTGCGGGCCAGATTGCCAAGATCTGTAACAACATGCTGCTGGCGATCCACATGGTGGGTACCGCTGAGGCGCTGCAACTGGGCGCAAACAACGGCCTGGATCCCAAAGTGCTGTCTGAGATCATGCTGAAGAGCTCTGGTCGCAACTGGTCGCTGGAAGTTTACAACCCTTACCCCGGCGTGATGGAAACCGCGCCTGCCTCCAACGATTACAAGCCCGGCTTTATGGTGCAGTTGATGCTGAAAGACCTGGGTTTGGCGATGGAAAACAGCCTGAGCACCCAAAGCTCGGTGCCCATGGGCGCTCTGGCGCGCAGCCTGTATGCCTCCTTCTCGGCCAAAGGCAACGCCACGCGGGACTTCTCCGCTATTCTGGAAATGTTTCAGGGCGAGTAAACTTTAATCGCTTTTGGTTTCGCACTCCCAGCGCGGAACCATTCTTTGGCAGCGCTCCTTTTGGGGCGCTGTCTTTTTTATTTTTGTCCCGCCCAATCTGTGGCAGATTGTTTAGGGCCTGTTAACACTAATTGGATTGTCACTGTTGAGGCTAAAAACGCGCCAATCACGCGGGCCTCGCCGGGACGCGAGGAGAGCAGTTTGGTCACTCCAAACAAACGAGGAGCAACACAGAGTGGCGCTTTTTTAGCCTCAACCCCTAGGGCTGGGGCCATTTTTGCCCCCAGCGTTGTTGCCAGCCACTTGTTTAGAATGACTAAACGGCGCGCCTGTCGCCGAGCTGGCGGCAAAAATGACCGCCAGCAGTAATAATCCAATTAGTGTTAACAGGCCCTTATGTCCAGCCCCTCTTCCCCTGAGTTACCGCCCATGCCACCTCCCATCAAGGCCCGCTCACTGGTGCTGATCGGCATGCCTGCCTCGGGCAAGTCCACCCTGGCAAGTCTTCTGGCATCCACCTTGGGGTGGCAGACCGTAGATACCGATGACCTGATCGTTCAGGCCAGTGGCTGCTCATTGCAGGACATTGTCGATGCAAAGGGTTATCTCGCCCTTCGTGAGGTAGAAGAGCGGGCGATTTTGATGGCTGACTTCGCCGGTAAGGTCGTGGCGACTGGCGGCAGTGCGGTCTACAGCGAGCCGGCGATGCGCCATTTACAGCAATATGGCCCGCTGGTGTTTTTAAATGTTCCATTGGACGAGTTGCAACGGCGACTGGGTAATTTCGCCATGCGCGGTATTGCCGCCGCGCCAGGAACGGATTTAGCGGCCCTGTACCAGCAACGCCAGCCCCTGTACGAGCGCTGGGCCGATGTCACCATTGCGGTGGGTAAGGAGAACGAAACGGCGCTGGCCGTGCGCATCCTGCAGCAGCTGTCTATTGCGGGAATGTAATCTGGCAGTGCCTGTCATCACCCTGGGCGCTGGGTTACCATCGAATGGCTGCAACCATCGGTTGTGGCGTTAATCGGGAGCCCCGTCGGGGACGCAAAGCAATAAGGAAACGTCTCGATCATGCCTGTTCACAGTCAGACCTGTATCGAAATTTGTAAAGAAGACCTCAAATTTTCTGGTGCACATTTCACGATATTTTCCGCCACCGAGCGCGAGCGCCTGCACGGCCACAACTTCAAAGTGAGCCTGTTGCTCACTGCCGAGGTGGGCGAGAACGGGATGTGCTTCAGCTACGTGGAAATCAAAAAGCGGCTGCGGCGCCTGTGCGCCACCCTGGACGAATACACCCTGATTCCCAACCAGTCGCCCTATATGTCGGTGACCGAGGACGGCCCGTATTACACCGCCCTGTTTGCCGGGGAAGAGATGAAGTTTCTCAAGTCAGACACTCTTCTGTTGCCGATTCGCAATACCACGGTGGAGGAGTTCGCCCGCTACCTGCTCCAGCGTCTGCTGGAAGATGCGCCCTTTATTGAGGGCAATGAGATCAGCGAACTGGTGATGAAGGTGTCCTCCGGGCCGGGGCAGTGGGGCAGTGCCAGCTGGCACCGGGAGGCGCAATGAGCCGGGTGCTGGTGGTAAGCGGCGCGTCCCAGGGCATTGGTCTTGCTGCGGCCAAACGATTTCAGGACCAGGGCTATCGGGTGGTTAACCTGTCCCGTCGACAGTGCCCGCTGGCGGGGGTGGACAATATCGCCATCGATCTGGCTCAGCCGGGGGCCGTTGAGCAACATGCCGAGGCCCTGGCGCAGGCGGTTGCCGAGGCCGAGCAGGTGGTTTTACTGCACAACGCGGCGCGCCAGGAATTTGACCGGGTGGACAATCTTGCCGAGGCCAATCTGCAGGCGGTGTTGCAGATTAATGTGGTTGCTCCCCAGAGCCTCAATCTCCACCTTATCCCCCATATGCCGCCGGGCTCGGCCATTCTCTATATCGGCTCCACCCTGAGCGAAAAGGCGGTGCCGGGGACCTGCTCTTATGTGACCAGCAAGCACGCGGTCATCGGCTTAATGCGCGCTACGGTGCAGGACTTGGCCGGTAAGGGAATTCACAGCGCCTGTATTTGTCCCGGTTTTACTGACACTGAAATGCTGCGCAGCCAAATCGGCGGGCGTCAGGAGGTGATCGATGGGATCACTGCCATGGTGACCCAAGGCCGTTTGATCGACGTAGAGGAAATTGCCGATAGTATCTGGTACTGCGCCTCTTCGCCGGTCATCAACGGCGCCATCTTGCACGCCAATCTCGGTCAGCTCGAGCGCTAGCCCGAGGCGGCCGATCTTTACGCCGGGCGACGCAGTGCTCACATTCGCAGGCAAAAGATAAGGACGCAGATATGAAGATTGGTATTGTCATCGGTAGTCACCGGCCGGGTTCCCAGAGCGCCAAAGTGGCCAACGCGGTACAGCAGAGGCTCGATGCCATTGCGGAGTGCGAGTCGGTGTATGTCCTGGACCTGGGCGGCAATCCCTTGCCGCTCTGGGATGAGGGCATGTGGTCGGATGATCCCGACTGGCAGGCCCTGTTTGGTCCGGTATCGGCCGAGCTGGCTGCCTGTGATGGCTTTGTGGTGGTCTCGCCCGAGTGGAGCGGAATGGCCCCCGCCGGCTTAAAGAATTTCTTCCTGCTCTGCGGCAAAGGCGAGTTGGCTCACAAGCCCGCTTATTTGATTGGCGTTTCTGCCAGTGAGGGCGGCGCCTACCCCATCGCAGAGCTTCGTATGAGCAGTTACAAGAACACCCGCCTTTGCTACATTCCCGAGCACTTGATCGTGCGCCGGGTAGAAAAGGTGTTCAATGCCGACGCTGACAGCAACGATCCCCGCGCTCAGAAATACCTTGGCGAACGTCTGGATTTTGGTCTACAAAATTTGTGTGCCTACGCGTCAGCGCTAGGGGCTATGCGGCAGAACACGGTTTTGGAAGACTCGCGATTCCCTCACGGCATGTGAAGTCCTGGTCGGGCTTACATTACAAATCCGTCTCATCTTGTCGTTTAGGCACTAAGTTTGCTTTGCACTTAAGTAAGGTCTGTTGATCCTTTAACCGCGCCACAAATTTGGCGATACCGGCCGGTGCTCCCGGCCGCGGAAAAGGTGGTGAGGATAAAGCCTCCCTGAGCAAAAAATCCTGGGTGAAAATCTCGGGCAGAAAGTTCCCTAGGGAAAACGGTCAGGCGAGTAAGCACAATCCGTGATAGTTAAACGGGCCGCAGAATTGAATGATCATCGTTGCGAGTTGGAGAAAGTGTTGATGATTTAGAACGCCAATATCACTTTGCTAATGGGTTCGTATTCAACGCATTAATTGAGTTTCATCGCTGGATGCAGTGTTCGTATCAGAGTAGAGTGAAGGTAAGTCGAACGGATTTTTGAACATTCTCTCCACCTTTTTTAGTACCGCGTGTTTGCGTTGTTGCACAGAAGGAGATTGCAGGAATGGGCATCTTAGATAACGTCCGGGAGCAATATCTGCGAGGCAAAGAAGAGGAAATGTCCCTTGAGGCATACCTCGACTTGTGCCGCACAGACCCCATGGTTTACGCCACACCAGCAGAGCGCATGCTGGCGGCTATCGGCAAACCGGAGCTGGTAGATACCCGTCACGACCCCAGGCTCTCGCGTATTTTCTCCAATCGATTAATTCCCCGTTACCCCGCCTTTGCCGAATTCTACGGCATGGAAGATGTGATCTCTCAAATCGTGGCCTTCTTCCGCCACGCTGCCCAGGGGCTTGAGGAACGCAAGCAGGTACTGTATCTGCTCGGGCCGGTAGGCGGTGGTAAATCGTCGATCGCCGAGCGCTTGAAGAAGTTGATGGAGGCGTACCCGATTTATGCCATCAAGGGCTCGCCCATTAATGAATCTCCGCTGGGGCTGTTCGATCCCATGCGGGACGGGCCTCAGCTGGAAGAGGAGTACGGCATTCCACGGCGCTATCTGACTGGCATTTCATCGCCCTGGGCGATCAAGCGCATGCAGGAATACGAAGGCGATCTGAGCCAGTTCCGGGTGGTGAAAATCCAACCCTCGGTGCTCAAGCAAGTGGCGGTGACCAAAACCGAACCGGGTGATGAGAACAACCAGGATATCTCCTCGCTGGTCGGCAAGGTGGATATCCGCAAGCTCGAAGCCTACGCCCAGGATGATCCCGATGCCTATTCCTACTCTGGCGGCCTGTGTCTGGCCAACCAGGGGATGCTGGAATTTGTTGAGATGTTCAAGGCGCCCATCAAGATGTTGCACCCCTTGCTCACGGCGACTCAGGAGGGCAACTACAAGGGCACCGAAGGTTTCTCGGCCATTCCCTTCCAAGGGGTAATTTTGGCTCACTCCAACGAGTCAGAGTGGCAGAGTTTCCGCAACAACAAACACAACGAGGCCTTCCTCGACCGGGTTTACATCGTCAAGGTGCCATACTGTTTGCAGGTCTCGGAAGAGGTCAAAATCTACGAGAAGCTGCTGCGCAGCAGCTCACTGGCGGAGGCCCCCTGCGCCCCCGGTACGTTGGAAATGCTGGCTCAGTTTTCGGTGCTGTCCCGCCTGAAAGAGCCGGAGAATTCCAGCATCTATTCCAAGATGCGGGTGTATGACGGTGAGTCTCTGAAAGACACTGATCCCGCGGCCAAGTCCTATCAGGAGTATCGGGATTACGCCGGAATCGACGAGGGCATGAACGGCATGTCCACCCGTTTCGCCTTTAAAGTGTTGTCGGCGGTCTTCAATTATGACAACTCCGAGATTGCGGCGAACCCGGTGCACCTGATGTACGTGCTGGAGCAGCGCATCATGCGTGAACAGCTGCCGGAAGATCAGCAGCGCCAGTACCTTGAATTTATCAAGGGTTGGTTGGCTGTGCGCTATGCCGAATACGTCGGCAAGGAAATTCAGACCGCCTATCTCGAGTCCTACACCGAGTACGGCCAGAATATCTTTGACCGCTATGTGACCTTTGCCGACTACTGGATTCAGGACGAAGACTATCGGGATCAGGAAACCGGCGCGATTTTTGACCGGGCCATGCTCAACAGTGAGCTGGAAAAAATCGAGAAGCCTGCGGGCATCGCCAACCCCAAAGACTTCCGTAATGAGACCGTCAATTTTGTGTTGCGGGCCCGCGCCCAAAACGAGGGTCGCAATCCAAGCTGGACCAGCTACGAGAAACTGCGCGAAGTGATCGAGAAGAAAATGTTCTCGAGCACAGAGGAGCTGCTGCCGGTGATTTCCTTCAATGCTAAAGCCTCGGCAGAGGACAAGCAGAAGCACGAGAACTTCGTGACCCGGATGGTTGAAAAGGGCTACACACCCAAGCAGGTTCGCCTGTTGTCAGAGTGGTACTTGAGGGTGCGTAAGGCCGGTTGATCCGCCGCAGGTTGAGACGATCCGAACGAGCAGATTCACTGTGTTAAGGGGCGTACTATGTCAATGATCATTGACCGCCGCCTGAATGATCGCAACAAAAACGCGACTAATCGCCAGCGTTTTATCAGGCGTTACAAGGCTCAATTGCGACGGTCGGTTGCGGACCTCGTCGCAGAGCGTTCCATCACCGACATGTCCCGGGGCGGGGAGGTGGGTATCCCGGTGAAGGACATCTCCGAGCCGCGCTTTCGCATCGGCAAGGGCGGTGATCGGGAGATGGTTCACCCCGGTAATCACAGCTTTTCTCCCGGCGACCTGATTGCCAAACCCCCGGCCGGCGGTGGCGGCGGTTCGGGTGATGGTGGCGGTGGCGACGGCGGTGGTGGCCAGGACAATTTCATGTTCACCCTCTCCAAAGAGGAGTTC
Organism: Spongiibacter taiwanensis; assembly: GCF_023702635.1. Taxonomy (NCBI): domain Bacteria; kingdom Pseudomonadati; phylum Pseudomonadota; class Gammaproteobacteria; order Cellvibrionales; family Spongiibacteraceae; genus Spongiibacter; species Spongiibacter taiwanensis. The sequence goes on from NZ_CP098455.1 coordinate 2,964,658, forward strand.
ATGAACCTGTTCTTTGATGATCTTGAACTGCCGCGCCTGGCTCGCAACGTCCTCGGCGACAGCAATCAATTCAAGTATCGCCGGGCGGGCTACACCCCCAGTGGTGTGCCGGCAAACCTGTCGATTCGCAAATCGCTGGAAAACGCAATGGCTCGCCGCATTGCGCTGAAGTCGCCGCTCAAACGGCAATTGCGTGAGCTGGAAGAGGCGGGTGGCTCGGAAGAAGAGATCGCCGAGTTGAAAGCGCGGTTGGAGCGCATTCCCTTTCTGGACGAATACGATCTGCGCTTTCGCCATCGGGTGAAGGAGCCCAAGCCAATCAGCCGGGCGGTGATGTTCTGCCTGATGGACGTGTCAGCCTCAATGTCCGAGCAGAAAAAGGATCTGGCCAAGCGCTTTTACACCCTGCTGCACATGTTCCTCAGCCGCAAGTACGAGAAGGTGGAGCTGGTCTTTATCCGCCATACCTCCAATGCCGAGGAGGTCGATGAGCATGCCTTCTTCCACGATCCCCAAACGGGCGGCACGGTGGTGATGTCGGCCCTCAATATGATGGTCGATATCCTGGAGGAACGTTACGACCCGGCGAGTTGGAATATCTACGGTGCTCAAGTCTCCGATGGCGACGCCTTTGGTAGCGACCCCCAGCGCAGTGCGATGCGCTTGAGCAAGGATATTCTGCCGTCATGCCGTTACTTTGCCTACGTTGAAATTCCCGACAACATCAGCAGTATCACCCCACTGGGGGCGGCCTACAGCCAGATTCGTCACGAGAGTTTTGCCATGAGCACGGTGCTACATCGCGGCGATGTGTATCCGGTGCTGCGGGAGTTGTTTCAGAGGGAAGCTGCATGAGTGAAGTGCAAGCAAAACCCGGTGTGCTGTCCCACGGCGGCGACTGGAACTTTGAGTTGCTGCAAGAATACGATCTGGAAATTGCCAAGCTCGCCAAAGAGTTTGGGCTGGATACTTACCCCAACCAAATTGAGGTCATTGCCTCCGAGCAAATGCTGGACGCCTATGCGTCCGTTGGCCTGCCCATCAGTTATGCCCACTGGAGTTACGGCAAGGAATTTATCCGCAATGAAGAGGGCTACCGCCGCGGCATGCGCGGGCTGGCCTATGAGTTGGTGATCAACTCAGACCCCTGTATTGCCTACCTGATGGAAGACAACAGCATGCCCATGCAGGCGCTGGTGATTGCCCACGCCTGTTATGGACACAACTCCTTTTTTAAAGGCAACTATCTCTTCAGGCAGTGGACCAGTGCCGACGCGATCGTCGACTACATGGTCTTTGCGCGAAAGTATATTTTCGATTGCGAACAGCGCTACGGCGAAACCCGGGTAGAAGAAATGCTGGATGCCTGCCACGCGCTGATGGATCACGGGGTAGACCGCTTTCATCGGCCGTCGCCGCTGTCTGCCGATGAAGAATTGCAGCGGCAACGCAGCCGGGACGAGCACGCCTGGAAGCAATACGATGATATCTGGCGGACCCTGCCAGAGAGTAAGTCGGAAAAGCCCGAGAAGAAAAAAGCCAAGCGGGTGTTTCCGCCCGAGCCCCAGGAAAACCTGCTGTATTTCATTGAAAAGTACTCGCCGACCCTGGAGCCCTGGCAGCGGGAAATTGTGCGCATTGTGCGCAAGCTGGCCCAGTATTTTTATCCCCAGGGGCTGACCAAAGTGATGAACGAGGGGTGGGCGACCTTTTGGCACTACACCCTGCTCAATACCATGTATGACCGCGGCCTGGTGGACGAGGGCTTTATGTTTGAAGTGCTCCAGTCCCACACCAACGTGGTGATGCAGCCCGGCTATGACCACCCGGCTTACTCCGGCATTAATCCCTATGCCCTTGGCTTTGCGATGATGAAGGACATTCGCCGAATCTGCGAAGAGCCCGATGATGAGGACCGCCAGTGGTTCCCGGATATCGCCGGTAAGGACTGGCGCGAAGTGCTGGATTTTGCCATGCGCAATTACAAAGATGAGTCCTTCATCAACCAGTATTTATCGCCAAAGTTGATTCGTCAGTTCCATCTGTTTGCCATCTCTGACAAGCACAAGGAAGATCATTTGCGCATTGATGCCATCCACAATGAAGATGGTTACCGCGAGGTGCGCCGCACCCTGTCTCGGCAGTACAACCGGGACATGTTGGTGCCCGATATTCAGATCGTGCGGTACGAGCACATGGGTGATCGCTCGCTGGCGCTGCGCTACAACCGCTTGAAAGAGCGGCCTCTCTCAGACGAAGCCAAAGAGGTGCTCAAGCATCTCTGTTTTCTGTGGGGCTTTAAAGTCACCATGGAGATTCACGACGAGGGCGCCGGCCTGGTAGACAAAATGGAGGTCACACCAGCTAGTCGCCTTTGAAGGTGGCCGGTGTTTTGTTGATAAAGGCCTCCACCGCCCGGGCGTGGTCTTGAGTGTGGTGGCAGTGGCCCTGCACATCGGCGCAGAGATCGAGAAAATCATCCAGTTCCACCCGCTGAGCCGCCTTCATTAGGCGCTTGGTCTGGCGCAAAGCCAACGGCGGCTTGCTGGCATATTCGCTGGCACAAGTTTCCGCTCTACTCAGCAATTGCGAAGGATCGACACAGTCCAGTAACAGCCCCAGCCTGCTGGCCTCCTCGCTATCAATAATCCGCCCACTGAACGTCAGCTCGGCTGCGCGTTGATACCCCACCAGTCGCTGCAGAAACCAGGCGCCCCCATCGCCGGGGATAATGCCGAGGTTGATAAAGGTCTCGCCAAAGCGGGTGTCGTCACAGCCAATACGAAGATCACACATGCAGCACAGGTCAAAACCTGCGCCGACTGCGGCACCGTTCACTGCGGCGATGGTGACCACTTCCGCATTGCAAACGGCCTTGGTCATGCGTTGAATCCCCTCCCGGTAGGCCCGGCTGATGGTTGCCGGGCTGCCGCCAAACATGCCTTTACGTTGGGCCATTTCCTTGATGTTCCCGCCGGAACTGAAAGCCCTTCCCTGACCTGTAAAAATCACACAGGCAATCGACAGATTGCTGTTCGCCCAGTCCAAAACTGCGCAGATGTCCTCAATAAGTGCAGTGCCGGTCAGGGCATTGCGCACATCGTCGCGTTGAAACTCGCAAATCGCGTAGCCCGATTTCACGGTCAGTTGGGCATCTTGTAGCTGGGGCGCTGAATTCATGGGGATTCTCTCTGTCGGGCAGTAAGGTCGTCGATGCAAAAAAGTCGATTGTTTCGCAACTGATACCTAGTGGATTACGTAGCTATACCTGTGAGCCGCCGACTAGGCACAGTAATTGTATATGTACTGGCAGTCTCGCGTAGTTATCGGTGACGTGGCGCAGATTCCCGCAGGAAAATGCGCTGGCCTGTGAAACCCACGGCATCTTTATGTTGTCCTCTATATAGCACGGTTCGGAGTTTGCAGCATTGATTGACGCTGGAGGAAAAAATGCTGAAAAAGAAAAATAAGTCGGTAGTGTTTTTGGATCAATTGCCTGCCATCCCGGTGGATGAGGTGATTATTCACTCACTTGAAGGGGGCCTGTATGCCGCCTCCATTGTGATGGGTGCCCACACCCTGAGAGTTTACGAGCTGCCGAACACGCCCCTGTGTCGACGAAAAATGAGTGAAATTCGTAGCTTGTTAGCACCGGCGCAATGCAAAAATATCTACCTGCTGCACGATAGTGCCTATGATGAAATGATTGGTAGTTCGAGCGCCGTATCATCAGCGCTGCGAATTCGCCTCTCCCAGTTTGAGGAGAGCGTTGCCTGACTCGCAGGCTAATGGTGTCCTGTCATCGCAGTCGTGTTTGCGCTGACCAATAACGTCAGTGGCAACTTATCAGCCAGTGGTGCTGGCAGAGGCGCGTTATCTGTTAAACCCGACTGATCGAATGTCGCTTATCCCCGGCAACACGTCGTAAATTGTTCTCCCTCGCCGTTCTCTGATGGCTCCGGCTGTCACTGCTCCCTATCTGCCAAATTCGCGTGGTTGCTCCGCTGAGGCCAACCGAGATGCCCATGAACGCAAGTTGACGTTAACGTAAAGGTAAGATAGCCTTCTTGCCTGATATTGGTCGCAAAGGCTAATCGGCCTTCGGAGGTGGGTGTGACGACAAAAAAGAAGCAGTCTTACAGCATTTCTGAGCTGGCGGCGGAGTTTGATATCACCACCCGCACCATTCGCTTCTACGAAGAGAAAGGCCTGCTCAACCCGAGTCGCAATGGCCAGAGCCGGATCTATTCCCCGGCGGACAGAACGAAGCTGCGATTGATCCTGCGTGGCAAACGCCTTGGGCTGTCGCTGGAAGAGAGTCGGGACGTGATCGAGATGTATGACCCGGCCCATGACCACGGCAATAAAAAGCAAATACAGACCCTGATCGACAAAATCCGCGATAAGCGCCAGCAACTGCGTCATCAGCTGCAGGATATTGAAGTGCTGTTGCAGGAGCTGGATGACGCCGAAGCACGCTTGACTGACGCGATAAAAGATAAAGCCAGCTAATCCCCGAATCTGCGAGGACAATAAAATGACAACCTCTTATTCCAGTCTCAATTTTGATCTGGGTGAAGACATCCAGATGCTCCGGGAAATGGTCTACCGTTTCGCCCAGGAAGAAATCGCCCCCCGGGCCGCTCAGATCGACAAAGACAATCAATTTCCGATGGACCTGTGGCGCAAGTTCGGCGACCTGGGTTTGCTCGGGATTACCGTCAGCGAGGAATACGGCGGTAGCGATATGGGTTACCTGGCCCATGTGATTGCCGGTGAGGAGATCTGCCGGGCCTCGGCCTCGGTGGGCTTGTCTTACGGCGCCCACAGCAATCTCTGCGTGAATCAGATTTTCAAAAACGGTAGCGAAGCGCAAAAGCGCAAATACCTGCCCAAGCTTTGCAGTGGCGAGCATATCGGCGCCCTGGCCATGTCTGAGCCCAATGCCGGTTCCGATGTGGTGAGCATGAAACTGCGGGCCGACAAGCAGGGCGACAAGTACATTCTCAACGGCAACAAGATGTGGATCACCAACGGTCCCGATGCCCACACCTATGTGATCTACGCCAAGACAGATATCAATGGCGGTTCCATGGGCATCAGCGCCTTTATTGTGGAGCGGGACTTCCCCGGTTTTTCTCGGGCGCAAAAGCTCGACAAATTCGGCATGCGTGGCTCCAACACCTGCGAGCTGGTGTTCGACAACTGCGAAGTGCCGGCAGAGAACCTGATGGGCAAAGAGGGCGACGGTGCCCGTATTCTGATGAGCGGCCTGGACTTTGAGCGCACCGTGCTCGCCGCCGGCCCGGTGGGCATCATGCAGGCCTGCATGGATGTGGTGGTGCCTTATCTGCATGAGCGCAAGCAGTTTGGCAAGAGCATCGGTGAGTTTCAGTTGATGCAGGGCAAACTGGCGGATATGTACTGCGACCTCAACGCCAGCAGGGCCTACCTGTATGCGGTGGCCAAGGCGTGCGATCGGGGCGAGGAAACCCGCAAAGACGCGGCGGCGGTGATTCTCTACACCGCTGAAAAGGCCACCCAGATGGCCCTGCAGGCCATGCAGACCCTGGGCGGGAATGGCTATACCAATGAATACCCCACTGGCCGCCTGATTCGCGATGCCAAACTTTATGAAATTGGCGCTGGCACCTCAGAAATTCGGCGGATGTTGATTGGCCGGGAAATGTTTAACGAGACCCGCTAAACCTATCCACAAATCAGAAAATAACCTTGCTCCGGCATCCGATGCCGGCGCCGCTCAACACCACAGGAGCCGCTGATGACAGTGCTCAAATCCAGTATCAACACTCACAGCCCAGAGTTTCAGGCCAATGCCAAATCAATGCGCAAACACTTGGGCGCCTTGCAGGAGGTCAGCGCGCTAATCCAACAGGGCGGCGGCGAGAAGGCCGCCCAGCGTCATCTGTCTCGCGGCAAAATGCTGCCTCGGCAACGGGTCGATGCCTTACTCGACCCGGGCTCGCCCTTTCTGGAAATTGGCCAGCTGGCGGCCTGGAAGGTTTATAAGGAAGAGATTCCCGCCGCCGGAGTGGTGGCGGGAATTGGCCAAGTCTGCGGCGTGGAGTGCATGATTGTGGCTAACGATGCCACCGTAAAGGGCGGCTCCTACTATCCACTCACGGTGAAAAAGCACCTGCGTGCCCAGGCGATTGCTGAGCAGAACAATCTGCCCTGTATTTACCTGGTGGATTCCGGCGGCGCCAATCTGCCGCAGCAGGATGAGGTGTTTCCGGATCGGGACCACTTTGGCCGTATTTTCTACAACCAGGCCAACATGTCCGCCAAGGGCATTGCCCAGATTGCGGTGGTATTGGGCTCCTGTACCGCAGGCGGCGCCTATGTTCCGGCCATGGCGGATGAAACCATTATCGTCAAAGAGCAGGGCACCATCTTTCTGGCCGGACCGCCGCTGGTGCGTGCCGCCACCGGCGAAATCGTCACCGCCGAAGAGCTGGGCGGGGCGGATGTTCACTGTCGCCAGTCCGGGGTGGCAGATCACTATGCACAAAATGACGAACACGCTATCCAATTGGCGCGCCAGGCGGTGTCTCGCCTGAACCGCAAAAAGCGCCAGCAACTCGATGTTAGCCCCTCGGTCGAGCCGCGCTATGCGGCAGACGAGGTCTACGGCATCGTTCCTGCTGACACCCGCAAGCCCTACGATGCGCGGGAAATTATCGCCCGCATCGTTGACGATTCTGATTTTGACGAGTTCAAGGCCCTGTTCGGTACCACGCTGGTGTGTGGTTTTGCCCGCATTTATGGCTATCCGGTGGGTATTATCGCCAATAACGGCATTCTATTTTCAGAGTCCGCGGCGAAGGGCGCTCACTTTATTGAGCTGTGTGCCAAGCGCAAGATTCCGCTGGTATTCCTGCAGAATATTTCTGGTTTTATGGTCGGCAAGCAGTACGAAGCCGGTGGTATCGCCCGCCACGGCGCCAAGATGGTGATGGCCGTGTCCTGTGCCAAGGTGCCCAAGTTCACCGTGGTGATCGGTGGCTCCTACGGTGCCGGTAACTACGGCATGTGCGGTCGCGCCTATGAGCCCCGCTTTATGTTTATGTGGCCCAATGCCCGCATTGCGGTAATGGGCGGCGAGCAGGCGGCTGGCGTTATGGCTCAGATCAAGCGTGAGCAAATGGAGCGCAGTGGCGAGCCCTGGAGCGATGCGCAGGAGAAGCAGCTCAAGCAGCCAATCCTCGACCAGTTTGATCGTCAGAGCGATCCCTTTTATGCCTCGGCCCGGCTCTGGGACGACGGGATTATCGATCCCGCCGATACCCGCCGCGTGTTGGGCCTGACCTTATCTGCCAGCCTAAATGCCGAAATACCCGACAGCCAGTTTGGCGTGTTCCGCATGTAGTGCGGTTCAGGAGAAAAATAATGTTTAACAGTGTATTGATTGCCAACCGCGGCGAGATTGCCTGCCGGGTTATTCGTAGTGCCCGGCAGATGGGGATTCGCAGCATTGCGGTGTACAGCGACGCTGACCGGGACGCCATGCATGTGGCCCTGGCGGATGAGGCGGTGTATCTGGGCGGTGCGCCTGCCAGTGAATCTTATCTGGATATGGACAAGATTCTTGCTGCCGCCAAGCAAACCGGCGCCGAGGCGATTCACCCCGGTTACGGCTTTCTCTCGGAAAATGCCGAGTTCTGCCGCCGCTGTGACAGTTCCGGAGTCATTTTTATCGGGCCGCCGGTGGGCGCCATTGAAGCGATGGGCTCCAAGTCTGCCGCCAAAAGTATTATGAGCGAGGCGGGTGTACCGCTACTGCCCGGCTACCACGGCGACAGCCAGGACCCGGCCCTACTGAAAAACGCCGCTGCTGATATTGGTTACCCGGTACTGCTCAAGGCCAGTGCAGGTGGTGGCGGGAAGGGCATGCGCATCGTCTGGTCGGAGAGCGAATTTGACGAGGCCCTGGCCGGCGCTAAACGGGAGGCCAGCAAATCCTTTGGCGATGACAAAATGCTGGTGGAGAAGTATCTGACCGGTCCACGGCATGTGGAAGTGCAGGTTTTCTGTGACAGCCTCGGCAACGGTGTGCACCTGTTTGAACGTGACTGCTCCCTGCAGCGCCGTCACCAGAAAGTGATTGAAGAAGCCCCGGCCCCGGGTATGACCGAAGCGTTGCGCGACGCCATGGGCAACGCAGCCGTACAGGCTGCCAAGGCAATCAATTACTGCGGCGCGGGCACGGTGGAATTTCTGCTGGCCGACAATGGTGAGTTCTACTTTATGGAGATGAACACCCGTCTGCAGGTGGAGCATCCTGTAACGGAGATAATCACCAAACAGGATCTGGTGGCCTGGCAGTTCCGGGTGGCCAGTGGTCTGCCCTTGCCGCAAAGTCAGCATGAGCTGCGTATTCATGGCCACGCCTTTGAGGCGCGGATCTATGCTGAAGATACTGATAATCAGTTTCTGCCCCAGACCGGCACCCTCAATTACCTGTCTGTGCCGGAAGAAAATGCCCACGTGCGAATTGATACCGGCGTGAGGGCTGGCGACACCATCAGCGTCCATTACGATCCGATGATCGCCAAACTGATTGTCTGGGATACGGATCGCGCCAGTGCGCTGCGCCGTCTGCAAAATGCATTGGCCCAGTTCCATATCAGCGGCGTGACCACCAATCGTCGTTTCCTGCAGCAGTTGGCGGCCAATACTGCCTTTGCCGAAGAAGATTTTGACACTGGCTTTATTGATAAGCATTTGGATTCCATACGTGCTCAGGCCAGTAAAGCCCGCGCCGCCCAGCGTCATCAGCACCTGGCGCTGGCGGCATTGATGGTATTGGCTAATCAGCGGACTGTGGCCTTGGATAATCACACGGCTTCGCCCTGGCTGGCCGCCGATGGCTGGCGTACTAATGCCCCAGCCAAGCAGCATCTGCGGTTGCAAGTGGGCGATGAAGTGATGGATATCAATGCTACCCGCCTGCTGGACCAGCCGGCGTTAACCCTCGATGTTGAGATTGAAGGTAAGGTATACCGCGTCTGTGGTAGCTGTATTGCCGAAGCTCGAGGGGGTGTTGTGCAGGCTGATGTGGATGGGCTGCGCTTGCGTTTTCCCTACGCTCGCCAACTTAACGCCAGGCAGGGTGCCAGCTACTGCCTGTTTACCGGCGACACCGATTTTGCCTTTGCCCAATACTCCCCTGACTTTACGCAACAAGGCGACAAACAGGGCGAGTTGACCGCACCGATGAACGGCACCATTGTGGCCTTGTTGGTAGAGCCTGGTGTGCAAGTCAAGAAAGGTGCACCACTGCTGATTATGGAAGCCATGAAAATGGAGCACAGCATTACGGCTCCCGCTGATGGCGCGGTTGAAGCCTTCCACTTCAATGCGGGTGAACTGGTGGAGGGCGGTGCAGAGCTGTTGCGGTTTGAACCCCATATTGCCTAGCACTTATTCCACCAATCCTAGTTCGCGTCCGTAGGAAACCGCTGCCGTCCTGTTAGACACGCCAAGCTTTTTATAGAGGTTTTTCAAGTGCCATTTAACGGTATCCAGTGATACATAACAGTAGTTTGCGATGTCGGCATTGGAAAGCCCCCGACATAATAGTTCCAGTAGTTCAGACTCTTTTTTGGTCAGGGGGGCTGTCACGGACAAAGCAGCCGGCTGGATAAGGGGCTGCGCAGGCTGATGCGTTGTTATCCCTAGCGCATTTACCAATAGATTGTAGAAGTGTTTCTCAGCCTGCATCGCAAAGGATGATTCGGAAATACGGCTACTTCTAAGAATCTGACTGCAGGCCTCTGACTGATCTAAAAATGGTTGCAGTAGGGCCATTTTGGCGGCTCGCCTAATACTGCTTATCAAGGATTTGGAGGCCAGTGAAGTCTTGCCTGAAAGATGGTGCAGGAAAGCGATGTCGAGGTCTATTTTCGCCAACCTATGTCGACGTCCTGCTTTTTTGGCGGAGTCTTTCATTGATTCCAGTATCGGCAAGATGGCGCGTAACTCACTCTGGCTGAACAGCAGCGCTACCTGCGTCTCCTGCCATTTTTCTTGCAACCTAGGGGTGATGTTATCGATTAGTGGCTTGCTTTGTTGGACACTCTCCAAACCGAAGCCAATTGCACTGGCTTCGGTTTGCGCTTGATCCAGCTCGCCGATAGCAATCAGTCGCTTGATGATTGCACATGATGTCATCAATGACAGTCTGTGAGGGTGCTTTCTGACGGCTGAGCGCAATGTGGCGAGGCAGATTTCACTGCATTCAGGGGTCCACAACTTCACAGCTGCTTCAATTCCTAATGCAGCGGAGTCCAGTAAGAGATTGCTGTCGAGAGTTTTGAAAAAGACCTTCAAGTAGGTTCTGGCCTTATCTGCATCACCCAGTTCAACCAAGCAGTTAGCCGCAATACCCATCAGTGAGCCAGTAAGAGCAGATTCTCCGCCTAGGCAGCGACGGGTGTTGTCAATTCCTTGTTCTAGCTCATCCAGCGATTGTTGAAAATTGCCTTCAAGGTTTGCAATCAAGCCCAGAATCAGATTTATCCACCCGGCGCTGTACTGTCCACCGAGCTCTCGCATAATGGGCTCGGCTCGCATCAATATGGACCGAGCGGCGGCAAACTGAAATTGGTTGGCTTGGCAAATACTGTGAATACACATCACTGAGCTGAGCGTGTAAGGGTCGTGATTGCGCCCCTTGGAAATGGCATAGCCGGACGAGGTCTCTGCGTCGGTCAAATTGTCGGTAAACAGGTCTATCGTCATATGGATATGATCCATACGCTGCTGAAAATCCTTTGCCACGAGAAAGTCTTGTGGCAGGTTTTGGTAGCGTTCTAAAAGCCGAAGGAACTCGGCTCGACCTTTTTCATAGTTGCGCTGAAATACCAATGCCCATACCAACCAATAGTGAGTCTCCAGGCTGATTGGCTCGCCGGACTGAACCAGCCGCATGATCCACTCCATATGCTGGGCTATATCGCCCTGTTCCCGGACAAAGGAATTTCCGATCGAGGTAAGTAGGGCGCTCACTCTGTCTGGTGCGCCGGCAGCAAAAGCATACTCTACCGCGTCGTGCCACTGCTGTTTGGCCTCGCACCATTGGGAGGCTCGGTACAAAAAAGCGTTTCTTGCTTCCTCGCTGAGGTGTTGTTGGGCCTCGTTATGCAGAAACTGTTTAAAGAATGTGTGTAGACGATACTGGCTGTGAAGGCTGTCCATGGGTGTGATAAATACATTGCGCATTATCAGTTGATCAATGTATCTGTCGGAGTCACTGTCAGGGAATAAAGCCCGACACATATCCCGAGAAAATATCCGCAGTAATCCCACGCGATGAAGGAACTCACGGAAAGCGGCGTCGGTCTTCGTTAGAATTTGGTATTTGAGCATATTGGCAATACCTTCATCATTTCCCGACAGCAGGGGCATCACACTGGCGCTGTCGGCGGTGGAGCCAAGCATAATCTGCGCGAGGCGTACTGCTGCCGGCCAGCCTTCTGTTTTGGCGATGATTTGCTCAATATCGCTCTCTTTAAGGTCAGAGGTGGCTTGTTGGCCAAGCAGTTCTTTAGTGGCTCGTTTATCCAGGCTTAGCAGCTCGGTGCCCACTTGACGGTACAGGCCGTGCAAGGTCGCCTTGCCAAAATTGAATTCGGGCCTGACATTGCTCGAGCCGATAAAGCGAAGGTTTTCCCCTGTACGAAAAATTAACGCATCAATCAGCTGGGGAAGGTTGTGATCTTGACAGGAATTCAGGTTGTCCAAAAAATAAATTGCATCACCTTCAACTGTAGCCAGCTGGGCGATAAGGTGGTTGATCATTTCCGGTAGGCTGCGCTGTGAGCCAATTCGCGTATCCCGACTTCCGTAGTCCCGCCGATTTAACGCCGGGTTTACTGCCTGAATAGCAGACACAATCTTCTCTGTTGTGTTTGTATGCTCGTCCAGCCCAACCCAGTGACACTGCACCCCACGATCACTGAAAGTGTGGTAAAGCGTTGTCATTGCGACAGTTTTGCCATAACCAATCGGGGCGATAAATCCCGTTGATTTAGGCAGCGGCCCATCTAACAGAGTGCGTATGGCATTGGTTTCTACGGGATCAAAGGCGTAATAAGGCGGCTTGTACATCGTGATTTGTGTCCTATTTATTGTTTTTTATAGCTTTTTAAGCTTAGGTCCTTCTGCCTGATCGGGCGGCATCTGCTGTGGTTATCGGTGTTGGGCTTAAGTAGTGGTGCTTTCTCAGTGTGCCCCCCCCCCCCACCTCTAGTTCGAAAAACCACCCCTTCGGGTGGGGTGGCAATACTCTGTCACATTTATTCTTTCAAGTGAACTTTTGTTGATCAGAGTAAAGGCCTCTAGGTGTTGCCTAACGTGACTGCATCTACTTCCTCGAAGCAGGTGCGTGACTAGCTCTGGTGGGTAGAGTTCTCGCTGAAACCGTGTTTCAGATTGATCACCACCCTAACTTGCCGCTTCTGCGAAGCGGCTTTTTTTAGCTGATAAGCAAAAATTAGACTTTTCATAACAAAAGACCGTAGAAGCCGTGCTTTTACCGGGGTTGGAGGAAGTTATCTATGAATCCTTGTTTGATCAGGGGGTTATGTGTTGTCTGTGCCGTGGGTAGCGGCACCGCGGCTGTCGCACAGGAGCCCGCTCAGAGTAAGCGTAGTGCTAACCGCCTACTTGAAGAGGTAACGGTCACGGCTCAGAAGCGTGAAGAAAATTCACAAGATGTGCCGATTTCCATTCAAGCCTTTAGTCAGGAAAAGCTCGATGCTTATGGCATCGAGAATACGATGGATCTAGCCAAAATTACGCCTGGACTCACGATGACCTACACCTATGGTTACACAGTGGTGTACTTGCGCGGTGTGGGTACCGACGCCTTCTTGCCATCGGCTGACCCCAGTGTGGCGACCTATATTGATGGTATCAACGTTCCCCCGGGGCACGGTAAAAAGGATGCCTTGGGACCGGTGGAGCGAGTTGAGATACTTAAGGGCCCACAAGGTACGCTGTTTGGTCGCAATTCCACGGCTGGCGCGATAAACATGATTACGCCGCGTCCCCCTGAGGAATTTGTGGGGTCTCTTAAGGTTGAAGAAGCCTTCTTTCAACCTGATGGTGGTGAGGGCGTTAGTGATGTAGAAAAGACATCTTACTCCCTCTACATGGGAGCGCCTTTGACAGACAATATTGGCTTCACAGTCGCATACTTTGAAGATCTACCCTACATCATTGGTGAGAACCGCTTAGCAGATGGCACGAAGGGCCCGATGCGAGAGGATTATACTCAAGGTGCGCGGCTCAAGCTGGTTTGGGATATTACTGACACTCTGTCTCTGGAGCTCCAAGCCTCCGAGGTCAGTGGTTTTAATGGTCCCGGTTTTATCTACGAGGAGACCCGTTCAGCCCAAGTGCTTACCGGTGCAAACCCTGCAGAGCAAGATGCGGATTATGTTTGGCATAACGATTTTCAGGGTGGGGTCGAGACGGTTAACACGGTGTATGGCGCTATCTTAGAGTGGCGGCCCGGTCCAGTTGATATTAAGGCAATTTTGTCCGATGTGAACGTAGAAATCCCCTTTGCGGCGGATGATTACGACGGCTCATACAATAATTCAGTCAACTTCTTTACCTACCATCAGTTTGGCGAGCAAGAGACGGTAGAGCTTCAGGTGCTCTCCAACGATGAGAGCTGGATGGCCGATAAGTTGGAGTGGGTGGCTGGCTATTATCACTTTGAAGGGTCGGGCGGCTTCGAACGGTTGTTCTTCAATGTGTACCCGGTAGGAACCGTAGCTAACGCAGCGCCGATTACCAACCTGCTAAATGCGTTCCCGATTGTAGAAGACATTCTTCAGGACCCTTTCGCCAGGGTAACTCTGGAAGCAGGTGCCTCACTGGTAACCAAGTCTGACGCGGTTTATGCCCAGGGCACGTGGAGGTTCAACGATGACTGGTCATTAACCCTAGGTGCTCGCTATCAGGACGAGACCCGTGGTATTGAGAACAGTTTTCTTGATTATGTCCGCACGGCTCCTGATGAGCCAGATGGTGAGTACTATCGTGGCAAAGACAGATCACGCAATGTTCGTCTTGATACGTTTAATGTGCCGGACGTGAACACCAAAACGGTCTCGCCGCGCATAGCGGTTCAATATACTCCGGTAGACGGACTGCAGTTGTACTCCTCGTTGTCGCGGGGCTACAAGAGCCCAACGTACAACACCATCAACTTCTTTTCGGACCCAGATTTGGTCGAAAAGGAGACGGCTACTGCATTTGAACTTGGTTTCAAATCTGATCTGTTCGAAAACCTGCGTCTGAATGGCGCGGTCTTTCACACCGAAATCAAAAACATCCTTACTGGGATCGTCTCTCTTACCTCGGGCGGGGTGGTACGTTTCTCCAATGCCGGAAAGGGAGAAATTGATGGTGCAGAGTTAGATTTTCAATGGCAGCCAATGCCTGACATGAACCCAGGTCTTGCGGTTACTGGGTCTGCGACCTATCTGGATGCGGTGTACACGGACTATAAAAATGGCGCAGGTTTTGATGACGAAACGGGATTGTACTTTGGGCCGGATAGTCCGACAGGAGACAACTCTCGCGACTTCAGTGGCAACAGTATTGTCAGAACACCGGACTTTAGCTATCAAGTAGCGCTTAACCAAGCTGTATCGGCGGGAAGATATGGCGATCTGGAGTTTGGGTTGGATTATTTCTACAGCGGTGGATACAACACCTCGCCGCAAAACTCCCCTTTCTACGAACAACCAGCGTACGATTTGTGGAACGCTCGGGTTAATTACTTCTACGACCCTTATGGTCTTCAGGTAACCCTGTTCGGAAATAATATTGCCAACGAAAAGTACTACTCAACGCTGTTGCAAACCGACTTTGGACGGTCGGTCACGCTGGCAGCGCCCAGATTGGTTGGCATCAAAGTCAAATGGGATTTTGATACTCTGATCAACTAAGTTAAGCCGCGACTTGGCTACCATTAAGTCGCGGGTTTTTCTTCTATGTCGTAATTGAGGTGTTCAGTATGAAAAAAATAACAGGTTTGTCGACGGCTGCGGCTTTGGCATCACTGTCTTTGTCTGCAATCGCTCAGACCCCATTAAATAGTTTGAACGGTTTGCTGGCAGATCCTGCAGGTGCGAATTATGTATCCATAGATAATCTAATGGCATTGCCCAATGACTTTACGCGTTCATTTGAAAACGTAAGTCTCGCTGTCCCGGGCTTGATCGCATTCGGTAGTAACGCCAATCCTTTCGGTTCCCTCGAGGCGGTCTCTGGTATTGGTGGCAGCTTGGGGGTTGGAATCGTTACCGGAATTGTGCCTGTGACCACAATTCTTTTAGATCCTTCGCTAGCACCCACCTTCTTCGAAAATAGCGGAATCATCTCCAACTTCGGGTTTTTGGGAGAGTTTCCTGCAATACCTCTTGTTAACTCCGGCATTGGTGAGTTGGGCTTAGGGGGAATGATCCCAGGCGGGGCGGGTTTAGGTCTGCTGAGCTTGGATGGCTTTAGTGGACTTGATGTTCTGCTTGGCGGTGGTTTTGATGGGCTGATACTGCCATTAGATCCACTCAGTCTGTAGCCATTTTGAGCTCGCGCTGACACGGTCGGTCGCTTTTAGCGTGGCCGTGTCAGTGTCTTATCAGAAACAATATTTTATTTCCGCAGCTGAATTGTTTGGTTCGGATTTTACAAGCGAAATCATATCAGCTGATTAGGGTCCTCCGAATGAACGACAACAGTAAACACATTATCAACATTGCTCTGGCTTACTGTGGCCCCGGCTTCGTTATTGGTTACATTGTTTTCTGGGGTTTGCTTGGGCACAACGTGCCCCCAGTCAACTTCACCGCACTGAGCCCCGATCAGCTAATAGCTCAGTACTACGCTAAGTATCCGGGCATTCCTGTTGCGATGATTGCCAGTGCATTTTTTGGTGGCTTGTATTTGCCCTGGTCGTGCTTACTCTCATCCCTGCTACGGGAAAAAGATGGCAGTATGGGCGCATTAAGTCTTATGGAGCTTACCGGTGGTGCACTGTCTGCGCTGTTGTTGGTGTTGGGGCCGGTTTTTTGGGCTGCCTGCGCGCTACTTTACACTCAGGTTGAACCTGGCACGATCAAGCTGATTCATGCTATCAGCTGGTTTATGTATGACTGTACGTATATTGTGACGACCATTCAGCTTGTCGGTGTAGGTCTCTACACGATCCTGAACAAGGAGCAAACCATCTTCCCTGCATGGACGGGGTGGTGTGCTATCGCAGGAGGTACTATGTTGCTGCCGCTGTCGCTGATGCCCTTCGCAGTAGAAGGTCCTTTTGCCGTTTCTGGCCTCTGGAATTTTTTCATTGCTTTCGGCGGCTGGTTGTTTGGATTCTTTGCCATCTACAGTTTTTATATTCTCAAGCATGTACATAATCCACGGAAGAGTGTTGGTACTTTGCACTATTCGGCTGCGAGTTGAGCTGAGCCTAATTGGTGAGGGGGTGTGATTTCTCCTCACCTCCTTTTATTTTTACTTCCTGATTCGAATAAGTATTTTGACATAATTCTATTCTATTAGGCGCTTGGGTTTTCATGGCACAACAAATAGCTGCGAAAAGAGTGGGTGTTTCGCCGCCCGGTACTGATGGTATCTGGATATTCGTCTTTCTCGATATGGTCATGTTTCTACTGTTGTTCCTGACTTACGTTACCGAAAAGCACAGAATCCCAGACGTATTTTCCGCTTCTCAGTATCAACTCAATGAATCGATCGGTTTGGTCAACACCCTGATTTTGTTGACCAGTTCCTGGGCTGTCGCGGGTGCGGTTGTCGGTTGTCGTCGGAGATTGCCAATACATACAGACAGATATCTCTGCGCCGCGATCATCTTAGGCTTGATGTTTTGCGTAGCTAAGGGCTGGGAGTATTGGACCAAGATAGAGTTAGGCGTAACACCCATCACTAATGTCTTCTTTAGCTTTTACTATGTGATAACCGGCATACATTTTTTGCATGTGCTGGCAGGGTTAGTGGTAATGGCGATTCTGCTGCATAAGCGCCGATCTGCTTTTGGAAGTGATCATTATCAAAAAAGCTTGGAAAACCTCGGTACGTTTTGGCACTTTGTCGATCTTGTGTGGTTGTTCATTTTCCCATTGCTTTATTTGACGGGGCTGAGCCGATGAGGGGCTTTGCATCGCCTCTTGGCCTGGTCTGGGTTGTGCTTATGGCGCTGACGCTGTTTTCGTTGGGCTTTGCGGAAAGCACGCTTGGGCAAAAAGTTACCATTATGATCATTTTTGCTGTGGCAATCGCCAAAGCGAATTTGATTTTGGTTTACTTTATGGAGGTCAATCATGCAGCGTCACATTGGCGTGTGCTTTACCATTTGTGGGTTGGTGTCACTGGCTGTCTACTGATTTTGGGTCATGGCCTAAGTTAAGCTTCGTGGCGACAACACTGAGTGTGGTGGCTTGTCCGACAGTGCATTGCGGAGGCAGATGCGGCTTTAGTTATAGAGGCAGGTAAGCCTGCCAGCATCTAAATTTTAGCGACGATAATGCATTCGAGTTAGTCTCTAAATATAGTTGAAACGCAGATAAACTGTAGATTTTTTATCAATTCTTCTAACTCCTCTTCGCTGCCGCGATCAACAATATCATTGCTGCACAGCGCGACAATCCAAGTGAGGGTGTTTCCGATATTTTTGCTCATTCCCTCTCTTGCGTCGCCTCTAGCCAGAACTTTTCCGACAGATTCCTGCGCGCGAAATGAAATCTGCATAATCATGTTTTCGTAGAGTTGTCTGATCTCTGGGTCGCCGCTCATGGTGTCTCTGATGGCAACCACGATGGCTCTGTGCTCGTAAAGACATCGTACTACGCCTTCAACAGCTTGATTCACATCTTCTTTGCTGGCCCAGTCTAGTCCGAGGCCCCAGTTCCCTAGACCTGCAACCAGCTGATCTGTCAGGTATTCGACTAGTCGCACAACGAGGTCATTCTTGTCTTTAAAATGGAAGTAGAACGTCCCCCTCGATAAGCCCGCCTCGCTTGACAGCTGCTCTACTGACAGGGTGCCAAAATTCTTGTTTTCTTCAAGCAGACGCTGGATTGCTGCAAGTAACTTGTCCTCTACGCTGGCTTTTGGCTGCCGGCTGGCGGCACGCATCTTTCTACTGGGGCGGGGTTTGATTTTCTGGTCTGCTGTCATGTTGTTGATTTCCAATGTTTTTTCAATTCTATGATAAGGCGCTTTTTGGTCATAACTCAATGGGGCCACGGCGATAGCGCCCTAGATGTCACAATCCTAACATTTTGATGAATAAAAGTTTGACAATCTGTGCAAAAATGGCTGAACATAAAGTCAGGTGGGGTGGGATGTGCATTCCGGAAATGTACGCACTCATAAGTCTAATAAGTCAATAGAGGGTTAATCGATGTTTCAGCTACGTCGCGTCTGCAGCTCGAGTCAGTTGTGGGCCTTGTCATGTGGGCTGCTAACGGCTACAGGCTTCACAAGCTACGCTTGGTCTGCACCTGGCGATAGATCAGCAAACCGTCTTCTCGAAGAAGTAACGGTGACCGCTCAAAAGCGAGAGGAGAACTCACAGGAAATCCCAATAACGATCTCTGCATTCAGTAATGAGAAACTTGATGCATTTGGTATTGATAAAGTGGAGGATCTTGGGCGGATCACACCGGGGCTTACGTTTACGGTCAACGTTGGTTATACCGTAATCTACCTTCGGGGGGTTGGTGCGGACGCATTTTTGCCGTCAGCGGACCCAAGTATTGCGACCTATGTGGATGGTATTAACAAGGTGTCCGGCCATGGTTTGCAGAACTCGCTGGGACCGATCGAGCGGGTTGAAGTACTGAAGGGGCCGCAGGGAACGCTTTTTGGTCGCAACGCGACCGGAGGGGCGGTGAATATCATTACCGCAGCCCCGCCAGAAGAATTCGTCGGTAATCTTAGTACTGAGTACGGAGAATACCAGGGGTGGGACGGCGCTGTTGAAAAGCATGATATTTTTATCGGCGCACCCATTACGGATAATGTTGGCTTCACCCTGGGGGGATACTACCAATTCTATGATCCCACCATGTTGAATGAACCGGTTCGCGGTTCAGGTGTTTATGAGGAACCGTTAGATCATTTCTCGGAAGGGATAAAAGCCAAACTGCTATGGGATATCACGGATTCGCTTTCCGTTACGCTGCTAGGTGACTGGAACAACCAGCGTGATCCAAGTTCAATGATCCAGGAAAATACCCGTCCCGCACCTGTGCTGGCAGCGGGGCAGGAGCCGGATAAGCTTGATCGGATTTACCACAATAGTGTGAGCGAGGGTACAGAGGGTAAGGCGGGAACTAACTCTCGATCCTACACCGCGGGCATGATCTTTGATTGGCGAACTGATTCACTCGACTATAAGTTGATTCTTTCGGACCAGTATTTCGACAATTACTTTTCTCAGCTCGATTATGATACCAGCGAGTACGAGGGTGCTGCCTTTGACGCCGCGCAATTTGCCGATCAGCAAACGGCTGAGCTTCAAATTCTCTCCAATGACAATACGCCCCTGGCCGAAAATTTGGAATGGGTGGTCGGCTTGTACTACCTACAAGCGGACGCGGGCTTTGATTACCTCCATCTTGTTGTAGACCCATTGGGATTGGGCGCTGGAGCATTGGGTCTGCCAAATTTCTTGGGCAACTTGCTTAAAGGATCAGATGGTCAGGTAGATCTTTATACCGCTGGCGTATTGGCCACTGAGTCTATGTCAGTTTATGGTCAAGGGACCTGGACGTTTAATCCTGAGTTTTCTCTTACTCTGGGTGCTCGCTATCAGAAGGAGCGTCGGCATGTGTACAACACGTATTTGAGTACTGAAACGCCAATCATTGGTAATGACAATGACTCGGGTGATGATATTGATGTGGCTGAGTTCACTACGCCCGGCGTGGTTGACGAGACCTTCTCGCCCCGTATTGCCTTTCAGTGGTTTGTCAACGATGCGGTGCAACTCTACACGAGCTTGGCTCGTGGCTATAAAAGCCCAACGTTTAATCCGATTAACTTCTTCTCAGCGCCGGATGCGGTAAAGCGCGAAGAGGCGACCGCCTTTGAGCTCGGCTTCAAATCTGAGCTCTTCGACGGCAATCTTCGTCTTAATGGTGCTGTATTCAAAACCGAAGTTAAAGACTTGCTGAATGCAGAGCTGTCGATTACCTCTGGCGGTGTCGTGCGCTTTTCAAACGCGGGTACCGGCGAGATTGAAGGTGCTGAAGTTGACTTCCTGTGGCAGCCCATGCCGGAAATGAACCCCGGTTTGGCCATCAATGGTAACGCTACGTATCTGGATGCTGTTTACGCAGATTTCGAAAATGGCAGTGGCTTTGACGATGAGACCGGTCTTGCTTTCGGGCCGCAAAGCGTGAGTGGTGATACTAGTAGAGACTTCTCGGGTAATCGCATCGTGCGTACTCCAGAGTGGAGTTCGTCGCTGTCGATCAACCAGAATATTCCGATTGGCATGGATTCTGCGGTGGAGTTGGCAGTGGACTACTTTTACTCAGACTTCTATTTCACCGCGGCGTCCAACTCCGACCTCTATGTGCAGCCTCAATACGAGCTGTGGAATGCACGAGCAAGCTACTTCTACTACCCCTGGGGCATTCAAGTCACGGCATTTGGAGAGAATGTTAAAAACGAGCAGTACTTTATTTCTCGGCAGGCTCAAGATTTTGGCCGCGCGGATACCTTGGCAGCCCCTGGTGTAGTCGGGCTGCGTTTGAAGTGGGACTTTGACGCGGTTTTGTAATCTTGCGTCGGTGTAACGTATATAACGCCAATGGTTTGCGGTTGCCTAGTTGGCGTTAAATTTAGACATCTATGAGGTGGTTAAATGAATAAGAATGGTATTGGTAAGAAAGGCCGGAATTTGATTTTCGGCGCTGTATTTGCAGCTGCTAGCGCGGCGGGGCATGCCCAGTTGGCCATCCCAGCCCTTGGCGATCTGGGTTTGTTATCTAATCTGGATGTGTTGGGGAGTTTCGAGCTGGGTGGTGGCCTGCCCGGAACCGATCTCTTGGGTGGCGGGTTTGAAGGCCTGGATCTGGCCAGCAGCCTTACGCCAAATATTGATATGGTTGCTTTTGGACAAATGCTCGATCCAGCATCGATTGCTGATCCTACCGAGTATTTGACGGCTGTTGAAGGTGTTTTGGCGATTGCCCAAAGCCCAAGCACATTTGCTCCAGTACCGTTGGCTCCGCCCCTGCTGAGGGGGTTTGTGCCTGGCTTCTTTGTTTTATATGAGGCGCCGGGAACTCTGTTGAGCTTCCTTGCCGGAGGAGGAAGCATTATCGATCCGAGTCTGGTGGCGGTGCCCGCAGTTCCTCTGTTAAGTGCGCCTATGCCTTTGGGAATCCCATTGGGAGAGTTGCCCGGTCTGCCGAGCAATGAGCTCGGGCTACTGGCGCCGGTGGATGTGGTAAATCTTATTCTGTCCTCAGCACCCTAATTTTTAACTGATTTAGAAAAGACTCTTTTTGAGAATAAACGCATCACCCATTTGGCTGTCACGCGACGGCCTTTTTTTTAGATCGAGCTGCTATCAAGCGCGCTGTGTTTGATGGCGGCAGTTGTTGGTGGAGTAAGCAATGGCAGCGAAAAGCGACTACACTTGGCAGAAGGCGGCTCTGATATGTACGTACGCTTTCGTGGCATTAACGGTAATTGGCTGGCTGGGAATAGCAAATTTTATATCCCCAGCGCCAGCGGATTTGACTCTCGAAGAAACCAAACAGTGGTTCTCTGACAGCTATCGCTGGCAGACCATTTTGGGGTGCACCCTTCTTTATATCGGTAGTGCATTGTTGACCCCAGGTTCGATTCAGTGGGGGCTGATGTTGGCGAAGATTGAGGGTAGATCGCCTATTCTTTCTATTACCACCGCAGTGTGCGGCATTTTCATTTCCTTGATTGTTTTCCTCAATGCATGTGCTTGGATAGTGTGTTCCTACCGAGCGCAAACAGATCCTCATGTGATTCAGGCATTTTCAGATTGGGCGTGGTTTGCCTTTCTTTTTGGCTGGGTATATCTGGCCATCGAGATGATTTCGTCTGCGATAGTTGAATTAAAAGACAAACGCGAGCAACCTTTGGTACCCCATTGGATGGCTTGGATTACGCTGTTTTCGGCGTCGACAATGCTTGGTGCAATCGGCCCTGCTTTTTTCAAATCAGGGCCTTTTGCATATCACGGCCTGATTGCCTTCTACGTGCCTGTTCTGGTTTGGGGGGCGTATTTAGTCGTCACCAATACCTTCCTGTACCGCGCATTGCTCCGAGAAGAGCGGGAGAATATGCAGCCGATAATTAAAGAAAATGCCGATTTGGACGAGCGCTATCTGGCTTCGCAAACTATTGCCAAGCAAGCAGGATGATTTAATTTAGGGCGATTTGCTGCTTGTAAGTGTTGGGTACCTCTCAGGGTGAGGAAAAATATAATATGGGAGTCAAACTATGACACAGTCAGTCACCGTCACCATTCAAGACAATATTGCCGAGGTTGTGCTCAGCCAACCTGACAGAGGGAATCCCTTCGATGACGTGTTCTGTTCGGAGCTCTGTTATGCCGCTAATGAATGCAGTGAAAACGGCGCGGTAAGATCAATTCTGCTACGGGCAGAGGGGCGATTTTTTAGTGTTGGCGCCGATCTGAAATGGCTTGGTGGAGGAGAGAGTAATGACATGGCGCGACGGTTAAAGGGCGCCACTGCAGATTTGCACATGGCGATAGCTCGCTTCGCCAGAGCTGATGCA
Source organism: Spongiibacter taiwanensis (assembly GCF_023702635.1). Taxonomy (NCBI): domain Bacteria; kingdom Pseudomonadati; phylum Pseudomonadota; class Gammaproteobacteria; order Cellvibrionales; family Spongiibacteraceae; genus Spongiibacter; species Spongiibacter taiwanensis. The sequence continues at coordinate 2,987,518 of NZ_CP098455.1, forward strand.
CCGGTTGTCATCGCCGTGCACGCCCTCGCTGCTGGCGGTTCCACAGCGCTCACCGCAATGGCCGATTTCGCTCTTGCCAGCGCGTCAGCCAAATTTTATGCCGCCTACAACAAAATTGGCTATGTCAGTGACGGTTCCGGCAGTTACTACCTCCCTCGTCGAGTTGGCAGTCGCAAAGCCGCCGAGTTTTTTATGCTCAATGAAACCTGGGACGCCCAGACCGCCATGGCTAACGGCCTGGTTAATCGGGTAGTCGCTGATGAAGATTTGCTGAAGGAGGCCCGCAGCCTGGCCGCAACCTTGGCTGCCGGCCCTACTCTGACCTTCGGCGAAATGAAACGCTTGCTAATGAGTACCTGGGACACGTCCATCGAAACCCAAATGGAGCTGGAGGCCCAGGCTATCGCCCGTTGCGCGAAAACCCAAGATTCCTGGGACGCGGTTCGCGCCGTCATTGGCAAGCAGCCTGTAGTCTTCCGCGGAAAATAGCGGATGCGGGCGGGGGGGGCAGCGAGTTTTCTATAATCTGCCGCGCACCGAGCTAGCGAAATCAACGGCAAAACTGCTTTTGCGATATGGATGAATAGTTCCTGAAGAGCAAAAAAATAGCCTAATCAAAATGAGAAACGATATGCGCAGAACTACGTCATATGATTGGTCACGGCGCAATTATTTTATTTCTGGGCGTACTTGCAGGGGGGGCTTCTTTCCAATCTGATCTCCGGTTTGGAGATTATCCTGGCAGAATTCTTGAATTTTCTATTCCGGGTGATGAAGATGGCTGGGTCGGAACCCACATTGGCGGCATGCCCAAAGGCTTGCGCATCATTATTGTCAGCTTTGCTGATTCACACACTCTGCATTACCAACAGAGTTGTGAGAACGCTTCGCAGAATATTGATTGGCACCGGCTATGCCCATACCCTGTTCTACTTCGCCGTACTGCTAGCACCCAACCGGGCCCTGACCCTTGGCGACAACCGCCTGAGTGACACCAATCTGGCGGCATTCCGCGGTCTCGCGCCTGCGCTGGTTTTCGCGTTGATTTCATTAATCGCGATATTTATTGTTATTCGCCGAGCCTTTAGCAACGAAAGTAAGTAATGGAGACACGTAAATTGAATTCCGTAAAAATCCGCTTGCCCGCGCAGATTTCCTCTCTGCAAATAGCCGAGGTTGAGGAGCCCTCTACCGTCCCAGGCACCGTCAAAGTCCGCTGGCGGGCGGTGTCCCTGAACTTTCACGATTACGCCGTTGCATCCGGCATGCTCCCCACCGAGGACGGTCGCATTCCCTGTTCAGATGCGGCGGGCGAAGTGATGGAAGTAGGGGAGGGTGTGACGAAGTGGCAGGTGGGTGACAAGGTAATGAGCACCTTCTTCCCAGGTTGGCAGGAGGGTGCCCCGGAACCCGTCGGCACAGCCGAGCTCAGCGGCGACAGCTGTGATGGTTACGCTACCCAGTGCAGCGTATTGCCTGCGAATGTGCTGACCCGCATGCCTGACGGCTACTCCTACCAGGAGGCGGCCACCCTCCCATGCGCCGCATTGACGGCGTGGCGGGCTCTGTTCGAAATTGGCAACATTCAACCCGGCGACAAAGTATTGATCCAGGGGACCGGCGGTGTCTCCATTTTTGGTTTACAGCTGGCAAAGGCCGCCGGCGCCATTGTTTATGCTACGTCTTCCAGCAAGGAAAAAATGCAGCGCTTGCAGGACCTCGGCGCCGACTACACCCTGAACTATCGGGAGAACCCCGATTGGGGAATGGCTGTATTTGAGTTGGCGCAGGGCGGCGTAGACCATGTGCTTGACGTCGGTGGCGGCCTAACCCTGAGCCAGTCAATTGATGCTGGGAAAATGGGTGCCAACCTTGTGCTGATAGGGATTCTCGGTGGGCTTGAGTGCCAGCTTAATCTCGCACAGTTACTCCTCAAGCAGCAGCGACTTTTTCCGATTGCCGTGGGTAACCATGCAATGCAAGATAGAATGGTGGATTTTCTCCAGCAGCACCGGATTCAACCGGTGGTCGATCGCACCTTCCCGCTCACTGGCATTGTAGATGCATTTGAGCACCTGCTTTCCGGCCAGCACGTTGGCAAAGTCGTTCTGAATGTTGATTGATCCTCTCACACGCCCCAAAGTACTTTGTTTTGGTGGCTTTACTAAAGATCAGGCACCGCATGCACGGTTGACTTAAGGAGTTATAAAAATGAATAAAATTGCTGTTCAGGTAATGTATCCGCAAAGCGAGAAGTTTGACTGGGAATATTACATTCCCGTTCACATGGGTATGGTCCAAGAAAAAATGAAACCGCTAAAGTGGTTCGTCATGAAGGGCGCGGAGGGCATCATCCCGCCGACCTACCAGGCCATCGCCTTTATGGTGTTTGAGAATCAAGCCAACTGGGAAGCCATATTTGCCCAGACCAGTGCCGAGCTTCTAGCCGACATTCCGATGTACACCGACGCCCAGCCAACCATCCAGGTCAGCGAAATCCTCACGCCGATGTAGCTTAGTCAACACATGCCAGGCACTGCGGGTGGCGTTCGAAGTGCGGCTGTGTAGTGTTGTCTGCTCGAGATGTGAAGTTAAATTTTTCTTGGCACTTATAACTGGTCGTGGCTAAGTGATTAGAAATGACCCCTTGATGGTAAAAAATGACCTGTTTCTTTGCGCCGCTTGGGAATAGTTTGTTGGCTATTTTGAGCGCGGTGGAAAAGCAAGAATTTTCACTCGGTAATAGATGGCTAGTTGAGGTAAGTCTGTGTCACTTTTTTCATTTTTAAAACCGACAGCAAAAAAAGCGACGATTATGCCGGCGGGGATTTCGTTTGAAGTAAAACCTGGGCAATCGGTACTAGAAGCTGGCCTCTCACACGGTTACGCGATGCCCCACAGTTGTACGGTGGGAACTTGTGGTAGCTGTAAATGCCGAGTGGATGAGGGCAAAATTAGAGAGCTTACAAATTTTGCTTACGTTCTGGAAGCCGATGAACTACAAAGCAACATGGTTTTGACATGCCAAACAGCTCTCAAGTCGGATGCGGTTTTTCATATTCCCAATTTTGAACTCAAGCAGTTGCACCCACCGGAAGATTTCGAGGGAAAAATAGTTGCTACAGAAGACCTAACTCACGACACCAAGAAGGTCGTCATTGAGTTGGATCGTCCCATTTGGTTTGATGCCGGGCAGTATGTGCAAATTTATTCAGATGAGGTTTATGGCGGGCGTTCGTATTCGTTTGCTCTGCCGCCGGCAGAAGATGGGGTGCGCAACATAGAGCTATTCATTCGCAAAGTGCCCGGTGGTGAGTTCACGTCCGCACTATTTGATCAAAAGCTTGCCGGCAGTGCTGTGAAGGTGCACGGCCCTTCTGGCAATTTCTGGCTGCGAGAGGGGCGTGGGCCCATCATTTGTGTTGGTGGTGGCAGCGGTTTGGCACCAATCATAAGTTTATTGGAACAGGCGGTGAAAAAGCCCCTGGGTCGCCCTTGTGTGATGTTTTTTGGGGCGCGTTCTCAGGCTGATCTGTACTGCCTGGAACGAATTGAGGCCATTAGTAAGGCGTGGGATGGCGCATTTCAGTTTATTCCTGTGCTGTCTGATGAGCCGGCAGACAGTGACTGGAATGGGTTGCGAGGATTTGTGAATACGGCCATTGCTTCCGAAGCGGGGCAGTATATTTCCTCTGATACTCAGGTGTACCTTTGCGGGCCGCCGCCTATGATAGATGCGGTAAGCGAAACGGTTTCAGAGCTGGGTATACTTGAGAACAATATTCATGCTGACAAGTTCCTTGATGCTAGTCACGGGCTATCACGAGCAGAATAGGATGCGCCGCTTTTTTTCAGTCCGATGAAAATTTAAATTTTTTCGTCGGACTTTTGGTTCGAATAATTTTTGCGATATTGATCGGGTGTTATCTGAAACCAGCGTTTAAATGCGCGTCTAAAATTTGAACTGTCGTGGTAGTTAAGTAAGCTTGAAATAGCTTCGATCGATAGCTGGCTGTTTTTAAGATAGCCTGCTGCTAGCGAGGATAGCACTTCATCTCTAATCTCCCGGAAGCTGGTTCCTTCGTCGGCCAACCGACGAGATAAAGTGCTGCCACTAATAAACATGGCAGAGGCGACTTCTTGGCTAGATATTTGGTGGTTGGGGATCGATAGAAGTAGGCGGCGCACTTGAGATTTGGTTGTATGCAAGTCTTTGTAAAAGTGCTGTGAAAGCTCTTTGCATTGACGCTGGGCTATTTCATAGCTGTGTTGGTCTGCAGAGATGTTGGTGACGCTGGCTAGGTTCTTTGGAATTTTTAGGCAGTTTTCTGCAGCACCGAAGTGAATGTTACAAGCCATTATTTCCCGGTAGCGTGCTCCGTACTCTGGTTCTGGGTAGGTTAGATATAGCTCCGCTCCTGCTGGGGGTTGTCCTAGCGTTGATTCGGTTATGGCGTAAATTGCAAGGCACAATACTTCTAAAAATAATCTGTGAAGGTGTTGAGGAACTTCGGGGTGAACGTGAAGATTGCAGCTTAACCAATTAGCATCGGTTCCAATGGTGAACTGCGTTAGATGCATGCGTAATGGGAGGAAATCGCGAAAGGCGTTGAGTGCGTCCAGCAGGGTGGGGCTGGAATTTACTAAAAACCCTATGGCGCCATGGGTAGATGGCGTTACTCTTTGGCCGAACTGTAAGCCGAGATGTGGAACCTTCGATAGTCGTTGCGCATTGCTGAAAAGTTGTATTTGCTGAAGCCCTGTCAGACGGGTGTCATCGCGCAAAAATTCTTTTGTTGATATGCCAGTTCCGACCAAGATTTCGGCGAGGTTTTTTTCATTTAAACCAAGTGATCTCGCAATTAAGCGAGAGTAGTTTGTTGGTATTGATGGTGAGAGTAAATCTTCGGTGGTTTTGTTCACTGGGCGCACAGTCATCATTCCTTGCGTAATGACAAATTGCTAAAATTTTCGACGAGGAAAAATAGTCCAATATGAGTAGTTTTTGATATTAGATTGCGATTTCTTTGTCGTTAGATTCTGTAAGCTTGCAACGAGAGCATGTTATCACACAATTTCGGCAGTATTGTTTGAGTCGCCATTAGTTCACTAGACGTTTTTTGGTCTTTTTAAAATACTTGCGATCATCATCCACAGGCGGCAGTCCATAGTGTTGGGGGGGCATGCTGTCGTTTTGTGTTGGGAGGCATCTTGATGGCATGAGTGTATCTTCTTTGCTCTACCTCGGGTCGCGTATATTTTGCGCTTTATCTGCTTTCACTCTAGTGATTGGAAAAAGCTTTCCGCAACCGCGCTGTCATGATGCCTGATTGTTGCCTCGGTGGCTCCTGCTGCCTCTAAACCATTGTTAGCTATAAAGCTCGTGGAAAAAGCTCAGAGAATGCGCTTTTGTTCTGGGTGACGGTGCGGTCTTTTGTCTTGAGTGTTTTCAACCTTATGATATTTAAAGAAAAAATCTCCATCTTTACACGGGATGGGATAATATGGATAATATAATTATGGATAAATGAATTATCCATAATCCCAGAATAACTAAGAATGCAAAGTGGCTGGATGCTGGGGCCCCTACAGATCCAAAAGATAAATCAGCTTGCCCGATTCTCGTTTCATTTGGCGTTCGGGAGTCTTTTTTCACCTAAATCATAAGAATGGAGCAATTAGATGAAAAAGAAATTACTCGTCGCAGCGATCGCGTCGCTGTCCGCGTATTCTATGGGTGGCCTTGCTCAGGAAGAGCAAGAGAGACGGAGTAACCGACTCCTCGAGGAAGTCACGGTAACGGCCCAGAAGCGGGAGGAAGACTCCCAAGACGTGCCGATTGCGATCCAGGCCTTCTCTGGCGAGAAACTGGATGCATTCAATATTGAAGACACCGCCGACCTGCAAAAGATTACCCCCGGACTGACCTTCACTTACACCTACGGCTACACCCTGATCTACCTGCGGGGAGTGGGCAGTGACGCCTTCCTGCCCAACGCCGACCCCTCGGTGGCCACCTATATCGACGGTATCAACATCCCCGCCAGCCAAGGCAAGCAAGACGCCCTCGGCCCCGTTAAGCGGGTTGAGGTCCTCAAGGGCCCCCAGGGCACCCTGTTTGGCCGTAACGCCACCGCCGGTGCCATCAGCATCGTCACCGAAGATCCGCCGATCGATGAAATCGTCGGTAACATCAAAGCCACTCGCGGCAACTACGACAGCCAGGAATACCAGGCCTACCTCGGTCTGCCCCTGTTTGATGGCGCCGGCATCACCCTGGCCGCCTTCAGTGACACCCACGAGAACTACGGCACCAACTTCAGCAACGGCGAGCCCCGTCCCTGGCGGGAAGACTTCTCCGAAGGGGGCCGGGTCAAATTCAAGTGGGACTTCCTGGAAGACTTCAGCCTGACCCTGATTGGCTCCTACGTGAACCAGTTCAACGGCAACTCCCTGGTGCAGGAAAACACCCGGCCCTCACCCATTCTGTGTGCCGGCTGTGAAACCGATACCGCCGACCGGGATACCGACACCAACTACGAAGGCGGTAACGCCACCATCAACACCATGTACGGCACCATCTTTGAATGGCGCCCCGGCCCGGTGGACGTGAAGTTCATCTACTCCGACCAGCTGGCTGACGTGGACTGGGGTCAGTACGACTACGACTCCACCGATGAAGACCGCTCCGGCTTCTTCACCTACGACCAGTACAACGATCAGCAGACCTACGAGCTGCAGATCCTGTCCAACGCCGACACCCCCCTGTCTGAGAACCTGGAGTGGGTGGCCGGTTACTACCGCCTGGAAGCCGAAGGCGGTTTCGGCCGCCTGTTCTTCTTCCTCAACAACGGGTTGGCCACCGGCCTGCTGCCTGGCAGCATTACCGGCCTGTTGGGTGACTCTGGCAGCCGTGCGGTGCTTGAATCCGGCGGTCTGCTGACCACCGAGTCTGACGCGCTGTACTTCCAGGGCACCTGGCGCTTTAACGAAGAGTGGGCCATGACCCTGGGCGCCCGTTACCAGGAAGAGACCCGGGAAATCGGCAATACCGCGCTGGACCTGGTGGACACCGGGTGTGCTGGCGGTGACGGCAGCTACGGCACCGACGTGAGCTACTATCAGGGCAGCGACAAGTCCTGTAACTCCCGCCTGCTCGACTTTGGTGGACCACCGCTGGAAGAGACCACCTTCTCGCCCAAGATCAACGTGCAGTGGTTCCCCACCGAAACGGCTCAGATCTACGCGTCTATTCAGAAAGGCTACAAGAGCCCGACCTACAACATTGTTAACTTCTTCGGCAGCCCCGATCCGGTCGAAGGTGAAGAAGCGGTTGCCGCGGAGCTGGGCTTCAAGTCCGAGTGGCTGGACGGCGCCCTGCAGTTGAACGGTGCCCTGTTTGCCTCCAAGACCGACAAGCTGCTGACCGGGATTGTGTCCTTTACCTCCGGTGCGATCGTGCGCTACGCCAACGCCGGCAGCGCCGAAGCCAAGGGCGTGGAGTTTGACTTCCAGTGGCAGCCAATGCCGGACATGAACCCCGGCCTGGCGATCACCGGTGGTGCCACCTACGTGAACTCCGAGTTTACCGACTACAAGAACGGCGAAGGCTTTGATGATGACACCGGCCTGTATTTCGGTCCCGGTGGTCTGGAAGACATTGCGACCGACCTGCTCGGTCTGGAACTGCCCATCTCCCTGGCGGACTTTGCCAACGGTCCCCGTGACTTCACGGGCAACAAGGTGCCCCGGGCACCCGAGCTGACCTCTGCGGTATCGGTGAACCAGTTCATTGATGCGGGGGATATCGGTGCCTTCGAAGTGGCGGTGGATTACTCCTACAAGAGTGAATACTTCACCACCCCCCAGAACTCGCCCTTCTTCGTGCAGGACCAATACGAACTGTGGTCACTGCGGGGCAGCTACTTCTTTGACCCCTGGGGTCTGCAGCTGACTGCCTTTGTGGATAACGTCAAGGACAAGGAATACTTCTCCTCGATTCTGCAGCAGGACTTTGGTCGCTCGGTGACTTTGGCGCCGCCTCGCTTGTACGGCCTGAAGCTCAAGTGGGATTTTGATGTCTTCCTGAATTAAGCCCTGAACACCCAGTTGCGGTCGGCAACATAACCCGGTTGTGTTGTCGGTCGCTTTTTTCGGGCGTTGCGGCGCTATCATCACTTTCCTGACACATTGATAAATAAGGGTGGATTGATAATGAAAAAACAACTTTGTGGAACGCTGCTGTTTGCCTCGCTGGCCAGCAACAGCTTTGCGGTCGTGCCGGGCCTGGGGACGGTATTTTCCTTGGCGGCGCCTCTGGGCGGCGTAAGCGGGATTACCTCCTTGGCCGACCCGTTGGGCGGCATTTCTGGTCTGGCGGCAACGGGCACTTCGCTGACCTCTCAGCTGCCCATTGATGGCCTGAGCGTGATTGACGTGAGCTTTATCAGCTCGGCGTTGCCAGCCAATGATGTCCTGTCTGTTGTCGGCTCAGGCGCCATTTTGGCGAATGATGTGCTCGAGGGGCTTAACAATCCTGCCAGTGGAGCCTCTGGCCTGCCCGGTGTTGACACCCTCGGCGGTCTGTTGGAACTAGACGGGCTGCTGGGTGTTGATGGCCTTCTGGCCCTCGATGGTCTACTCGCCCTTGACGGCGGCATTCCGGTTGTAGGCGCCCTGCTGGGTATCAATGGTCCGCTTGCCCTGGATGCCATTCCAGGACTGGATGGCCCCTTGGGCTTGGATGGTCTGTTGGCCCTGGATGGTGACTTTGCCCTTGATGGTCTGCTCGATGGGGGGATTCCGGTATTGGGTGACTTGCTGGGCGGCGGAAGCGCACTGCCTGGCCTGGACGTGATTCCGGTCAATATTTTGGCCCTTACCCCTCTTTAGATAGTCAAAGCAGTGCAGAAATAAGCGGATGCCGTTGCAAAAGCGGCGCAGCCATACTCCGCCAAAATTTGTGAGCTCCGTTGCGAGAAAGGGGCGAGTTGAGCAATTTAGTCGTTAGGGAGTCATCCTATGGGTTTTCAATCTGTTTTTCGTCCCGGCCTCTTTGCCGATCAGGTCATCATCATTACTGGAGGTGGTAGTGGCATTGGTCGTTGCACTGCGCATGAACTGGCGTCGCTGGGTGCAACAGTCGCTATTGTTGGTCGTAATTTAGAGAAGCTCGACAGCGTGAAAAGCGAAATTGTCGAAGATGGTGGTAAATGCTCAACTTACGCCTGTGATATTCGTGATGAAAGGCAGGTTATTTCCATGATCGATGCGGTGATCGCAGAGCATGGCAAGATCAATGGCTTAGTCAACAATGCCGGCGGCCAGTATCGGCAGGCTTTGAGTGAGATAAGCAGTAAAGGTTTTGAGGCTGTTGTCCGTTTAAATCTATTTGGCGGCTTTATGGTGATGCGCGAAGTGTATAACCGTTGGATGGCAGAGCATGGCGGCAATATCGTTAACATTATCGCCGATATTTGGAACGGCTGGCCGAATTATGCGCACTCTGGCGCCTCTCGAGGCGGGATGTTGACGCTAACCGAAAGCGCAGCCTCCGAGTGGGCACCTTCAGGTGTCAGGGTAAATAGTGTGGCACCTGGTGGGATAGCTAGCAGTGGTTTTGATACCTATGAGCCTGCGGCTCAAAAGGAAATCTTGAAATTTCCCAAGGCTATACCAATGCAGCGGTATGGCAATGTCGCTGAAATTTCCGGAGCGGTTGTATACCTATTGTCGCCTGCAGCTGCGTTTATTACAGGTTCTTGCATTCGCGTTGATGGCGGGGCGCCTAACGCTCGCCTCTGTTGGAATCCACCGCAACAGCATAACAATGCTACCGCCTTCGAAGGTTTTCATCGCGATATCCCCCCCAAGTTGCTTACAGACGGGGTGAAAAAGCAGTCTAGCCGTTAGATAAAACGGCACGCGAATTTTCATGTTCGGCATTTAGGCCGTGCTGGCAATACCTAATAATGTTGCTCCGGCAGCAACTTGGGCGCCAGCACTTTAGCGCTATCATCAAGCTACAAAATCGATTAGATAGCATCTTTATATTCCTTGTTTCGAGGGGCAAGTAATGAGTAATGTGCAAGACGATCTGCTTTTTCAAAAATCTATGCTGTGCTGCGCTTGGTCAGGGTTCCTGGCCATCGTTTTTTTCATAATTGGCGGCATGTTCTTAGGTGGTATGCTACCTCCTTTACTCCAAGCAAATGATCCCGCGGCGGTATTTGCCAGTAAAGTATCTGAACATTTGATTGGTATTCGGGTTGGTTCAGTCTTCCTGATGATCTCCTTCGCACTATTTGGTTCTTATGGCGCGGGTATCGCGGCTCAGACACGCCGAGGCGAGATTCGCCCGGTGTTCTCATATATTCAACTGATGTTCACCGCCTGCGGTACCATGGTTGCGTTGTTAGTGGCATTCGCGTGGGCATTGATGGCGTTTCGCCCGGACGAGTACGACCCAACGATTGTGCAATTTCTCGCCGATGCCGCTTATTTCCTTGCTGTATTTTCCGTGCCGGTATTTGGTGGCTGGTGTGTAACCATCGCCCTGCCAATACTCTTCGCGCCGGAGGGGAAAGAACCTTTTCCCCGCTGGATTGCCTTCTTTAATCTCTGGGCGGTTTTGTTGTTTGCGCCCGGCCAAATGGTGTTGTTCTTTAAGGATGGCCCATTCTCTTGGCATGGCATCGTCGCCCTTTGGATTCCATTCGTAGCTTTCTTTATTTGGATTCTGGTCATGTCTGTGGAAATGCTGAAGTTGTCCAAACCGGAAAAGCAGAATTTGGCCCTTAACTAGAGGGCCCTAACACTAATTGGATGACGCCTGTTGTCACCAAAAATGCGCCAATCTGGCCGCCGCCGCGCGGAAATGAGAAGAGAAGTTTGGTTATTCCAAATGAACGAAAGCCAGCATTGCAAGTGCGGTAGGTCCGAATGACGACGAGAGGTGGATTTTTAGCCACAACCCGAGGGGCCGGGCGGTGTGCCAGCTGGTGGAAAAAATGCCCTTCAACCGGTGCAATTCAATTAGTGTTAACAGGCATTAATGAAACTAATTTACATTAATGAGTTTGCCTGATCGAGAAATAAGGGAGAGCACTGTAGATAGTGCTTCTTTGTCAAAATCTGTTGCCGGCGAAGCGGGTATTTGGGTTTTTGTCTCTGGAGGTTTGCTGGTCTTCGGCGTGTTTTTCGTTCTCATTGCATCGGGGCAGCATAACGACTTCGGCTCTTTTGGGCGTCGCGCTAGTGGTCCATGCGGTAAATAAGGTTACGCTCAGCTACAGCACAAGGGATTTTGGTAAGGCGCAGTCCGCAGGGAATACCCAAAGCACTCGCTGCGCTCATGGGGCAGGTTCTTGCCTGGCCATTGCAAGGGCTGCAACGCAGTCCCCCCCCCCTGTGCTGCGGCCCTTCGGGAGCGTCTGTGCGGGCGCAACTCCGTGTTGTGTTCTTTGCTACGGACTGGGCCATTAACGGCGAAACCCGCCTTGTTTCGCACCCACACAGGTGCTCGGAGTGTGACTTTATTTACCGCCGGTGCAACATCCAATAGTTATATTCAGCGCTACCTATCTTAGCGATGTTGTGTGGGTTGGCCTTTGTATGCAACAAGCAATTTTAGTGGGGCGAGAACGGAATCACCCTAGGGACCCAAGGTTTTTATGTGTTTCTTCGTCGTCACAGAAATACATTTATTGCAATGTGCTGGTTGGCTTGCGTGTACCGTTCGTGATTTTCTCGATTTAATCAGCGTTTTCAATTAAGCGAAAAGCCTCAGCTGTTGCCTTTACCCTTAGCAAAGTGAACAATCCCAATGTGGTTTTACTTCCCGCTTCTGCCATCTTAGCCTTTCGTTCGGTGGAGTAGTCGGGTGAGACCCGCTCCAGAAATGCTTGTACTTCTGCCGTGGCAAGCGTTTTGGCGATTTCGACATGTAGCGCAGCAATCGAAGGGTCAAAACCTTCTTCCTCTGTCAGACCACATTTTCGTATGTCTCCCCAAGACGCAACAATCTCTGCATCAATGTGAGAAAGAAGCGTTTTTCCTTTCCTCGAAATCAAGGTGATCGCACCGACTTCAGCCAAAATTTTGGCGTCACTCAGGGCCTTTTCGTTTCGACTCACCAGTGATTCAATATTTACCAATTCAGAGCTTATACCTGCATGAGCGGCAAACAGCTTTTCAAGGTTTACTATTGTTTCGGCCCTGGCTGCAATGTTTCCTCTGTCGCCGTTGAGCAACTGTTTTATCTCATCTATGCGCATTCTGTCTTCAGTTTGAAGGCGTCGAATGGAGTTGATGGCATTCACATGTTGCTCTCCATAGATAGCAACATTGGGCTTGGGACGCTCGGGTTGAGGCAACATGTTATTGCGGAGGTAGTATTGAATCATTTTTCGGCCGACACCTGTCCGCTCTTCCAATTCACGCATTTTCATAGTTTTCTCAGATCTCAGCGAGTTATCCAAACAATATGTCACCAGGCAAGTGCAGTCCATTCCCTGCCTGAGCGCTACTATTCTAGTTGTTGAGCTTCGCATTTTCACCGCCGAAATGCGGTACAAAATGACGGCCCTTTATAGGCTCTGCTGATAAAACATCGCTCTTTTTAGGGTTGCTGACTAACATTCGACGGCTTAATTCTTGGTCAAGTGCTGCTCCAGTGTTGACCGGCGCAATTTGCTTTCGCTGGGTCCGGGTATAAAGGCATGAAATAGTGATGTTGCACCGCCTGCAGAAATTGGATGGTCGTTTTTTGATTGGCGCTTACTGCTAGTTTTCCCGATTGCCTGCTCATCCATGACCACAATTAAGGTCAGTTATTGTGCGCCATCACTTGCCGTCACGCCCGAAGAACGCCGCTGAGGCATTGCCAGGTTATGCAAACGTTCCTTAAGTATTGGGTGTGGTGAGGGCGCTGAACAAGTGTTCAGCTGCTCCGTCGTACATGGGTTAGTCTTTGCCAAAATAGCGGATTGCCCCGTTTTTACCTGGGCGATTGGTACGAAAAATAACAACAGCCCAATACTCAAAATTGGGCAGAGGACGAACCGGAATGCGCATTAATCGAAATGACCACTATCTGTCGCTGGCGCTGGCGGCACTCGACGAGCACATTGCGCCGGAATTGACTTCCACGGCGGCTCAATCGACGCTTGAAATCCTGAAGACCACTCTCACGGAGCTGCGCAAGCGCGAGGGTGCGGGCGCGGCCAACCTGCATAGCGCCATAGACGATGGCTACGATCTGCTTGGCGACATCCGGCGACATCTGAATTTGGCAGCGTTGGAGAAGTCCGCGTTGGCCCAGCAGGTCAGCTTTGACACCTTGGTCAGTGCTCACGATGACCTGACCACGGCGATGACCGAAGTGTGTTCGCAACTGGCTGAGAGTAACGATCCTGCTGCGGAGAGCTTGCTCCGCAGGGCGGCAGAATGGGAGCGTGCCTACTATAACGGTCAGGCCGCTATCACCGTCGGCGACACCACTCGGACAAGCCAGCAAGACGCCGCCAAGCGGCCCTTGGAAAGGCCGGCGCTGCAGGATTTCATCAATAGCCAAACCCGTTGGAAAGGCCAGGCGGTTGAGGTGGAGGATTTTCGCGCGCTTCCCGGCGGCTTTGGCAAGCAGACCTACCTTTGCAGTTTTATTGATGAAGTCGGCGACCGGGTTGAGCTGGTGGTCCGCAAGCTAGACCCGGCGCCCATCATGGCTCACGGCGCTTGCCGCCTGGACAATGAATATGCATTGCTGCGCGCGCTCCCCGATTCGTATCCGGCGCCCAAGCCCTTGGCATACGCCGAAAACTGGCAGCAGGTTGATGCCGACTTTTATATCGTTGCTCGTAGCCCAGGAGCCGTTCCAGGCGCCTTTTTGGGTGGCTTAAGCGGTGAGGTGGACGAGCAGGTCTTTCTGGATTTGGCGCGGTATCTGGGGGAGCTGCACAGCCTTCCACTATCAACCTTTCGTGAGTACGCTGCCGCCTACGATCAACCCGGCATTCTCGATGGTGATACCCGTCAGGCCTATGTCAAAAACCTGGAGGGATGGCAGGGGTACGTGGCAGGGGAGCAGCACCTGGATTCTCCCTTTCTGGTGTGGCTGATGCACTGGTTGGCGCGGCACATTCCTGCAGACGAGCGACCACCAGTACTGGTCCACGGTGATTTCAATATCCATAACGTACTGGTTGATCAGGGACGCATCAGCGCCGTACTGGATTGGGAATGCGCTGGCTTTGGCGCAGCGGAGCAGGACCTGGCCTATATCCGGCCCCATATCGCCCAACACATTGACTGGCAGCAATTTCTGGATTGCTATCTCGCTGCCGGAGGACGTCCTCCCCGGGAGGAACTGATGGCCTACGGCATGGTGTACGCCGCGCTGCGCACCTACCTTGCCGGTAATAAAGGCACCCTCAATCTTCAGTCCGGTCGAAATCGCGATCTGCGCTACGCCATGGTGGAGCTCGGCTTCACTCCCTCGTTTATGAATCTCGCGCTGGCAAATGCCTGAACCACACGGCAGAAACAATAAAAGGAGCCGATAATGAAACTGGAAAACGGGACCGCCCTGAAAATTCTAGGTGATGAGGTCAATTACTGGCAGGCACCGGTGGCCGTGCCAAACTGGCAGGACAGTGTTGTATTAACCTGGTGGGACAGTGGCAATGAGGTGGGCGGCTTTCACCGCATTGGCTTTGAGCCCAATCACCCGGACGGGCCGAAAATTGCGCTATGGAGCCACTTGGCGAGCCCTCAGGGTACCTACAAACGGGTAGAGGTGTTGCCACTGCGGGATGAGGACCGGCTGGATAATGGCGGCTTTGCGGCCGGAGACACCTGCCGCTACGAATTTCATGATGGCTTGCACGTGTGGACCATCGCCGATGGCGAGGTCAACGGCGTTATCCGTCTGCGGGATTTTCATGCCCACGTTGAGTGCTATCCCAAAGACAGCTCCCTCACCGAGGAGTTTGCCAATATTCATACCGACATTCCGGGTGGGATCGAAGGCGAAATGAATATGGGTGGTGCACACTACACGCTGAAGGGCTTAGGGTTTCGCGACCGAGGCTGGGGTGTTAGAGAATGGGATTATCTGCTTTCCCATCGCTGGGTGGCGGGTACGCTGGGGGAGGATATTGGCTTTTTGGCGCTGTCATACTACGGCGCTGACGATACCCTTGCAGCGTTTGGGTGGATCGTTAGAAACGACACGGTTTACTATGCAAAGCGCGTTGATATCGTCACTTATACTGAAATTGACTCGGTATCCAACCGGGGAGGCCATGTGACCCTGGAGTTGAACTCGGGGGAGACCTTTGAGATTGAATGTCGCAAAGTGGCCCCCCAGTCCTTCGTGTCTTACCACCACGATATATGCTGCGTAGATACCTTGTGTGAGGCGCGCTGGGGGGACCGGGTTGGATTTTGCGATTTCGAAAGTTCGGGCAATATTCAGGCGGGCAAGCGCGAGCCGCGCCGGTTTTTTGCTGCTGCGGCCGATAACGGCTTTTTTCCTGCAAAATAAAGGGCATTGTCATGGTGGTGGGAGAACGACCAGGGGAGGGTGAGCGAGAGGCCCGTGGCTCAGCGATTGATATCGATGCCGTGCTGAGCAGCGCGACCGCGCTATTTGCCGAGCGTGGCTTCAATGGTGTCAGCACTCGGGAAATAGCCAAGGCGGTTGGTTGCCCTCTGTCCTCCCTGTACTACCACTTTGGCAACAAGGCGACGCTCTATCATGAGGCTTTCGTCAATAAGCTTGACGAAAGCATTGACCAGATTCGCGGTGAGATTGATGACACCGCCTCACCGGCCCAGCAACTTCGGCAAATGATCGGCGCCTTTTTCTTGTTGTTTACCCGAGACCGGAATCTGCTGTTATTAGTGCAACGGGATATCGTCGAGTCGGCTCTGCCGGGGCAGGGCTTGCTGTGCCAGCCCCAGCACCTGTACTTTTTGACCTTTATCGGTGATCTTGTGGGCCGCTATCAGGGGCGTCAACCCGATCCACAAACGGTACATCTGGTGAATGGCATGCTGTTGGGGTACTGCCAGTTTGATTATTTGGTAAGGGAGTCCCAACCTGCGTCAGCGCCCTCCGAGGCGGCGCGATTGGCATCTCTGCAGGATGCGATCCTGAAGATGCTGGCGTAGTACGTACCGGCCTTAATTCACATCCGCTTCATCAGCCACTGCAGTACGCCCCGCAATTTTTCCGCCACCGGGGGGAAGAAGTAGTGTGAGGTATGCAGTTTGGCTTCCAGAATCGCCCGTTCATGGGAAAAAGCCTTAATGCCCCATTCGCCGTGATAGTTGCCAATGCCGGAATTGTTGACCCCGCCAAAGGGCAGGTTCTGGTGGAGGAAGTGGGCCATCACATGATTGATACAGGTGCCACCGGCGCTGGTTTTGGCGATGATGCGCTCAGTGTTGGCGCGATTGCGGCTCCAGATATACAGGGCCAGGGGCTTGGGCTGGGCATTGATGGCGGCGATGACCTGATCGAGTTCACTGAAGTCAATAATGGGTAGCAGCGGGCCGAAGATTTCCTCCCCCATGATTCGCGCCTGGGGCGGAATATCGCCCAGCAGGGTGGGGGAGATAAAGCGGTCGTCCAGATCGGTAGCACCGCCGTAGAGCAATGTCGCTCCCTGATCCAGCGCGTCTTGCAGCAGGCCATTAACGCGGGCGGTATGGCGCGGATTGATAATGCGCGCCAGGTGCGGGCTGGCTTGGGCGGCGCTGCCCTCACCGTGCCACTGGCTCAAGGTTCGGCTCAAGATTTCAACGAAGCGCGCCTTGACGCTGCTGTGCACATAAATATGGTCGGGGGCGATACAGGTCTGGCCGTTATTAACAAATTTTCCCCAGGCGATGGTGCTGGCGGCCCGTTCCAAGTCGGCAGACGCATCGATAATGATCGGTGATTTGCCGCCGAGCTCCAGGGTGACGCTGCTGAGGTGTTTGGCAGCAGCGGCCATCACCACCTTGCCGATGCTGGGGGCGCCGGTGAAAAACATGTGATCGAAGGGCAGGTCGAGCAGGGCAGAGGCCACGCTGACGTCGCCCTCAAAAATTGCCACTTCACTCTCGTCAAAGCAGTCCTCCACAATGCCTTTGATCACCTTGGAGAAGTGGGGCGACATTTCAGAGGTCTTGATCATCACCGCATTGCCGCTGGCAATGGCAGGCACCAGCGGGCCCAGGGTCAGATTCACCGGATAATTCCAAGGGCTGATAATCAGGCAGCGCCCGCGAGGTTCATAGCGGACCTGGGAGCGGGTGCCAAACATCATCAGCGGTGCGCCAACCTTTTTGGGCTTTAGCCACTTCTTCAGGTGCTTGCGGTGATCGCCAATTTCCATTAGCACCGGCATCAGCTCGGTAAATTCAGCCTCCATGGCACTGCGGCCAAAATCCGCTGCCGCCGCATCGATAATGGCCTGCTGGTGGTGCAGCAGGGATTGGCGCAGCGCCTCCAGCTTTTCCAGGCGTTGGGCAACGGTCGATTCCCGCAGGGCCAGCGCAGTCTGTCCCTGGGCTTGAAAGACCCTGGCAATGCGCGGATGCGGATCGGCGGCGGCCTGGGGCTGGTCGGTGTGGTTTGCTGTTGTGGCTTGCATTGGCTTCGCTCTCGCCGCCCGGCGCGGCTGTCAGTTCGTATCGGGTTTGCCTAAACACTTACCCGCCCTGCGCTGGTTTCTGAGGCGCTGTAAAAGTGTTCCTGCCTGGTGGCCATCGCGACGAGGTTGTCATCGGCGCGATAGAGCCCACCCAAGTTGGTGTATTGCTCGCATAATGAGAGCAGTTGTTGGCCGCTCAGAAAATCAGCGTACCAGAGTGGGCCGCAAAAATGTGCTGGAAAGCCAGTGCCGAGGCGCATACCGGTATCGATATCGCTGGCGCTGTCACAAATACCTTCACTCAGGCAGCGGCTGGCTTCCAATACCATCGCCAGCAGCATGCGCTGCTCTATTTCCTGATCGCTGATCTCCCTCGCAACCGGCACTTGAATGTCGGTCAGCAGGGCAATGCTGTCGGGGTCATCCCTGCGCTGGGGGCGACCTTTGTCGTCCTTCTGGTACTGGTAAAATCCGGCGCCGCTCTTTTGACCGTAGCGGCCCTCCCGGGCCAGGCGCGAGATGGCGCTCTCTCCGGGGCAGGTCATCACGTCGGGGTAGGCTTCACCCAGCACCATCATTGCCTTGTCCAGAGTATCCAGGCCTGCCACATCCAGCAGGTAGGCGGGGCCCATGGGCCAGCCCCAGGCGGTCATGATCTTGTCGATGCGGGCAAAGGCGACACCATCGCGTACTAGCAGGTTAAAGGCGCTGAAATAAGCCCCGAGGATGCGGTTGATCAAAAAGCCGGGGCAGTCTTTCACCAGCAGCGGCGTCTTGCCCATCTGCAGGGCGTAGGCAATCGTTCTTGCCACGGCGCTATCTGAGCTTTGGGGCCCCTTCACCACTTCGACGAGGGGCATCATGTGCACCGGGTTGAAAAAGTGCATGCCGGTAAGGTTTTCCGGACGAGCCAGTCCTTTGGCAATATCGGCGATACACAGCGATGAGGTATTGGAGGCGAGCACAGTGTCGGCTCGGGTTTGCTGCTCGACCTCGGCCAGTACAGCCTGTTTTACCGCCAGCTTTTCCACCACCGCTTCGGCAACAATATCGAGGCTGTCAAATTCGCGATAATCGGTCTGGCCCTGGATCGAGCCGAGAATGGCGTCGGCCTGCTCGGCGCTGATTTTGCCGGTGGCAACCGGCTTCTTCAGCAGCTTGCGGGCTTCACTCATGCCCAGCTCAATGGCGGCATCGGCAATGTCCTTCATAATGACTGGGGTGCCGCGCTGGGCGGTGGTAAAGGCAATGCCGCCCCCCATAATGCCCGCGCCAAGGACGCCAGCCCGGGTAATGTTCTCGGCCCGGGCGACACCTTTGTTTTTCTTCTTCAGGGACTGCTGCGCCTGAAATACCGCCACCAATGCCCGGGCGGTGCTGGAGCTGGCAAGCCGGGCGAAGGACTGAGCTTCTTCAACTAAAGCGGCATCCCGGTCCAGTTCAGCGCAGCGCTGAACCAGTTCAATAATCTCCAGAGCAGCGGGGTAGTGTTGCGCCCGGGGCATGGCCTGGGCTTTTGCTGCCGCAAGGGCCGTCTCGTCAACTTGTACTGGTCCCCGGCGCTGTTGCCGGCGGGCCTGCCAGTCCAGTTCGCCGACCATCGCCTGATCCAGCAGGGCCAGGCCCTGCTCCCGCAAGGCCTCCGCCTCGCAGACCTGATCGACCATGGGGCAATCGCCCAGTTTGCCCGCCGGATAGGAGCGGCCAGTGCTCAGCCATTCCAGTGCGGTGGCAAAGCCCACCAAACGAGCCGATTTGACGGTGCCACCGACACCGGGCAAGACTCCCAGACCGACCTCGGGAAAGCCCAATGTGGCCTTGCTCTCTGCCACCCGGTAATCGCTGCTCAAGGCAAATTCCAGTCCGCCGCCCAGGGCAAAACCATTGATCAGGGTAACGCTGGGGCAGGGCAGGTCTTCCAGTGCACAAAGTGTCCTGGCCGCGCTCTGGCAAAATTTGACCTGCACCTCGTCAGTAGATCGGAGCAGGGCGGCCAGCGCATCAATGTTGGCACCGGCGAGGAAACCGGGTTTGGCACTGCTTATCAGCAGGCCCGCCGGTGGTTGTGACTGCAGCGCTGTGACGGCGCGTTGCAGCTCGTCGATAAAGGCTTCGCTGAGGGTGTTCACCCCTTCCTTTTGGTTGTCGAGCACCAACTCCAGTCGGTCGTTGCCGATGTCCTCGAGGCGCAGAAATTGGCCATTGAAACGGTCTGTATTCATAGCGTTGCTCAGTGTGGATTCTTTAGATGTGTTGCAGGGCCAGCACCACAAATAAGGTGGCGCCGCCCAGATAAATGCTGCGGTTCAGCCAGGCTGGCCCGTCCCGGGCATCCATGAAATAACGCAAAATCAGCACGGCCTTGGTTACGGCGATGGCGATAATAGTGGCGCTGGCGATGCCGCCGGCACCGTTGCTGCCGGTCAGGCTCAGCCCCCAGCTGGTTGCGGTCAGTACCATCAACAGCAACCAGATTTTGCCGACCGGGTCGGTGAAAAGATTAGTCATCGGCTACACCAGATAAATAATGGGAAACAACAGAATCCACAGCAGGTCCACCAGGTGCCAGAAGTTGGCGCCGGACTCAAGCAGGGTGATATTCGCTGTTTGCGAGCCTTGCTGCTGTGAGAGCGATAAGTGCCGACGCATCCACAGTAGTACCGCAGTACCAATGGCAACGTGCAAAAAGTGGAAGCCGGTCAGCGCAAAGTAGTAAAGATAAAACGCATTGCTGGTGATGCTAATGCCCGCCGACACCGCCAGGCTGTACTCAATAATTTTGCAGGTCCCAAAGATTGCACCACAGAGCGCAGCCAAGAGCAGGGAACGCTGGGCCGGTGAATACAAGTTCTGGCGGGCCTGGCGAATGGCCTGAATCACCAGCAGGGAGCCGGTCAGCAGCACCAGGGTGTTGAAGAAGCCAAAGCCGGCGTGAAGGGTGCTTTGGGCCTGGCTGAATACCTCGGGTTGCTGGCGATACTCATAGCCGAAAAACACCAGGAAGAGGGAGTACATCACGGTATCGCCCAGCAGCAGCACCCACATTGCCGGGTCGCCGCTGTAGCGTGAGTGAGTTGCATGACTCATTGTGCGTCCTCCCCGGCAGCGGCGGTAAGTTCGGCGGCTTGCTCGAGAATGGCGCGGCGCACGGCGTACCAGGTGACCAGAATCCAGGCAAAAAAGAAGGTGGCCGCCATCCAGAAGGAGATCAGGCCGTCCCAGGCGAAGGCGCCGTCTTTGACAAACGCAACCAGTGAACCGGCGATAAAACCGGTGGCGCACCAAATATTAAAAAAGCCAAACCAGGGGGCAAATACCGGTTTGTCCGGGTCCTGATTGACGGCGCAATAGCCGATGGCCAGCAACTGGATCATCCCCGGCGTTACCGTGCCGATAAAGACCAGCCAGCCGAGGTCATTAACGACCTGGGTGATTTCGGGAGCCCGCTCGGGCCGGAAGGCGGCGAGCATCCACAGAAAGCTGGGGAACAAAATGGCCCAGATCAGGCCGTTGAGGGATAGCAGTTGAATGCTGGCCATGGGGTGGTGGCGGTAGCCTTCGACCCGCTTCATCTGCTCAGAGATGGCGGCCCCGAAGGGCCAGAAGAAAACTGCCGCGAACATCATCAGTAGGCTGCCAAAGCGATAGTTGAGGGTATTTTCTCGGTAGAGTTGGGCAAGCGCTTCTGCGTCCAGGCCGGGCGCAATAGGGGGAAACCATTTGCCGACAAACAGCATGGCGGCCATCATTAGTGCGGTAGCGAGCAGTGCACAGTCGATGGCGATCAATTGGGAACGGGTTTGGTAGGTCATGCAGCCTCGGCTTGCTATTGTTTTGATTTATTTAGAGCGCAGTGTAGTGGGCGGGCTGCGCTGGTTTCTCGTCGAATCCGACGAACTTTAGTGCCCCTCGGGGGGCCTGTAGCGAGTTGGGCTGAAAATCGTCGCATCCGACGACCGCTGTCGGCCCTGGCTGGCCGATCATGTCACCCATCAATTTCGTCATCTGCTGTTGCCTCGCAGGTGGCGCCCCTGTGAGTGAGCGAGTGAATGAGTGTATGAGCGAAAAAGCCTTTGTGGCCGGCGTCGGTATGGTCAAGTTTGCCAAGCCCGGTGCCAGCGAAAATTACGATGAAATGACCGAAAAAGCGGTGCGTTTGGCGCTGGAAGATGCGGGCGTTGGCTATGGCGATGTGCAGCAGGCCTATGCCAGTTATATCTATGGTGACAGCACCTGCGGACAGAAAGGTCTGTATCGGGTGGGGGAAACCGGCATCCCCATTATCAACGTGAACAACAATTGCTCCAGCGGCTCTACCGCCCTGTTTTTGGCCCGTCAGGCAGTGGCCGGGGGGATGGTGGACTGCGCGCTGGTGGTGGGGTTTGAGCAGATGCAGCCCGGCGCCCTGGGCAGTAACTGGAATGATCGTCCCAGCCCCTTTGAGGATTTTGGTGCGCGGATGGATCGCCTCGGCTATCCCATCACCAAGGCCGGACCGGCGCCCTGCGTATTTGGCGCGGGCGGCATGGAGTACCTCAAGCGCTATGACGCCGACCCGGCGATTTTCGGCAAGGTGGCGGTAAAAACCCGCAGTCACGCCGGGCGCAATCCCTTTGCCCTGTTTACCGCGCCCATGACCCTGGAAGAGGTGATGACTTCGCCGGTGATTTACGAGCCCCATTTGACTCGCTACATGGCGTGCCCGCCCACCTGCGGCGCGGCGGCGGCGATTGTGTGCAGCGCGGCCTTTGCCAAAAAACACGGCATTGGCCAGCTGGTGGAAATCGCCGGCCAGGGTCTGGCCACCGATGCCAGTGACAGCTGGGACAGCGCCATTAATCTGGTGGGTGCTCAGATGACCCGGCGGGCGGCGGCAACCGCCTATGAACAAGCCGGTTTGGGGCCTGAGGATGTGCAGGTAGTAGAGCTGCACGACTGCTTCACCCCCAACGAGGTGATCAGCTATGAAGGCCTGGGTCTGTGCGGCGAAGGCGAGGCCAGTAAGCTCATTGCCGATGGCGACAACACCTACGGCGGCCGCTATGTGGTTAATCCTTCGGGCGGGCTGATGTCCAAGGGTCATCCGATTGGGGCGACTGGAGTGGCCCAGTGTGCCGAGCTGTGCTGGCACCTGCGCGGCCAGGCGGGCGAGCGCCAGGTGGAGGGCGCTCGCGTGGCCCTGCAACACAATATTGGTCTGGGCGGTGCTGCGGTGGTGACGTTGTACCGGGTGTAATCGGCGTCGACGAGCGGCCGCGCTAGGTTGGGTTTAGCGGATTCCGCTGTTGCAGTTGGAAAAAACTTGCGCAGCGGTTTTTTTGGAGCTATAAATTAACATCGTTAAATAAACAGTGTTAAACAAACCGTTAATCAATTGCTTGGAGAGTGTTATGCCCAGGGCTCAGCAAAGTGAGCAGGAAGTCGAGAGCATGCGGGCGCGTCTGTCCGAGGCGGCCCTGGTGTTGTATCGCAGCGACGGTCTGTTGTCCTTGAGCTTTCGTCGCATTGCCGAGGTGCTGGGGATCAGCCATACCTTGCCGTACCGCTATTTCGATAATAAGGAAGCGTTGGTCGCGCGGATGCGGGCCGATGCGCTGGGCCGCTTCGAGAGTTACGTCCGGGACTACGAGACCCGGGCGCATGAGCCGCTGGAAAAGGTGTATTCCATTGCCATGGGTTATCTGGCCTTTGCCCGGGAGCACGCTGAGGACTACATGCTGATTTTTGCCAGCCAGCAGCCGGCGCCGGAGCAGTATCCCCAAGTCCTGGCTGCCAGGCGGCGGGTGTTTGATCACGTTGTGGAGGGAGTGCAGCGCTGCGTTGATGCCGGTCTGTTGGCGGTGGATGCGCGGGAATTTTCCCACCACGTCTGGGTGGCCCTACACGGGCTGTTGAGTCTGCATACGGCTGATCAGCTGGTACACGGCATGCGCCTGGAAGAAATCATCAAGCCATTGCTGGAGCGCTTGCTCGGCAGTGCGCGAACAAAAAATTGAGTCGTCGCTTGCGACGATGTGACTCAGCCACTAATTCGAAATAATAACGCGCAGCCAGTCTGCACAGGAGGAAGCAATGAGCCGGGCCAATATATCCATGGAGTCCTTTAGCGACGCGCAGAAGCGGGAGTTCAAGCGACTGACCTCCGCGCCGAAGCTGTCCACGCCGACTATCGTTATGACGGTCGCCCTGTCGATAACCTACCTGTTCAGCTATATCGTCTGCGGCTGGTTGGGTCTGGTGCCGCTGTGGGTAGGGACTTTGCTCAATGCCATTGTGGGTTACGTGTCTTTCAGCGTGATTCACGATTCGATCCATCGTGCCATCTCCACCAACACCAAGCTCAATGACCGGGTTGGCCAGATTGGTCTGGATTGGGTGTTGCCCTATGTCGATCTGCGCATGTTCCGCTGGGCGCACATTCTGCATCACCGGTTCGCCAGTGGTGAAAAAGACCCTGATCGGATGTTCAACGGTGCCTGGTGGACCCTGCCGTTTCGCTGGATGGCCATCGATGCCTGCTACTTTGTCCACGCCCTCAACACCGAAGACAAGGTCTGCAAGCCCTATTTCCGCGCTTGCCTGCGTCGCCTGGCGCTAGTGGTCGCGGTGGTCGCGGTGGCGACTTACTTTGGCTACGGTTTTGAAGTCTTTATGCTCTGGTTTGTGCCTTCGCGGCTGATTCTGCTGATGCTGGGTTTCAGTTTTTTCTGGTTGCCTCACGTGCCCCACGATACCCCCCAGGAAGAGAATTACACTCGTGCCACCACGGTGCGAAAAGGCTTTGAGTGGTTTATGAATCCGGTGTTGCAGTACCAGAACTACCATCTGATTCATCACCTGTTTCCGATGACGCCCTTTTACAACAATGAGCGGGTGTTCAAGCTGCTGGAGCCGGAGCTGCGCCGCCACGACCTGGCCATTCAGCACGACTTTGCCATCCGGCCCACTATTTACCCCGGCAAAGCCTGATTTGCCTTAGAAAAATAATAGGAGAATTGCCATGCGCCGCTACCAATGCCGTTTTTGTTCCCACATCTACGATGAGCGGGAGGGTGATCCCGACAATGGTGTCCCTCCGGGTACTCGGTTTGAGGACATTCCCGATTCCTGGTGCTGCCCCGAGTGCGGTGCCACCAAGGATGATTACGACCTGATCGAGGGCTGAAGCCCGGTGGATAGCGCCTGATCGTCGGAAGCGACGATCTGGTTTTTGCGCCACATTGCTATCCTGCAAGGGTTGCTATTCCCAGTGGGCGCAGACTGCTGTTTACAGCCTGCGCCCCGCCTACTCCGCGTTCAATGACGTTTTTGACGAGAGAAACGAAATGGAATCCCAATCAATCATTGCCCGGTCAACGCCGGACTTCGGCCAGCTGGTGCAGCGTGATCGCATTCATGGCTCGCTGTATACCGACGAGCAGATATTTCAGCTCGAGCTGGAAAAAATCTGGTACAAAACCTGGGTCTATGTCGGCCACGCCACTGAGGTGCCCAATGCCAATGATTTTGTGATGAAGTCGATTGGCCCCCAGGAAATTATCATGACCCGGGACCGTGATGGCCAGATTCACCTGCTCCAGAATCGCTGTCCCCACCGTGGCAATCAGCTCTGCGCCGAGGCCAAGGGCAACAAGGGCGTGTTTACCTGTCCCTACCACCGCTGGGCTTTCTCTAACACTGGAAAGTTGCGTGGCTATCCTTATCCCGATGGCTACGAAACGGTCAATCGCGACGAGTTGGGGCTGGGCAAAGTGACCCGGGTAGCCGAGTACAAAGGCTTTGTGTTTGGCAGCTTTGCCGCCGAGGGGCCGAGCCTGGAAGAGCACCTGGGCCGCGGCGGTCGCGACGC
Source organism: Spongiibacter taiwanensis (assembly GCF_023702635.1). Classification (NCBI taxonomy): domain Bacteria; kingdom Pseudomonadati; phylum Pseudomonadota; class Gammaproteobacteria; order Cellvibrionales; family Spongiibacteraceae; genus Spongiibacter; species Spongiibacter taiwanensis. The sequence goes on from NZ_CP098455.1 coordinate 3,013,009, forward strand.
CATTGACCGGCTGGTGATGACCTCACCCGAAGGTGAAGTACAGATCACTGCCGGTTTCCTCCAACACAAGGCCAAGGCCAACTGGAAGTTTTTGGTGGAGAACGAGACCGACGGTTACCACCCGCAATTTGTTCACGACTCCATTTTCAGCGTCGCCAAAAGCGGTATCGGTGATCTGTACGGCGGTGCCTCCACCGCAGTGGCCCGGGACCTGGGTGACGGTCACACCGAAAACGACCTGCGCCCTGAGTTTCGCCGCATCGGCAAGTTGATGAACTGGTTTGGTACCACTGAAGAGCGCTTGCCCGAGTATGTGGAAAAAATGAAGGCGGCCTACGGTGAGGAAAAAGCCCGGGAAATCATGATCGACGGCACGCCCCATGTGATGATTTTCCCCAATCTGTTTATTGCCGAGATCCAGATTTTTGTGATTCAGGCAGTGGCTGTTGATGAGACGATTCAGCATGTCACCGCGCTGCAGTTCAAGGGGGCGCCCGACCTGAATCGCCGCCTGCGCCAGCAGACCATGGGCTCGGTCGGGCCGGCGGGCTTCCTGCTGGCCGACGACTCGGAAATGTATGAGCGCACCCAGCGCGGCGTGGCCGCAAAGAACCCCGAATGGAACTACCTCGGTCGCGGTATTCACCGGGAGCGCGAGGACGAGGAAGGTTATTTGGTTGCCGACAACACAGATGAAGTGACGACTCGCGGCATCTGGCGTCACTACCGCGAATTGATGGAGGCCGAATGAGCATGCAAATCGATCTGAACGTGCTGGCTGAAGTGCAGCAGTTTTTGTATCGCGAGGCCCGCCTGCAGGATAGTCACGCCTACGATGAGTGGGAGGCACTGTGGACCGACGACGCCATTTACTGGATTCCCGCCAATGGCGCTGACATTGATCCCGAAGAGCAGATGTCGATTATCTACGACAACCGCTCCCGGATTGGTCTACGCATCAAGCAGTTTCACACCGGTCAGCGTCACACTCAGATGCCCCAGTCGGCCCTTGGCCGGGTAGTGTCTAACATCGAAATTCTGTCCGATGACGGCCACGAGATAAAAGTTGCCAGCAATGCCCTGATCTATGAGTCCAATCTGCGCGGCGAAACCGTGTGGGCCACCCGCAACGAATTTGTGTTGCGCCGCAGTGACGACGGTCTGCGCATGGCGCGCAAGAAAGTGGTGCTGGTCAATAACGATAAACCCATTTACACCCTGTCTTTCCTCGTTTGAGATCGGACAGGGAATAAGGAGCCCGCAATGAGCTCGGCTGAAATTTTGATTGGCGAAGGCGCTGCCTTACTGTCCTTGCAGGACGGCGTTGCCCATCTGGAGCTGAATCGTCCCGAGTCTGCCAATGGCTTGGATATTCCCACCTTGGAAGCGCTTTATGCCGCGCTGATGAAATGTCACGGTGATCGCCGGGTGCGGGTGGTCCTGCTCACTGGCAAGGGCGCCAATTTCTGCGCCGGGGGCGATGTTAAAACCTTTAAATCCAAGGGCGACGGGCTGTCGGAATATATTCGTCAGGCCACCCTGCACCTGCAGGTGGCAATCAACGCCATGGTCCATCTGGATGCGCCAGTGATTGCAGCGGTGCAGGGCTACGCGGCAGGTGGTGGTGGCATGGGTCTGGTGTGCGCGGCAGACCTGGTGATTGCCGCCGAGTCCAGTAACTACATGGTCGGTGCCACCCGGGTGGCGATGGCCCCCGATGCCGGTCTGTCGGTGACCCTACCGCGTTTGATCGGCGCCCGCAAAGCCGCCGAACTGCTGTTGATGAATACCGCCCTCAATGCCCAGGAGGCACTGGACCTTGGGTTGGTGAATCGCATTGTGGCCGATGATGCCCTGCTCGAAGAGGCTAAGGCTTATGCCGGCAAGATGGCCAAGAACGCGCCCCTGGCGCTGGCGGCCACCAAGCGGCTGCTGTGGACCGCCAGCGGCCTGGGCATTGATGCCGCTATGCCAGAGGAAGCCAGGACCGTTGCCGAACTGTGTAAGAGCGAGGACGTGATGGAAGGCCTGAGCGCGGTGATCGAGCGGCGCAAGCCGGAATTCAAGGGGAAATAAGCATGGCCCAGTTGTCGCTGACAGGCCGTCGGGCCTTTGTTACCGGGGGAGCCAAGGGCATCGGCCTGGCGATTGTGGAGCGCCTGGCCGCTGAAGGGTGCGAAGTGGTGTTTTCTGCCCGTGACAGCGGCCCTGTGGCCGATGTGGTGGCCCGCACTGGCGCCACTGCGGTGGCACTGGACGTGTCCGACACCCAGGCCTGTATGAAGGTCATTGGCGACCACGGCCCCTTCGACATTCTGGTGAACAACGCCGGTATTGACCAGCACGCCTTCTTTACCAAAACCACCTTGGAAGAGTGGGACTACCTGCTCAATGTGAATCTGAAGGCGGTATTGGCCACCTGCCACGCGGCGCTACCGGCCATGCAGGAAAAGGGCTTTGGCCGGATTATCAATATCGGCTCAGAAGCTGGTCGTCAGGGTTCTCGCGGTGGTTCGGTGTACGCGGCGGCCAAGGGAGGGGTGATCGCCTTCACCAAGTCCCTGGCAAGGGAAAATGGTCGCTTTGGTATTACCGCTAATGTGATTGCACCGGGCCCGGTGGATACACCGCTGCTGCGTTCGGCGGTGGAGCAGGGCGGCGACAAACTGCTTAAGGCTATGGAGGGAACTACCCTACTGGGCCGGCTGGGTCGCCCGGAGGAGGTCGCCTCAGCGGTGGCCTACCTGGCCGCCGATGATGCGGGCTTTATCACCGGCGAAACCCTCGGTGTTTCCGGCGGGATGGGTTGCTGATGGTTGCCACGCCGGAACCCCAGGCTCGGGTCGACGCGGTGGTCGAGCGGGTGCGCCAGGTCTATGGCAAATGGCGCCGGAATACCTCCGCTGAGCAAATGCGGGCGGATTGGGATGAGCTGTTCTGGAATGACAGTCAGCCCTGTGATTTTGAAGACACGGAGCTTGGCAGCGTGCCGGTACGCGTGATTGCGGCGCCGGGGGTAAATACCCAGCGCGCCTGCCTTTATTTTCACGGCGGCGGCTACAAGATGGGTTCGGTGGTTTCCCACCACGATTTGATGGTTAGGATCTCCGCCGCCGCCGACTGCCAGGTTGTTGGCGTCAATTACCGTCTTAACCCGGAACACCGTTTTCCGGCGCCGCTGGAGGATGGCATGGCGGTGTATCGGGCTTTACTGGCGGCGGGTCACGCAGGGCAAAACCTGGCCCTGGCCGGGGATTCTGCTGGCGGCGGGATTGCCGCCTCACTGTTGCTTTCGATTCGAGATCAGACCCTGCCGCAACCCTGCGGGGCGGTGTTGTTGTCGGCCTGGCTGGACATGAGCCTGAGCGGCGACAGCTATGCGTCATGCGCTAAAAGCGATCCGATTCATCAGAAATTTATGCTGCAGGCCATTGCCGGCCAGTACCTCGGCGAGGGTGTAGACCCCGCCCAGCCCGGCGTGTCGCCCCTGTTCGGCGACCTGCAAAATCTGCCGCCAGTGCTGCTGCAGGTCGCAGAAGGGGAAGTTGGTCGGGACGACTCAGTGGCCTTTGCCGAGAAGCTTCAGGCCAGCGGCGGGCAGGCGGAATTGAGTGTCTGGTCGGACATGATTCACGTGTTTCAACAGTTTGCCGACGACTTGCCAGAGGCCCGTCAGGCCATTGCCCAGATCGGCGAATTTTTGCAGGCCCAGTGGGGGCCGGGGGCGGCTCAATAGGGTTGTCTTTCTGCGCGATCTATAGCTGCGCGACCAATCGCTGCGCGGTACAAACAGAATGAGAGGATAAAGCGTGACAATTGGAATTACCGGATTCGGGGCTTACGTGCCTCGCTTGCGTTTAAATCGCAGCGCCGTCACCGAGGCTAATGCCTGGTTTGCCCCAGGCCTGAAGGGAAAGGGCAAAGGCCAGCGCAGTATGACCAACTGGGATGAAGATGCCATCACCCTGGCGGTGGCGGCGGCCCGTAATGCCTTGCCGGCATCCGTGGCCCGGGATCAGTTTGCCCGCCTGGTGCTGGCCTCTGACAGCCTGCCCTTTGCTGAGCGACTTAATGCTGGTGTTGTCGCTGCGGTCCTGCGCCTGCCCGAGGCGATTTACGCCAACGATCTGTGCGGCGCCCAAAGCGCGGCAGTGTCTGCGGTAAGCCAGTTAGTGAATGCCGCAAAGGCCGGTGAGGCAGGTCTGCTGGTGGCGGCCAGTAATCGCCGTACCCGGGCCGCCAGTCCCGCTGAACTCGATTACGGTGACGGCGCCGCTGCCCTGAGTTTCGGCAGTGACAAGGTGCTGGCAGAAGTCCTAGCCACCAGCGCCCTGACCGCCGACTTTGTCGACCGCTTCCGCCTGCAGGGCGAGGACATCGACTACTACTGGGAAGAGCGCTGGGTGCGGGATGAAGGCATCGGCGTGATGGGTCCCAAGGCCGTATCCCAGGCGTTGAATGATGCCTGTGTGAGCCCGGATGCCATTGATCATTTTATTTTCCCCACCGTGTTTCGCGGCGCCGATGCCCAGCTGGCGAAAAAATGCGGCATTGCCGCCGAGGCCGTGGCGGACAATCTTGCGGCCACCGTCGGCGATACCGGCAGCGCCCACGCCCTGCTGATGCTCTGTAGTGTGTTGGAGCAGGCCTCGCCCGGCCAGACCATTTTGCTGTGCCAGTTTGGCAGCGGTATTTCCTGCGCCTTGCTGAAAGTGACCGAGGCCATTGCCGACTTCAAGCCCGTCAAGAGCCTGGCGGAGCAGATCGCCGCCGGCAAGGAAGAAAACAGTTACACCCGTTACCTGGCCTACAAAGGCCAATTAAAACTGGAGCGGGGCATGCGCGGCGAGCAGGATAAAAAGACCGCCCTCAGCACGTCCTGGCGCCATCACGACGCCCTGCTGGGCTTTGTGGGTGGTCGCTGCACGGTCAGTGGCGATGTTCACTTTCCGCCTTCACGGATCAGCTATACCCCCGGTGCGCCGTCCCAGGATACTCAGGAACCCTATCCCCTAGCGGATAAGAAAGGCCGCATTTTGAGTTGGTCGGCAGAGTATCTGTCGTCCTACATGGCGCCGCCCCATCAATACGGCCAGGTGGACTTTGAGGGCGGCGGACGGCTGCTGATGGAGTTTACCGATGTCAGCCCCGGCGATATCGACAGTGGCGGCGAAGTTGAGATGGTGTTCCGGGTCAAGGATGTGGACGAACTGCGGGGCTACAAGCGCTATTTCTGGAAGGCCACGCCCACGTCGTATCCCGCGTCTGAGAACAGTAACGGCGAGCAGGTTTAAGAGAGGTTAGAAAATGCCCCAAGGAATTAAAGACAAGGTCGCCATCCTCGGCATGGGTTGCTCCAAGTTCGGTGAGCGCTGGGACGCCAGCCCCGAAGACCTGATGGTGGAAGCCTACAACGAAGCCATGCAGGACGCCGGCATCACCCCGGAGCAGCTCGATGCCACCTGGTTCTCCACCCATATGGAAGACGTGGGCACCGGTCGCGGCGGTATCCCCATGAGTATCGCCCTGCGCCTGCCTAATATTGGCGTGACTCGAGTGGAGAATTTCTGCGCTGGCGGTTCAGAAGCAGTGCGGGCGGCGGTCTACGCGGTGGCCTCCGGCGCCTGCGATATCGCTCTGGCCCTGGGTGTAGAGAAACTCAAAGACACCGGCTACGGCGGACTGCCGGTGGCCACCGTGGGCACTTATATTCCCCAGTGGTATCCGGCGGCCGTGGCCCCGGCTAACTTCGCCCAACTGGCGGCGGCCTACCGGGCCAAGCATGGGATTGATAAAGCTACCCTGAAAGAAGCGATCTCCCAGGTGTCGGTAAAGAGCCACGCCAACGGCGCTAAAAACCCCAAGGCCCACCTGCGCAAAGAGATCACGGTGGATCAGTGTTTGCGGGCACCCAAAATCGCCGAGCCCCTGGGGCTGTTCGATTGCTGTGGGGTGTCCGACGGCGCGGCGGCGGTGATTGTGACCCGGCCGGAGATCGCCCGGGAACTGGGTAAAACCGATCTGGTGAGCTTTAAAGCCTTACAAGTAGCGGTGTCTAACGGCTGGGAAATGTCGAGCAGTGAGTGGGATGGCAGCTACTTTCATACCGCCCGCATCGCCTCGAAAAAAGCCTACGAAGAAGCGGGTATCAGCAAGCCCCGGGAAGAAATCAGCATGACCGAGGTCCACGACTGCTTCTCGGTCACTGAAATGGTCACCATGGAAGACCTGCAATTGTCCGATGAGGGCAAGTCATGGCGGGACGTGCTGGATGGCAAGTTCAACGCGGATGGCGCCATTCCCTGTCAGATCGACGGTGGCCTGAAATGCTTTGGCCACCCGGTGGGGGCCAGCGGTATTCGCATGCTCTACGAAATGTATCTGCAACTACAGGGTCGGGCGGACCAGCGTCAGCTTGCCGATGTACGCACCGGGCTGATCCACAATCTGGGCGGCCAGCCCAACCAGAATATTTGTAGCGTCTCCATTGTGGGTCGCCTGGGAGAGTAGTGCCGATGAGTGTGATTCTGGTCGACAGTCCCTCCGCCCATGTTCGGCGGGTCTTGATCAATCGGCCCGCCAAGCGCAACGCCATTGATTTTGATGTGCGCCAGCAGATGACCGAGGCCCTGCTGCAATTGCGGGAAGACGCCAGTGTGCGGGCCATTGTGCTGGGCGGTGTGGAAGGCGTGTTCTCCGCCGGTGGTGATGTGCCCAGCATGGGCGGTCTGGATGAAGCCGGTGCCCGGGCGCGGATGCAACATATCCATGCGCTGTGTCGTCTGGTGGCCGACAGCAAGGTGCCGGTGGTGTCGGCGGTGGAAGGCTTTTGCGCGGGCGCTGCGGTGGGGTTGGCCCTGCTGGGTGATCATATTGTGGTGGGTAAAAGCACCAAGATTCTGTTCCCCTTTATGCGCCTGGGGCTGGTGCCGGACTGGGGCACCCTCCGCACCCTGCCAGCCCGGGTTGGGGTGGCCGTCGCCAAACGGATTATGACCAACGGCCAGATGATCCTGGCTGACGAGGCCCTGCAGATTGGCCTGGCCGACAGCAATGCCGGCGAGGGCGACATTATGGCGGCGGCGGTGGCCCAGGCCGAGACTATGGCGGTTCTGCCCGGCGATGCCTTTTACCTGCTCAAACAGAGCTTGATGCACCCCTCGGCCAGCCTTGAACAGGAATGGCAGCGGGAGGAAAACGACCAGGCTCAGCTGTTGACCGGCCCCGACTTTGAAGAGGGCTTTGCCGCCTTTAACGAAAAGCGCGACCCGGATTTTGTGGCGGCCATGCAGGCAAGACAAGAGGGAGGCAAACATGACTGAGGCCCTGGTCAAGATAGCGCGAGAGGGCGCTGTTGCCACCATTACCCTCAACCGGCCGGAAAAACGCAATGCCCTGGATTTGGCTCTGCGCGGCGCGATTGCCGATGCCTTTCGGGAACTGGAAAAAGACCCCGCGGTTCTGGCCATTGTCATTACCGGCGGTGACGAGGTTTTTGCGGCCGGTGCCGACCTGAATTTGCTGGTGGATAAGGGCTCCCAGCAGGTGGCGGACATTGATCTGGGCCAGTACTGGGCCCCGGTAGCCAATTGCAGCAAGCCCGTGGTGGCGGCGGTGAGCGGCTTTGCCCTGGGCGCAGGCTGCGAGCTGGTAATGATGTGCGACATTATCGTCGCCGACGACAGCGCCCGCTTTGGTCAGCCCGAGGCGCGGGTGGGCATTATGCCCGGCGCCGGTGGCAGCCAACGTTTGATTCGGGCGGTAGGCAAGGCCGTGGCCAGCATGATGCTGATGAGCGGCGAGGCCATTACCGGCGAGCGGGCTTATCAGCTGGGGCTGATCAGTGAGTTGGCCGAGCCGGGGCAGACTTTGTCCCGGGCCCAGCAGTTGGCCAAGGCCGCCAGCAAAATGCCACCCAAGGCCATCGCGGCGATTAAGCGCGTATTGAAGCAGGGCGCGGACCTGCCCCTGGACGCGGCACTGACCATGGAAAACCGCGAGTTTTTGCTGCTGTTTGATACCGAAGACAAGACCGAGGGGATGACCGCGTTTTTGGAAAAGCGCAAGGCGGAGTTTAAAGGACGCTGAACGCTGGACGGGAGACGGAAGACGCAAAAGCGAGTGCGGCGTCGCCGCACAAAGCTGCGTATGCAGCGAAGCTGCCCTGGTGTTAGCGTCTTCCGTCTCCCGTCCAGCGCTTTGCACTCAAACAGCACCACCGAACTAAATAAACACGCATAACGACACGAAGCAAAGGACCATCACCGTGAGAGAAATTAAACGCATTGGGGTTTTGGGCGCGGGCACTATGGGCCGCGGCATTATCCAGTTGTTTGCCCAATCCGGTTACGAGGTATTTTGCTTTGACAGTTTTGCCGGCGCGGTGCCCAAGGCCGTGGATTTTGTTGCCGGTCTGTTGGATCGGGCGGTGGAAAAAGGCCGCAGCACGCGGGACGAAGCCGATGCCACAATGTCCCGGATTCACGCTTGTGACAGCCTCAGTCAATTGGCCGACTGCGATCTGGTGGTCGAGGCCATTATTGAAACCATCGAGGCCAAGCAGGCGGCCTTTAAGGAGCTGGAGAGCGTGGTTTCGCCTTCCTGCATTCTGGCCAGTAATACCTCTTCCTTGACCGTGGCGGAAATCGCGGCGGCCTGCCAGCATCCGGAGCGGGTCGCCGGGCTGCATTTCTTTAATCCGGTGCCGCTGATGAAGGTGGCGGAAATTATCGCGGCGGTGCGCAGTGCGCCGGAGAATATCGAGGCCCTCAAAACATTGATTGAGTCCTGCGGCCACCGGGGTGTGGTCGCCGCCGATCAGCCCGGCTTTTTGGTGAACCATGCTGGACGCGGGCTGTACACCGAAGGTTTGCGCATTATCGAAGATCAGTGCGCGTCAGTGCAGGACGTGGATACCCTGATGCGTGAGGCCGCCGGATTCAAGATGGGCCCCTTTGAGCTACTGGACCTGACTGGGCTGGATGTGTCCGGCAAGGTGATGGAATCCATCTACAGCCAGTTTCAGCACGAAGCCCGCTTTCGGCCCTCACCCCTGGTTGCCCCGCGTATTGCGGCGGGGCTGTTTGGACGCAAATCCGGCGAGGGTTGGTATCGCTATGACAACAACCAGCGCCAGGATACGCCGACCTTGCCGGTGCCGGTGCTGCCCGGTGCCATCGGCGTGTGGGTAGACCCGGCAGCAGACGATGCGGCTGGCCTGAAAGCCCTGGTAGAGCAGGGCGGCGCGACCCTTTCTGCGCAAGCTGATACCGCCGATCTTCTGTTGATCCAGCCCTGGGGCTGGGATGTCAGCACCTACTGCGCGGAGCGAGAACTGGATGCCAGCCGCTGCGTGGCCATTGATCCGCTGCCGGGTTTGGAGAAACGCTGCACATTGATGATCAGTCCCATCACCACCGTGCAGGCCCGGGATGCGGCCCACGCGCTGCTGGCCCAGGACGCCGCCGTCACCCTTATCAATGACAGCCCCGGTTTTGTCTGCCAGCGCATTCTCGCCACCATCGTCAATATCGCCTGCAATATTGTCCAGCGCGGTATTGCCAGTGTCGAAGATCTGGAAGATGCCGTGCGGCTGGGTCTGGGCTATCCCAAAGGCCCTCTGACGATAGGTGAAGAAATCGGTGCTGAAAAAATCCTGGCGATTCTGGAAGCCATGCAGGTTCAAACCGGCGATATGCGCTACCGTCCCAGCTTGTGGTTGAGTCGCCGGGTAAGGCTCGGCGTGAGTCTTCTGACTGAGGAGGCGAATCGCCGATGAGTACGATCAATATCGATTACCTCGAGGGCTGGGAAGGCCGTTCCATGCAGTCCGTGGACGATATGAGTCCCTTTAAGGCCCAGGCCTTGGCAGCGGTGTTTGATCGCAATACACCTGTTGCAGCGGGCGATGCCCTGCCCAACGGCTGGCAATGGCTGTATTTTCTCGACACCCCCAGCAGCGCCAATACCGGGGCCGACGGTCACCCGGCTACCGGCGAGTTTTTGCCGCCCTCACCACTGCCTCGGCGGATGTGGGCGGCGGGCAAGGTACTGCACCATTCGCCACTACTGCTGGGGCAATCTGCAGAGAAAAAATCCACCATTCTGTCGGTGGATCTAAAAGACGGCAAAAGCGGCACTCTGCTGTTTGTCACGGTGGAGCACCAGATTTCCCAGGCGGGTACAACCTGCATCACCGAGCAACAGAATCTGGTTTACCGGGAGATGCCCGCTGGTCCGGCGCCGCTGCCTGCTGGTGTGCCCGCGCCTGCTGAGGCGGACTGGCGCGACACCCTGCAGCCCGACCCGGTGCTGCTGTTTCGCTACTCCGCCCTGACCTACAACGGCCACCGAATTCACTATGACCGGGACTACGCGGTTAACACCGAATTCTATCCGGGCCTGGTGGTGCACGGTCCGCTGCTGGCCAGCTTGTTATCCGAGGCGCTGACTCGCCACTACCCGGGCGAGCAGATCGCCAGCTTTGATTTTCGCGCCCAGCGCCCCAGCTTTGCCGACCGGGCCTTGACTCTGTGTGGCCAGCGTCAGGGCAACACCGTGGAGCTTTGGACGGTGGATGAAGAGGGCTTTATTGGCATGAAGGCGACGGCAAGCCTTGCCGAGGGAGGGCACTAAGATGCAAGCAAAACCCGCCTGGCGCTCGATGCTGTTCCTGCCTGCCCACGTGGAAAAATTTGTTGCCAAGGCCCACACCCGGGGCGCTGATGCCTGCATTCTGGATCTGGAAGACAGCGTGCCCCAAGACCAGAAAGCACTGGCACGCCGCGCCATAGCGGCCGGGGCCAGCCAGATCAGCGGCCATAACGTCGGTGTGCTGGTGCGGATCAATAACGATGCCGAGGCCAATCCCCAGGCGCCGCTGCTGGCGGCGGATATTGCCGCGGCGGTGCGCCCCGGTGTCAGTGCCCTGGTGATTCCCAAGGTGAATGATGGCGCGGTGCTGCAGCGGGTGGACGCGCTGGTCAGTCAGGCCGAGGCCAACCAAGGTTTGGCTCAGGGCTGTATTAACTTGGTGGCGCAGATTGAGGATGTACGGGGGCTGCCGCATCTGGATGAGATTTCCTGCGCCACTAAACGCCTGTTAGGGATGAGCCTGGGCTCGGAAGACTTCTCCGCCTCGGTGGGCATGCAGCCAACACCCGAGGCCCTGTACCAGCCCAATCAGATGGTGGTGTTTGCCTGCCGCCGGGCCAATATTTTGCCCTTTGGCTTTCCCTCGTCGATTGCCGAGTACAGTGATGAAGTGGCTTTTACCGCCAGCGTAAAAAAGGCGGTGGAGATGGGCTTTGTTGGCGCCTTTTGTATCCATCCCGCCCAGGCGGCAATGTTGAATGCGGGCTTTAGCCCCAGCCCGGAGGAGATTGCCGATGCCGAGGACCTGCTGGCGGCCTTGGCCCAGGCCGAGGCGGAGGGCCGGGGCGCCTTTGCCTACAAGGGCAAAATGATTGATCCACCGGTGATTGCCCGGGCCCGTGAAACCCTGCGCAGAGCGGCCAGTCTGGTCCGCTGATTGCGCTGCACTGAAGAATTGATAGAGCGAATACGATGACTTTAGCTTCCCTTCCCCAAACCGCAGCCATTCAGGCCAGTCTGGCCCAGCTGCGCGAACACCTGGCAAGCGTTACGGGCGCCTTGGCGCAGCAATGCGCCAGTAAGGGCAAACTCGATAGCGCGCGGCTGGATGGTCGCCAGGTGGCCAGCTTTGAATTGGCCTGGGCCAATGCCGAATTGCTGGCTGCCGAACAGGCGCTGACCGTGTGGGCGGGCAGCAGTGATGAGCTTGAAATGCGGCTGTCGGCCATCTTTATTGCCGAGGCAATGACCTTGCTGCGGGATAGGCTGGAAGCCATAGAACTGGATGTGGACGACACGGCCGTCGATGCCCTGGGCGCTATTTTTAACGGCGCTGCCCCCCGGGCGCTGCGCAAACTGGTATTGGGGGATCAGTTTCTGCAAGACACCGCTGAGCTGATGGCCCAGCACCCCGAGCGCATTGCCAAGGTCAGCCTCAATGAAGACCTGGGCATGGTCCAGGATATGTTCCGCCGCTTTGCCGCTGATGAGGTGGCGCCCCTGGCCGAAGAGATCCACCGTCAGGACCTGATTGTGCCCGAGGACAAACTCCTTAAGCCGCTGCGGGAGATGGGCGTGTTCGGCCTGTCGATCCCCGAGCAGTACGGCGGCAGCGCCCCCAATGATCGCGACGACAATATGACCATGGTGGTGGTGACGGAGGCTTTATCGGAAGCCTCTCTGGCGGCAGCGGGCAGCTTGATAACCCGCCCGGAAATTCTGTCCAGAGCCTTGCTAAGCGGCGGCACCGAGGCGCAGAAGCAGGCCTGGCTGCCCCGCATCGCCCAGGGCCAGCCCCTGTGCGGTATTGCCATCACCGAGCCGGACTACGGCAGTGATGTGGCCAGCCTGAAACTCAAAGGCACCAAAACCGAAGGGGGCTGGCTGCTCAATGGCGCCAAAACCTGGTGCACCTTTGCCGGCAAGGCCGGGGTGATGATGGTGGTGACCCGCACTGACCCCGACACCAGCAAGGGCTATCGGGGCCTGAGTTTGCTGCTGGCGGAGAAGCCCTCTTTCGACGGGCACGATTTTGATCACACCCAGGAGGGCGGCGGTCGTATTGTTGGCCGGGCGATTCCCACCATCGGTTATCGCGGCATGCACTCCTTTGATGTGTCCTTTGAAAATTACTTTGTGCCTGACGCCAATGTGATTGGTGAAGAGGGCGGCTTAGGCAAGGGCTTTTACTACACCATGGCCGGGATGATGGGCGGGCGGATGCAAACGGCAGCCCGGGCCAGCGGCGTCATGCGGGCGGCCTTGCTGGCGGCCTTGCGTTATGCCCAGGAGCGCAAGGTCTTTGGTCAGCCGCTGCTGGAGTATTCCCTTACTGCGTCCAAACTGGCGCGGATGGGGGCCCGCTACGCGGCGAGTCGCTATCTGGCCTATGCCGTGGCGCGAATACTCGATGCCGGCGGCGGGCGCATGGAGGCTAGTCTGGTGAAACTGTTTGCCTGCCGCAGCGCAGAAATCATTACCCGCGAAGCTTTGCAGATTCACGGCGGTATGGGCTACGCCGAAGAAATGCCGGTAAGCCGATATTTTGTCGATGCCCGGGTGTTATCCATTTTTGAAGGTGCCGAAGAAACCCTGGCTCTGAAGGTGATCGCCCGCAGTTTGCTGGAAGGGGCTCTGCAGGAGGACGCCGCGTGAGTGAGCAGCCCGCCATTCTCAAGGGCATGCGCCTGGTGGAATTGTCCGCCTTTGTGGCGGCACCCCTGGGCGGCATGACCCTGGCCCAGATGGGCGCCGAGGTGATTCGTATTGATCGCCCCCAGGGCGGCCTGGATTACCGGCGCTGGCCGGTGACCGAGGATGACACCAGCTTATTCTGGGCTGGCCTGAACAAACACAAGCGCTCAGTCGCCATTGATATTGCCACACCGGAAGGGCAGGAGCTGGCCCAGGCCCTGATTTGCGCCCCCGGCGAAGACGCCGGCATGTTGCTGACCAACTTTCCCGCCCGGGGCTGGCTGGACTATGAGGCCCTGGCCAAGCAGCGCTCTGACCTGATTCAGTTAACCATTCAGGGAGATCGTCACGGCGGCTCGGCGGTGGACTACACCCTGAATCCGCGCCTCGGGCTGCCTTATTTAACGGGGCCGGTTCGCGAGGGCCGGGATCAGGTGGTCAATCATGTGCTGCCTGCCTGGGATCTGGTCACCGGGCAGATGGCTGCGGTCGGGCTACTGGCCGCCGAGCGCCATCGCCTGCGCAGTGGCCAAGGCCAGCATGTCAAACTCCCATTGGAAGACGTGGCCCTGTCTGTGATGGCCCACCTCGGTTTTATTGCCGAGGCGCAACTCGGTATTGAACGGCAGGGCTGTGGTAATGACCTGTTCGGGGCCTTTGGTCGGGACTTTGTTAGCGCCGACGGCGAGCGGGTGATGGTGGTTGGCCTGTCGCTCAAGCAGTGGCAGGCCATTGTGAAAGCGGCCGATATTGCCGATGAAGTGGCTAATCTGGCAAGTCGGCTAAATGTCGATTTGCGTAAGGAAGGGGAACGCTTTAAAGCGAGGGAGCAATTGGCTGAGCTGCTTGGCCCCTGGATTCAAGCCAGACCTTTTGCGGAAGTGGCCGCTCGTTTTGATGAGTGCGGCGTGTGCTGGGGTCGCTACCAGAGCGTGAAGCAACTGGTGGATAGCGATCCGGCCTGCTCGCTGGATAACCCCATGTTCAACAAAGTAAACCAGCCGGGTGTTGGCCAAATTCTGTCGCCCAGTGTGCCGCTGAATTTTGCTAGCGGTCGCTTGCCCGCTCAGACTGCTCCTGAACTTGGCCAGCACAGTGAGGAAGTATTAAGCGAAGTACTTGGCTTGGATGGCGCCGCGCTGGGGCGTTTGGTGGACAAGGGCGTGGTCGGCGTTGCCTAAACAACTAGGCGCAAGTGAGGGAGTGATGAATTTGCAAACAGTGGCGGGCTATCAGGGTGAAAACATGGCACCCGTGGTAACACTCGGTGCTGATCAGCCCGTTGATGCCATGGGCCAGCTGATTTCCACTGTTCTGACCTTCGGCTTGGCGGCGCTGGCGCTGATTTATGTGATTCAGCTGTACCGACGGGAGGGGATTGTCTGGCCGGTATTCTTGCTGATTAGCGGTACCCTTTGCTGTCTGATGGAGCCTTTGTTCGATCATTTATACGGCTTGTGGTTTTTTGAACAGGGGCAGTGGAATCTCTATACCACCTTTGGCAGTGCTCAGCCGGTATGGGTACCCGCTGCCTATATGGCTTTTTACGGTGGCGCCTCTATTGTGGTGGCCAGAGTGCTGTCCCGTTCGCCCAAGATGGCAACAATCTGGCGTTTGTATGCGGGTATTGTCGCCATGTCGATTATTGCCGAGATGATCTATGTGAGCTGGCTTAAGGTGTATTCCTATCAGGACAGCCAGCCTTTTGTAGTATTGGGTTACCCAATTTTTCTCGGCTTTACCAATGCAATGAGTGCGCTGATAGGTGGCATTATCGCTTATCGCCTGGCGCCTCTATTGAGGGGGTGGCGGGCACTGAATCTGATCCCGCTGGTACCGAGCTGCTTTGCTATGGGCTTATTCGGCAATGGTATTTTGTATCTCAGTGTTCGTCATGGCATGGATAACCCGCCCATGTGGCTGGTGCAGATCGCCGCCCTAAGCGTGGTGTTGGGTATTGCTGCTACGGTTAACTTATTAGGCCACCTGTTGGTGGTGAATAAGCAGCAACCGGCTTAGTTTTGCTAGCTCACTGCGGGGGGGAGCATACCTCTGCTGTAGCGACCCTGGCAGTGAGCACAATCAACCAAAATAGGGATAACAATGGGGCCACTGGCAAATCTCCGGGTAATCGAATTAGTGGGTCTGGGTCCTGGACCCTTTGTCGGCATGATGCTGGCCGATATGGGGGCCGAAGTCATTGTGGTGGATCGCCAGGGCAACGGCGAGGCGCCGCAGTTAAAGCGGGATATTCACCGCCGGGGCAAGAAGTCGATTTTGCTCGACCTCAAGTCCGGCGAGGATAGAGAGACGCTGCTGCAACTGTGTGAAGTGTCGGACGTTATTTTTGAGGGTTATCGGCCCGGTGTGGCCGAAAAGCTCGGCATTGGTCCGGAGGATTGTCTGGCACGCAATCCCGCACTGGTTTATGGCCGCATGACTGGTTGGGGCCAGACTGGTCCGCTGGCAACGAGTGCCGGTCACGACATCAATTACATTTCCATTGTTGGCGCCTTGCACGCGATGGGTCATGCTGATCGCCCGCCGACCCCGCCGCTCAATTTGCTGGGGGATTATGCCGGTGCCATGTTTATGGCCTTTGGTATTGTCTCTGCGGTACTCAGTGCCAGGCAAACAGGGCGCGGTCAGGTCGTGGATACGGCCATGACCGACAGCGTAAATGCCATGATGGGTCTGTTTTATTCAGCCAAAGACACCGGCATCTGGGGCCAGCAGCGCGAGGCAAATTTCCTCGATGGTGGTGCCCATTATTATCGGGTGTATGAAACCGCCGATGGCAAATACATGTCCCTGGGCGCGATAGAGCCGAAGTTCATGAAGCTTTTTCTTCAATTGGCGGAGCTGCCCGAAACCCTGCTTCAGGAGCATGGCAGTCCGGTGAGGTGGCCGGAGTTACGCGAGGTCATTGGCGCCCGGTTCAAGCAACAGACACAGGAGCAATGGCGGGCCATCTTTGATGGTACCGACGCCTGTGTCGCGCCGGTGATTCCCTTCTGGGAAGCCCACCAGCATCCCCATAACGTTGCTCGCGAGGCCTTTGTTGAACTTGAAGATATGGTGCAGCCAGCGCCGGCGCCAAAATTTTCAGCGACGCCGGGTAGTGCCGGTCTGCGTCCAGAGCCAGGCCAGCACCAGCAGGAAGTGCTGGCCTTGATCGGACGTTAAATCGGTGGGATGTGGCGGTGCCGAGGCACGCCGCTGCGGCCTGCCTTGCGTTTGCCGGAGCGGTTCATCGCTTGCAACAGATAGTCGCGGGTCTGCTCGGGCGAAATAACGTCGTCGATACCAAAGCCGCTTGCAGCCCGTAATGGGCCGAGATTTTTGCGCACTTTTGCGGTGATGTCAGCGCGGGCCTTGTCTGGTTCGGCAGCAGAGGCTATTTGACGCTTATAGGCGACATTGATGGCCGTCTCCACATTCATGGCAGCAAATTCTGCCGTCGGCCAGGCCAGACTCAGGTCAGCCTTGTAGCTACGGCCGCCGTTCATCGCCATATAGGCCGCACCGAAGGCCTTGCGCAGCACCACGGTGTAGCTCGGTACACTTATCCTTGCAAACTCATAAAACAGCCGGGCACTGCGGCGGGCCAATTTACTGCTTTCCGCGTCTTTGCCGACCATAAATCCTGGCAGGTCCATCAGCGACAAAATAGGGATGCCGAAGGCATCGCAAAGGCAGAGAAAGTGGGATGCCTTTTCGCAGGCGGGGGAGTCCAGCGCTCCGGCCAGATAGTTGGTCTGATTGGCAATGATGCCGATGGATTGACCACCGATACGGGCCAGGCAGCAAACTATGTTGCGGGCGTACCCGGCTTTGACTTCCAGCACACTGCCTTGATCGACAATGCCGTAAATGGCGTGTTTCACATTATAAGGGGTGCGCTTATCCTCGGGGATCAAGGTGGCCAGGCTTCTGGCAAAGTCCGGGTCTGGCGGCTTTGCGTCGACGACAGGTGCTTTCTCGTCGGCATTTTGGGGGAAATAGGAAAGGTATTGGCGGATGATCGCCATGGCGTCGGCTTCTGTGTCGACAAGATAGTCGGCTACGCCATTGCGGTTAGCCTGTACGTCAGCGCCACCCAGTGCCTGGGTGTCAATGGTTTCGCCAATGGCCGCTTTGACCAGGGGGGGAGGCGCGATACCAAGTGCAGAGGTGCCTCTGACCATGACCACAAAATCACACAGGGAAGCCACAATCGTCATCGCGGCGAAGCTAGGCCCCAGCACAGCAGCCACGGTAGGAACCCAGCCCGAAAGTCCGGCCTGCACGGCAATGCTTGCTACGCCTTCGGCAAACAGGCGGCTGTCCAAACCCTCGGAAATGCGGTGCCCTACGCCTTCGAGCAGCTGAACAGAAGGCACACCGTGGGCCAAGGCCAGTTCAAAACAGCGCTGCATTTTCTTCAGCCCGAGACTGCCGTTGCTCCCACCGTTGACCGTGTAGTCAGCGCTACAGAGAAGTACGGCGCGCTGATTGATGGTCCCCCATCCGGTAATCAAGCCGTCGGCAACATGCTCCGGTTCTATGCGGCCCTCGCAGTCGGGAATCACCAGTGCACCAAACTCGTTGAAGCTGTCGTCGTCGAGCAACAGCGCAACGCGTTCCCGGGCCGTCAACTTGCCTCGTTGGTGTTGGTATTCAACTGCTTCGGGCCTTGCCTCATCGAGGCATTTCCGCTTTTGCTCATCGAGTTGATTTGCCAAGCTGTGTTGGTCGGGCATGGAGTTCTCCGGTCTTAATTTGCAGCCGATCGATAGCGATAGCCAACATGCCTATCATCGTTAGTATTGTCTGAAATGAAACTGTCGTTTTGTATGAATCGGGCATCTTAAATTCGCCATAGTATGGCAGTTCAGTCATTCAACAACATTGGGGTAAAAAATGACCAC
Organism: Spongiibacter taiwanensis; assembly: GCF_023702635.1. NCBI lineage: Bacteria > Pseudomonadati > Pseudomonadota > Gammaproteobacteria > Cellvibrionales > Spongiibacteraceae > Spongiibacter > Spongiibacter taiwanensis. The sequence continues at coordinate 3,031,206 of NZ_CP098455.1, forward strand.
TTCGGCGATAATCCAGATCACGGAAGATGGCGCGGTGGCGACGATTGAGCTGTGTCGACCCGAGAAGCGAAACCCACTTGAGCCCGACATGATATTGGCGATGGATGGGGCGCTGGAGCAACTGTCTCGGCGTGATGATATTTCAGTGATCATTGTTACTGGCAGGAGCCAGTCCTTCTGTGCGGGGCTGGATATCAAGCATCTTGCCACACTGGACCAAGACGGCCGTGTGAGCTATATGCATTCGGCCTTCGACCTGTTCCGCAGGTTGCATTCAGTACGTCAAGTGACCATTGCTGCCGTCAATGGCCCAGCGGTCGCCGGCGGATTTGATCTGGCGGCATTTTGCGATTTGAGGACCAGTGTTCCGGAAGCGGTCTTTGGGCAGCCAGAAATCCGCATTGGTGTATCCCAGTTTATTTATCCGCTCTACAGCCTGGTGGGTATGGGGCGGGCGAAAGAGCTGGCCCTAACCGGTAGTACAATCTCCGCTGACGAGGCCTATCGCATTGGCTTGGTCAATCATCTCTTTGCTGCCCCTCAGCTGATGGCGGGCACCCTGGCCTTAGCGCAGAAAATTGCCAGCAATCCTCGCGACGCCATTTTGGACAGTAAAGCCACCGCAAATGCCGTGGTAGGCTTAAATATAGAGGCCGCATTTAGCGTGATGCTTGCTGCTCTGACGAGAACAATTGCTAGCGACTCTCATGCCAATGCTTTGGAGGATTATCTCGCAAGTCATCTTGCAGCACCGTCGGCAAAGCGGTAGTTGCCCATCCAATCGACGCGGAGTGTGAGTTGGATGGGCGAAACAATTAACTGGGCCTGCCGCTAAAGCATCGGTATAAGTGATGCGCCTAGTAACACATCAAGGGGAAGGGCGGCATCTGAACCGAGACCGCCGCCAAAGTCACCTAGACCGGGTAGGAGCTGCGCACCTAATAAGTCACCGGTAATGGGGAGTCCAGCAGCTAACCCCAACAAGCCCTCAGGGCCACCATTGATCAATACGCCGCTGCCCAGTGGCACAAGGACACCCAGCAGACCGGCACCGCTGCTGGGTAACTCGAGCAGCGTTCCAACCAGAGGCGCATCACCCAACTGAGGCGCGATTGATGTGATGGTATCCCCGCCAACCTCAGCCAGCTCTAGTATCGGTGCGGCTAAACCAAGTAACTGAATAGGGGCGGTGTTGAGAAAATCTCCACCCAGGCTGGGAACCTGGGCGTGAGCGTACCCCGCGCTTAACAGTGCCGTTACCAATATTGTTTTCTTGAGACACTTCATTGTCACCTCCTGATATTGAATATAATTATTAAAATTCATAGTTCACACGAACACCCAGTACTCTCGGCGCGGCGTAGTTGAAGTTGTCGCCAAAGTCGTTGGGGAAGGCCCCCTGGCTGTAGACTGTGTCGGTGAGGTTCTTGCCGAACAGGGTCACTCGCAGGGATTCCGGTTCATAGAAATAACTCAGTCGGGCGCCCCACTTGTCGTAGGCTTCCTGTTCGCTACGGGCCAGGTTTGCCGACTCGTAGTAGAAGCCGCTGTTGTAGTAGTAGTCGATGGCTACTTCTATATTACTGTTCTCAAACTGGAAGGTTTTGGCCAGCGTCGTGGTGGCAGTCAGCTCGGGGGAGCGGACGATATCATTGCCGGAAAAATCATTGCCCCGGGTAAAGACTCCGGAGTTGCCGACATAGCCAGCGCCATCGGGGTAGGCGGCGTATTTGGCGTCGAGGAAGGCGCCACCACCGGTCCAGACGAGATCGTCGATCCAGTCGGGGAAAAGCAGCCAGGTAAAATCAAAGTCAACACCGCGGATTTCCGCCAATTCGGCGTTTTCGAAACTCGCGACACCGCCATTTGACAGGGCGATGAACTGTACCTGGAGGTTGGTGATGTCGTAGGCAAAGGCCGCTGCTGACAGGGTCATTGCGTTGTCGAACAGGCCGGTCTTGATACCGATTTCGAAGGCCTCCATTTCCTCTGGTTTGGCGAAGGTGGGGGGGCCGGTAACCACAGTCACGTTATAGGTGGCGCTTTTTGTGGCTTCCTGATAACTGGCGTAAATGAGGCCATCCTCCCAGGGGTGAAATTCCAGGGAGATTTTGGGGCTGGTGCTTTCGGTTACTACTTCCCCGGGTACCCGGGTGCCGTCCTGAGCAATGGCGTAGTCATATTCTAGGTAGGGAATCTCCTCTCCCTCGTAGATAAACAGGGTGGTCTTTGCCTTCTCAATGGTGCGGGTTTCCTTTTGGTGGCGCAGCCCCAGCGTCAGGTCAAACCAATCTGTGATGTTAAAGGTGGTCTGGACAAAAGCCGCCTCAGATTGGGTTTCTACCGTGCCGCGAATGAGCAGGGTAACAGGGTCGGCGCCGAGTCCTGCCGCAGACAGCAGATCCCCTACGATGCCCAGTCCGGCGTAGATATCGTCGGCGGCATCCACTTCACCGTGCATAGGGTCAAAGCCGGACAAGCCTTGAAAATAATAGGCGCCGACAATCCATTTCATCCAGCCCGCTCCCCAGGATTCGTCATTGGACAACAGTTGCATTTCCGCGGTTTGAATGTCGGCAAAATTCTTTTTGGGTGAAAAGCTGATGGTCGGTGTATCAGTGCCATCAAAATCCAGTCGCCCTGAGGTGTTGATCAACTGGTCGCTACCCAGCAGCTTTATGTCGAACATTGATGTGTAGAAACTGAGCTCTCCGTAGGTGACTTCGTTGTCGAGCCAGTTGTAGGTTTGACCATCAACCTTGCCCTCGAAGTCGTCATTGGCCTGCATTTGCAGGGAGTCGCCCAGCTCCGTGGGGTTGCGGTTCAGGGTAAAGTTGGACCCGGCGCCGTTGCGGTTGAGCTTGAAGTAGGACAGGGTCAGGTCGATGTTTTCGGAGGGCGCCCAGCGGGCTTTCACACGGAAACCGTCATCTTCATCCTTGGGCAGCGTTTTGCCATTGGCCGTGCCGGTGATATAAAAATCGGTGGAAGAGCGGACACCACTGGCGCTAAAGGCAATGCTGTCGGTCACCGGAACGTTAACATGCACCCGATAATGCTCATCAGGGTACTCCGACCAAGTGGCCTGCACATCGCCATAGAATTCATTAAATTCAGGTTTCTTGGACACAATCGACAGGGCGCCACCGGTGGCGTTGCGACCAAACAGCGTGCCTTGGGGGCCCTTTAGCACCTCGACTCGCTCGACGGCACCAAAGTCCTGGGCCAGACCCTGGGCAAAGGGAAAGTAAATACCATCAATGTAGGTGGCGACACTGGGGTCGGCGGTAAGAAAGGCATCGGTGCCGACGCCCCGCAGAAAAATGGTGGTGTAGGAAACCTGTTGGCCAATTTCCAGGGAGGGGGTAATAAACTGAAGGTCGTTCTGGTTAAGAACACCCCGCGCATCGAGTTTTTCTGCGCTGAATGCCTGAAGGGATATGGGAACCTCTTGGGGATCTTCGGAACGTTTTTGAGCAGTTACCATTACCTCTTCCAGTAATCGACTGCTGCGCTTTTTTGGACTTGGATCGTCCTGGGCCACCGCGGCCATGGAAATTGCAGCTGCCAGTGGCAGGAGTACAGCGTTGCATTTCATTGTATTCACCCTGAACGTAAGTTTGTTGTTAAGCCTGTAGTATGCCGGGGGTTATCAGGTAGTCCCGGCTTGCTGATCTTCTGCCGCGAGGCGCTTCAATGCGCCGGGAATCAGCAGCATGAACGCCAGCAGATAAACAAAAAAGGTCACGAAAACCACCCAGAAGCTGATTAGCCCATGCCAAGCGAAGGGACCGTCGTAGACAAAGGGCGCTAGTAACACTGCAAAAAAGGTGAAGGTGTCAAAAAAGCCAAGCCACGCCAGCCAGGCGGGGAACAGAGGCTTGGTGCGCTTGTCCAGCAGAATGGCAATGCCTGCGGAAATATACTGGGCGCCGAAAAACAGCAGCGGCAGATCGAACATCAGCCAGGCCAGGTCGTAGAGCAGTTGAATTTCCGCATCACTTCTTATCTCGGGGCGAAAGGCAGCGACTAACCAGATGACGCAGGGCAGAGCAAGAATAATGGAGGCAGTGGCTGCCCCGGCCAGTTCAATGCGCCCGAGCAGGTGGCCGCCGTCCCCTAGGCGTTCCATGATTTTTGAGAGCAGTACCCCCCATACCAAATAAAATGGCACGGCGGTGATGACCAGCAGCATACCGAGGCGGATCCCGACACTGTGCTCCCGAAAATAGGCACCGATTTCCGGAGCGCTTAAGTATTCGGGAGGCGGTGGCCAAAAGCCGGCGAGTATGGCGAAGCCCAATAACCCGAGGAGGCAAAAAATGACCATCGACCAGATATTGCCATGGCGCAATATGGCGTAGTCGGTTTTGCTAAAGGTTACGTGTTGCATAGGCTGTTCCTTGGGTTCAAAAAAGGGGAATAATGACGATGCCACTGAGAACGGTCAGCCAGGCCCCAGCGGCCAATAGGTAGCGGCGGGGAGCGTGGTTGAGCTCCATAAAGTAGAAAAAAATCAGGAAAATCTTAGCTGCGGCGGTCAGCAATATTACCCAGGCTAGCGTGTTGGCGCCGGCCATATTGGTACTGAGCAGGGTGGCCGCCATGAGCGCCAGCCAGGCCAGCAGGATTTTGTGTTTGGGACCGGCAATCTTCATGAGGGCACCGCCAGATAGAAAAGCGGAAAAATCATCACCCAAAGAAAATCGACCATATGCCAATAGGTGGCGGCGGATTCCACGATAATAGGGGCCGCCGGCACCGAGGGTTTGAGGGCTTGGGTGGCGACCAGCGACAAGGCGGCAATGCCGATCAATACGTGGAGCAGGTGCAGGCCAGTGGTTACAAAGTAATACATGTGGAAGGTGCTGCTGTTAAGACCATGTCCTCCGGCAACCACGTGGCGGTATTCGGTAATTTTAAGGCCAACAAAGACAACACCGAGCGCGACGGCCCCCAGCAGGCAGGCCTTTATTTGGCCGATTCTGGCGGTGGGATGTTTTGCTTCTGCGGCGGCGAGGGCTGCCAAGCAAGAGCTGGTCAATAGAATGAGGGTGTTGAGGGTGCCGAGATGAGTGTCGAGGCTGGCGATGCCCAGGGTGAACTCCCCCTTGGCTTTCATTTTATCCAGGGTAAAACTGAGAAATAAAATGGCGAAGATGGTGCTGTCCAGTGCAACAAACAGCCACACCCCAGGGGCACCTGCCAGCCTTTTGGTGCGGGCGGGGCTCGCAGAGCCCAAGGCCATATTCATTGTTCCCTCTCCGCGGCCATAGCCTCGTGGGGACGTTGCGTGGATTTCGCTGCCACCCTTGCTATGAGCGGCGATGTAGTGGGTTTTTTAGCCATCTAGCGTCTCTTAAAATTATTAATACGCTGACCAACGGTCAGCGATTGCGAGCGTTAAATTGCCAGGTTTTCAGGCAGTGTTAGTTTGGCCCTTGCGCCCCGGTCTGAAATCGTCTATTTGGACATTTTGCGCTCAGGCCGCTTGGTGGGCAGCGATAGGGGCGCCATTTGCCAGGTATCGGTCGACCTCATCGGCCACCTGCATGGCGGTCTCCGCGCAGGCGCTGGTGGCCGCATTGCCCCAGGGCTTGATGGCATCCCCCACATTCCACAGGTTGGCGGTGGGGGTGTGGGGCGCCATATCCCGCCCCGCTACGGCCCGTTGAGCTGGCCAGTCTCCCCGGGTGATGACCACCTCCAGAAGGTGGGCTTGGGCAAAGCCCGGAAAGGCCTTGCCCAGGTCCTCCAGCAGAAGGCGGGTTTCCTCGGCATCATCGAAGTCACCGGTGGCAGGCTGGGGCACACTCGCGCCACAGTAAAGGTGCCAACCTGGTGGGGCGTTTTCGGGGCATACCTCTGTGAAATTCGCGGCGTAGCAAAGGCGCTGGGTTTTGCTGAAACAGGCAAAGCCAGGAAAGGCCGCCAGCGGCGTTTTGCTGGCAAAGTAGGCCGTCAGAATGGCGCTCGACTGGCACTGCTGATGGACGCGGTCGCGATATTGCTGCGGCCAGTCAGCTCCCTCGCACAGCGTTAAGGTGCCCTTGGGGCCGATATCACTGACCACTGCCCTGGTCGTTAGTGTATGGGTTTCGCCATCGCGCCGCAGCTGCACGGTCGAAGCACAGCCGCAGTCATCAAAGCTGATGTCCGTGGCGGTAGTGTTCAGCCATAAGGTGCCGCCCATTTGCTGAAAGCGCTCAATCAGGGGGTGCCAAACGGCTAGGGTGCCCCCGGGGGGGAAGCCAAATTTTTTAAAGGCACCCTTGGTGGTTACGTAATTAAAAAACAAGTCTGCGGGGATGTCGGCGGGGGCAGCGGCAAAAATAGAGCCGCAGAAGTTGTGAACTGTCCCCAGGAGGGTAGGGTGGGTGCTAAAGCGCTGCACCCAAGCCAGAGTGGACTCTCCGGGTCTGGGAGCCATTCCGGGGAACAGCCTTGTCCCCCAGCGACCGAGATGGGTAGCCCCTCTTACTAATGCGCCGTTGAAGCCGCTGGCGATATTCAGATCCCGCCGGCCAAGTCGAATGACAATGCCAATGCCAGGTTGGCGCACATTGAGGTCGGCGCCGATCCGGCGAAAGGCCGCTTCAAATTCGGTGCCTAGTTCGATACCCAGGGCGCCGGTATTGATTGCGAAGCCATCCTTAATCCGTGTCGAGGCGCGACCGCCGACAATGTCGCTGGCTTCGACAAGCAGTGTCCGGTAGCCTTTGTGGGCGAGCAGGGCAGCGCTGAAAAGTCCTCCGGCGCCAGCGCCAATAACAATGACATCGAAGTGTGTGCTGGTTGTCATAGCCCCAGATCCATATTTTTCTGATGGGCTAAGGGTGGCAGAGATACGGCCTGCCCACTTCGTCGTATGCGACATTTTGGATTGTCCCTCCTTGCTCAAACCGGGCGGGCCCTTGCAAAGCTTTCCTCTTTGTCATGATAATTCGAGCCAAATAATAATCAGCGTCGGGGAGAGGGGAGAGTACGTGGCAGCAGAAAAAAGAAGCCGGGGCTATATCACGCGCAGTAAGGTATCGCCTCCAGAACTCCCGTCCTTTTTTGTGTCCCGAGCCCGAATCGTCGCCCGTTTCCAGTCGCCCCGACGGGGGCGGCTGGTCAAGCTCAGTGCCCCCGCGGGTTTTGGTAAAACCCTGGCTATGGCCCAGCTTGCCCAGTGCTGTCGGGATGAGGGATTGGCGGTACTCTGGTTAAGCCTGGATAGCGCTGACAACGACATCTCCCGTTTTTTGCAGACCTTTCTTGCCGCCATCAGGGAGCTGCCCGGCGACGGCGGACCCGTGATAGAGCACGATAGTAATGCGTCCATTGCCGACGGCATTATGGCGTTTTTCGATGCCCTGACCCGTCCTATTGCCGTATTTATGGACGGGTTTGACAGTCTGGAAAACAACACCGTACGGGATCTGGTTGTGCGGGGTATTGAATCGGTGCCCAAAGGATCTGTAGTGGTGATAGGGACCAGGGTCGAACCTGAGTGGGGGATGTCAGGATTTCGGGCCAATGCCCAGCTCACCGAGATTGGCGTTAACGCGCTGCGCTTTTCCCGGGAAGAAGTATCCCAGCTTCTCCACGACAAGCTTGGTACCCAGTGGGGCACGGAGCACCTCGATGCCCTCCATCTGCAGACGGAAGGGTGGCCCACTGCACTGTGGTTTGCTTGGCTGGCCATTAGCGATGGCCGCGACGTGAACGAAGTGCTGAAGGATATTTCTGGGGGCGGCCCCACCCTGGAACGTTTTATCGCCGATGAGGTGCTGGCGATGGCCAGTGCAGAGGTGCGGACCTTTCTTCTCCAGACCAGCCCCGTGGATGATATTGACCGGGATATTGCTCGGGAGCTGAGCCCCGGCGCTGATGTAACCTCCTGTCTGGCCGAGAGTGAGCGACTTAATCTGATGTTGCGTTACTACGATGGCGGTGAGCAGGTATTCCGGCTCAACTCCCTGCTACGGGATTCGCTGTATACCCGTTTCAGGCAGACGGCGTCGGCTGAGGTGGTGGCGGAGGCTCATTCCCGGGCCTGCGACTATTTTATCCGCAGAGGCCGCTATGCGCCGGCAATTCGCCAGGCAATTAGCGCGGGGCGTTACGATACCGCCACCGTATTGCTGAGGGAACAGCTTTACCCCCTGCTGGCCAGGGGGCGGATGCGTTTTTTGGCGGAGGTATTCGAACAGCTGGCGGCGGCGGGAGAGTTGAACGATTCACTGCATGTGGTGCTCCACGCGTGGTGCGTGAATTTTACTCAGGGGCCTAGTGTCGCCTATGACATGATTTCGTCGCTGGACGATCGGGGCATGGGGGAAGAGGCCCGGGATTCTCTCTTGGCACTGCGCCCCATGATTCTGGCTATGCAGGACCAGGTCGCGGAGGCGGAGGCTGCTTCCAGGGCCGCATTGGACCAAATAACCGGGCGCTACCCCTATGCCAGTGCCATGCTGTATCAAGTGAATTGCCAAACCAATATTATCCTGGGTCATCATGACGCGGCCCGGAAAGCTGTCAATTTGGCCCGTGATGCGGCGGTAAACGGCAGTGGCGCCTTCGGCATTGTGCTGGCAGAGTCAGCCGAGGTGATGCTGGACATGATGAGCGGTCGTCTGCTTCAAGCGGCCACTCGTGTTCAGATTGCCGAAGAAGGGTTTAGAAAGAGCCGTATGCATCCCGGCCACGGCATTGCCATTTCATCGGTCTTTCACGCCGAAGCGCTATACGAATCGGGGAAGCTTGCTGAGGCGCGGGCTCTGTTGGAGCGCAATATTTCCATGATGCGGGATATTGGCCCGCCGGATGCCCTAATAACCGCCCACACACTGATGAGTCGCCTGGCTCACCGGGCGGGGGAGTTTGATACCGCGCTGGAAATTCTGACGCAACTGGAAGCCGACGGCTTTCGTTTAAAACTACCTCGGGTTATCGCCAGTGCCAAGCTGGAGCTAGCTAATCTGCGAATTCAGCTGGAGGATTACCCCGGTGCCGCCGCCAAGCTTGAGGAAGCGCAGCAGGTTTACGACTGGAGCGACAGCGAGCGTCAGTGGTGGGTGGCCAATGATACTTTGTACCCCGCACTGATTAATGCCCGCCTGTTATTACGACGGGGCCGGGCGGCGGTGGCCATTGCCGATCTGAAGGAGGAGTTGAAAGGGGCAGAGCGCTCGGGGCGGGAACGGCGGGTACTCAAATTGCGGATTCTCTTGGCCGAGGCTCAGTTTCTCACCGGCGAAAAGCGCGCTGCCCTGCGCACAATGTTGCGGGCGGTTCGCTTTGCCATACGGGAAGGGTTTATCAGCACCTTTCAAGAGGAGGGGGCGATTGCCAATTCGCTGTATAGCGAGGCTCAGAAAAGTCTGGAAGAGGAGCTTGGCAGCGTCGAAGTGGATGAGCTTCCGGCTGGTCCGGCTTCCCCCTATATCAACCACATGGGCGAAAAGTTTACGCCAAAGGAGCTGGCAGTGCTGCAACATTTGGCAAAGGGCTTGTCCAACGCCCAGATGGCCGCAGCCATGTTTGTGTCAGAATCAACAGTGCGCAGCCATTTGCGCAGCATTAACGTCAAGCTCAAAGCCAAAAACCGCACCCAGGCCCTGGTGATGGCGCGGGAATTGGGAATCGTCAGTTAGCCCGTCCCCTTCATCTGCGCGGGCCGGTTTCGTCGCAACGGACGAAACCGGCCCGCCAAGCTCTTCGATAAGCTCCCCCAAGTAATTGTCACTGACAAGGTGCTTTGGAGCTGTGCATGTCTGTTTTTCTCGATCTTGACGATCTCTATTTGAGCGATGAGCTGAAGTCGATGCGGCGCCTGATCCGGCGTTTTGTCGAGGAGGAGATTGTTCCCAATGGCGAGGCCTGGGAAGAGTTGGGCACCATGCCCCGGGCCTATTGGCACAAAATGGGTGACCTAGGGCTACTGGGCATGTCCTATCCCGAGGCCTACGGCGGTACCAGCTTGGGGCCGCTCGCCTCCCTAGTGCTAGCCGAGGAACTGGGACGTTCTACCTTTGGCGGGGTGATGTCCGGCGTTGGCGTGCACACCGATATGTCTGGCTTGCACATCGCCCGGCATGGCAGTGACACCCTCAAAGCTAAGTATTTGCCCGAGGTGGTAACCGGGCGCAAGATCTGCGCGGTGGCAGTGACCGAACCGGACGCGGGTTCCGATGTGGCAGGGATAAAAACCACAGCCGTGCGAGAAGGCGATAGTTACCGGCTCAACGGCGCCAAAATGTTTATCACCAATGGCGTGCATGGCGACCTTTATATGCTGGCTGCCAGAACCGATCCGGCGGCCAAGGGCAGCCGAGGTATCTCCCTGTTTGTAGTTGAAAAAGGCGCGGCTGGTTTCAGTGTCAGCAAACCCCTAAAAAAAACCGGCTGGTTGTCCTCAGACACTGCCCAGCTATTCCTCGATGATGTGGTTGTCCCCGCAGGAAACCTGATCGGAGAGGAAAACAAGGGCTTTTATTACATTATGGAAGGCTTTCAGCTAGAGCGGATTTGCATTGGCGGCCACTGCATTGGCCAGGCTGAAAAGGCCATCGAACTGACGCTGGAATGGCTAAAGGGACGCCGGGCCTTCGGTAGTACCCTCTGGGATATGCAGAATATCAAACTGGATATGGCAGCCCTGGTGGCAGAGGTGCAGGCGGCTAAGCAACTGGCCTACTACACCGCCCACCTGGATGCCCAAGGATGTGACGCCAGTGCCGGGGCTTGTATGGTCAAGGCGCACTTTCCCGAACTCCTCAACAAGGTCATGTATCGCTGTGTGCAGTTTCACGGTGGCATGGGGTATATGCGGGAAACGCCGGTGGAGAGAATGTCCCGGGATGCCCGTATCCTCGCCATCGGTGGCGGGGCGACCGAGGTTATGTGCCTGGAACTGGCGAAAAAAATGTAACCCCGGTACGGCTGGGGTTGACGGTATGTAATACAAGGGCGGACGCGGCGAGGAAGTCAGATTCCGCCATCGTTAGCGAGGATAAAATATGTACGATGCAGTGGTAGTTGGTGCGGGCGCAGGTGGATTGGCCGCGGCCGCCAGAATGGTGGCAGCGGGCAGGAAAGTAATGGTTGTGGAAGCCCGGGACAGAGTGGGAGGACGCGCCAGCAGCGAGGTCATCGATGGCTTCACCGTGAACATCGGCGCCATCGCCATAGAATTGGGAAGCATTTTTGAAGAGACCATGAGCCTGGTGGAGATGCCGGTAGATGTCCGGGAGCCATCACCAGCGACGGTCTTTTATATCGACGGCAAGGTGATAAATCCCCAAAAGGGCGGCTGGGGTCTGTTGCTCGGGGGGATTACCAAGTCTGCCGCCAAAATTGCCACAAAATTTGCTGATGCCCGCAAAGGTGAACTGCCTGAGGAACATATCTCCACCAAGGAGTGGTTGGAGGGGTATACCAAAAATGAAACTGTCCACGCTCTGTTCCGCAACTTGTGCGCGGCTATTTTTGCCGCCAATGCCGATGAGTTACCCGCCCGTGCATTTCTGATTTACTTTGCCACTAAAGGGGCATTCAAGCGTTTTGGTTTCTGTCCCCGGGGCACCCTTGGCGTTTGGCAGGATATGGCCAAGGGCATTGAAAATAAAGGTGGTGAAGTGCGCCTTAATACTGCCGTTAAAAAAATTCACGTTGAGGAAGGGCGAGTGACTGGCCTGACTGTGGAGTCGGCGGGGAAGGAAGTGTTTATTGCCAGCCGTTTGGTGATTAGCAACGCCGGCCCTGCCCATACAGTTGAGCTGGTTGGCGAGACCCATTTTGGGGCGGCCTATGTCGACCAAATGCGCAGCACGTTAAAGCCCGCGGCAAATATCGTGATTAATTTCGCCACCCGGGAGCGGCTGATTGATTTGCCGGGGCTGATTACCTTTGGTAAAACCCGGCGTATTTGCAATATGGGCGAGCTCACCTACACCTGTCCTGAACTAGCACCGGCAGGATGGCACCAGTATGTGGCCTACGCGGTACCCCGGCCGGCCATTGGGGATTTTGATGAAGAGCAGGAAATCGAACTGGCCCTGGAGGATCTTCGTGAGCAGTTCCCCGGCTTTCGGGATGCCAAGATGCTCTCCATCCGGGTGATGCGGGACAATTGGCCTGCGCAGCGGTCCTGTTCCGGATACGATATGCCTCAGACCACGCCGATTGCCAACTTGTGGAACGTAGGCGATGCGGTCAAAGACTACGGTGATGGTGGAACCCAGGCGTGTGCCGTGAGCGCAAAAAGCGTCGCCGCCTTAGCCCAGGCCTATCTTGCCGAGCAAGGCGTTTAACGCTGTGAAGGTATTTGTTGTATTTGCACACCCCGAGGCTCAGTCCTTTGGCGCCGCCATGTTAGCCCGGGGTGTAGCGGCGCTCGAGGCGGCTGGCCATGAGGTTGTGGTTTCTGACCTTTATCAGATGGGCTTTAACCCCATTGCCAGTAATGAGGACTTTCTGCAACGGCGTTTCCCGGAGCGCTTGCAGTATGATCGGGAGCAAAAGTACGCCGCCACGCAGGGCCAGTTCAGTAAAGATATAGAAACTGAACTGGAGAAGCTTTTCTGGTGTGACCATTTGGTGCTCCAGTTTCCGCTGTGGTGGTTCTCCGTTCCCGCAATCATGAAAGGGTGGATAGACCGGGTCTTTGTTAACGGCAAGGTTTATGGGGCTGGCTTGCGCTGGGAAAACGGCGGTTTAAAGGGCAAGCGAGCCAGTCTGGCCATGACCACCGGCTGTTTCGAGGAGATGGTGGCTGAAGATGGGATTCTCGGCAGTCTCGACGTTATTCTCTGGCACCTCCACGCGGGCGTTTTCCACTACTCGGGGCTGGAGGTGCTGCCGCCATTTGTATCCTACGCAGCTCGTTATACTCAAGAACAGTGCCTGGATGACACTCTGGAGAGTTATGCGCGCTACCTAACCGACCTGAACCGGCACGCAGCACTGGCCTTTCATCCTAGTGATGCGTTTGAAAACTGGAGGTTGAAAACCGAGATAAAGAGCGAGCAATAATTTAATGGCTATGGGGTGGATATGAATAATTACCAGGACAAAAAAGCAATGACATGGAAGTTTTGTGCATGGTCTGGCGTAATTTATTTAGTAGGATCGCTAATCGGTTGGGCAATTATCGCAGGCTTTATACCACCGCCGAGGTCGGAATGGGGTGCTGCAGAAATGGCGAGTTTCTATCGGGAAAATAACACTGCGATTAAAGTTGGTCTTGTAATAGCGTTAAATTTTCAGCTCTTTTATGTTTTCTTTTCTATCGGTATTGCAAAAGTTATTGACTATATTGAAGGGGAGGGTGGACTCCTCAGTAAATTGGAGCTTTATTGCGGATATACCAATTTTCTCATAACCATTGCAGGTTTGTTTTTTTGGCTTTCGGCTGCATTTAAAGCGGAAACACGGCTAGATCACGATATCTTATTGGCTAATGACATGGGGTGGATGTGGATTGAGACTATGTTTTTGGCCACCCTCCTGCAGTATGTTTTTGTCGGAATCGCTGTGATTTTTGACAAACGGAAATCAAAAATCTATCCAGGATGGTTCGCTTGGTACTCATTTGCCACGGCATTCGCGATGTGGCCGGTGTCTCTCATTCCCTTTTTGTATAGCGGCCCGTTTGCTTATCACGGTTTGATTAGTTTATATCTGGTCTATGGAATGTATTTTCTCTGGACAGGGGTGGCAAGCGTTTACACCGTAAAAGCTATAAATCGTATCGTCACGTCCAATAGATTGGGCACTGAATAAAGTTTTATGGAATAGCTGCTGTGCTTGAGAGGAATGGCGAAGCGCAGCGCAAGGATGGGGTGTGAAATTGGACAGCTGCGGCCCGATTGTCGTTGGATCAACCGTTGGTCTCTAAAAGCACTTCGCTACTTCATTTGCTGCCCGTTCACCCGCGATGACGGCTGCCTCGATCCCCGCATGGGCAAAGTAATCCCCGGCGAGAGCCAGCCGGGGCGGCAGGCGGCTGCTTACGGTGGTCATATTTCGATAGTGGCCTGGGGCGGGTACCGTCAAGCCCCGTTTATAGCGGAAGACCTGTTCAAAATCCGGCGCTACTGCCACCGCGCCCAGCAAGCGGTCGCGGTAACGGCGGGCCAAGTCGATCAGCTCAGCGTCGCTGCTGCCGGTCAGGGCCTGACTGTTGTAGTAGAAGCCCAGGCTTTGAGCGCCTTTGGGCACCGATGCCGGGTTGCGTTTGCTATGCAATACCAAGGCATTGACGGGGTGAAAGTTCTTGCCGACAGGAACCAGCATGCTATTTGTTTCGTCGGGCCAGGGGTCCTGGGTATAGGTCATGGTGGTTTGGGCGTATTCGATATAGGGCGTTTGGCTCAGAGTGTCGATCAGACTATCGTCGACCTGACCCTGTAATAGCGTGGCGGCGCTATGGGCGTCGGTTGCTACGATGAGCGCATCGCCCTGGAAATCTGCATTTTGCCCTGCGCAGTGTACGCTTACTCCCTGATGCCTCCGATATTCAATCTGTGTAACGGGGTGATTCACGTACAGATCTAACTGTTCGGACAAAGCGCGGCAGAGTGTCCCCATGCCACTGCTGGGTACGGCCAGAGAAAAGCCCCAGGCTGCTTGCATGGTCGCGCGCTGAAACGCTGGCGATAGCAAACAGGGGGGCAGGGCATAGAGCATGTCGTGATTGGGTTTAACCACGTATTCATAGGCCGTGTTGCCAAGGGTGCAACGCGCCCAGTCTTCCAGATTTTCGCCGTTATCGATGCTGGCCAAGTCGTCGCCATTAAAGGCGTTCAGCGACGGTTCGAGCAGTGCAGCAATACCTGCTTTGATAATTTTAAATTTGTCAGCCAAGGACACACAGGGCAGTAATAAATTACTCAATGGCTGGTCGTAACGTAGCGAGAAGCGGCGGTCACCCTCAACTAATTGGGTATGGGCGTGCCAGGGTTGCAGGCGGGATTCAAGCGCCAGCTCCCTGAGCAGCGCCCAGGTTCGATGGTAGGTGCTCATGGTAAAAATGGCCGCGGTGTCGATCAGGAAACCGTCTTTTTCCAGGGTATAGGTGCGGCCGCCGGGCACCGTCGCTGCTTCCAACACCTGCACAATGTGCCCCCGCTGTTGCAGTCGATAGGCAGCGGTGCAGCCAGCCGGACCAGCGCCAATCACCAGAATTTTCGCCATGTAAACCTGCTTCCAGAATCGTTTTTATCGGTAAACGCCTTTCAAGCGCTATGGCCTGGCTGACTAATTTTTTCATGGTCGATGCGGTTAATGGCTTTGCCCACGTAATAGGTCACCAGCACAATCCAGATAAAAAAGTCGAACAGGCCGAGGTAATAGCAGAGAAAGCCATGCCAGGAGAAAGGACCAGTTTCAAAGAAGGGGATCAGACAGGCAAGTAGCAGGGAAAGGCCCATGGCCAGGGAGAACCAACCGAGCCAGCGGGGGAAGAGGGGCTGTTGGTTTTTGTCGATCAGGCACACCAGACCGAAGGCGACAAACTGGGTGACGGACACCATGACGGTCGTGTCAAACCACATCCACGCATGATCTGACAGGGTTTTGATGTCCTGGGCGGTTTTCAATTCCGGCAAATAAGCGGAAGCTTCCCAGGCGACACAGGAGCCCCAGGTCACCACCACGGTGCCGAAGGCGCCCATCAGCTGAATCATCGACAGGGTGCCCTTCGGGCCTTCGACATATTGCATTGCCCGTGATACCGCCGCACCCCAGACATAGTACAACGGGGTCACCAGAAGGGTGAGAAGCATGCCCAGACGAATGCGGAAGCTGTTGTCGATATAGTATTGATGAACCTCCTCGGTATTGAGGTATTGCTGGGGTGGCGGCAGGAAGCCGGCAATAACGCCCCAGGCCAGCACGATGGTGATGCAATAGCCGTAACCGGCGTAGTTGCCCCAGCGCCAGCTGGCGAAGTGGGGTTGGGTGGGTACGTGGTACATGGTGTCTCCTTGTCGCGGTGTAGGTGTGGTTGTATGTCTGGTTTTAGCTGCTGGCCAGGTTGAGGCCAATTAGCAAGGCGAGGCTGACCAGTGCGATCCAGCCATTGAAGGCCCACTGCCAGGGGCTGGGCATGCTGCGTACATGCATGAACTCATAAATCACCAACCGAACTTTGATGGCGGCGATGGCAACGATGGCAGCGCGGCTGGCGAAACTAATATGGTCAATATGTCGGGTGTCGCCCCCCATCAGCCAGGTAGACAAGGTGGCGCCAACCAATAGCAGCCAGATCAGGGTGTCCCGGGAAAATATGAAGGTGCTCATGGCCTACCTCAATACGTACAGCAGCGGAAAAATAAAGATCCACAACAGATCAACCATGTGCCAATACGTGGCGGCACTCTCCAGCCCGAATAGGCCTGAGCGGCCAGTGCGGATGCGGAAAAACAGGGTGCAGAGCACGATGATGCCAATGACCGTGTGGACAAAATGCAGGCCGGTCATCATGTAATAAAACATGAAGAAGTCATTGGTCTTCATGGTGATGCCGACGCTGAGCTTATCGTGGTATTCGACCAGTTTGGCCGCCCCGAACAGGCAGCCGAGGGTGATGGTGGCTGCGAGAAAAAACAGGGCGGTGGGGCGCTTTCCTCGGGCCAGGGCCTTGATGGACAGTACCACTAGCCAAGAACTGGTGAGCAGTATCAGGGTATTGGCGGTGCCCACCTCAAAGGACAGCAATGTCTGGGAGGCGTTGTATAGAGCCGGGTCTTTCAGGCGTTCAAACAGGTAGGAAACAAACAGCCAGAAGAACACCATGATGTCCACCAGCACAAAAATGAATACGCCTTGTTCGCCGGGGATGGTGGTCTTGTTGGAAATGGTGTGATTCATATTCAGGTGTCGCTTTAGCAGAGGCATAAGGATGTCGGCGGACGCAGGACTTGATTGCCTATCCGCCGGTCAGCGTGCGGCTAACTAAGCTTGTGCCTGTTCAATATTCTCCAGGTAGCCGGGCGGCCAGCCACATTCCACCCAGGCCATGGCCGCCTGACCGGCGATGGTGGCGGTGGCGGCGCCTTCCCGCAGATGCCAAAGAGGGGAGGGGCGCAGGGTGTAGTGGGTGTAAAAGTCGGCGCTGATGTCGACGCTGCGCCCCAGCTCATCTGTAATTGTGCTGCTCAGTTGTTGTTGATACAGGGTGTCGTCGTAGCGCATGTCACTCTCCACCCCGACGATTTCTGCCATGGTGCCGTCTTTACACAGGTAGCCCCGGATAATCTCCCGCCCCAATGCCAGGCAGCGCCAGTAGTGAATGGCAGTGTTGCCGTCCAGGGATTGGCCGTGGAACCAGTTGTAGTGTTGAAAGTAGCGCCAGTCACGGGTGCCCCAGCTGTGATCTCGGTGGGCGAAGGTATCGAAGGTAATTTCTTCCCGGCCTGGCATTACGATCCGGCCGCGGCAGCGGCCAGCTTGTTCGATGCGATCAAAGGCGGCATAGGGTGGGCAGCCCTCGGCGTGGCTTGAGTAGGCATAGGGGGGGTGAATTGCCTCGAAATCAAATTCCAGCAGCACATCGGGGCTTTCCCAGCGCACCGCGGCGGTATCAAATTTCAGGTCCTGGCGCATCTGGAAGCCGTCAATCTGCCAATTTGTGTAATCCATGGTGTCCGGCAGTTTGCGATCGGGCAGCAGCTGCTCAATCGGTTTGTCGCCAATGCCCGGGCCGGAAAGCGCCATTGCCGCGCCCGCTTCGTTTTTGCTGTTAACCCAGGTGTAGGTCAGGCCAGCAATTTGCAGTGCAGGAATGTGGAAGGTGTAAGGAATGGATTCCCGGGCGGTGTCCAGATCCGGCAAAGGGTGGCGGTTGTCGTGCACCGGGTCGATATACAGGTTTTCCCGGGCCAGGGTAATGTGTTTGAACATGGGCAGTTCCTTATTATTCGTCGATGAGGGCGAGGCTATTGAGGTCGGCTGCCATATCGGCGTAGCGCAGGGCGGTCTGGATAAACATCTGGTCACCCCGTTCGGTTTGTGGGACTTTTACGGCAAAGGCGCAGAGCAATACGCCGTAACAGGCAGCAAAGCGGTAGTCTCGCCACAGTGCCTCCCAGGGGTAATCCACGCCGAGTTCTGCCAGGTAACGCTGGTAGTGGCGCAGTAGATCTTCCTCGTTAGAGCGTCGCGCTTCGGTAGTGAGGCAGGCGCCAAGGTAGTAAGCCACGTCGATCAAGGGCGGTCCCATTTTTACCGTTTGCCAGTCGATGGTGACCATGGGGGGCGCCCCATCGGTGATGGGCAGCAGGATATTGTCCAGTCGGAAATCACCGTGGGTGAGGGTTAGCGGCGCAGACCAGGCCTGGAACCAGAGGGTTGATCGGGCAAAGACCGTTTCAAATATGGCCCGCTGCCCGGGGGCGAGTGCATGACCAAAGCGCTCGATGAAAGCGTCCAGGGCCAAGGGGGGAACATCGTATAGCGGAGCCGCCGAGGCGGGACTTAGCCAGGGTTTGCTCTGCCAGTCAGGACGGTTCCAGAAGGGTGCCTGCAGCTTGGCCAGTTCGCCCAAGGCATGCCGGGCCTGGTCCGGGGTGCCACCCTTGAGCACATCACCCTGGGCGGATTCTCCGCTCAGATCGGCCAACACAATGGTCAGCCAGCCCTCGTCGTCTACCGCTGAAAACAAACAGGGCGGTAGGGTCATCTCGGTCAGGGGCGCAATCTCATTGTAGAAGTTTACCTCTGCCTGGAATATCCCCAGTGCCAGTCCGGTTTGCCGGGCGGTGGCGTCGGGAGAAGCCAGTTTGATAATCAGGGAGCCCGGCCCGCCGTGGCCGTCGCCGCTGAAAGTCAGGACGGCCCGGACTACAAAGCCCATTTGGCCGGTGCCGATGGGGTGGACATCAGCCTGCTCCAGCTGGGCGGCGGCATCGCCGTTACCAATATGCTTCAGCAGATCCTTGAACCAGGCCGTATTCAGGTCTTGTTGGGTTTTGGCCAGTGTGAAGGGCATGGCTTGGTCTCCGTGTAAAGTGGCTTGCCGTTACCGAAAGTGGCTCGGTGAAATGGGTCGCTTATAGATTGCGGCCGATCATGTCCTTCAGGGCCTCATTGGCACCGGCGTAAATAGGTTCGATGCGGGCATCGGCGTACATGCGGGCGATGGGGTATTCCATGATGTAGCCGTGGCCACCGAACAATTGCAGGCAGCGACTGACGATTTCGCACTGGCGGTCGCTGTTCCACCACTTGTTCATGGAGGCGAGATCGGAATCTAGGGTGCCATCAATTCTGCGAGAGACCACATAGTCCGAGAACACCCGGCCGATGGTGGCAATGGTTTTGATTTCGGCCAGTTCCATGCGGGTGCTTTGCAGGTCGATCAGTTTTTTGCCGAAGATATCCCGGTCCTTGGTGTAGTCCACGGTGACCCGGTAGGCGTGCTCCATCACCGCTGCGCAGTTCACGCCGCCCAGGGCGCGTTCGTAGGTGAGGTCTTGCATCATCTGGTAAAAGCCCCGGCCCTCCACTCCGCCGAGTAGGGCATCGGCGGGCACGCGGCAATCTCCGAAGAACAATTCGCAGGTATCGGAGCCGTGCAGGCCGATTTTTTTCAGGCGTTTGCTTACTTCGAAGCCCGGTGTGTTGGTCTCAAAAATGAAGAGCGATACGCCCTTGGCCCGCTGACTGGGATCAGTCTTGGTGACCAGGACGATGATGTCAGCAATGGAGCCATTGGTGATGAAGGTTTTGGCGCCGTTGATGACGTACTCATCGCCATCGCGAATGGCTTTGGTGCGGGTGTTTTGCAGGTCGGTACCACCATTGGGTTCGCTCATGCCCATGGCGGCAATAATTTCACCACTGCACATGCCGGGCAGGTACTTCTGCTTTTGTGCTTCTGTGCCGTAGTTGGCGATGTAGTGGGCGGCGACAACGTGAATCTGCTTGCCGGCGCGCCAACTGGTATCGCCGGCCAGGCACAGCTCCTGGGCAACGATCGCCTCGTAGGCAAAAGTGCCGCCGGAACCGCCGTATTCTGCCGCAATGTCGGGGCACAAAATGCCCAGCTCGCCAGCCTTGCGCCACACCTCACGATCCGTTGCGCCGGCCTCCCACCACTGTTCCTGTTTTGGGCTTACTTCTTCCTCCACAAAGCGCCGCACCATGCGTTGCAGTTCGGCCAGTTCATCGGTCATCCAAGAGGGGGTGTAGTTGTCAATCATGATTTGTTCCGGTGCTAGGGTTTACGCCTCGAATGGTAATGAGGCCGTTGGTGCAGGGGTTTCGTCCTTAGCGACGAATCGTGAAGTGCCCAGAGTGGGGAAATGGGGGCGAATGGGGGATTCCTTGTCTCTTTGGACGAAGTGGCTGCCGCCGTATTTCGCCATGCTGGCGGTCTTGGTAACAGTATGGATAGTAGTCATGAGTGGGGCGGCAAACGTCGATTGGAAAGACGAGGGTGTTAGTTACCGGGTCGAGTCGGGGCTGGCCCTGGTGCGTCTTGCCCGGCCGGAACGGGGTAATGCATTGAGCTACCGGCTGCGGGCTGCCTTGATGAGGGCGGCGAGCCGGGCTATTGCCGACCCCCAGGTAAAAGTGATCTGTCTCGGTGCCGACGGCAGCCATTTTGGCGTCGGCGCGGATTTGGCCGAAATGGCCCGGATCAAGGAAGACGTGCGGGAGGCGGTGGAGCTGGAAATACGCCCCTTTGTTGCCAGATTGCGGGGCTGCGGTAAGCCGGTATTGTGCGCCATTAATGGTGTTTGTGCAGGGATGAGTATCGGCGTTGCCCTGGCCGCAGACCTAGTGGTAATGGCCGCGGATGCTCGGTTGGTGTTGCCCTTTGCCCAGATCGGCCTAGTGCCTGACAGCGGGGTTTCCTGGCATTTGCTCCATGGTTTGGGTTACCGCCAGGCTTGCGCCCTGGCCTTTGAGGGCGGGGAGCTTTCAGCGCAACGCTGTTTAGAGCTGGGGTTAGTCAATCAGGTGGTGCCACCGGAGGCGCTGTGGTCGGCGTTGACCGACTGGGCCGCGCGCTTGGTCGCGCAGCCGGAGGTCTTCTTGGCCAGTGCCAAGCAGCTGATGGTGCGTACATTAGAGGCATCGCTGGAGCAGGCCATCGGTATAGAAGGGGAGTTCCAGGCTCGCTGCATTGCCAGCCCGGACTTTGATGCGGCGGTGGCCCGGCGTCTTGCTCGCTGAGGATTGTCGCTGGTTGCGACATGACCAGGTCGTCATTGCGCATCTGTCCGTTCGGACGACGTGCTCGCCGCACATCGGGAGTAGGTTTGGCGCGCAACACAAGGCGTGCTTAAGCGCTGACCGAGGGCTTGCCGTCGAAGGGCGGCGGCGAGCGGAGCAATAACCGGGAGACAAACCACAATGTCGCAATGGGACCCTGCAACACTCAGTACCCTGTCGCCGTATTCCCGTACCCTCAACCTCCGCTACCGGCCAGTGGTCGGCTCCAAGGGGTGTGTGCAGTTGGTGCCCTCAGCCTCAAACCGCGGGGCGGGCAGTGGCGAGCTGGATAGGCGCTGCATCGTGGGGCTGATAGACCATGCCATGGGGTATACGCTTCAGGCCTCTGGTGCCGGGCTAATGCCCGGTGCAACCCTGAATTTGCGAGTGGATTTTGAATCATTTGAGTCCATCGAGGGTGGGCTGGAAGCCGTTTGCCGGGTTCGCCAGCGTCATTCAGGGGGCGCCCTGCTGGTGGCGGAGGTCTCCACCGGGGCTGGGTTGCCGGTGGCCCTGGGCACGTCCTTTTTTACCCAGCGGACCTTTCCCGGTAAGGTGGGGCTGGAAGAGGCCCGCCTGAGCGATTATCAGCCGGGGCCGGAAATTCACTGTTATGCCCAGGGTATTGGTCTGAGCGCACTGAATGGATGCTGGCAGTTGGCTGGTGGTCATCTGGGGGCGGTGGGTTGGGAGCCCGGCAATACTTTCCACGGAGGCGCGGTGGGCAGTTTGTTGGTGGCCAGCGCGGAAGCTGTGCTGGCTGCCGACATGCGCATCGTGTCCCTGTCGATTTCCTATCTGCGACCCAGTCGCGCTGATCTGCCATTGCAGGCTCAGTGTCGGCCGGTGCGCCTGGGGGGGAGCGCGAGTTTCTATACCGTCCAATGTTATCAGCAAGATCAGAGAAAACCGGTAGCCGTGGCGGAGGTCTGCTGCGTCCGGGAGGCCTTGAACGATTCTGCCAGTGGGGCAGGAACAATAATAAGGAGGAGCACATGAGCAGCGTTAGCAAGCGGGACGTGGGAGAATTTGCACTGGCGACGGATGATGCCGCGATATTGGTGGATCCGACGGCCTATGCCGATGGCCGGGTCCTGCGTTTGTATCGTCGTCTGCAGCAGGACAATCCTGTGGCCTGGGCGGCACCGCCGGGCTACTCCCCCTTTTGGGTGTTGACCCGGTTTGAGGATATTGAACGGGTCAGCATGGATCACCTGCGTTTCCCCTATGGTGACCGGCCCTCGGTGCTGTTTGATGCGGCTTCTGAGGCGTTGATGCGGGCCACCACCGGCAAGCCCTATGCGGTGCGCACTTTGGTGACGGTAGACGAACCGGATCACTGCCTACTGAGGCAGATTACCCAGTCCTGGTTTATGCCCAGAAACCTGCAGGCACTAGGGCCAAGGATTCAGGCTATTGCCGATGAAGCCTTGGCCGCCATGATGACCAAGGGGCCCGTCATCGATTTTGTCGAGGAGGTGGCCCTGCACTACCCACTGCGCATCATCATGGAAATTCTCGGTGTCCCAGAGGCGGATTATCCGTTGATGCTCAAGCTTACCCAGGAAATTTTTGCGCCCGCTGATCCCGACAGCGTCCCCGAAGGTGTGGACTGTAACGACCCCGCCTTTTTTGCTGCGGCGCTGCAGTCCTCCGCTGAAAAAATCAGCCGTTATTTTCGGACCTTGGTGGAGGCGCGGCGCCGGCACCCGCAGGACGATATTGCCACTCTGTTGGCCACGGCCAGTATTGAGGGACGGCCGTTAAGCGACGAGGAGCTGGCGGGCTACTTCATCATTATTGCCACTGCGGGGCACGATACCACCTCGTCAACCACAGCTGCGGTAATGTACGCCCTGGCTACCCAGCCGGGCCTGCTGGCCCGGGTCCAGGGCGATATGTCCCTAGTGCCCGCCTTGATAGAGGAGGCCATACGCTGGGGCTCACCGGTAAAGACTTTTATGCGTTCGGTTAGCGAAGACATGGTGTTTGGTGGTCGGCAGTTTCGCACCGGGGACTGGCTCATGCTGTGCTATGCCGCTGCCAACCGTGACCCGGCTATTTATGAAGAGGGCGAACGCTTTGATTTGGCCCGGGGCAATGCCCGCCATCTGGCCTTTGGCAAGGGCATTCACATGTGTTTGGGGCAGCACCTGGCGAGACTGGAGATCAAGGCGTTGTTCGATCGCCTGATTCCCCGGCTCGCCTCGGTGGCGCTTTGTGGCGAGGTGACCATGAGCAACTCCTACTTCGTCAATGGCTTTAAGCACTTGCCTGTCCGCATTCGCTATCTCTAGCAGAGCCATGTCCCCGGGGCTGCGTGCCCTGAGCTGGTCACCTCAATATCCCAAGGTGAATGCCCATTTCGTCGCAACAGACGAGGGGGGCATTTGCAGCCAGTGCTAAGGTTCAGTTCTGAATAATTTGCCGGGCCGCTAGGCCGTGAGCTTTTTTGCAATAAACATGGTGACCTCACTGTGACTCAAGCATTTATTTATGACGCGGTGAGAACCCCGCGCTCCAAGGGCAAGCCCGATGGCGGCTTGAACGAAGTCAAACCCGTTGATCTGGCCGCCGGTCTGTTGATTCATCTGCAGCGCCGTTTTGATCTCGATACTAGTCTGGTGGGGGATGTGATCCTGGGCTGTGCTGACCCGCTCAAAGCTCAGGGCGGCGCCATCGGCAAGACGGTGGCGATGCAGGCGGGATGGGCCGAGACCGTGTCGGGGCTACAGCTGGATCGCTACTGCGGTTCCGGTCTGGAGGCGGTCAATATCGGCGCGATGAAAGTCATTGCCGGGGTTGAGGATATGGTAGTCAGCGGCGGGGTAGAGTCCATGTCCCAGGTGCCCATTGCCAGCGGCGGCAGCGCCTGGGTTTCCGACCCGGCGATCAATATCAAAACCGGCTACTTGCCCCAGGGCATCGGTGCGGACCTGATCGCCACGTTGGATGGCTACAGCCGAGAAGATGTGGATGCCTTTGCTTTGCAGTCCCAGCAGAGAGCCGCTAAAGCCCGGGCCGAGGGCTACTTCAAAAGTGTGGTGCCAGTAACCGACATGCACGGTCGGGTGATTCTTGCGGAAGACGATTTCATCAAACCCGATAGCACTATGGCGATTCTGGGCTCGCTGAAACCGTCCTTCGCCCAGATGGGTGCGATGGGTATGGATCAGATTGCCCAGAAGCGCTATCCCGAGGTGGAGAAGATTGATCACGTGCACACCCCGGGTAATTCTTCCGGCATCGTCGATGGCGCCAGCGCGGTACTGATCGGCAGCGAGCAGATTGGCAAAGATCTGGGCTTAACGCCCCGGGGCCGTATAGTCGCCATGGCCAACGTGTCTACCGAACCCACCATCATGCTTACAGGGCCTGCCCCGGCCACCATGAAAGTGCTGAAAAAAGCGGGCCTGAGTATTGATGACATCGATCTGTTTGAAGTGAATGAGGCCTTTGCCTCGGTGGTGATGCGCTTTATGCGCGACACCGGCGCACCGGCAGAAAAGGTTAATGTCAATGGCGGCGCTATCGCCATGGGTCACCCCCTGGGTGCCACTGGCGGCATGTTGGTCGGCACCGTGTTGGATGAACTGGAGCGGAGAGGTGGTCGTTACGGCCTATGCACCCTCTGCATTGGTGCCGGCATGGGCATCGCCACCATCATCGAGCGCGTATAGCTTTTGGGAAGACAGTGATGACAGCAAATACAGGATTTACCTATCAGGTCGACAGCGATGGCATTGCCCTGGTCACCATGGATATGCCCGGCCAGGCGGTGAATATTATGAACAGCGATTACCTGCATTACATGGACCAGACCCTGGCAGCCATTCGTGCGGACCTCGGCCGCCTGAAGGGCGTGGTGCTGGCTTCGGCAAAAAGCACTTTCTTTGCCGGTGGTGATATCAAGACCATTATGCAGAGCAAACGCGATCAGGATTGGGATGCCGCCTTTGCGATGAACCTGCGGATCAAGGCCCAGTTGGCCGAGCTGGAAACCTTGGGTATTCCGGTGGTGGCGGCGATTAATGGCGCGGCCATGGGTGGCGGTTTCGAAATCTGTCTGGCATGCCACCACCGCATTGCCCTGGACAGCAAGGCGGTGGCCATTCAATTGCCTGAAGTGAATCTGGGGCTGTTGCCGGGGGCGGGCGGGGTGGTGCGCACTGTGCGTCTGCTCGGCATTCAGAAGGCCTTTCCAGTGTTGATCGAAGCCAAAAAATATTCTGCCTCAGCGGCGCTGGAGGCGGGCCTGATCCATGAAACCGCCAGCTCTCCTGAGGATATGTTGGCCAAGGCCAAGGCTTATATTCTGGCTAACCCTGAGGCCTGCCAACCCTGGCTGGCCAAGGGCTACCGGATTCCCGGCGGCGATATGTACCACGGCGCTAACGGTATGATGCTGGCCGGTGCTCCTGCCATGATTCAAAGTAAGACCCGGGGCCTGCTGCCCGCGCCGGAAACCATCCTCAAGGTGATGGCAGAAAGCAGTAACGTTGGCTATGAAGCGGCGATGAAGATAGAGGGGCGCTATTTCGCCGAGCTGCTGCGCAGCCCCGAGTCCACCGCGTTGATCAGCACCCTGTACTTCCAGATGAACGAAATTGCTGCAGGTGCCAGCCGTCCGACTGCGATTGCCCACAAGCAGATTGCCAAGGTGGGTGTACTCGGTGCTGGCATGATGGGGCGGGGTATCGCCTACTCCACTGCCCTGTCCGGGACGGCCGTCGTGCTCAAGGATGTTTCTATTGAGAACGCCGAGAAGGGTAAGGACTACAGCCGCAAACTGCTGGCAAAACAGGTGGAAAAGGGGCGCAAGAGCCAGGAACAGGCGGATCAGATTCTTGCCCTGATTCAAACCACGGCAGATAACCAGGATTTGTCTGATTGCGATTTGATTATCGAGGCGGTGTTTGAAGATATCGAGTTGAAGCACAAGCTGACTCGGGAGATTGAGCCCTTCCTGAAACCGACCTGCGTTTGGGGCAGCAATACCTCAACCCTGCCCATCGGCCTGCTGGCCGAAGCATTCAGCGACCCCTCGCGATTTATCGGTGTGCACTTTTTCTCGCCGGTAGACAAAATGCCGCTGGTGGAAATTATCCGTGCCGAGCACAGCAGTGATGACACCCTGGCGCTGGTCTACGATTACACCCGCCAGATTCGCAAGTCGCCCATTGTGGTTAATGATGCCCGGGGCTTCTATACCTCCCGGGTGTTTGGCTGCTACGGCGATGAAGCCCTGCACCTGCTCACTGAAGGCGTGAAGCCCATTCTGATCGAGAATATGGGCAAGTTTGCCGGCATGCCAGTTGGCCCGCTGGCGATTATGGATGAAGTCGAAATCGAGCTGATGCGTAAAGTTGGTGAAACCAACAAGGCCCTGGACGAACGTCTGGGTGATGATTTTCACAGTGTGCATAGCAAACTTCAAGACCTCTCTGGCGAGATGTGTCGTATGGGGCGCACGGGTCGCGGCTGTGGCAAGGGCTACTATGATTATTTCGCAGACGGTTCCAAGGTGTTGTGGCCTGGCTTAAAAGATAAATTTGGCGGCGAAACAGAGATGCCGCTGGAGGATATTCGCGACCGGTTAATGTTTCGCCAGGTGGTGGAAGCACTCGACTGTATTCATCGGGGTGTGGTCCGTTCCGCCCGCGATGCCAATATTGGGTCGCTATTTGGCTGGGGCTTCCCCACCCATACCGGCGGCGCCTTTCACTTTATTGAGTGGTTTGGTGGTGAGCAGGCTTTTAGCCAGCGAGCGGCCGAGCTGGCCAGTAAGTACGGTAGTCGTTTTGCCCTGCCGGCCAGTATTGCAGATATAAAATCAATGATGGTGAGTTAGGTGCTGGTTTTAGCCTGACTCATTGATGGCGGTGGAGACACGCGGGAAACGATGAACCTGACGACCGCGCTGCACAAAGGGGCGAAAAATTTCCCTGACCGAATCGCAACGGTCTTCGCTGGTCGCCAGCGAAGTTTCGCGCAGCTGCAGGACAGGGTGGCGCGACTGGCGGCGGTATTTGCGGCCAAGGGCGTGGCGCCGGGGGATCGGGTGGCCGTTATTTCCCCAAATAGTGACCGGCTGTTTGAAATTATTCTGGCCACACTGTGGCTGGGTGGGGTGGCGGTTCCCCTCAATACCCGTTGGGGGCAAAGTGAGTTTGTCGCTGCGCTGGCAGACGCCGAGCCGACGTTGTTGTTGCTTAGGGAGCATTTTGCCGATGTCGCTACAGGGGAGGGCTTCGCGAGGCTTGTGGCCAAACCCCAAGTCATGATGTTTCGCTTACAGGATGATTGCGATCTTGAGGATCTGATGGCGGTCACCGAGCCAATTTCTGATCAACGCTGTGGCGGTGATGCGCTCGCGTTCATCCTGTTTACCGGTGGTACTACCGGCCGGGCGAAAGGCGTGATGCTGAGCCATAGCGCTTTGCTGACGGCGGCCTTGAACCAGACAGCGGCGGGCTGCGGCTGCTCAGGCAGTGTGTATGCTCATGTTGCGCCCTTGTTTCACATGGCGGATTTACAGCTGATGGCTACCCAGCTTTTGGCGATGGGTACCCATGTTTTTGTTGCCAGTTTTAATCCGCCTGAGTTGCAAGCCCTGGTGGCAGAACTGGCAGTGAGCGATATTCTACTGGTGCCGGCGATGCTCCACGCAGTGCTGGCCCATCCTGATTTTGATGCCAGCAAGTTGGCAGGCCTGAAGCGGATCTTCTATGGCGCCGCGCCAATGTCAGCTGCGTTGCTGGATCGGGCGCTGGCGCTGCTGCCCGGCTGTGAGTTTGTGCAGGGCTATGGCATGACCGAAACCTGCCTGGCCACCATGCTGCCAGCTTCCTGCCACGTCTCTGGAGCAGAGGGGCGGGCGGCAGCGCGCTTACGCTCAGCGGGCCTCGAGCTGCCAATGATGGAGATACGTATCGCTGATAAGTGTGATCAGCCTTTGCCAGCAGGCCAGGTTGGCGAAATCCAGATTTGCAGTCCGGCACTAATGCAAGGTTACTGGCGCAACCCAGAAAAGACCCGCGAGGTAATTCGGGGTGGTTGGATGTGCACCGAGGATCTGGGCTATCAGGATAATGATGGTTTTCTGTATGTAGTGGATCGCCTGAAGGACATGATCATCTCTGGTGGAGAGAATGTGTATTCCTCCGAAGTGGAAAGCGTGATCAGTCGTTATCCTGGTGTCGCCCAGTGTGCCGTCGTAGGGCTGGCCGATGAACACTGGGGAGAACGGGTTCACGCTGAGCTGGTATTGCAGCCGGGTGTAAGCTTCAGTCAGGCGGATTTTGAGGATTTTTGCCGAGGCCAGATGAGCGCCTATAAGGTTCCTCGCTCTGTTAGCGTAGTTGCTGCGCTGCCGCTGTCGCCAGCGGGAAAAATATTGAAAGTGGCAATCCGTGAGCGGCACGCTCAAGGTCGGCAGCCAGAGCCTTAATGAATAATTATCACGCCAATAATATGGCTAAACTTTGCTATAAAGCTGAGCTAGGTTACCTAGCCAAGCGACTGTTTTTGCCAAGCTATTATCTTTTGAGAGGTGACTGTGGAACAACAACGCAAACTTTATCCCACGGCCTGGCTGCCGGAATTTGCCGACAAGCCTGCGGTAATCATCGCGGAAACGGGCGCCAGCCTCAGCTATGGCGAGCTTGATGCCCAAGCCAATCAGTTGTGCCGTTTTTATCTGCATGCTGGATTGGAGGCTGGTGAGCACGTGGCTTATATCACTGAGAACCGGCTCGAGTGCATGCCCATACAGTGGGGCGCGCACTACGCCGGCCTCTATTACACCTTTATCAGCACCCGGCTGACTGGTGGTGAAGCGGCCTATATTGTTGGCGACTGCGACGCCAAGATTGTCGTGGTAACGGCAAAAACGGCGCCCGTGGTGTTGGAAAGCCTGAACAATATGGAAAACCCGCCGCAGATTTTCTGTCTCGATCCGGTGGCTGGATTGCCGCTGTTAGGTGAAGCGATCAAGGGTTTTGACCCAACTCCGGTTGAGGGGACGCTGGAGGGTAGCGATATGCTGTATTCTTCTGGCACAACCGGCAAACCCAAGGGTGTTAAGCCTGTCCTGACCGGTTTGCCGCTGGGTTCGACATCGCCCATTGCGGGTCTGCTGCAGAGAGGCTTTGCGGCAAATGAGAACTCGGTATACCTGTCGCCCGCGCCTTATTACCATGCTGCGCCGCTGAAGTGGTCATTGGCAATTACCGTGCTCGGCGGCACGGTGGTTATGACCGAGCGCTTTGATGCGGAGGCGGTGCTGGCCTACATTGAGAAGTATAAAGTGACCCACAGTCAGTGGGTGCCGACCATGTTTCACCGCCTGCTGGCGCTGCCGGACGAGGTCAAGGCCAAGTACGATACCTCGTCACAAAAGGTGGCAGTGCATGCTGCGGCGCCCTGTCCGATCGCCACTAAGCAGGCGATGATCGATTGGTGGGGACCGATAATTTTTGAATACTACTCCTGTACCGAGGCCATTGGCATGACCTTTACTGACAGCCAGGCCTGGCTGTCACACCCGGGTACGGTAGGGCGACCCTTGTTGGGGGTGCCCCATATTCTGGATGAAGAAGGCAACGAACTGCCGGCGGGGCAGGACGGTTTGGTCTACTTCTCCGATGGCGTTCCATTTACCTACCACAACGACCCTGGCAAAACGGCGGAAGCTCACAATTCCAAGGGTTGGGCAACAGTGGGTGATGTTGGTCACCTGGACGCCGAGGGCTTTCTGTATTTGACCGACCGCAAGAGCAATATGATTATTTCTGGGGGGGTCAATGTGTATCCCCAGGAAACGGAAAACCTGTTGGTCACCCATCCCAAGGTCTTTGATGTGGCTGTGATTGGCATTCCCAACGAGGATCTGGGCGAAGCGGTCTGTGCCGTGGTTCAGTTGGAGCAGGGGATTGAACCTTCCGACGAGCTGGCTGATGAGCTCAGCCGTTTTTGTCGGGCCCAGTTGTCGTCGATTAAATGCCCCCGTCGCATAGACTTCCGTGAAGCCTTGCCGCGAGAGCCCAATGGCAAACTGTTGAAGCGATTGTTGGTGGATGAATATCGAAAAGCGGCTCAACAATAGCGAAATCTGGAAGCTGGCTTCGAGATTTCGTTAGTATTAATTTTAGCATCTTTGAGCTACAGCCTGGGGCGGTAATTCGACCTGCCTGAGCCGCCGCCAGGTCAACGCTGGTTGGCTTAAAGTCGGCGCTTTGGGCTACCAAGTTTTGCTTTCTACTGGAGCCGAAAAGGCGTGCCGGACCCTGATGATGTCTGGCCACGCCCCCACTCCCGTAAGATTTTCTGCGCCATCTTGGCCCGTTAACGCATTGCTTCCAGCGTTCGGACTTCCATTGTGTCACCATCTGTTCCTACTCGGGGAGAACCTGGTCTGGTCATTGTTTTGCTGAAGTATATCAGCAGCTCATAATGACCTGGCTTGCCGACGGCAAGGCGCCTAAAGGGTCGTAGTATTTTGCGGCGAGGACGTTATGTAACCAGCCGGTTTGTGGAGGGTGAACTTGCCTGCGCTATGATCACTGAACTTCCCTCATGGACCGCTAGCGCTTTTCCAAGATATGAACGGCGCCCCAGAGGGTTTGGGGGAACCAGCGCCTCAGGCGGTAGGTCATTGGGGTCAGTGGACCAGGAAAAACCCATAACCCTTTGCCTTTGAGCTTACGTTCAATGGCTTTGAGGACAACTTCGGGTTTTAGTGGCGGAAATACGTCAAAGAGTTTCGGCCAGCAGCTGCGGGCCTGATCCAGTAATGGCGTTGCCACTATCGGCGGACAGACACAGACTATTCGCACCCCACTGTTACGGGTTTCATGGAAGAGCACTTCGGTGTAGGCCGCTACCGCGTGTTTGGAGGCATTGTAGGCGCCCATATAAATAATAGGCCAGTGTCCGGCCATGGAGGCGTAGCTGACGAACTCACCTTGGCCACGCTCTAGCATCAGTGGCAAGGCTGCCTGACTGACGTTGACCAGGCCACCATAATTGATGGCCATAATTTTATTGATGAGGTGGGGCCCCTGATCCAGAATTTCGGCCAGTGGCATGATGGCAGCGGCATTGACCAGCCGAAAAATGGGGCCAAGTTCTGCTTCGCAGCGTGAGACCGCCGCAGTGACGGCTTCTTCATCGGTTATGTCACAGGGCAGTGCCAGTAAATCCGGGGAATCGCCAAGTTGGCCCAGCCCTTCGAGGTTAATATCGACGGCGGCAACGCGCCACCCTTCTGCCAGCGCCTTTTTGGTGCTAAGCAATCCCAGGCCGCTGCCGGCTCCAGTGATGAACATGACTCTTTTTGAGGTATTAACCATAGCTGGATTTGAATGTTAGGTGAAGTTGAAGTGACGATGCTAAACCGCTTGCGACAGAACACTTTCGTCGCAAGCGACTAATTTAGATTGAGCAGCCCCTTTGAATTTGGAGGCGTGGTGCTTTGACTTCGTCAAGGACGGCGCCCACGGTTGGAAGCGAAGTTTGTTCACGATGGCGGATTATTCGCTTCCAGAGCAGCTTAAATGTTGCGCCCGATCAGGTCCTTAAGTACTTCGTTGGCGCCAGCGTAAATTGCCTCAATTCGTGCATCTACATACATGCGGGCGATCGGGTATTCAAGAATATAACCGTGGCCGCCAAAGAGCTGTAAGCAGCGGTTAATCACATCGGCATGGGTGTCGCTCATCCACCACTTGCTCATCGACGCCAGGTCGCTGGTGATATTGCCGCTGATCATCTGCTCGATGGTGAAATCGACAAACACCCGGGCGATGGTGGCGTGGGTTTTGACTTCGGCCAGTTCCAGTCGGGTGTTTTGCAGGTCGATCAGTTTGCCGCCGAACATGCTGCGGTCCTTGGCGTAGTCGCTGGTGACTTTAAGTGCATGTTCCATAACGGCGGCGCAATTGACACCGGACAGCACGCGCTCATAGGTCAGGTCTTTCATCATCTGATAAAAGCCTTGGCCCTCTACCTCGCCCAGCAAACGGTCGGCAGGGACAACGCAGTCGTCAAAGAACAGCTCGGCGGTATCCGAGCCGTGGAGGCCGATTTTTTTGAGGCGCTTGCTGACCGCAAAGCCTGGGGTTTTGGTTTCAAAGATAAACAGCGAGACCCCTTTGGCTCTTTGGCTGGGGTCGGTTTTGGCGGCCAAAATCAGTATGTCGGCGGTAGAGCCGTTGGTGATAAAGGTCTTGGCGCCATTGATCACGTAGTTGTCGCCATCGCGAATGGCTTTGGTGCGCATGTTTTGCAGGTCGGTACCGCCGCTGGGCTCGGTCATGCCCATGCCGGCGATCAGTTCACCACTGCAGATGCCGGGCAACCAACGGTGCTTTTGGGCTTCGGTGCCGTAGCGCTCAATGTAGTGGGCGGCGATCACGTGGATCTGCTTGCAGGTGCGCCAGCTGCTGTCGCCGGCGACACAGAGTTCGTGGCCGATAATGGCCTCGTGGCCAAAGTGACCGCCGACACCGCCGTATTCGGCCTTGATGTCTGGGGCGAGCATGCCCAGTTCCCCGGCTTGCAGCCAGACCTCCCGGTCGGTGTAGCCCTGCTCAAACCAGCGTTCCTGGCGAGGCATGATTTCTTCGGCAACGAAGCGTTTGGCCATGTCCCGCACGGCGTCGAGTTCGTCGTCCATCCAGTGGGGGCGATAGTTGTCAATCATTGAAAATGTCCAGCGTGGGATTGTTGAGTTAAAGTCTAGAAAACCCCTATTTCGATGTTATCGTCGCTTCCGACGATTCCCTTTTTGCGTGGTCTTTCAATAATTCGACTATCAGCTAAACCGCCGTGAAATGTGTGCTTTAAGTTCATGCAGGCCTATGTCATTGGCCGCCGGTGGTGTTGGCGTGGCTTAGGCGCAGGGCACATTTCCGTCATGCGCAGCAGACGGAGGGCGGCATGAACCTTGCGCAAAAAAAACTCAAGGTGGGGGTTCTATATCCCGGTGCGCTGCTGCCTGAGAAAGCTGACAAGCCCGCTGTGATTATGGCGGATAGCCGTCATCAACTAACCTACCGACAGTTGGATGCCTTCGCCAATCGGCTGGGGCGGCTGTTTCAATGGCGGGGCCTAAAGGCTGGCCAGCAGGTAGTGTATTTATGCCGTACCCGCCTGGAATGTCTCTGGTTGCAGTGGGGTGCCCACTACGCGGGGCTGCGCTATACCTTTATCGATCCCAATCTGGCGGTTGATCGCCTTCGTACCCTGCTCAGTGATTGCGCCGCCAATGCGGTGGTTGTTGATGGGCAGACGCCGGCTGAGGTGATCACCGCACTGCGCAGCATGGCGAATTCCCCCAGGGTCTATTCCCTCGACCTGGTTGCTGGCCTGCCGTTGCTGGAAGACGAAATCCTTGCCTTCGACACCGCGCCGCTGGGCAATGCACTGGAAGGGATGGCCATGGCTTGCCAGATGGCAGCGGGTGACGGGCCAAGAGCTCTCAGGGGTGATCAACGGCCTTTGCCCCTTGGTTCAACCTTGCCGCCATTTAGCCTGCCAGCGTCGGCCGCTGATCTCAGTGATGAGACGGTTTACCTGTCGCTGCTCCCCCATCACCGCTATGAGACGGTGAAGTGGTGTCAGGGGGTCTCTGCTCTCGGCGGCACGGTGGTGATGATGACGCAAGATGCGCCAGAAACCATCCTTGCCACCATCAATCGTTATCGGGTGAGCCACGGTGTGTTTGACGAAGGGACCTTCCGCGGCTTACTGGCGCTGCCGGCCAGCGTGAGAGCCCGCTATGATGTCAGCAGCCTCCGTGCTGCGGTTCACTGTGCCGGTTTGGGGTCGAGTCAACTGGCTGGGGCAATGATGCAGTGGTGGGGCCCGGTGCTTTACCAGGATCAGGCCGCTGTCACCGAGGCCGCTGTCACCCAGGAGATGGGGGCAGTCTGAGGCGCTTGGGTTAGGGGATTAATTTCTTCGGGTGTGGAATTCAACTGCCCAGGGCATCAAATAATCAGCCCCAGTCGTCGGGCAATCACCACGGCTTCGGTGCGATTACCGGCCTCCAACTTCAGGTTGATGCTGCGCAAGTGGGTGCGCACGGTGGACTCGGAAACAAACAATCGCTCGGAAATCGCAATATTTGACAGGCCCTCGGCAAGCAGGCTCAGTACCTGCAGCTCCTTCGGGGTGAGGGGGTCGTTGGGCATATTGGCGGTGGGGATTTCTCCTGCAATTGCAAACCCGGCCTTGCCGGGGGGCTGGGCTGGCGCGGGAGTGGACTGAGTCGCAGCTTGGGCGTGCTCCGGTTGCAGTTCGCGGATCAGCCCCTGTAGCTTGGGCCCCTCTTCACGCAGGGTGGAGACAAAACCTTCTTGATCGACAACTTGCAACGCCCGGCCCAAGGTTCGGCGCGCCAGATTGCGCTGCTTATCATCCTGCAATGCTTCGGCCAGTAGCAGCCGTAGCTTGAGGGCGCGGCGCACGTGCTGGGTGCGCTCGGCCTCTTTAAGCGCATCGCGTAACTGAGGGATTACCTGGCTGCCGCGGCCGCTGCGCAGGGCCAAACGAAGGCGGCTTATTTCGGGTGTCAGGGTGTCGTTGCCGACATACCAGCGGTGGTTCATGTCGGGCCACTGATAGGAATTTTCGGCGCTGCGAATGTCTTCTTCGGCGGCGTCGATATCGCCGCTATCCAGGCGAAACTTGGCCCGCTGCAAACGGGCTGATGCCACCACTCTCGGTAACTGGAGAGCGTGGCCCCGGTCTTCAAGCTCGCGCAGCAAATCCAGCGCCGTATTCTGATCTGCCCCCCACATAATGCGGGCGTGCACGGTGTGGGCGCTGATTAATGCATCAGCCGGGCCGATGTCTCTCACCAGGGGCGTGTAGGTCACCAGCAATTTTGCTGCTTCGTCGAGCTCGCCGGCCTCATAGAGGGCCTCGGCAAGATATATGGCGGCCAGGGTGATGCCCCGGCGATCTTGTTTGCGGGAGGCAGCAAAGGCCGCCATCGCATGGCGCAGGCGACCGGTGGCCAACTGCAGGTGGCCCTTCATCAAGTCCATCAGGCCTTCGGCAGACTCTGCCAGCACCGCGCCAAAGGTGCCTGCGCCCTGGGAAAACCGGCCTCGGGCGTTATCCACGAAGCGTCGAGCGGCGTCGTGGTCGCCGGTAATAATACTGGTCTGGGTCAGTGCCTGGGCCAGCATCGCGTTGGCGAAATAATGTCCCTCCTTGAGTTGCTCAAAGGCCTTGAGCCCCAGCTCGTGGGCCGTGTCAATCTCATCGACCATGCCCAGCAGCATGGGGCGTAGCACCAGAAGATTGGCTTGCTCCTCCGCGGAACCCTTATCCGGGTCCAGGCTGTCGATCAGGGTGAGCGCTTCGCGTGGGCTGCGGGTAAAGGCTACACACCACACCCGAATCAATTGCAGACTTTGTCGCTGCAGTACTTCCTCCTGAGGTAGCTCATCAATAAACCGCAGCAGCAGTCGCAATCGGCCGTCGTTTAACAGGGTGCGCAGATTCTCAAGCAACAAGTCGATGGCGGCCGCGCTTTGCCCTGCCTTAATGCGGTGACCAATCGCCGGTACCGCCCGCCCTTGGCTGACATAGGCGTCGGCGGCTCTGGCGTGCAGCCGCCTGCGGTGATCTGGGTCCTGGTCCTCGAGTTGTTTGGCGAGGAAATCCTGAAACAGGGCGTGAAAGCTGTATTGTTGGGAATGCTCGTCAACGACCTGAACAAACAGGTTGTGACGGTAGAGTTCTTGCAGCAAGGCCGGGCCATCTTCGCATTGGGTGACGGCCTCACACAGCTCGGGGTATATCTCATTGAGGATGCTGATATCCAGCAGGAATTGCCGCAGCCGCTCCGGGAGCTTGGCTAGCACATCTTCGGCCAGGTAGGACGCGACTGCCGCATTCGAGCCAGAAAACTGACTGATGGTGGCATCGGGGTCGGCATTATTTTGCAGAGCAACAGAGGCTAACCACAGTGCTGCCGCCCAGCCATCGGTGGAGTCGTGCAGTCGCTGGATCTGGATTTCGTTCAATGTCAGCTTTCGCTGCCCGAGGAGATAATCCTGGGTTTCGGTCAGGCTGAAGCGGAGGTCGTTGGCGCCAAACTCGATGAGTTCGCCGCGGGCTCTCAGGCGTGCCAGATTGAGATCGGCCTGGCGACGGGTGCCAATGACCGCCCGCGATCCTGGCGGCAGCGAATGAGTGCCACTCATGATCAGGTCGATGACCACCGGGTTGCGCAGGGCCTCGAAATTGTCAAAGTAAACGCTGGTGCAGTGCTCGGAGGATTCAATGGCGCCAATGATCCAGTCAGCCAGATCGGCGTTGCGTGAACCCTCCTCGGTAGGCGGTGCGGTGTGTATCTGGGCCTGGCTCAATGCCAAACTGAATACCCGTAAAAAACGCGACACGTCGTTGTCGTCAGGGTCGAGGGTGATCCACACTACGGCGTTGCCCATCCGCTGATCAGCCTCGGCCAGTTGCATCATTGCCGTGGTTTTGCCGAAACCGGCGGGCGCCTCGACAATGACCAGGCGTGCGCTATCCAGTTCGCTTTCGCGGCTGGTGATGGTCTGTCGACACAGTGTATTCGCGGCTTTACGCGGTCTCACCACTTTGGCTTTGGCGATTCGGGTGGGACTGGACAAGGGCTTGGCTTCCGCTGAAAGGCGTTTATGATTCGGCCGAATGCAATTGAATTTGCCTCGGGGTTGTTATCGTTTGCCAGAGTTTTTCAGAATCACCAGCGGGGGTCAATGGCGCATCTCATTCCGGCATTCAGTGGGTGCTTGAGCGAATAAAATCCATCACCGCATCGATAAATGGCCTCCGGTCGCTGGAGTTGCCGATGGTCAGATCACCCTTGATGTGACCGATGACGGGCGTCATGGTGACGAAACCCAGGATCATCGCGAAGATGGCCAATGGGGTAATACCGTCACCCTTGCCCGGATGGTAAAGATTTAACAGTTGGCGCAGCTCATCCACGACCACTTGCAGAGACGTTTCTACCAGAAAAATCTGGTTTTCCTCCCAGCCGTCGACCAGATTGCGCTGCAGCAATTTACGGTAGTCGGGGTTGTTGTCCAAGCGCTCAAACATGGCGTTAATAAATTTGATCAGCCGATGCTCGGGAGTGGCGTCGGCCTGGATTTGGTCGAGGAGCTTTTGGGCGTGGGCGCTGTACATCTCCAGTTCGACAGCCTTGAACAGGTCTTCTTTGTTGCCGAAGTGGTGATAGATAGAGGGCATGGAAAAGCCACTGGACTGGGAAATCTGTCGCATGGTGACCGCATCAAAGCCCTGGTTGGCGAATAGCTGGGTGGCAACATCGAGAATGGTTTGGCGGGCATTTTGGCCAGCAGCGGGTTTTCTGGCGCGCAAATCGACAGTCCTGTTTTTATTTCGACACGCGACTGATTTTAACTGAATTTGTTTGGTATTGCTGGTGAAATCGATCGGGTAAACCGGTTGAATTCGTCCTTTGCGACGAGCCGATCGGTTTCAGACGCCGCGAAGATAATGTCAAACAGAATCGCGCCCCAAAGCGCGTTGGAAACGGGGAAGATTTGATGACAACAGTGCCCATACCCGCTATGGATGCGGCCTGGCTCTATGTGGAAAAAAAGGCCGCACCCGCCCATTTTGGTCCGCTGCTGTTTATGCGTTGCCCCGAGGGCGAGCCGGACTTTGTACAGACGCTGTCGACCCATTGGCGGCGCCATCGTCAGTTTGCCCCGCCATTTAATTACTGCCTCGCCGATAGTCTGGTGCCGCGTTGGCAGGTGCTCGCCGACAGCGAGCTGGATATGGAGTACCACTTTCGTCACAGCGCATTACCCGCACCCGGCGGTGAGCAGGAGCTGGGGATTTTGGTGTCCCGCCTGCATTCCCAGCCCCTCGACCGCAGCCGACCCCTGTGGCAGTGTTATCTGATTGAGGGGCTCGCCGGTAATCGCTTTGCCATTTATCTCAAATTGCACCACGCCCAGATCGATGGCATGGGTGCGGCGAAACTGATGGCGCGGTGCTTTACCACCGACCCCGCTGCACGCAATATGGCGCCGCCCTGGAGTGTCGGCCCGCGCGGGGCGAGAACCGAATCGGTCAAACCGAATCCGCGTGACAAACCGCGACCTAAGTTAACCGAGTTGCTGGGCTCGGGGGCGCGTCAGGTCAATCAGGTGTCGACTGCGCTGCGGACGTTATCGCTGCAAGCCTATCTCAAGCGCAAGCACGATCTGTACGCGCCGTATCAGGGGCCAAAATCGGTATTGAACGCCCGAATTTCGCTGCACCGCCGCTATGCGACCCAGCGTTTTGCGCTGGCGGATCTGAAGGCGGTGGCCAAAGCAGGGGATGCCAAAGTCAACGATGTTTTTCTGGCCGTGATCGGCGGTGCACTGCGTCGCTATCTACTGGAGTTTGCCCTGCTGCCGAGGCTGTCGTTGGTGGGCCAAATACCGGTCAACATCCGTCCCGCCGACGACGATGGCTTGGGTAACGCCCTGAGTTTTGCCTACGCGCCGTTGGGAACGGACATTGCTGACCCGGTCGAGCGTCTGCGCGCAGTGGAACGGTCAACTGCGTCCTCTAAGGTGTTGCAAAGCCATATGGGCAGGGACGCGCTGCAAGCCTATACGGCCATTGTGTTGGCGCCTTATATCACCGAAGCGGTGTTAAATTTGGGCGGCCACTTTCGTCCCGCGGCGAATCTGGTGATCTCCAATATTCAGGGGCCCGACAAATGGCTCTATTTCAATGGCGCCAAAGTCGAGCATATCTATGGACCTTCGGTGCTGTTTCATGGACAGGCACTGAATATCACCCTGGCCAGCTATGTTGATGAAGTAAATATCGGTTTTACCGCCTGCCGGGATCGTCTGCCGTCGATGCAGAAAATTGCGGTGTACACCGGTGAGGAGTTAACCCTGCTGGCGCGGCAACTAAAGTGTTCTCTCCCCTCAGCGAAAGAGAAAGCCACAAAGTCTTAGCCGGCCTAGACGTCAGTCTCCTTGCGCCGGGGAATGCCCTGCATTTCCATGACAACCCACACGATCATGATCGAAAACGCGATGCTGGCCACACTGGCCAGTGGCAGCAAGCCGTCGGGGGCGTTGACAGTGTCGATGCCCAAGGCGTTGTACATCGGCCAACCCGATGCGGCATGGCCCATAAACGCCCCGCAGGGCATGATCGCCGGTACCAGCAGGGATCGCAGGCCGGTCAGTTTTGGCATTAACCCGTAGATTAGCAGGAAGGGCACCAGCACTGCAGCCGTGTTCGCGAAGCACCACCAGGCGGGAATATAGCCGATTTTGAAGGGCTGCTCGCCGTAATAAATCCACACGCCGAAATGCAGGGGAATCTGCTCCACCAGCGCTGCCGAAAGCACCACTGCGGCAAAACTCTTCCAGACAAAGGCCTGATTCAGGGTGCGCTGCTTCATCATCGAATAGCACATCAGGGGCAGGGCGGCGAAATACCAGATATAGCCTACCAGTACCGCCAGCGGTACAGGGTGGCCGTTAGTTGTAAGCACGTTGTACTGGCCTTCCACCGGGTGCATGGCGTTACCCAGGACATCGACGATGGGTTCGAGATACAGGGTAGTCATTGAGCCGAACAGGAGGAGCAAGGGCAGGGCGCTGCGTTCCCGTTTTGCCAGTACGATGGCGTAGGCAACAAAGACCAGCCCCGCCAAGCCGTATACCACGGTGGTGACCAGTTGGGCAGTGGCTGGCATCACCGTACCCTCAGGCGGCAGGGTATGGGTCAGGTCGAGTGCGCTCGTTGTGAGAAGAGGCATGGCGATGTGCTCCTGTATGCACCCTTGTCTCAGTGTTGGCTGAGGGTGATGTGAATGGAAAAGGACTCGTTTACCGCGGTAGAGCGCCCAAAGGGCAGGCCCGGGTTGTTATAACTTTCGCTGGTGCGGGGTTGATAGGCAAAAGCGATATCAAACCGAAGACCTTGTCGCAGTGGCGTGCCGAAACCGATCGACAGATCGTGCTGGGGAACCAGGGCAAAGCTGGGTGACAGGCTGTTACGCTCCAGCACCAGATCGTGATAGGAATAGCCGGCCCGGATCACCTTGTTCCCCGGCAGAGACTTTCCTATTCCTACGCTGTAAACCACCTCGCTACGCATGGTCAGGGTGGAGCGCTGGCGAAGGTTCTCGGCGCCCGCTGGCACAGGGCCGTCGGGATTGCTTGCCGTGAGGGTCAGCCCCCCGGTGGCGCGATGCCAGTCAAACCAGTTGGCCTCCAGGTGCAGGCGCAGGTCGGGGCGCGCTGTCCAGGCCAGGCCGGCACCAAGCTCCTGCGGCAGTTCCAGTCCGCCCATTTTGGCGTCGTTGTAGGTTACCCGGCCAAGGTTGATGGCCTCATAGTTGACCTGTAAATGGCCGCCATTGAGATCAATGTGAGACTCGGAGGTGTAATTGATGCCGAAAAGCAGATCGTCGTTGATCTGGTATTGCAGCCCCAGTTTAATATCGCCGCCCCAGCCATCGAGATTGCGCA
Source organism: Spongiibacter taiwanensis (assembly GCF_023702635.1). NCBI lineage: Bacteria > Pseudomonadati > Pseudomonadota > Gammaproteobacteria > Cellvibrionales > Spongiibacteraceae > Spongiibacter > Spongiibacter taiwanensis. Next base: position 3,071,948 of record NZ_CP098455.1, read on the forward strand.
CCTTGATACCAAAAAAGGCTTGATCTTGATTTGCTACCGAGGTGTTGGCGTAGAAATCCTGCTCTGCGCTGGCGTAGTTGGTTGCCACCGCCAGGCCTACCCGCAGGCGTTCGCTGACATTCCAACTGCCGCCGAGGGAGAATTTAAACAGGGAGAACAGGGAGGCAAGGTTATCCCGGTTGCCAAAGGGCGTATTCAAACCGTTGTAGACAAACCCAAGCCCGCCGGCAACATTGACTGCCGCGCCAATAACAAGCGCATTGTCGACGCGCCAGCCGCCGCCCCAACCGAGAATAACGCCATTTTCATTGGCAAGTCGGGTTGATTTATTGAACTCGTCTTTGTGGGTAATGCGATCAATTGAAAAGGCCGACAGCGTGTAGTCCTGGCGATGCCGGCTGATGTTGCCGAGACCGGCAGGGTTGGCGATGAGCGCATTCCCCCCGGCCACGTGGGAGATATCTGCGCCGCCCAGACCCGTCGAAGTGGCTCCATAGCCCGTCAGATAAATTCCATTGGCGGCGTGGCAGAGCGGCGCTGTCAGCGCGGCGAAGAGACCAATGCAATATTTTTTCATCTTGTTATGTAATGCTTCTGTTTGCTTCAAGTTGCAAAGTAGCCGCTGCCTGAAACGATAATTATGGCGCAGCTGCCCAACACCCAGCATTCACAGGACAGTCGCAGGGTGGTTGGCGCACCTGCCACTTCCATAAAGTGGATAATCACCAGGCGTGCTTTGTAAAAGGCCAGCAGCATAATGGTGCTCATTTCAAAAAAGGCACTGTCGGCCACCAGCCCGTGGTGGGTACCCAGTACCCAGGAAGCCAGTGTGATCAGCATCAACGCCAGCCACACCACGGACTCTTTGCAGAAAATAAGTTCGCGCATGGTTCCTCAGGGCAATAGGTAGATGAGGGGAAAGATTACCAGCCACAGCAGGTCGACCATATGCCAGTAAATGCCGCCGCACTCGAGATTGCTGATGTCCTGCTCGTTCAGCTTTTTGGCCCGGCGCAGGCTGAAAAAAAAGTACAACAACAGCGGCACACCGAGCAGCACATGGAAGTAGTGCATGCCGGTGACCAGATAATAGAAAATCCAGAAATCGTTGGTCAGGAAGGTAATGCCGAGCTCGGTTTTGTCGACGTATTCCATTCCCTTCAGCCACAGAAAGCCGCTGCCAAGGAGGGTGGCCAGCAGCATCAGCCAGGAGCCCTGACGGAGCAGACCGCGCTTGGCGGCGCGCAGGGCCAGTGCCACCATCCACGAGCTGCACAACAGCAGGATGGTATTGGCGGTGCCTGCCTGCACATCCAGCAATGCCTGGGCTTGCTGAAATACCGCGGCATCATTCACTCGGTAGTAGGCAAAGAAGCCGAAGAACAGCGAGAAGCAGCACATGTCACCGAGGATAAACATCCACACCAGTTCATCGCCGGGAAGATGGCGTGTTTTCTTGGTAACGGGTTCTAATGGAATTTCGTTGGCGCTGTTCATATCTGACGCTTGTGTGATCACATCGGCTACCTTCGCAGGCGGCCGATGTCAGAATTGAAAACCGGATAATGAAAGCCCCGCCGCAGTCGGCGGGGTTTCATTATGATTGGCGCTTCAGGCCTCGCCTATTAGGCGTGAGCCAACTTGCTGCGCAGGGCGCCAACCGGATCATTGGCCGGGGCAGAGGCAACCAGCGCGGCCGCAAAGCGGACCACCATCAGGCACATTACCAGCGACAGCAGGGTCAGCAGGCGGGTCGCGATCCAGGGCATATCCCAGTTGAGGGACATAAAGTAGGGCCAGGCGGTCATGCCGTAGGAGGCGCCCATGGCCACGATGACCGAGGGTATGAGGAACAGCCGGTTCCAGCCTTTCAGGTAGGGCTCAATCAGGTAGACCAGTACACCCACCATCAGCATCGAGGTGCCATTGAGCCAGCCCCAGGCCAGCGGGAAGCCAAAGATTTTGAAGGAGGCGTCGCCGTAGTAGATGTAAGCCTGGGTGGCGGTGCCGGGGATTTCCATAATGACATCGGTCATGGAGATCAGCAGCCAGGTAATGAACAGACCTTTTACGTCCAGGCCGGCCTTCATCCGGGTATAGGCCCAGTAGCCAGTCATGGCGATAAAGAAGACATAGCAGGGCGGAATCAGGTAGGGAATGTTCAGGTCATAACCGACAAAGGACGGTCCGGGCAGGTTGGTGGGCCACCACAGATGACCGAGGTGATCGAGCATGGGCTCAAGCAGGGAGCAGATGAAGCCGCCGATGATGAGCAGCAGCGGGATATCGTTCTGCTTCTTGAAATAGCAGTACAGGGCCCAGGGAATCACGGCGATACCGAAGCCGCCGGCCCAGATGGTGAACAGGTTGCCCACCAGTTCGTTGGCCATGTAGTCCTCGGGCACGGGGAGAATCTCTCCCGGCACGGTTTGCATCATTTTATCGACAAATGACATGGTTACTTTCCTCTTTATTGCTGTTCGCTAGGCGATTTGGGTGTTATCGGAAATTTTTAACTGCTGTGAGTGCGGCGTTACGTCCCGGCATACCGCAGATCCCGGCGCTGGGGTGGGTGCCCGAGCCGCTCAGGAAGAGCCCCTTCACAGGGGTCTTGTAGCCGCCCAGTCCATAGGCCGGACGGCCGGGACCAAAACGGGTGACATAGGGGTCAACGTGGTAGACGCTGCCATCAATAGCGTGGAAGCGCTTTTCAATATCCGGCGGCGCCAGCGGGCGACGGGCGATCTCCAGCTCTTCAATACCCTCGTAATACTTGTTGGAATCGGCCACTACCATATTGGTGATCTGCTCCCGGGCCTTTTCCCAGCCGATGCGGGGGTTGAAGGGCACCAGGCCGGACCAGAACCAGTAGGTGTCGTGACCCTCGGGGGCCATCTTGGGATCAAAGGCGGTGGTGACCTGGCCGAGACCGGCGATGATTTCCGGAATTTCGCCGCGCACACAGTCCTGATAGGCCTGAATACCCTGCTTGTAGGTGGCCCACTGCAGGGTCGGCAGGCGCAGGTCGGCATCCCAGCCCCGCTTTTTGCGCCACTCGGAGTGACGGCGCGGCTCGATGCGGCCCTTCAGGGCGATGTTCAATTTGTAGTCGGCAATACCCCGATTGCTGGTGGGGATGTGCTTGGCTTTGTTGGCCATCGGCGCGTCCAGCGTGCCTTCGGGTAGCAGATGGTTGAGCACCATTTTCGGGCTGAAGCCGGTGACCACGCCGTGCTTGGCGAAAATTTCCTCACCACCGATCAGACGCACTCCGGCGGCGCGGCCGTCCTTAACGATAATCTGCTCAACTTTGGCGCTGGTGCGCACGCTGCCGCCGGCATCTTCCAGGCAGCGGATCAAGGCCTTGGGAAAGGCGCCGGTGCCACCCTCAAACATGGTGATGCCGGTGCTCTGCAGGGCCGACAGATAAATCATGCAGAACGCGCTCAGGTCTGAGCGAAACTCCATGAACGGCAGCCCGGTAAGCAGGCAGGCCCGGACAATGTCGGACTCAAACATCTCTTCCAGCACTTCCGCGTGACCCTTGGTCATCAGGCGAACGATGGCGGGAATATGCCGGGCGTGGCGGATGGCGCCGCCCATGGTGCGCAGCACCGCCGAGGGAGCCGGGCGGTAGCAGTTGGTGTTCATCAGCGGCAAGCCAATGCGCATGGCCCGGTCGATGGTGTTGGACAGGTCCAGCCAGGCCTGGGCGTCTTTCTTGGAGAAGTATTTAATCTCTTCTGCGGTTTGCAGAGGGTTGTTCCACATGCCGATGGACTCGTCACCCTCGGAATTGAGCTGGACGTGGCAGGGGTCGATGCGGCGCTGGCGCAGCCCGTATTTGGTCTCCAGCTCCAGCTCCTTGGCAATCGGTGACAGACGGAACAGAGAGGCGTGGATGGAGGCTTCATTGATCATATGGTCCGGGGCTTCCGGCGCCATAGGATTGGTGGCGGTCATGCCGCCGGCGGTTTCGTGGGCCTCAACCACCAGGGTTTTCAGGCCCGCCCGGGCCAGGTAGCAGGCGGCTACCAGGCCGTTGTGGCCGGCGCCAGCGACAATCACATCAATATCTTTCATCGCCGGAGAGGCTGTTTGATCGGCTTGCATTGCGTGTCCTCGTGGAGCTACCCCAATGGCTTTTTGCGCTATTTGGCCTGTCGTTCCCGCCCGGGGCGAGGGCGGGATCGCTGTTATAGGTTATATAGCGTTCGTTATAGTGGCGAAAGTGTAGCTAGCATGCCGCGCCAAAGTCAATGGCGGGTCTCCTCATTTTCGCGAGAGTTATGGTGCGCTAAGGGGTGGCGGGAAAAATCGTCGGAACCGACGAGCAGCCAAATTCATCCGTCGACAAGAATGGGTAACTTCTAAAAAAAGCGTTTGTCCTGCCCGGTATGGCTGTGATGGTTTTCGGGATGGAGGGCTGCTACCCAATATAATAAGTCAGTCTAGGAGCCTTTGCGGAATGCCCAATCTCAACAAAATCTACCTCTGCCTAGTTGTTAGCAGTGTGCCAATGGCCGGTGTTGCCCAGCAACCGGATGAGGGTGAGCGCCGGGCCAACCGGATGCTTGAAGAGGTGGTGGTGACGGCCCAGAAACGGGAGGAAAAGGCCCAAGAAGTGCCCATCGCGATTCAGGCCTTCAGTGCTGAAAAGCTGGATGCGGTGGGCATTGAAAGCGCTCAGCAGCTGGAAAAGATCACGCCGGGACTGACTATTACGAATGCTGCCGGCTTCAATATCGCTTACTTGCGCGGTGTGGGTACCGATGCCTTCCTGCCCGGTGCTGACCCCAGTGTTCCGTTTTATCTGGATGGTGTTGCCATGCTGGCGGCCCAGGGGACGACAGATACCCTGGGTCGAGTAGAGCGGGTGGAGGTGCTGAAGGGACCCCAAGGTACTCTGTTTGGCCGCAACGCTACCGGCGGCGCCATTAATATCGTCACCCCTGAGCCCAATCAGGAATTCTTGGTCGATGTGAAGCTGGAGAAAGCGGATTACGGCGAGAAGAACGCCCAAGTCTATTTTAACGTTCCGCTGGGCGAGACCTTTGCGGCCACCCTGAGCTACTTTGATACCCGCCGCGACAACTACTACAGCAATGACGCCGGCCCGGTGATTGATGTGTATTCCAGGGGCGGACGGGCCAAGCTGCGCTGGGACATCAGCGATACCCTGACGCTGACCCTGGCGGGCTCGAAACAGGAGGGCGCCAACAACGGCGGCCTGTCCTTTGAAAATACCCGGGTGTCGCCGGCCTTTTCGGCGGTGTTGCCCCAGGACCCCAAGGCAGACCGCAAGGTGAGCCTGGACTCCATGGCAGGTTCCGAGTTTGAAAGCGAACTTTACTCGGCTACTCTGAATTGGGTCACCGGTCTGGCCGACTTGAAACTGATTCTGTCCGACCAGACGGTGGCAGCACCCTTTGTGCGTGCCGACTTTGATAAGAGCGCCCTTCCCATCGTCAATATTGAGTCGATTGTGCAAGAGTCCCTGCAGGAAACCGCCGAGCTGCAAATCTTATCCAACGCCGAGTCCCCTTTTGCCGAGCACATGGAGTGGGTTGCCGGGCTTTACTACATTGAATCCTCGGGTGGTTTTGATCCCATTGCCTTCGACGTCTTGCCGGGTGCCTTCACGACCCTGCCGATTCCGCTGGGTGCCGAACTCGGCGGCCTGCTCGATACGATCACTAACCTGGTGGGTGTTCAGGACCTGTCAGACGGTGCCCGGGTATTGGCTTACGGCGTGCTGGCCAGCGAGGCCTATTCGGCCTACGCCCAGGCGACCTATTTCGTCTCGCCGGAAGTTGATCTGACCGTCGGGCTGCGCTATCAGGAAGAGACCCGTAATCTGGAAAATGCCAAGGCAGAAGTACAGGGCGAGAATGGCAATAATATCCTCATCCGAGAGGACAATCCGCCAGAGCTTGAAGCCGAACAGTTATCGCCGAAAGTTGCTTTGCAATGGCGCCCCGGAGGTGGTGACAACCAGATTTACGCGTCCTGGGCCCGAGCCTTTAAAAGTCCGACATACAACACGGTTAATCTGTTAGATGCGCCGGAAAAGGTCGACGAGGAGCAAGTGGATTCCTACGAGCTGGGCTTTAAAAGTCAGTGGTTTAACGGCGGGCTTACTCTCAACGGTGCCATCTTTCTGATTGAGCAGGAAAATTTGCTAACCGGCTTTGTGGCACTGGCCTCCGGTGGCGTGGTGAACTACGACAACGCCGGCAACTCGGAAATTCGCGGGGCTGAATTCGATTTTACCTGGGCACCGATGCCGGATTGGAACCCAGGGCTGGTGTTATTTGGTGGTGCTACCTATCTCGATTCCGAGTACACCGAATACAAAGAGGGTCGTGGCTATGATGAGGATACCGGCCTGGCCTTTGGTAACGGGGGTACCTTCCCACTGCCGGCACGGGACTTCAGCGGCAACAAGATTGTTCGCACGCCAGATCTCACCTATACCTTTGGCTTTAACCAGAACATTTACATTGGCGGCGGCTCCGCAATCGAAGTGGGCGCCGACATTTATTACAACGACGGCTTTTTCTTTCTGCCGCAGAATTCGGATCTTTACGCACGTGAGTCCTACAGCTTGGTCAATGCTCGGGTGAGCTACTTCTATGAGCCATGGCGGCTGCAGTTGACCTTGTTTGGCGAGAACGTGGCGGATGAAACTTACAATGAGGTGGTGTTTGTTGACGACTTTGGTCGTAACCAGGTACTCAACTCGCCGGCGATTTATGGTGCTCGGGTTAAGTGGAGCTTTGAGTAAAGCAGGTGAAAGGGAGCATCTTCAGCCATGTGGCGGAGTCAGTCTCCCCAGATAGCCAGCTCCTGACCCTGAGTTTTATTTGGACAGCAAGATAAAAAATACGCACGTACGATGTTTTTGGGGTGAAAATTATGAAACGCGAAGTAACAGTAGCGGTGCTTCTTTCGGCTATCTCGGCGGGATGGTCTGCCGCTGTATTGGCGCAAGCTGAAAAGGCTGTGCCGCTGAATTCGGCCAATCAAAGCGGCAGCGCAGCGCCGAAGAAAAATCGTCTTTTGGAAGAGGTCGTAGTGACGGCTCAAAAGCGCGAGGAGCGCTTACAAGATGTGCCAATCGCTATTCAGGCCTTTAGCCGGGAAAAAATGGAAGCACTGGGTATTCAGACGGTACAGGACATTCAGCTTGCCACTCCAGGATTCACGGTGACCAATGCAGCTGGCTTTAATATCACCTTCCTGCGTGGCGTTGGATCCGATGCCTTTTTGCCTGGGGTCGATTCCAGCGTGCCATTCTACCTTGATAGTGTGCCTCTGCTAGCGGGCCAGGGTACTTCAGATGCACTTGGCCGTGTGGAGCGAGTTGAGGTTCTAAAGGGGCCCCAGGGAACGCTGTTTGGCCGTAATGCCACCGGGGGGGCAATCAGTATTGTTACGCCAGATCCAGACCAAGAGTTTTATGGTGACCTAAAGCTTGAAGGTGGAAACCACGATATGTACGGCGGTACGGGCTTTATCAATGTACCGATAACAGACGGCATCGCCTTCAATGCGTCGGCATTTCACAGTCGTCGAGATCAATTCCTAAGTAATAACAGCACCGGTCGTTTGCCGCCCTATCTGGAGTCCAAAGGTCAGCGCATAAAAGTGCGTTTTGATCTGACTGATACCCTGTTCTTAACGGTACATGCTTCTAAGCAGTTTATAACCAGTAATTGTGCATTGGCGTTCCAAAATCTCAAGCCCGCAGTCATTATTGGCGGGGATGCGGCGGTCGACAAGGATGAACGATTTGATCGCACGGTGACGCTGGATGGCGATGCCGGGTGCGAGAACGAGAACTATATGTTTGGCGGTACACTGGAATGGGACGCTGAGTACTTTACCAGCAAATTGATTACCTCGCGCCAGAAGGTAACCGCGCATCGGGTAGATGGACCTTTTGACGGCACCGGTGTGGCGATAGCGGATGCCCATGGGGGGCGTCAAGGCGAATTTGGTAGCGACAATTACATTGAGCAGGATACCGCTGAGCTGCAGTTTGTCTCCAACGAAAATTCGCCGTATGCACAGTATGTGGATTGGGCTGCTGGTTTTTTCTACCTTAAATCGCTGGGCGGGTTTCGGCCGATTGTTTTTAATGTGGCGCCGAATATTTTGAACGAACTTTTGCCTTCAATCGGCGGGGCAGTGACCAATCCCCTAAATGAAATATTGGCGACGCTCAATCTGCCACCGATATTGGGTGAAACTGGCGTGCAGCTGGCGAACTACGGCTTGATGTATAGCGAATCATTTTCTGTTTACGCGCAGCCGACCTTTCACTTGACCGATACGCTGGATTTGACCACTGGTGTTCGTTATCAAAATGAAGTTCGTGAACTAGAAGGCTCTCGCACCAGTTATCTGTTGGACGATGGTACTGAGGTGGAGCTGCCATTACCCCAGGGCGCTCAGGAGCAGCTCACACCAGAACAAGTGTCACTTCGCTTTGCGCTGCAGTGGCGACCTTTTGATGATGACACCCAGATTTATACCTCTTGGGCGAGGGGGTGGAAAAACCCGACCTACAATACGGTTAACTTGCTGGGTGATTTGTTTGGAACGATGGTCGCTCTCGAAGCTGAACGGGTTGATACCACCGAACTCGGTATTAAAACCAAGTTGTTTGATAACGCCTTGTCACTCAATGGTGCGATTTTTTATACCGAACAAAAAGACCCACTGGTCAGTAATGTATCTATTCCCTCCGGCGGGGTGGCTAACTTTACCAACGCAGGTGGTGCAAGAATCACCGGTGTTGACGGTGATTTTCTCTGGGTGCCATTGCAAGAAAGCAATCCTGGCCTGGTGGTTACGGGCGCGTTCTCCTATCTTGACGCCTTCTTTACCGATTTTAAGAATGGCCGTGGGTATGACGATGACACCGGCCTTGGGTTTGGTAATGGTGGCGCCAATCTGCCGCCCCGTGATTTGAGCGGAAATCGTATCCCGCGAGTGCCCAAATTTGAGTACAACCTTGGGGTGAGCCAGCGCATTGATTTCAATATTGATCATGCTGTAGAGGTCGGAGCCGATATGTCTTACAGCAGTGGCTTCTTTTTCTTGGCCCAGGAGTCAGAATTGTCTAAACGGGAGGAGCTTTACCTGGCGAATGCGAGGATGTCTTACTTCTACCAGCCGTGGGATTTCGAGCTGACTGCCTTCGTGAACAATATTGAAGACAAGCTCTACGTCGACAATGCCTTCGTCACCGATTTTGGTTCCGCAGTCATGGCGAATGACAACGTCCGCTTGTATGGCCTGCGTGCCAAAGTGTCCTTCTAATAAGACCTAAAAGGCCTTTTATCAAGATCATAGAGGAGAGTAGCGTGAAGACTTCCACACCTCACTACAGCGCGCCGGTCGCGGCGTCTTCCCAGGCCGGCGTGGCGCCCATTGTTTGGTGGGCCGCTGCGGGCGCGATTTGCTTCGCGTTTTCTGCCTATGTATTCGGGCAATGGTTTCTTTCCGACACCGCCTTTGCTGCGGTGCCAATTGGCCCGGAGGACGCGATTTCTGATGCCGCTCTTTTGAAAATTCGCGCGGTGGAAGTCGTCAGCACCCTGGTCGCGCTGGCGGCGCTTTACTGGTACTGCCTGCGCCCGGTGTTGGGCGGTCAGAAGATGACCATGGAGGGCCTGTTATTGTTGGGCGCCCTAGTTAGCTATGTGCTCGATACTAGCATTAACTATTTTGGCTACTACATGGCTTGGAATAAACACGCGATTAATTTCGGTACCTGGGGCGGTTTCTTTCCCGGACACGTGGGTCCAACAAACTATGCCGAGGCCTGGTTCTGGGGGCCGCCGATGTATATCTACTTTGGGGTGGCGCTGGCCAGTATTCAGTTGGCGGCAATGGGGGCGATTCGACGCCTGTCGAACTGTGGTTTTCTGATTGCGATGCTGCTGTCCTTTCCCATCGTATTCTTGTTTGACCTGATTGCCGAATCCATCATCATTCGCCTGGGGGCATACGCCTGGCCAGAGACTGTGGGCGCGTTAACCCTTTGGAAGGGGGAGATCTATCAGTTTCCCCTCTATGAGTCGTTTCTTGTTGGGGTGTATGCCTGTATGTACAGCGCCCTGATGCACTACCGGGACGCACAGGGCCTGACCTGGATCGAGCGAGGAGTGGATCGCTTTGCGGGCGGTCTGCAGCTGCCGCTGCGCTTTTTTGCCGCCTGTGGCTTCGCCTTCTTGTGCACGTTTATCTACTTTTTTGGCTTCAACCTGTTTTCAGCTTTCGCCGATAACACGGTGACAATGCCCTCTTACCTGATGTATGCCGACTAAGTTGGCAATCCTGTTGCCGGGCCAAAAAAAACCGACTTAAGAAGTCGGTTTTTTTATTTTCAGCATTGGCAGAAAGTTGCTTATAAGCCGAGGATTTGCCCCACTTGCGCGTCAAACAGCAAGGCACCACCGAGTAAACCATCGATCAGCGGGCGGCCGGCATCGCCGAGCGCCAACAGGTCGCCGACCGGAATGGCGTCAACCCCCAGCCCGAGGATAGGCCCGACCGGCGCTAACAGAATCTCAGTGGGGTTAACGTCACCACCGGAAAAACCGCCGTCAGAAAAGCTCGAAGCAAAGCCACCCGCTGACAGGTCGGGGAGATCAAACTGCACAAAGGATACTGCCAAATTTGGCACAATGGACACGACGGGATTCAATGCTGCCAGTCCATCTCCCGCGGGTAGCGTGCCCAACAAAATTTCAATGAAAGGGCCACCCAGGGCGACCAGATCACTGACGGGCAGTGCGTCCAGGCCGGGAATGCCGCTCTCCAGACCGGGGATGCTGCCGGTAAGGTTGGGTAAGCTGCCGAAGCTGGTGAGCCCTAAACCACCCAGGTCGAGGGCATCCAAGGCCAGTCCATCCAGGGCAAGTGTATCGAGGGGCAGTGCGCCGAGACTCAGTGCATCAAGGCCAAGAGAAAGCCCGCCAGAGGCGCCGAGCAAGCCATCGAGGCCCGGAATTTGTGCCTCGCTCATTGGGGTGGCGGCCACGCCAAGCCCGAATGCCAAGGCCATACTACATTTTTTCATTGAGATCATGGTGCGCTCCGAAATAGCCGGCGTTGCCCGCGTTATGCGGTGCCGTTTGATTATTTTTAGATGTGATACTGCCGCTATGGGTTTTCGTTATTCTGTCGTTGAGTGTACGCCCCCTCATCGTCGGATTCGACGATGAGGGGGCCATTTTTTGCTTGCAGGGGTAGAAATGAGACCTGTATCTCTCATTGCTGCGCCACGCTGTAAATTGAGATTCAGCGGGACTGCCGTGGCCATTATTTTCTCTGCTGCCACTGGTGGGCATCAGAAGCTCCACTTCGCTCTAACCCCATATTTGCGCGGCGGCGCCAGCGTTCGGCCGGGCCCGAAATCGAGATTGACCGCACTGGCATAAAAACGCTCGTCGGTGAGGTTTTCACCGTATAGCGTGATTTGCAAACCGTATGGGTCGTAGAAATAGGCGAGCCGAGCGCCAATGAGCTGAAAGGAGGGTTGTTCTACCAGCGAGGTATTCTGGGCACTGAAGAAGGACCCGGCGTTGTAGTAGACATCGGCAGCCAATTCCAATGCGCCCCAATTATCGGGCAGGGGAAGGTACTGAACGACGGTGGCCGAGGCTGTCCAGTCGGGAGTGTTGACGATGTCGTTGCCGGAAAAATCCCGGGCGGGCAGGCTGATGGCATCGGGGCCAAAGGGTAGACCGGTGCTTTCGTCAAAGCCTCTGCCGTCGGCGTAGTTTTCGTATTTTGCGTCCAGGTAGGTCGCCCCGGCGATCAAGGCCAGCCCGGGGTTCAGCTCTGGTAAGGGCTGAATCTGGGCGCTGATTTCGGCCCCTTTGATCTTGCCGTCGCCGCCGTTATAAAAATTGACGGCACCGCCCGAGGCCAGTGAGGTAATGGCGGTGATGATGTCTTTGCGTTCGGTGTAGAAGAGGGCGCCTTCCAGACTGAGGGTATCGTCAAGCCAACTGCCTTTGAATCCCAGTTCGTAGGCCCGGTCCTCTTCCTGGTCAACAAAGGTCGGGGCAACCAAGAAATTGACCGTATTGTAGGTCGGGCTCAAATAGCCAACCGCATAAGAGGTGTAGATTTGCCCCTGATCAAAATTCCATTTGAGAGAAACCCGGGGGCTGACCCGCTCGGTGGTTGCCTCGGGCACCTCGAAATTGATAATGGGGAGCAGCCCACCTTCATCTGGCAATACGGCGCTCAAGCGTGACCCTGCTACATTGCGGCTTTCGGTGTCGTAACGCAGGCCGAGGCTAAAATCCAGTGACCAGGGAAGCATCACTGTGCCCTCGGCGAAGGCGGACAGAGACTCCGTTTCCAGCACGCCATTGGAGGACAGCGCCAGATCCTGATCCAGCAACTCGTTTAGCGGTGTTGGCAAGGTGATCGGCAAGGGCAGGCCATTCTCCAGGAGGTTGCTGCCAAATCGCAGGTAAAGTGGGTCATAACCACCCGCAGACTCCAGATAATACATGCCAGCCACCCAGACCAGATGATCGGCCCAGGGGGAGTCCGCGTTCGATTCTATCCGCATCTCCAGGGTTTTTTGCTCTACGAACTGGCGCTGTACCTCGGCAACGAAAAGGGGGCTGCTGGTGTAATCGAGATCACCGATGCCGTAGGGCACGATCAACTCCTGGTCTGATGCCAGGGCAATGAAATTGAAGGCCGGCAGGGTCCAGTCCATTCTGGCGGAAACGAGGGTTCGCTCGGATTCGAAGCCGGAATCGGTGTTGTGGGCCACGTGATAGTCGAATTCTGGATCAGGGCTGCATACAGCGCAGAGCAGGTAGGGGTTGGCTCCTTCCGAGGTGAGTCCCCCGGAAGATTGCCCCGACTCTTTCGCCGCCGCGAAGCTGATGGCGAGATCCTCGTTCGCCCACCACTTGAGTTTTATGCGCCCGGCGGTCAGTTCCTCATCATAGACCTCTCCGCCCAGGTCATTGGTGTAGATCGGCTCTTGATTGCGGTAGGTGCCAGAGACGGTCGCCGCCAGACCTTCCACAATGGGCAGGTTGAGGAACAGACTGGTGGAGATTGCCTCGGCGTCGACTAGATTGAATTGTCCCCGGTCCAGCTTCAGCTCGCCAAAAAAGCCGGATTCGTCGGGCTCGGGGGTAATAATGCGAATTGCGCCGCCGAGGGCATTACGACCGAACAGCGTGCCCTGTGGACCTTTCAAGACCTCCACCCGCTCAATGGCCACCAGCGAGTCGATGGAGCCTTGCGCGGCGAGTTGATTGATGTCGTCAACATAGATTGGCACGCTGGGATCTGCCGAGGGTAAAAAGGCCTCGGAGCCGATGCCGCGCAGGAAGGCAATGTAGTAGCCAAAGGTATTGGCGAACACCAGTCCCGGTGTGATTTTGGTCAGACCCTGGGCCGATTCCACACCTGCGGCATCCAGCTTTTCAGCCGAAAAAGCAGCGATTGCAATGGGTACGTCCTGAGCATTTTCTTCGCGCTTTCTGGCGGTCACCACCACCTCTTCTACCATGCGGTTACCGCGAGCTTTTTCTGCGGGCTCAGGCGTCGCCTTGGTCTGGGAAAGGGCTCCGGGCGATGCAAGGAGAAAAGCGTAAAAGCTGAATGCGACACATGCCGTCCTGAACTGCGGCTGTGGTATGTGGCGTCGGCGATTGGGTCCAGAATTCATGGTGCCTTCCCTAGCTTGTTCTTATAGAGGGTAGCCAGATTATGGTGATTGGCATCTTCTCTCTGGGCCGCAGAAGATACCTCGTCGAATGCGACGAGTTCATCGGCAGTAGTGGCAAATCCCGATAATTGCTGACCGCTATGCGGTTGCCAGCGAGCGATACTTACCGCGGGAGAAAATCAGCGGCTCTTCCTGCGCACCGGGGTAAATCCCCTTGATCTCGCCAACCAGAATGGTGTGATCGCCGCCGGGATACGGTTGCCAGAGGCGGCATTCAATGCTGGCCAGGGCGTCGCGAATCAAGGGCGTTCCGGCAGCGCTTTGAACGACATGGTCCGGCCTGAGAAGGTGGTCGCCTTTTTGGGCGTAGAGGCTGGAGAGTTCGCTCTGCTCGCAGCTCAGAAAATTGATAGCGTAATGCTCGCACTCGGTGAAGTGAGTGAAGCACTCGGAGTTATTCTGGATGCTCCACAGCACCAGTGCAGGATCGAGGGACACCGACGAAAAGGAGTTTGCTGTCATGCCAAGGCCGCTGCCGTCGGCTGTTCGGGTGGTAATAACGCAGACCCCAGTGGCGAACTGGCCAAGAATATCGCGAATGGTGCGGGTATCAGCTTCCATCGTGGTGTCGCTCTCATCATTTTTTATTTGCGACAAGTGTAATGACCGGCGGCCCGTCAGACACGTTGTTCAGGCTATAGCTGTTATAGATAAATAAGCGCCAGGGTCAGTCGGCATATTGGCCGCTGTGATACAGGCTATTGGCAAACTTTCTGGTTTTCAGGCGGCTTCCCGGTCATATTTCAATATAGGTTCCAAAGCGCGTCCGTCGCGACAGCGGCGCGTTTTATCGCAATACTGAAAACAATAAGATGGCGAGACTCAACGATGACCGGCTTTTGTTATGTCTGCGGCGCATCAATGACCCTGGCGACCCCGTTAGGGGATGTTGTCCCGCGAGAGCTGTGCAGCCAGTGCGGGTACATTCATTACTGCAACCCCAAAGTCCAGGTTGCGGTGTTGGTCAGCGATGGCGATCGCCTGTTGTGGATGCGGCGGGCCATGGCGCCCCGGGCGGGCTTCTGGGAAATTCCCGGTGGTTTTATGGAGCTGGGAGAGACGATGAAACAAGCCGCTGTGAGAGAAACCTTTGAGGAAACCGGTGTAAGGATTGCGCCTGGCTCACTGCAGCCCTGGCTGGTGGGTAGTATCGAAGCCATTGATGAGGTGCACGTGATTTTTCGGGCCGAGGCGGAGCAAGCGACCATTGCGCCGGGCAGCGAGGCCCAGGCGGCGGGGTGGTTCACCGCGCAAGAGGCACCCTGGGCCGATATGGCTTTTCCCGAAGCCGAGCCGGGTTTGCGGCAATTCTATGGGGAACTGGCTGAGGGGCGTTTCGGAATGCACTACGCCGAGCAGCAATTACAGCAACTGGTGTTTGAGAAGGTCTTATAAGGGCGGGCGCGCTTCGCGTTTAACCGCGATCAGCCCGCTTGTTTTGAGTCACCACAAACCTTCGGTCGAGCCGAAGCTGGCCAGCTCCCGGCTGGGCTTGCGTTGGCGCGGGGCAAGCTCGCGGCTGGCCAATGATTCGGGGATTTCTGCTTCGGCAAGCTGGTAGCCGATGGCCATAATGGCGACGGCTTTGTAGTCCTCGGGAATGGCAAAGGTCTGGCGCAGTTGCTCCGGGTTGAAACCGGCCATCTGATGGGTCATCAGACCGTCGTGCCGGGCTTGCAAGCAGGCACTGAGGGCAGCGGCGCCGCAATCGTACTCAAACCAGGGGTTTGCTGCGTTGTTATGGGTAAAGACCCGCTTGCCGATCACCGCCATGAGCACCGGCACGGCTTCGCACCATTGCTGATTTTTCTCCACCAGACTGTCAAAAATGCCCTGCCAGCAGGCCGGGTGCGTGTGCCGGTTGCCCACCAGTAGCCTGGCGGGCTGTTCATTAAAACAAGAGGGCGCCCAGCGGGCGGCTTCAACAAGCCGTTCGAGGGCGGCTGGATCGACCTGCCGCTCTCGATCAAAGGCAACACCGCTCCACCGCTTGGCAATGAGCTCGTGAATGTCGGCGTTCAATTCTGTGGCTTTGTCGAACATGGGGCGCTCTCACTGTTGTCGGTTGGCGGTGCCTGCTTGCGCATTCGCCGGTTTAGAGGATTTTCTCGCAAAGCCCGCGGAACTGGGATTCAGATAGCAGGCGGCGCTGGATACGGCCCTCTTCCTTGACCCGTTCGGTGAGCTCGGCGATCTGGTCATCATTGGCGCTCAAGCCGAGTTTTTCAAGGAAATAGCAGATGGTTGAGCGGCCACTGTTTTTACCGAGTACCGGGGTGCCCTCAGACTGACCGACCATTTTCGCGGCATAGGGCGCCGTGACTTCGGGTACGGTAAAGCCAATGGCATTGAACTTGCGCATAATGTCCACACCAATACCGGACTCCATATCGAACAGTCCGCGACCGACAATGGGCTTGTTGCGGGGGATCGTCTGATTGGTCAGGTTAGCCAGCAGGATCGAGGTTTCCATCAATTTATTGAGGTTGAGGCCGGTGTCTACACCCGCCAGTACCTCCAGCATCATGGCGACCTCTTCGGTGGCGGCGTTGCCGGTGCGCTCACCGAGCCCATTGATTGAGGTATGGACGGTGTCGGCGCCGGCGGCGACGGCTTCCACCACCCCGCCAATGGCCAGGCCAAATTCATTGTGGTTGTGATATTCAATGGACGCTGTGGGGAGCCACTCCTTGAACTGCTTTACCAGGTAGCCAGCCGACCGGGGCAGGGCGCAACCGAGGGTGTCTACCAGGATGATTGAGGCGGGCTCGCAGCTTTCGAAAATCTGCTTGTAAACGTCCTCGAGAAAATCCGGGTCGTCACAGCGGGTCATGTCCCAGCCCATGAAGGAAGTCTTCAGGCCCTTTTCCTGGGCGTAGCTGATCACGTCGATGCAGTTGTCGATGACCTGTTGTTTCTCCAGACCATAGGCTTGCTGAATCATGTAAGGGTTAACGATGTGCTCGACGATGACGGTCTTAACACCGCACTGCTCGGCCAGATCCACATCGAGGCGGTGAGTACGGCAAAAGCCGACAACTTCCGAGTCCAGCTGCATATCCACCATTTTGCGGATGCCCTGGCGAACCTCTTCGGAGATGATCGGCATGCCCGCTTCGATGCGGGCAACCCCCAGCTCATTGAGGGCTTCGGCGATGCGCAGCCGGTCAGACAGGCTAAAGGCGAGATTGGAGGTTTGTTCCCCGTCGCGCAGTGTCACGTCGTGAATGTTGACCTTGCGCCCTGCCATGCCCTGATTGTTCTCGGGCAGGAAGTTCAGCGGCGAGCCCCAGAATTTGCCCTCTTTGAAATGGGCCTGCTTTTTTAATCGCTCGATATCATACATAACGTTCAGCCTTATTTATGAGGGGTTACACAACGGGCAGGGCGTTGGGGTCAGCCGCTTCTTCTGCGGCGGCGAGCATGTCGGCTTCGCTCATGCCTTCTTCAAAGCAGGACAGCAGCACGTTGGGTTCGAAGGGTTTGCCAATGGGGTTACTGAAGTAGGCTTCGGAAGAGAAATACGCCTTGCATGCCTCGGGAGTGCGAAAGTTGTCGTATTGAAACTCCAGTTCATTACCGTCGGGATCGGCGTAGTAAAAGGAGGTGGTAATGCCGTGGTTGATACACCAGCGCGGCAGAATACCCTCACCTTTTAGTCGGGCGTAGGTTTGTACCAGGTCGTTCATTGAGGCATATGAATAGGCAGTGTGGGCAATGCCGGGTGCCATTGGGTTCTTGTCTTCCGGGCATTGCGGAGGCAGGTTCAAAAAGGCAAAGCGGTGGTGTTCATCGTCGTAGGTGACAAAGGTCAACTTGTCGCTTTCAAAGACGGGCTCGGTTTGGAATACCGTGGCGTACCAGTTGATCATCTCCTGGTAGCGACGGGTTTGGATGACCAGGTGGGCCATGTAGGCAGGCCGAATGTATTGGGCAGGTGTGCTCATAAAAGCCTCGTCAAATGTCGGGTGTTATTTGGTGTAAATCAGAACCGGGACTGCTTTGCGGTGGGCAATTTTCCAGCCGCTGGCGCCCCGTACGAAGGTGTCATGAAATTCAACAATCCCCATTGGGCCAGCCACCTGGGCGATGGGCGCGCCCTCCGCTTTTTCGGCTTGGTAAAGGGTTACCTGGGTAACGGCGCGGGCCGTGCCGGTAGAGGTCTCCAGAAAATGGGGTCGATGGCATAGGTGGCGGGTGACATGATTGGGGGAACGCCCCGACCAGAAGGATCGCATTTCTCCGTGGCCAGAGAGCGCGCCATCGGGGCGCTCAAACACGGCGTCATTCGCGAATTGATCGATGGCCAAGTCGAATTCGTGGTGATCAATGTGGTAGGCGAAATTAAAGATTAGCGCCTCACAGGCCGCTCGCGTATCGGCAGTGCTGTCAGCCATATCATTGCTCCAGACAGGGCAGCGCACCCTGGCGGCGGCCGCGATTCATTATTGGTATTCGAGGAGTATTGCCAGCGGGCTGAGCGGGAGCAATAAAATATTGTGATCGGCGCCATGCCTTTTTTTGAACTGGCGACCGGCTGAGGCTGGGGGGCTGCTGAGGTTCAAGAATGGGTTGATTGGCAAGAGTTTCTATAACGGCTATCGGTCAGATTTGTCGTGCAGTGAACAGCAGTTGTGCAAGATATCGCTCCAATAATAATTTACTTGGCAGCTGATCACGATGAACCAAGCCGCACTCGATATTGCAGAAACCCTTCAGGACGTCAGGCAGGACTGGCTTGAATCCATTCACTATATTCTCGACGCCTACGGCGAAGAGGGGGTTCGGGAGGTGCTGCGCAGTGTGCAGAATCACGTCTTGTCCCTCGGGGTTCCCCTCAACGAGGCGACCCTAAATACACCCTACATCAACTCTATTCCCCTGGCTCGGCAGCCCATGTATCCCGGGGACATCGAACTGGAGAAGCGAATTGAAAATATCATTCGCTGGAATGCCATGGCGATGGTGTTGCAGGCTCAGGATCAGCAGTCCGGAGTGGGCGGGCATATCGCCACCTATACCTCGGCAGCGACCATGCTGGAGGTGGGCTTTAATCATTTCTTTCGCTGTCGCTCAGAGGAATACGGCGGCGATCTGGTGCTGGTCCAGCCCCATGCGGCGCCCGGTGTTTATGCCCGGGCCTTTCTGGAGGGGCGCCTGAGCGAACAACAGCTGGCCAATTTTCGCCGGGAGCTGCAGCCCGGGGGCGGCTTGTGCTCGTATCCCCATCCGCGTTCGATGCCGGAATTCTGGCAGATGCCCAATGCCTCAATGGGCTTGTCCACTCCGTCGGCCATCTATCAGGCGCGCTTTGCCAAGTACCTTGAGGCCCGGGGCCTGAAGCCGGCTAACGGCGGCAAAATCTGGTGTTTTATTGGCGATGGTGAGGCCGATGAGCCCGAGGTGATGGGCACCATCAATATCGCCGCCCGAGAAAATCTGGATAACTTAGTGCTGGTGGTCAACTGTAATCTGCAGCGCCTCGACGGCCCCGTTCGCGGCAATGGCAAGATCATTCAGGAACTGGAGCGCAGCTTCCGCGGTGCCGATTGGCAGGTAATCAAAGTGATCTGGGGGAGCGGCTGGGACGGCTTACTGGCCAGTGACCGCAAGGGCGTATTGCGCCGCCGAATGGAAGAGTGCGTAGACGGTGATTACCAGTACTTTTCCATTTTGCCCGGCAATGTTCAGCGCGAGCATTGGGTAGAGAACAACCCCGAGCTCAAGGCAATGATGAATACCCTGACTGACGACGAGATTCGCGATATCAAGCGAGGTGGTCAAGACCCGAAGAAAGTCTATGCCGCCTTTGACCGCGCGGGTAAATCCTCAGGCAAACCCACGGTGATTCTGGTCAAAACCGTGAAAGGTGACGGCATGGGCAAGGCGGCCCAGGGCCGCAATACCGCGCACCAGAAGAAGAACCTCGACGAGAGCGAACGACTGGAGTGCGCTCGAAATTACGGTATCCCGCTTCCTGAAGAGGACGCTAGGAAGGCGGCGTTTTATCTGCCGCCAGAGGACAGCCCCGAGCGGGAGTACCTGATGCGCCGACGGCAGGAGTTGGGTGGCCATCTGCCTGCCCGGGTAGTGGATTGCCCTGCCATCGAGGCGCCGAGCCGAGAGGAGTTTGCCGAGTTTGATGCGGGTAGCAAGGGGCGTGAGGTGTCTACCACCATGGTGGTGGTGCGCATTCTGTCGCGGCTGCTCAAGAGCAAATCCCTGGGTAAGTTCATTGTGCCCATTGTGCCGGATGAGGCCCGTACCTTTGGCATGGACGGCCTGTTCGGCCAGGCCGGTATCTATTCGCCCCAAGGGCAAAATTACACCCCGGTAGATAGCGACAGCCTGATGGTCTATCGGGAGGCAAAAGATGGCCAGATTCTGCAGGAAGGGATCTGCGAGACCGGTGCCATCGCCTCGTTTATGGCCGCCGGTACCGCCTACGCCGTGCACGGTGTGCCGATGATTCCCTTTTATATTTTCTACTCCATGTTTGGCTTTCAGCGGGTTGGCGACATGATCTGGGCCTGCGGCGACATGATGTGCCGGGGCTTTCTGCTCGGCGGCACCGCCGGTCGCACCACCCTCAACGGTGAGGGCCTGCAACATCAGGATGGCCACTCGCCCTTGTTGGCAGCCACCGTACCCAACATGAAGGCCTACGATCCTGCCTTTGGTTTTGAGTTGGCAGTGATTATTCGTGACGGCATTGACCGCATGTATCGTCAGGGTCAGAACCTGCTCTACTACCTGACGGTGTATAACGAGAATTATCCGATGCCGGCCATGCCCGATGCTGAAAATATCGAAGAGGGCATTCTGCGCGGCGCCTATTGCTACCGCCGTGGCAGTGGCGACGGCGCCCGGATTAACCTGCTGAGCAGTGGCGCGATTATGCAGCAGGCCCTGGCGGCGGCAGAGCACCTGGAGGGCTTGGGCTATGCCGTGGCGATCTACAGCGTGACCAGCTTTATCGAGTTGAGCCGGGAGGCAGAGGATTGCGACCGCTGGAACCGACTGCACCCGGAGGCAGAGCTGCGGCGCTCCTGGCTGGAGCAGCTGCTCGCGAACGAGGAAGGGGTGTTCGTCAGCGCGACTGATTATATGAAGTCCCTGCCCAATATGATCGCCAAGTGGATTCCCGGCCCCTACACCACCCTGGGCACCGATGGCTATGGCGTGAGCGAAGCGCGGCCTGAGCTGCGCCGTTACTTTGAAGTGGCCAGCGCAGACATCAGCTTTGCCGCCCTCAGCGCCCTGTATCGCCAGGGTGATATCGATCTGGTCACCCTTGAGGCTCAGCGAACGGCGCTGGATATCGACACAGATAAATTCAATCCGGTATCGCGGTGAGGGCCTGGTGATGAGTAATGCAACCGAGATTATTTTGCCGGCGCTGGGCGACAGCGACCGTATTACTGGAGAGATTGTCCGTCTGGCAGCCGTAGGGGAAGCCCTCAGCGCTGGCGACATCTTTATGGAAGTCGAAACCGACAAGGTGGTGGTGGAGATTCCGGCGCCCAGCAGCGGTGTGATCGACAGTCTATCGGTCAGCCTTGGCCAGCAGGTTTGCGGCGGCGATGTAGTGGGCTATTTGCGCAGTGAGGGGGATGCCGCGAATGAGGAGACTCCCGCCGCCGACACGGCTGAGTTTGCGGAGCGTATCGAGAATGACGAAGAGGCTCCGGCCCCACAGACACCTGCCTCGGCGAATCCGCCAGCCATGGAGAGTACAGCTCCAGCGGCTGAGCAAGCCGCTGTTGCCGGTATGCAAGAGAGTGAGCCCGCTGGTGAACTGAATGTCTATCCCGCCGGCCCCGCCGCTCGCCAGTTGGCGCGCACGCTGGGTGTGGACCTTGGCGATATCACGGGCACCGGCGCCCGGGGGCGAATCACCAAAGAGGATGTCATCCGGCATACCCGCCAGCGTTTGCGCCAGCCCGAGGCGCAGGGGGTCTCCGCCGCGCCAGCGCTGCCGGATATCTCGCGTTTTGGTGAAGTAGCGTCACGCTCCCTGAGCGGTATTGGCAAGGCAACGGCGCGCAATATGACCATTGCCTGGCAACAGATTCCCCATGCCTGGGTTCAGGAAGAGATTGATATCACCGAGCTGGAAGCTCTGCGCAAGCGCTTTAAGAACGAAAGCAAAGATAATCCGCCGCTGACCGTTACCGCGCTGTTGTGCAAGATTGTAGCGCTGGCCCTGACCCGCTTCCCCGACTTCAACAGTGTGTTGGATGCGCAGGCCCAGCAGGTCTTACAGCGCAAGTACGTCAATATCGGGGTGGCGGTGGATACACCTCGGGGTTTGGTGGTGCCAGGGATTCGCGATGCCGAGAAAAAATCGGCTCTGAGCATTGCCATTGAGTTGAAACAAATCAGCGAGCGGGCAGTGGCTGGAAAGCTCACCGCAGCGGAATTAGAAGGTAATGGTTTCACCATCTCCAATCTCGGCGGCTTGGGTGTGTCGGGCTTGTTTCCAGTAGTCAACTGGCCAGAAGTGGCCATTTTGGGTGTGGCATCGAGCCGCAGCCGCTGTGTGATGGATGACGGGGCGGTGAGCAATCGGCTGATCATGCCGGTGACCCTGGGCTTTGACCATCGGGTGATTAACGGCGCCGATGCGGCGCGCTTTCTGGGGTTTTTGCGCCAGTGCCTGGAAGAGCCGGGCCTGGCGTTGATCGTCGCCTAAAAAATAGCAATAGCCGCCATAGGCTCAGCTGGCTTGTGGGCGGCTGAGTGAGGTGGAACACTCCCTTCATTAAAAAAATAAGTGAAAGACAGCATGACGAACTCAGAAAAAATCGGTCCCGTTTTGATCGCTGGTGGTGGCCCGGTCGGCATGACCCTGGCGCTGGAACTTGCCCGCCATGGTGTGGCAAGCACCCTTGTTGAGCGCAATAGCACCACCACCCGTCATCCCAAAATGGATTTGACCAATGGCCGCAGCATGGAGTTGTTTCGCCGTCTCGGCATTGTCGATGCGGCCCGGGCGGCAGGAGTGCCGGAGGATCAGGATCTCGATATTACCTACGCCACCAGTGCGACTGGCTATCTGTTGCATCGCTTCAACTACGGCCCGCCAGCAGAGTTTCGCACCCGCAGTCGGGAGCTGAACGACGGCACCATGACCCTGGAACCGCCAATGCGGGTGTCCCAGGTGATGCTGGAGCCGGTGCTGAAAGCGGCCATTGATGCCGAGCCCTTGATCGATGTGATGTTTGGCTGGGCCTTTGACAGCTTCAGCCAGGATGCCGACGGGGTCAGCTCGGATATTGTGAATCAGAACAGCGGCGAGCGCCGGACACTGCGCAGCCAGTATCTGGCGGGCTGCGACGGTGGTGGCAGTCGGGTGCGCAAGATCGCGGGTATTGGCCTGGAAGGGGACTTTGGCATTGTGCCGATCTACATGGTC